>NZ_AJSX01000001.1 GCF_000262245.1 Pasteurella bettyae CCUG 2042
CGGTGACCTACTCTCACATGGGGATTCCCCACACTACCATCGGCGTTTCGGCGTTTCACTTCTGAGTTCGGCATGGGGTCAGGTGGGACCACCGCACTTTCGCCGCCAAGATTATCCTTCTATTCTTATCTCTATTCCTAATTAGTCTACACTAATAGCCTAACTAATCATTCTTCATCTAAATAAAAAACAAGCCTTTAACTTCATAAAAAAAACACTTGAGCGTTGTATGGCTAAGCCTCTCGGGCAATTAGTATCTGTTAGCTCAATGGCTCACACCACTTACACATCAGACCTATCTACGTCGTCGTCTTCAACAACCCTTACTAGTTTATACTAGGGAGAACTCATCTTAAGGCAAGTTTCGTGCTTAGATGCTTTCAGCACTTATCTCTCCCGCATTTAGCTACCCAGCAATGCCTCTGGCGAGACAACTGGAACACCAGTGATGCGTCCACTCCGGTCCTCTCGTACTAGGAGCAGCCCCTTTCAATTCTCCAACGCCCACGGCAGATAGGGACCAAACTGTCTCACGACGTTTTAAACCCAGCTCGCGTACCACTTTAAATGGCGAACAGCCATACCCTTGGGACCTACTTCAGCCCCAGGATGTGATGAGCCGACATCGAGGTGCCAAACACCGCCGTCGATATGAACTCTTGGGCGGTATCAGCCTGTTATCCCCGGAGTACCTTTTATCCGTTGAGCGATGGCCCTTCCATTCAGAACCACCGGATCACTATGACCTGCTTTCGCACCTGCTCGACTTGTCTGTCTCGCAGTTAAGCTTGCTTATACCATTGCACTAACCTCACGATGTCCGACCGTGATTAGCAAACCTTCGTGCTCCTCCGTTACTCTTTGGGAGGAGACCGCCCCAGTCAAACTACCCACCAGACACTGTCCGAGTACTCGTTCCGAATACTCCGTTAGAACATCAAACGTTAAAGGGTGGTATTTCAAGGATGACTCCACTATCACTGGCGTGACCGCTTCAAAGTCTCCCACCTATCCTACACATCAAAATTCAATGTTCAGTGTCAAGCTATAGTAAAGGTTCACGGGGTCTTTCCGTCTAGCCGCGGGTACACCGCATCTTCACGGCGATTTCAATTTCACTGAGTCTCGGGTGGAGACAGCCTGGCCATCATTATGCCATTCGTGCAGGTCGGAACTTACCCGACAAGGAATTTCGCTACCTTAGGACCGTTATAGTTACGGCCGCCGTTTACTGGGGCTTCGATCAGGAGCTTCTCTTGCGATAACTCCATCAATTAACCTTCCAGCACCGGGCAGGCATCACACCCTATACGTCCACTTTCGTGTTTGCAGAGTGCTGTGTTTTTAATAAACAGTTGCAGCCAGCTGGTATCTTCGACCGGTTCAACCTTCATCCGCGGGGATTACAATCTACGCCGGCGCACCTTCTCCCGAAGTTACGGTGCTATTTTGCCTAGTTCCTTCACCCGAGTTCTCTCAAGCGCCTGAGTATTCTCTACCTGACCACCTGTGTCGGTTTATAGTACGGTTTAGTATGAGCTAGAGCTTAGTGGCTTTTCCTGGAAGCGTGGTATCAGTTACTTCAGCACCGTAGTGCCTCGTCATCATCTCTCAGTGTTTATAGTGAACCGGATTTGCCTAATTCACCCACCTACTAACTTAAACAGGGATATCCAACACCCTGATAACCTAACCTTCTCCGTCCCCACATCGCACTCATACCAAGTACGGGAATATTAACCCGTTTCCCATCGACTACGCTCTTCAGCCTCGCCTTAGGGGCCGACTCACCCTGCCCCGATTAACGTTGGACAGGAACCCTTGGTCTTCCGGCGAACGAGTTTTTCACTCGTTTTATCGTTACTTATGTCAGCATTCGCACTTGTGATACGTCCAGCAAGCCTCTCAACTCACCTTCTTCCGCTTACACAACGCTCCCCTACCCAACAGTCTTACAACTGATGCCGCAGCTTCGGTGCTATGTTTGAGCCCCGTTACATCTTCCGCGCAGGCCGACTCGACTAGTGAGCTATTACGCTTTCTTTAAATGATGGCTGCTTCTAAGCCAACATCCTAGCTGTCTAAGCCTTCCCACTTCGTTTCCCACTTAACATAAACTTTGGGACCTTAGCTGGCGGTCTGGGTTGTTTCCCTCTCCACGACGAACGTTAGCACCCGCCGTGTGTCTCCTGAGTATCACTCTTCGGTATTCGTAGTTTGCATCGGGTTGGTAATCCGGGATGGACCCCTAGCCGAAACAGTGCTCTACCCCCGAAGGTGTCCGCTCAAGGCTCTACCTAAATAGATTTCGGGGAGAACCAGCTATCTCCCGGTTTGATTGGCCTTTCACCCCCAGCCACAGGTCATCCGCTAATTTTTCAACATTAGTCGGTTCGGTCCTCCAGTTAGTGTTACCCAACCTTCAACCTGCCCATGGCTAGATCACCGGGTTTCGGGTCTATATCATGCAACTATTCGCCCAGTTAAGACTCGGTTTCCCTTCGGCTCCCTTATTCAGTTAACCTCGCTACATAATATAAGTCGCTGACCCATTATACAAAAGGTACGCAGTCACAGAATTATTCCGCTCCCACTGCTTGTACGCACAAGGTTTCAGGTTCTATTTCACTCCCCTCACCGGGGTTCTTTTCGCCTTTCCTTCACAGTACTGGTTCACTATCGGTCAATCAGGAGTATTTAGCCTTGGAGGATGGTCCCCCCTTCTTCAAACAGGATTTCTCGTGTCCCGCCCTACTTCTCGTTAGCTTAGTACCACTATAAAGTTTTTAGGTACGGGATTATCACCCTCTATGATTGCGCTTCCCAGCACATTCCCCTAACTTTAATGCTATCACTTACTGGCTCCTCCGCTTTCGCTCGCCGCTACTCACAGAATCTCGGTTGATTTCTTTTCCTCGGGGTACTTAGATGTTTCAGTTCTCCCGGTTTGCCTTTATTACCTATGGATTCAGTAATAAATAGTAGATTCTTCATCTACTGGGTTTCCCCATTCGGATATCTTGGATTATACGCTTCTTATCAACTCATCCAAGCTTTTCGCAGATTTGCACGTCCTTCTTCGCCTCTGATTGCCAAGGCATCCACCTTGTGCGCTTCGTCACTTAACCATACAACCTCAAGTATTCTTTTTACAAAGCTTTCCTTTCGCTGTACGCTTCGTTAAACAACTCAACAATTAACTGCCTTTTCTCAGTTAATCTTGTTTTTTTTACTCAGACTTTTTCATAGTAGTACCCTCTTTCGATTTGTACTAACTTGAAAGTCTCTTCAGTTTTTCAGCTTGTTTCCTATTTTTTAAAG
>NZ_AJSX01000002.1 GCF_000262245.1 Pasteurella bettyae CCUG 2042
CTGATTTGGTTGCCTTTCACTTGGCTTCCTTTAATGGCGGTATCCGCCATGCTTTCAATTATGGTTTGGCTATTTTGGCTACCCACTTGACTGGCTACCCATGCTTGGCTTTCGCCATTGCCATAGCCTTTTGCCACATTGCCACTGGCTGTAACTCCAGCCAATACATGATTACCAAATTGAATCACCACCCCCACATTAAATCCGCTGGATTTATTATTACTGCGTTCTAAGTGGTTTTCATCTGCGGCTTCAATATTGATGTTGCCATCCGCTTTTAAGTGGGTACCACCTAAGCCTACAACATCTGACCCCGTAATAGAGAGGGTAGCGTCTTTGCCAGCACCTTGGGTTTGGATATTCACCTTACCGCCAGCATTGATTTGGCTTTTCTCTGCAAGATTGCCCTCACTATGTTGGGTTTGAACCGATTTTTGTTGCCCGTAAGCGACGCGTACACCAACCGCTCCGCCTGTTACAGACCCCTTTGAAACCGCATCGGCAACATTACTCAGATTATCCACCGCATTCATGGCTTCAAAGCCCACATTCGCCGCCGCCATTGCGTTAATGCGATTATTCTTACTTTCACCAACCATTTTTACTGATTTTGTGACAGAATCCACCGCTTGTATCGCATTCGCCACTGCACCAGTAAGGGCTAAAGAGAAGCCTTTTTGCTCCATTTGGTATTTGTAGTGACTTTTATAATCCGAACGTACCGCAGAGATATTTGCTGATTTTGCACTGATATTGATATCCGTGTTTTTTGAAGTGACAATACTACCTGTTTGTCGATATTCTCCTGCGGTGTGGATATCGGTATTCCCTGATAAACTTCCTACTTGGCTAGCAACCGCACTTTGCTGCATTTGGTCTTGCTCAATTTGCTCTTTTTTAGAACCCACGGTAAAACCAATGCCACCGCCCCCCATTAAGCCACTTTTACTTTCAATATGTTCATTTTCTTCATAGTGGCTATTTTGAGCAGCAGTGATGTTTACTCCTTGTTTTCCAGTGATACTTAATTGTTTATCCGCAACTACTGAAGAACCATTAATATCTACTTTTCCTTTCTCGGAAGCGAGAGGGACATGTTTACCATCGACCTCACTGGCAACAGCTTCAGTGTTGTCATGATAATGACCTCGAATTTCACTGCTTTTACTCACCATATCATGATTACTGGTTTTTGAATGAGTAGCTAAGGTTTCTGATTTTGTACCTGATTCGATACGAACATCGCCTTTTGCACCAATCATGGTTTTACCAGTCTGGCTACTCACCGAGGCTTGACGCAAGGTGGTGTTGTTTTGCCCTATGAGCATGACTGTATCTTGACCAACTAAGTGACTACCGACTTCATATTGCTGGTCTAAGCGGTAGTAGTTATCGCTATCGGTGTTATTATGCTCTTTGTTGTTGAGCTTAAGTGTGGTGATTTGTAGATGATTTCCTGCACTTACAGTGAGAGCACCTTGGCTTTCTATATCGGCAGCTTTAATGGTTAAATCTCCATCACTATGTAAATTTAAATGTCCATTTTGCCCCGTTACTTTCACACTTGCTTTTTGGTCTAAGACAGTGCGAGCAAAATTCCCCGCTTTATTCTCGGCAGAAGAGAGGGTACTTTGAATGTCTAGTTTTTTACCAGCATAAAGGGATAAATCTTTTACCGCTTCAATTTTACCCCCTAAATTAATGAGATTCTGCTTAGCGGATAAATCGACACTTTCGCCTAAAATCATACCTTGGTTTTTAAGTTGGTTAGCGTGAATAAGGGTTAAATCTCGTCCTGCAATTACGCCACTGTTTTCTAAGTTATCTACTGCCCCGATAATCTTATTCGCTGAAATTACTGCCCCTTGAGCACTAATATTGCTATTTCTAGCTACTAAATAAACTTGAGGCACCAACACTGTTAAATGGCGACCATCTGTTAAGGTGACGTCTTTATTGACTAACCACACCATATCAGTGGTGAGCTCTGACATTTGTTTAGCGGTTAAGCCTACTCCTAGGGCAAGATTAAACTGTTTAGCGTATTTCACGCCACTGTTCATTAAGGCTTGATATTGGGCTAAATCATCATGATAACCTTCAAGATAACGCCGTCCTGTGAGTTGATGAATTTGTTCGTTGATTAACCGTTGCTCATAAAAACCATCACCTAAACGTTTATGTACATTTTCGTGATTATGTCGTAGTTGTTTAAACATATAATCTGAACTCAACCATTGTTTAGGGTCGGTAAATCGAGTATCAGTTTCAACTAAATAACCATGAGGAGCATCAGGATTGATTTTATAAAGGCTAGCTTGTGGAAGAGGAACCGTCTCAATAGGTGATTTATTCACATGAGGCAGATCTAAATTTTCGACTTGAATTGTTTTAGGGTCAGCTTTCTTGGCTATTTCAGCTTCGCTTGAAATAGGGCGTCCAATCTGATTTAACACTAAACTAAAACCAAAGGTCTCAACGGGTAAAGTGCGGTTAAAATTTTCATTAATATTTTCGGTGTAATGTGCCCAAACTTTTTTTGTTCCTTTATGCTTTCTTTTTGACACTAAGGTTGAGGTTTTGCCTTCGTCAAGACGATGGATTTCTCCAATTAAATCAATATTCTCAAGATGTGTACCTTTGCTACTTAAATCACTATTATTAAGATTATGTTTGATTACTCGATCGCCTAATAACAATTTTTCTCCGATCAATAATTTTGACGCATAATTGAGCAAATGTTCTCCAGCCAGGGATAAATTTCCACCGAAGGCAATTTTAGCTGGGTCTTGGTGAACTAATGTAGTGGTATGCGTAGTTCGAGTATAAAATTTTTGGAACCAAGTAGGGGAGCCTACAGAAGTGCCATTATCAAAGCGAAAATAGGCATTACGGTCATGACGGTTATTATTATTCCAATCTAACCAGCCTTGTGCATTTACGCCGTCTCGTCCTAAATAAACATCACTGCTATCTTCTGGACTATATTCTTTAAAATATTGTTTGTCGGTTTTGATGCCTGTTTTAATATAAAGGTCGTGATTTTTTAATCTTGTCGTATTTATTCCGCCATCGCCCAAGGCTTCAATAGTCGCACTGCCATTATCCACAAGAGTCGCTTTACCGATTGCTTGATAATTGCTATCTAACGCTCCTCCAATAAATAATTTATCTAAACTTAAAATCAAAGCATGATCTCGATTGGTTAAGGAACTCACACCAAAATCTAAGCGTTTTCTGGCAGCAATAGTTGCTGATTGGGTTTCATCCTTTTGTTTTTCAGCAAGGTTTTCCAGTTTATTTGCCTTTAGTGCTAAATGATTGCCATAGATACGTCCTGTGGCAATATTGGTAATATCTGTACCAGTGATACGAGTTTCATTACCATCAATTAAACCTCTATTAGTTAACTGCTTTACAGATAAAGTAGTTTCATTTGCAGAAAGCTCAGCATGTGCATTATTGACAAGATGATTTGCCAAAATAGTCATTTTATTGCCAACACGTTGTTCGGCATGATTATTAAAATCTCCTTGGGTTGTCAAGCTAAGGTTATTACCAACTTCAAATGCTTGATGTAAAGTTAAGCTGTCTTTGAGATCGAGGGTTAAATTACCCAGGGTTCTAATTAACCCTTCTGATAGTAATCCTTTCGCTTGTAAATCAATAGCATGATGCGCTTGTATCACTCCCTTTTGGTTATTTATCATTAAATCATGGGGATTTTTTATCTGTATCTTATTGAGGGCAACGATTTCACCTTGTTGATTGCTAAGAAGATGAGCAGCATTAATATTTACCTGTTCTGTACTATAAATACCACCTTGCTGATTATTTAAGGTGTTCGCCTCAAAGGTTAAATCTGCTCCTTGAATACCTTGTATCGGTTGATTTCCTTTCGCCTTGGTGCCTTGATTATCTAAATGGTCGACCTGTAAGGTGAGCGAGTTGCCATAAATCAATGAGCCAGTTTCAGAGATGGCATTATTATTAATCTTATTCGCATGAATATGTCCTGTTTGGCTACGGATATAACCTGCTTGGTTATCCAATAAATGTGTCGTGAGAGCAAGCTGTGAGCGAGCTTGAATTTCACCACCATGATTAATTAATTTTTGTGATAAAAGAGAAAGATTTTCGGCATTTAACTGGCTATGTTGAGTATCTAATGTTGTTGGTGTTGTTAGAGAGAGCATTATCCGCTATTAATGTTGCGTGATTTGCTTGTATTTGATCTTTTGTCGTTTTAATCTCAATCCCATGAGCTGAAGTATGACTTTGGCTGACATTAACCTCACTAGCTGATATTGTGATGCCTCCAGAGGCGATATTTTTGCCTTGTGCAGTGGTCTTTCTTGAGCTAGTTAGTTGAATGGATTTGCCTTTAGCTGATTTTGTCTCTAACTGACGAGTTTCACCCTGTGCATCATCTGTCACATTAACCCCTGCGGCAATCAATGAGCTTTCAGTTGCGTGAATTGTTGGAGCTGTATAGTTAACATTGCCTTTTGCTAGCGTTTCACCACTTTGTTGAATATGACTATCTGCTTTTTTATCAATATTGCCACCACGAGCGACAATAGAACCTCGGTTTTCAATTTTTGCTTTGGAACGAAGCTGAATATTTCCTTGTTTATTTTCAATTTTACCTTGGTTATTAATATCTTGTGTTGCCGTTAAGTTCATGGCTTTTTCGGCATTTAATATTCCAGTATTAACAATTCGCCCTTGGCTATCTATTTGAAAAGTATCAAAACTCGCCCCAATATGCCCCGCATTACGTACTCCAATT
>NZ_AJSX01000003.1 GCF_000262245.1 Pasteurella bettyae CCUG 2042
CACATATGGAATGGCTCGCAATGGATCTTAGACGAGCAAGCTAAAGAGAGATTGCTTGTACAAGCCAAAACTGAAAAACTCACCGAAATCAACAGTAAGGCTCAAGCCTTTGTTTCAAAAATTGCCAAATTAGATGAAACTCCTGAGTTTGAGCAAGCGACATGGCAAGAACAGGCAAACGAAGCTAGAGCATGGGCGAATAACCCTGAAATAGATACACCTAAATTGGCATTAATTGCTATTATGCGGGGTGTGCCACTTAATATATTACGTCAAAAATGCCTAGAAAAAGTGAACGCATTTTATCAACTATCTTTTGCAGTGGCAGGACAACGACAAGGCTTTGAGGATAGATTGATTGCTGCCGAAACCTTGGAACAAGTGCAAGCCATTGAGCCTGTGTATCAGTTGCCACAACAATAACGGAGATTTTATGCACAAATTGAAATTTTATCTTTACCATGTATCAATCGCCATCGACCAACTGTTTAATGCCCTCATTGGTGGCGCAGCAGATGAAACGCTATCTAGTCGCACCTATCGTGGAGCAGTGCTGGCCAAACATCCACGCAAGCGTTGGCGCATTTGGTATCGTGTGATTAACGCTGTCTTTTTTGATCGTAATCATTGTAAAACAGCATACAATAGCGAGATCAAAAGAAAACAGTATCCTGTCGATTTTCAAAAAATTTAAAAATCAACCGCACTTTTGTCAAAGTGCGCTAATTGTGTTGAACCTTTTCTCACAATTCCAACCGCTCGCACCACGCGTCACAAACCCACACAATAGCCCTATCATTAACCAAACAGGGCTATTTTTTATGTCTGATGAATATCTACACGGTGTCCGTGTCAATGAAATTACCGAAACACTGCGAACGCTAACCGTTTCCTCTACTTCCGTCATTGGTTTAGTGGCAACTGCAGAAGACGCAGATCCAGAAGTATTCCCTCTCAATAAGCCGATTTTACTCACTGGCATTACTTCTGCAGTAATGGCAAAAGCTGGCAAAACTGGCACGCTTTCCCGAGCTTTAGACGGCATTTTAGATATTACCAACACTAAAGTGATTGTGGTGCGTGTGGCTGAAGTCGAGGACGAAGCACAGATGAAAGCTAACGTGATTGGTGGTGTAAATGAAAATGGCGAATACAGTGGCTTGAAAGCCTTCTTAGTGGCTCAAGCGGTAACGGGTGTCAAACCTCGCATTTTTGTTATCCCGAAATACGACAGCCAAGAGGCAGTCACTGAGCTTCTGACTGTGGCGAAAAAACTTAATGGCTTTGTGTATGCGTCGTGCTATGGCTGTAAAACCAAAGAGCAAGCTGTGCAATATCGCCGTCAATTCTCGCAACGTGAATTAATGCTGATTTTTGGCGATTTCCTTTCTTTCAATCCAGTCACCAAGAAAACCGAAGTGGATTATGCGGTCACTCGTGCAGCAGCAATGCGAGCCTATCAAGACAAAACCCAAGGCTGGCACACGGCAATTTCAAACAAGGATTTGACAGGCGTTACTGGCGTGACCAATCCATTATCCTTTGACATCAATGATGCTGACACTGACGTCAATTATCTGAATGAACAAGGCATTACTTGCTGTATCAATTACAACGGCTATAAGTTCTGGGGCGTTCGCACCTGTTCCACCGATAAAACTTTTTTATATGAAAACCAAACTCGCACCGCACAAGTATTGCGTGACACCATTGCACAAAGTTTTGACTGGGCGATAGATAAAAATATCAGTGTGACCTTGGTAAAAGAAATCGTGGAAGCCATTAATTCTAAATGGCGTTACTGGACCAATGAGGGCAAATTAGTGGGTGGTAAAGCCTTTGTGAAAAAAGAATTTAACACCACTGAAACCCTTAAAGATGCCAAATTATTAATTGGCTATGATTACTGTGCGGCACCGCTATTAGAACAGTTGGAATTTAACCAATATGTAAGCGATGAGTATTTAGTCAATCTCGCCGATGAAATCGCCAAAGTAGGAGCTTAAACATGGGATTACCTCGCAAATTAAAATTAATGAACGTGTTTGGCGACGGCAACAGCTATCACGGACAAATCAATGAACTGGAACAGCCAAAACTAGCATTGAAACTCGAAGAATATCGTGCAGGCGGCATGATTGGTGCAGTAAAAGTCAATTTAGGACTTGAAACCTTAGAAACCACGCTCAAAATGGGCGGTTTTATGACAGAGTTTTTAAAGAAATTTGGCTCTAATATTGACGGTATGCCATTACGTTTTATGGGTGCATACGAGCAAGACGACTCTGGCACAGTCACCAGCATTGAAATTGTGATGCGTGGACGGTTCGGTGAAATTGACAGTGGCAACGCCAAAGTTGGAGATGATACCGAACAAAGCTACACCGTGCCACTCACCTATTACAAGGTCATTGAAAATGGTACAGATATTATTGAGATTGATATGCTAAACAGTCTTTTTATTGTCAATGGTACCGACCGCTTAGCCGAACATCGCTCAGCAATTGGGCTGTAATTATTAACCCCTCGGGCGGAGCAATCCGCCCCTATCTATATTAAAGGAACACGCAATGGCAAAAACTAAATCAAACAATAGTAAAACCGTAAAACTCACCACCCCTATTTTACGTGGTGAACAAAAATATAACGAAATCACTGTAATCAAACCTAATGTAGCTGCCTTAAAAGGGTTAAAGTTATTAGATGTTATGCAATCTGATGTCAATGCATTAACGGTATTATTACCAAGAGTTACTCAACCCATGTTACATAAAAATGACTTTGACAATATGGATATCCGAGATTTTACAGAATTAGCCTCTGAAACTATCGGTTTTTTATTGCCGAATTCGGAGACCGAGACAATGGCATCCGAATAACAAACTACGTGGAAGACGCCATTGCAGACATCGCCACTGTATTTCATTGGCAACCCAACGTCTTTGATGATATGGATTTAAGCGAACTTATGCAATGGCACGAAAAAGCACACCAACGTGCCGAAACTCAAACTTAAAAAAGTGCGGTTAAAACTCAACAAATTTTGACCGCACTTTTGAGGCAAAAACGCAAAAGAATAGCTATGCAAAACTACGCCCTCGCCATTTTAGGTATGTTTCCGTTTATGCAACGGACTATCCCTTATCAATCCATTAGCCGTGATACAACTTGGAGACAGCCCACTAATGCCGTTGTTGGCGCTATGCCTAAAACACAATTTATAGGCAAAGAAAGCGATAACATCACGATTAATTGTCAACTTCGCCCAGAAATTACAGGTGGCAGTCTCAGCATTGATGCGCTCCGTTTAATGGCAAATAGCGGTGGGGCATATCCTTTTATTGATGGTAATTTTATGATATTAGGCTTTTTCGTCATCGAAAATATCCACGAAGAAAAGTCCGAACTCTTTGCAGATGGTACGGCAAGATCTATTGATTTTTCAATGCAACTAAAACGGACTGATGACCCAACACTTATCAGTGTAGCGGAAAGTATTATGGATATGATGTAATGCTAGATAATTTTTTACAAACCAACCACCGCACCCCCATTTTTAACGTGCGTGTGATCACCAAAGACAAGCAAGAGAAAGACATCACCCAAGTAGTTAATGACCGTCTAATTAGCCTATCTATTGCCGACAATCGTGGCTTTGAAGCGGATATGTTAGAGCTTGAATTGAGCGACCACGATGGCTTATTAGAACTGCCGCCACGCAATGCAACAATCCAAGTAGCCATTGGCTGGCAATCATCGCTCTTGGTAGATAAAGGTAAATACTTGGTAGACGAAGTGCAATTTAGCGGTGCGCCTGACAAGGTCAATATCAGAGCAAGAAGTGCAGATTTAAAAGGCTCGTTTAGCGAGAAAAAAGAGCGGTCATTTCACAGTATAAAATTGCCTGCCTTAGTTGAGCAAATTGCCAAGGAAAATCAACTAGAAGCTAAAGTAGCAAAAGATTATCAAGAAAAAACTATCCGCCACATCGACCAAACCAGTGAAAGCGATATTAATCTGCTCACACGCCTTGCAGAACAGTATGACGCCATTACCACAGTGAAAAACGGCTGTTTGCTATTTATGCCAACAGGCAAAGGCAACACGGTAAGCGGTAAAAACATTCCACCTTTTGAGATTACCAGACAAAGCGGTGATAGCTATAATTTTAGCATTGCCGAAAGCGATAATTACAAAGCGGTGCGTGCTTACTGGCACGACACCAACACGGGAAAGCGTGGCGAAATCATTATTGATGAAAACAGCAAAATCACCAAAAAGCAAAAAATGACCAAGGGGCGCAAGCTAAAAAACGGTCAAGTTAAAGGGCAACACTTAAGTAAGCGCAAATACAACGTGCTGGAGCAAACTGAACCCGTCACCAGCGACAGCGATCAAATCAAAACCCTACGATACACTTACGCCAACGAAACTAGCGCGATTACAGGTGCAAAATCCGCCTTTGACAAACTCAAGCGTGGGGTCGCCACCTTTTCCATGACGCTAGCCTTTGGCGAACCCGAACTGATACCCGAAATGCCGTTAGTATTGCGTGGGTTTAAATCTATGATTGACGGCTCAGATTGGATTATCAGCCGAGTGACACACAACATCAACGACAGTGGATATACCACACAAATTGAATGCGAGTTGAAAGTGGAAACGGATGTGGAAGTGAAGAAAAAAACGTGATGAACATCACATCTCTACTGTAACGCTGAATCTGGGTTATCATCCTTGCGACAAGGTAAGTGTAAAAAATGGAAAGGTTGGGTATTGAAAGAGGCGGATTAACCGTCTTTTCTTTTCCGTTGAGAAATCGTCAATACGGAAAAATTCCCAACCTTGAGCCGCATATTCATTTACTAATTCCTGCAAATAATCTGCCACAGCAGTTTGAATATTTTTCTCCAAAACAAAAATCCCAACCGCACTTTTACAGTTGGGATTGAGTTATAAATCTCTCGGGTTAAACGACACTACGCTGACAAATTTGCCGATGATTTCTGCAGTATCGAATAACTCTGCTGAAATGGCAAAGGGCTCATATTGTTTATTATCCGATGATGCTCGTAATGAACCATCAGGCAAGCGTTGTAGGCGTTTGATAAAGGTATGTCCATTAAGTTTAAACACATAAACACCATCACTAATAAATTGATTGATATTGGTGTCGATAAATACTAAATCACGAGGGCTGATTGTCGGCATCATACTGTCCGTTGGTACACGAATAATATGTACACCTTGAGTAGATTTTCGACCAAGAATTTGCCCAACCCCAACATCAGAGAACCAAATAGATTGGATAATCTCTGGATAATCTACATTTAAAATCCCATCTGTACTGGCAGCAGCGTCCACATCTAACACATCAATACGGTGAGCGTGATCATTATCAGGCTCGCTTGTCATTGCTGACACCTCTTGGGATAAATTGGGTTCGCCTTTACCTGTTTTTAACCAGTCAATATTGACCCCAAGTGCGGTCGCTATTTCGTAGATTTTAGTTGGGTTTTTTGTTTGACCATTCAAAATTTTAAATACCGAAGGCTGAGTAATGCCAATTAAATTCGCAAATTCCTCTTGTGTTAAGCCTTTTTCATTCAATAAAAATTTTAAACGTTCTGCCAAAGTATTCATACTTACCTCTTATTTTGGTTGTAATAATATAACTTAAGCTATAAAAAATAAAATTCATTTGGCTATTGAATTTTATTCTTTTAACTATATAATTATAGTTAATAAATAACTAAAGGTATTTTTTATGAGTGGGTTTAATCCAAAAATAAAACAAGCAATAGAAATCGTAGGCTCACAAGCCAATCTAGCTAATGAATGCAATGTTGCACAGCCAACAGTATTTAAATGGCTTAATGGGAGTGAATATTCTGCAAAATACGCTGCAAGAATTGAAATCGCCACACAAGGGGCAGTCACTGCAAGAGAGTTGTGTTTTGCGTTATTAAATGAATCAGATAAACAAAAAATTTAGGTGAAAAATGGCAAACATTAATTGCGGTTGCGGAAACTGTGGTTCGAAAGATTTACGAGTGCGTACATCAGAAAGTATGGGACTACGCTCTGGGTCTTTTTTATTGGTGTGCAATTCTTGTGGTGCACGCAATCATGGGTTGTGGGAAATCATTAAACTAGAAACGCCAAATTATGTGGAGCGTCCTGAGTATTTGCGAGCAAATACTCCACTGAAGAACTATAACCCGAATCAAACAGAAATCCCGATGGAATAACAACCGTTATTCTTTTTAAACACTAATTAAACACTCACGGCTGAGCTTAAAAAATTTAGCTGTGGGATTTTTACACCCTAAATTCAGAAAATTGCTGAATTTATAAACAAAAAAGGAGCTAAAAATGGCTTATCAAAACTCAAACCGTGGACGACTACAGGATAAATCCAAAGGCAAGATTGACCTTTGGGCATTGCAAAACACACTCAAAACGCAAGGGCGCATGATTACGCATTTAAGCCGTAGCTATGAGATGTTAAAGGGATTGGTGGATTTATTGCGAGATGAAGTGGCAGACCTTACCGAAATAGTCGAACAAAAGCGCAAACCATGGTGGAAACGCTGGTTAAAGCACTAGGAGCTTGACAATGAAAAGTTTAACAGCAGTGCAACGTTATGCATTTGCGGAACAGGCACATGCACAACAGCAAACTATTTTGGCAGAGCAACAAAAACGAGCGGAACAGTTTGCTAATTGGATTGCTTATCAACGTAGCCAAAACCGTAGCGATGTGTATGCCATGCTGTTGAGCCAGTTAAAAACAAAGGTGCATGCGGTAGTCGAAAATCAGGCAAAAACCGACCGCACTTTAATCAGTTTTTTGGATTTGCCCAGTTTTAGCAAGTTGCATTTTCGCAATAAGCCAGTGTGTGAAAACAGTGAAACAGGCTTCGTGAAACTGCCTGATTTGCCGAGTTTTAAAGGCGAGCCGTTAGATCTGCGGTTTTTACATTTAAAAGGATAAAAATAATGAACGATTTTTTTATTTTAACCATGAGTATCGCAAAAGCAAATTGGGATGTATTAGCTGTCATGCTCGGCATGCCAATGTTAACTGTGTTGGGTTTGATGATTGCGGAAAGTTTAAATAAAAAATAAGGAGTATTTCAGTGATTTTAACGTTATTTAGCATTTTGTTTTTTTGTGCTTTGGTTAGTGGATTGATTGGCATATTGGTGATGATTGAAGGTTATGGAGAAGATGAATGCGATTAGCAAAATTGGCGATGTGTGATGATAGTTTTGTGCGTGCGCTGTTTATTAAGCTGCGTGGAATCGAACACATTAAGGAAGAGATTACAGGTGACCACCGAATTAGTGTGCATCATGTTTTTTTCGACGGTGAATATTTTGAAGTGACGATTACGCCGTTTAAAGAACGGGACCAGGGCGCTTGCGATTGTTTGTTTTTGGTGAAACCTGCGCGAGCCAATGGCGATGTAATCGAACAATGTTTTGTCGGCTCTGGCTGGATGAAAAGCGATGAAATTATAAAACGATTGGAGGTGTAGCTATGCAACTTTTTTTAGACAGTGGCGATGAATATCAAATTAAGCGCGGTGAAGACAAACGATTTCAATCGTATTTGCGCCACGCAGAAAGCGAAGCCTATGTGGCGATTGGTGCAAAGCATGACCGTTTTATTGATGCCTTTGGTGATTTAATGGCGTGCGAATTAAGCGTGGCAGAACTGGACAGTTTAAATGATCTACGTGATGTGATTAATGATTTGGCATTCAGCACCGACGATTGGTTTCGTCAACATGATGAGTATTTAACAACGTTATAAGGCTAAATAATGAGCTGGGAACAAGAACGAGACGAAAACGAACGCTTGAAAGCACAACGTGGCATGATTCGCCAAGTGCCTGAAAGTGTAGGTACTGACGGCAGTTTACGCCCTGCACCTGAGTCTTGTCGCACAGAAACCCAGCTTGAGCTGTTTCAAACTGTTCCTTACAGCTATGACTTTGTCGAAAAGTTATTAAATCAACTGCCACGCCAACGCCAACGCGAGCATTTTCGCAAGCTCTATTTGCGCGAATATCGCTCGGTGGAGATGGGGGGCGAACGCAAGGCGAATTTGTTTTTGCGTGATCTATTGGGCAACCGCTTGAAAAAAGTGTTTGCCGAATATCGTGTGGATGTGGCGTTTATGCAAAGTTTTGCGCGTGAGCCTGATTTTTTGCTCGACCGTAAAATGTGGGACGAATTTGACCGCACTTTGACCACAGTGAAAACAAAAGCAACCTATGTCGACGATGACAATGCCGAGCAAAACTTTGTGCGTAAATTTAACCAATTTGCCCACCGCGAAATGAGCAAAGGCACGGTGCCGTTTTATTTGTTGGGTTCGCAGAAATTAAGCGAACTCGCTTATAAAATCGCCACGTCGTTTAGCAATGTGCAACGTGCGTTTTTAGATGCGCATTTGGCGTTGCAGCAGGAATTTACCACAGCGGAAATCAACGGTTTAATGCTTCGCATTTATGGCTTTTGTGGCAAGGTCGCCGCGGCGATTGGCTTTCCGTTGGCGCATTGGGACCGTTACAAAAGCAAAGGCATTATTCGTCAAGAATATATTGATTGCACGCTGATGAAAATCTGCGATGAAAAATATTGGGTGCGCAATATGCAAAAACTGCAAAAGCAGATGATTGAGCATATTGCTATCGCCTGTGGCGAAGTAAAAAAACATTACAGCAGTTATGTGTCACGAAATGGGCTGATGGATTGGAGACAACAAATGAAGAAAAACTATGATTTTTTGAAATCAATGATTATTGAAAATGTGGACGACCCCGCAGAACAAGCAGAATTGTTTGATATGTATTTACGTTCGTCTGCTAATCCTGCATTGCGTCGTTTAGAGATGATGACCCGCCTAAACGGTTTAGAGCAATGGGCAGATGAAACAGAGCATCATGCACTGTTTTTGACCTTAACTGCGCCAAGCGCATTCCACGCCACACTTTCCCATGGCGAGCCAAACCCAAAATGGAATGGTGCAAGCCCGCGCAAAACACACCAATATTTAAACCGTGTATGGGCGCAGTTTCGTGCTTTATTGGCTAAGCGCGACATTGGCTTTTATGGCATGCGAGTGGCGGAACCACACCACGATGCAACACCGCACTGGCATTTATTGGTTTATGTGGATAAAAAACATCGTGATGAAGTGGTTGAGCTGTTTAAACGTAAAGCTTTGGAGCTGGACGGTAATGAGCGTGGTGCGAAACAACACCGTTGCAAGGTGGAAGACATTGACCACGAGAAAGGCTCAGCAACGGCGTATATCGCGAAATATATCAGCAAAAACATCGACGGTTTCGCAGGCGATGAAGAACGCTCCGATGAAGACCCAGAAATGTTGTTAAAAGACAATGCCAAACGCGCCCGTGCTTGGGCGAGCATTTGGGGCATTCGTCAATTTCAATTTTATGGTGATGCTGGAGTTGGCGTGTGGCGTGAATTGCGCAGATTAACCGCTGGCGACATCACCGACGAAGAATTAGAAGAAATGCGCATTTGTGCAGACGTTGGCTGTTATGCCTCTTATCTGCAACGTCAGGGCGGTGCAATGGTGAAACGTGCAGATATTAAAGCGCGGTTGCACTACGAAGAAACCGAGCCTAACCAATTTGGCGAGACACGTCAGAAAATTGATGGCGTGCGTCTCACTCGCTGTTTAGCATGGGTGAAAAGTCGTTTGAAAAAATGGGTTATTAAACGCAAACCTAGCACCAAACCTAGCACTAAACAGGGAGAATGCTCCGCTAATAGTGGCGAATTTTCGCCACCTTGGACTTGTGTCAGTAACTGTAACCACCCTAAAGGAAAGTTATCAGTGAATGACATTGCTGAGATGATGAAAATACATCGTAACGAGATTGAGCAGATTAAATTTTGCTTAAGTTTACACAAAATATCGTCTCGATGGGTTACCGATTATCGACTTTGTCGTCTTGTTTTAGGCGACAAAGTTGGAATTTATGGGGGCATGTTTATTCATTGGGACGGTCGTGAATTGGTTATTGAGTAAAAAAAGTTGAGTTTTTTAAGTTTTTGGGAGATTGAAAAATGGATAAATTAAAAATAACTGAAGCATTTATTTCTGAGCTTGTTAAAGATAAAGCCAGAATGGATTTTATACAAGAACATAAAATCGAAATAATTCTTGAAAGAGATACTGGCGAATTCCAACTTTGCCGACATGATAACGGAATTATTATTGATCTAACTTATGATACATCACTACGAGATGGCATAGACCGAATGATTGAATATTTTAAAAGAAATGGTTAGTAAGGGGGATTTATGGAACAATATCAAGAAATAATGGAAAAATTGACCACACTTGAACAGATGTTGGCACGTCAAGCTATTAATGAAAACAACAAGGAATTATGGAATATGGAACAGGTGGCACGTTATTTTAGATGTACCAAACGGCATTTGATGTCTATTATCACTGATCCGTATTTTCCACGCCCAGTGCGTATGCCTACACAACGAGACGTGAAAAAATCCAGTAATGAACGTTTATTCTTTGTTGGAGAGATTGTCAAATATGCTCAGCGTCGCCAAGAACGCTGGCATTAATCAAGTAAATTAACCACATCTTCCATTTTCGGAGCATAGTAGGTATTAAGTAAAATCTTGATATCTCTATGCCCTGATATTTTTGCAAGTGTCATCACTTCCACTTTTTGAGATAGGCGGCTCAAGGCTTCACGCCTTGTGTCGTGGAAATGGAGATCAGCATCCGATAACCCAGCGCGCTCTTTTATTAGCCTAAAATTCGCATCAAGCGAACGGCTGTCAAGATTAAAAATTAAGTCAGTTTCCGCATCCTTAAATAAGGACAGATGAGTGATTATTTTTATTGCTGTTGTCGATAATGGCACATCTCGAGAATGTCCGTTTTTGGATGTAGGGATATGCAAAATTCGTGTTTCTGCGTTTAAATCTGCCCACGTCGCTTTGCAAATTTCGCCTGCGCGCATAGCGGTTTCAATGGCGAACAACATTGCTGCACCAACACGGCTTTGCACACTTTTCGGCGGCACGCTAAAATCAAAGCCTGACACATAGGTTAGACGTTCTATTTCTTCGTCGCTATAGCGGCGGCTTCTTTCTTTGGGTGTTTCGGGTCTTTTTACGTTTTTTAAGTGGTTTTCGTGTAAGTATTTCCATTCTGTGACAGCTGTTGTCATCACATGGGATAAGGTGTTCCACTCGCGCAATACGCTCGCTGCACTGACCTTGGATAGGCGTTCATCGCGCCATTGCTGAAAATGGCGTTCGTGTAAATCGGGCAAACGTATGCTGCCGATTGGCATATCCATCAAGCGGAGTAAACGCAAGCGCTCTTCTCGGTAGCTACGCTTTTTAATGCTAATTTCTTTTATGTATTTATCCAATAGTTCTGCAAATGTGATATTGGGGATGCTATTGTTAATAGCCCCAGTAAGAATTTTTGATTCTATATCCAGCGCCCATGCCTGTGCCTCAGCTTTTGTGCGAAAATAGCCTGATTTCGATACACCTTTTCTTCTGACTTGAGCACGCCAAGTACCGTTAATTTTATTGAAAGTTGCCATCTTTTTAGAGCCTGATTTTTTGGTGCAATTTATAGTGTAAATTTGGTGCAAATTCACTTCATTTATGATCTAATCAGATCATAAATGAACAGTAAATAAATGTAAATATATACAGTGTTTTTAAAGTGAAGAAATTTTAGAAATGTTATAACTTATTGATCTTAAAATATTTTTAAAATAAAAAAGCCACTCTAAAAGTGGCTTATCATTTTTATAAATTTTACTAGTGGTGCCTAGGGTCGGACTCGAACCGACACGTTTATTCAACGGCGGATTTTGAATCAAGTGCGTAGGAGCATATTCTAGTCCCCCCCTAAAATACTTCCTATTATCTGGGTGTACCTAGCCAATACATCCTCAAATGGGTATTGATTACTTAATCAACACCATCAATCCTACACAGCTTTTTTGTGTTTGTAAATCCTGAATGCAGAAATTTACAGTTATTTTAAGAAAAAACTTGACTTTACACTATAAAATCTTCAATATAATAGCAGAAGTTAGCGTAAACTTAAATGCGCAATGTGAGTTAGCACATCGTCAATCTGAAACTAATTTAGGATATTTAAGGCCTAGTAGATGGCAAGCATCAGAAAAACTTGAAACTAATCTAGGATAGTTAAAGCCTAGCAGATGGCAGACATCAGAAAAACTAACATTTAATTTTAAAGCTCACATTTCGTGGGCTTAATTCGTTATATAATATAACTTTCAGATAACTATGAAAGAACAAGCTAAATTAGGACGATATATTGATATTATTGAAGATGCTGCAAAATTCTTCAACAATCATTTCATAAATAAGAAAGTTATCTATAAAACAAAAAATCAAGAGATTTCTATCATATTTAAACGTTCAAACTTCATGCATCTATGTAGTATAAGATATGTTGATGGAGCAACTGAATTTTTTAAAGCTGCAATTTCGGGAAAGCTAGCTCTTTCAAAAATGAGTGTAAAAAGTGATGGAACCACCTTTTTAAAACTTTCATTATTAAAATCAGTTAATTCTCTACTTAGTCCTGAAATTACTTTAACAGAAGGGGCTATATATTTAAATTTACATTTTGATAAAGCTCTTAGAACTAAAAAACAAATTTTTGCATTAACCTTAATTAACAATCATCACATATTCATACCTCAATCATTATTAAATTTAAGAAGTATGAATGAATTCCCATATGGAGATAAAGTAATTAGTATTAAATCGTTCCACTTACAAAATAATACAGAAATTGTATATTTATAACTTCTTAATATTATGAATACTGAATTATAGATTAAATGTCTCTTAGATCTCACAACAAGCCCAAACTGCATTGAGCTAAACTAAACATATACGAATTTAAGAAAGTTTAGCTTTCTTATCTATCATTGTTATGCTCTTATCAAAACTGAATACTTCCCATTCTCCTACATTTTCATCATAAAAAATCTCAGAATTCATACTATTCTAGATAGCCATGAAATTGCTTAATATCTTTCTTGTATTGGTTTAGCAATAAATCATTCTCAATATGTTTATGAATACTTTGCTGTATTGTTTTATATCCACTCCAGTAGCTCATTGGATAATCAGGATCAATAATATCCTCATTCCAAGGAGAAACTATAGCATCTCTTTTAAATAACAATGGATGTTTTTCTTGAGAATTAAACAATGGATTAGCAAATTTATCTTTTATAAGATACCCCTTGATAATCACTGGAGTTTTTATTTTATCTAAAGCTAATAACATTAAAACAAATCGGGCAGTATTATCAAACCCACTAGAACCATATTCCCCTTTGAAAGAGAAACTTGATGACACATAAGTATAGGTTATATTAGAATCTTTAAACTCTTGTATTATATATACATAACCAGTATCTTCATTTAATATTAAATGAAGCTTGTAAACTAGTTTACCATCCAGTTTAGTACTTAAAAATTCTTTTGCAAAAAGAAGTGGATGTTGAGTGAATATGTTGTAAACAATTTGATTATATGCAGCTCCCACACCATGTTTTAACCATTGAGCATTACAACCAAATAATTGGCTTAATGCATCTAAATGAAAGAACGGTATCTCTTTTTTAGCTAAAAACCAAGCATTTATATCATTTATAGATACATTCATTTTCTCAGCTAATTGAGAAAAGGTCATCTCATTAACATTAACTTGATTTGCGTTATTCAATGCTGTGTAGAGACGTTTCGATATTTCTGATAGAAATGAGACATTTTGTATTCCTTGTTGAGTATTTTGTAGAAAGCACCATTGCTGAATAAGATATCTAGCTTCGGCTTCTAAAGAACGTTCATTTTTCTCAGCTATTTTTTGTAATTGTTCGATAATATTTTCTGGTAATTCCCTGATATTCAATGATTTGGGTTTAGACTTATTACTGAACATAATATACCTTACACTAAATTATTATCAAAATGACGACAAAATGAAACGAGTGGAGTATAAGCTATTTTTCTACAAAATACTAATGCTTTTTATATCAAATTCAATTGTTTGCCTTAACAAATGTACTACCTATCACTCTTTTTAAAAACGTCTTTCCCTTGTAAATTAAGGACGATAATTTTTAATCAAACCATCAATAATTTGCATGAGTAAAAAGTTATTTTGAGATGAATCTAATAATGTTTTTAGAAAATCAAAAAATATTTTCTTGTATCAGTATATATCACATCTGCCACATTGGTTACACTACCTGTTGAACCTTGTACAGCTTTACTGTCGCCTGTTTTAACCCCTGCACGTTGTAAAGCAATATAAAGTTGTGAGCCATTGATTGCATCGGTAGATTCTGCTGAAATCAAGCCTGCTGACACATGTTTAATTTGGCGTTCTGCACCAGCTCCCCTACCGAAACATAACGTCCTGTGTTATTTTGGTTGTTCACATCCAACAAGCCTTTAAAACCCGTGTAGTTGATGCCGTTTACCGTAGCAGTGGTGGCATCTTGCACTTTACTTTCTTTTGAGTGGTCACCCAATACACAGAATTATTGCTTGAAACAGTAATATAGTAACCTAAAACCGTTGTATTTGAAGCTGTGACCGTATTACGCGCACCTACTGCTGTTGAGCCTAAACCTGAAACATTTGTTTGTCCACCAATTGCCGTTGCATTCTGAGCCAATGCTTTTGCAACCACACCATAAGCCGTGGAATACTAGCCATCTGTTTCTGCAAAGTGACCACCTGCTGTACTATAGTTACCTTTAGTATTTGCTTTTAAACCTACTGCCATTGAATTGGTGGCTGCGTTTGATTCTGCACCAACCAAAATTGAGTTATTTGCTGCTGTTGCCTTGTAACCTTCCGTCACGCTATATGCCCCTAGCGCTTGAGAGAATGAGCCACTTGCAGTGGCTTTATGACCTAACGCAACCATACCTTGATTAGTTGCACTGGCTTTATGACCGATCGCCATTGCACTCGTATTATCCTTAGGTCCATTTTTTTGTTTAGTAGCAGAAAAATAATCTGACAATGCAACTGTACCAGAACCGATGGCAATACTGCCTGTACGGTTTGCTGTTGCATTCCCAACAGCAATTGAAGAAGTATTTTCCCCTTTTGCTAACTCATCATTCAAATTAGAGGCTGCTGTATTACCCGCGGTCGCATGTTGACCAATCGCAATCCTGTTACCGTCTGTTTCAATATATGTTTGGTCTTGCTTAATAAGATTTGTTCCTGCAAAACTATTTTGTGCCGCTCCTAACACTGCTACACCCGCAACAATAGAAAGATTGAACACTTTCATTGCCGTCCTGTTTGTTCTGCTTGATTTTAATTTCCCATGCGCCAACTCTGACACGGTCTCCCAGCTTTGATTGTTCTCATTCCAAACGACCTTAAAAATTTTGTTCATAATAAATTTCCTTAAGTTTACCTAGTATAAAAACGAAAAAAAGCATCAAAAAATTGATGCCTACCCACTTTATGACTTTTCAGCCACGTATTACATTCACTCACCAACTCTGTGTAAAACTTCTCCAGTGTAAAAAAATCAACAAATTTTGTATGATTTTTGGTATTTTTTAGCAAAAAATGTTAAGTCAATTTAATTAACAAATCTCGCTTAAATGTAAATAAAGTAAATTCTATTGATAAAACGGAAATTTCTCGTTTAACTTCAAAAAATAGAGCTTAAAGCCTTATACTGTAAGACTTTAAGCTACTTTTACTAAGTATTAATAGCAATTACTTAAAATTGAAATTCAAAATTCAGTTGTACCTCGCTTTGTTTGTAGGAATAAACATAATCAGCATTGCTGCGATTACGAGTATGTTTAAATAACAAATTAGGCGTAAATCCTTTTAAGCTCCATTGAGGCATTTTAAAGAGTGCTATATAGATCTGTTGGTAGTCCTTCCTTGTCACCTCTAATGCTGCATGATACCCTTGATAATTATAGCGACGTAACAATGTCATCACAGTCGCATTTAATCCAAAATCGAATTGATGATTAAGACCTAAGCGTGTACCTACTAAATGATAAGCTTGTGCCTGATCAGGAGTGTAACGATATTGCCAATCCACCCCACCGAATAACGTTGTTTTTGGTGAATACAAATAATACCAAGTACTGAACAATGAACTTAAATTCGCCTTAGAGAAACTGCTATAATGCTCACTATATCGCAATCTTTTCTGCTCAAATTGCATATTCCATAAATGACGGGGTGAAAGATTTTGCGTCCATTCAAAGTGCCCTCCCCAACTGTGATAATTACGGTGATTGCCAAAAGTATTATGTTCCAGAAAAGGTGCAACGGTGATTTCTGTGTTTGCACTCTGGAAGCTGTAACCCCCATAGGTTTTTAGTGTGTTTTCATTATAGTCATGTTCATGCGGATAAAATTGACCATAGCTATTGAAATAAAATGCTAAACCATGATGGCCACGCAATGAAATTCGACGTTGGGTGTTAAAATCATAACGCCAACCATGAGCATTAATAGCTTTTGGCGAATGTCGATTAATTAGACACTGACCTTTATTTTCTAATAAACATTGTTCTTTCTGTGGTGACTGATTTAAATTTTTATTATACAAATAACCAAATGTCAGAGAACTAGACCAACTTTCACGTTGTTTCAATGCCAACTGATAATCCTGTATGTTACCAAGTACACTGCTAGGAAGCGGTTGTTCAGCTATTTTACGGAAAAGTGCGGTAGATTCTGCATTTTTTTTATCTTCAAATAAAATTCTCGCTAAATCTAATTGTCCTCTCAGAAAATCAGGTTGCACTTGCAGCAATTGATGATAGCGTTGTGCAGCTAAAGCAAAATCACCACGTTCACGAGCTAGTGCACCTTCGGCAAACCAAATTAATTCAGGTTTATGCTCATCAAATGTTTTATATTGCTCTAAAAGCTTCTCTACGTACTGCCATAGCTGTTGATTTAACGCAATATATAGGGCTTGTCCCACTGACAAGGCATTTGGTGCTACTTCAAAAGATTGTCCCTCAATAATGATTTCATTTATAGGCTGAGAGACATTTAAGGTATGACTTTCACGTTGCTGCTGTGTTAATTGTTGAATATGTTGTTTCCACAATCGTAGGGCATCTTGTTCCTGTATATCAGCAAACGTTGTTGTGCAATAGCAAGATAACAAACAAATTAAATAATACTTTTTCATAAAAAATCCATATAAAAATAAGAAAAAAGGGGAAAATTTTCCCCTTTAATCATAAAACAATTATTTTTTTGTACCTCCAAATGCAGTATCGTATTGGTTATTGCCATTAAATTTAGCATAACCTGCCAGAGCTGAGGCGTCCTTGCCAAAGAAGTGACCGTTAGTCATACCTTTAATACTACCATTTGCGACAGCATTGCCTGCAAAACTTGCATTGGACTTAATTTGGGCATCTTCAACTTTTACTGTCAACCCAGGCTTAGAGATAGAACCATTAAGTCTACCTTTATTAAAATCAGCGGTCATTTGACCTGTTAATACAGCCTTGTCTAAGTCTGAGTTATTATTGATACCAACAACCTCATATACAGCTGTACCACCCGTTGGCATAACTTCCGTTTTGTTATTGCCTGCATAGTACACAACACGATCTTTATTTACATTATCTCCTTTTTTCAACCATTCACCAAAATAAAGTTCTTTATCACCAACTTTTTTAAAAGCAAAATTACCTAATTTGTCATGGAAGCCAGGTACCCAGCTCGGTAAATTCCCCATTTTCAATACTACAACACCATTTTTATCCACACCGCCAAATACTTTTAACCATTGAGTATTTTTTGTGATGTTAGTTAATGATTGGAAACTGGTGACTTTTTTAGTTACACCTTCAACTTCTACACCTGGTAAGCCACCAGGATCTTTATGGAACCAACCATTATGCTTAGCGGATGGTTTTTCTAGTTTCAATGGAACATTCTTATTGGAAATACCATAAGTGATAGTCACAGCTTGTGTCGTTGTAGCAACTGAAAATACTGCTAAAAATGCCGTAGCTAAAACCGATTTTTTCATGATAAAATCTCCATGTTTATTGTGGGAATTATTTCCCAAATAAATATTCATACATTTTCTTAATTGAAATTGTATGTCTCTATAAGGCAGCAAAACGACATCCGATTACCAAGTTTTGCTGCCACCTTTTAGAAGAACGCAAACGTCCTGCTAAAATTTTGCTGTAAGCCCAAGTTTCACAGTTCTACCTGGTGCAGGAATCATTGAACGAGTCATTGGGTCAAGATAATAACGGTCAGTTAAATTAGTACCCGTTAATTCCATACTTAAATTCGGTGATATTTGGTATTTAATATAAGCATCCAGTGTTAATACAGGTTGCCAAGACATTGGTCGATTCCAAACTCCTTCATCTAAAACTTTTAGCTTCCACAATCGCTCTTCATCTTTATTTTTTGCTTTACTGTGATAAAGCCAACGAGTACCAATTTCTAATTTACGCTCAAAGAAACGCGCACCTAAATTCGCACTGATCGAATATTTAGGTTGCAATTGGGTACGCAAATACCCCCAAGCAAAGCCACCTGTTATACAAGTAGGCACTCGCATTTGGATAGGATCTAGTTCTACTGCAGTATTGGCATCACATACTTTATTTTTGAGATGATATTCAACACCTAAATCCCCAAAGAAGTCTCCATTATCATAGCGAGCCTGTAACTCAATCCCTTCTAACGTACGTTTATCTAATTGCACAAAACGAAATTCAGTATCACGATCTATCACATTTTTAGTTTCATTATGATAATAACTTAATTTGATATCTGCTTTGGTTGGTGTACTAAAATAATGTCCCAAATCATGTACATAACCAATCTCAATATTACGAGCTTTTTCTGGTTTTAATCTGGCATTTTTAAAACGTGCTGAAGTGTCCGCGCTGGCTGAAAAACCAACTGTCGTTTCAAAAATACTTGGCATACGGGCATATTGGGTATAACGCAAATACATACGAGAATGATCAGTCAAAAATGCAGTAGCAGAAAATGCAGGAGAAAATGCATGCCCACGCTTTCTCTCTACTTTTGTCAACTTATCACTTTCTTTCATTTCTTCACTAAATGGACCAACACTACTACTCAGTTCATATTTATTAACAAGTTCTCCTGTTATTGGATCTTTGACTTTCTCGTTTTTTAATTTGCCATTGTAGAAAGGATTATCTTCTCGATGTAGCCGTCCATCATCACGATAATACCACTTTATACTCTGTCCATAACGTTTACCGTCTTCAATATTATTAGCATTACCCATTATTTTAAGATACTCTGCATCCAATCGTTTTTTTTCAGCTATACAAACAGGATCATCATCTGACACACAGTCATTTATCTCATTTATTCTTTTCTCAATTTGTTGATAACGATTCCAATCTTTTTCACTCATCACTTCAGTGTAATAAATTGATTGCCCCACATCAATTTTTGGTTTATAAGCTTTATCATCAATAATATAAGGTTTATATAACTCCCCTGACTTTACCAAATAGTCTAAATAATCATCAAAAGACCAATATTCGTTATAACGAGCTCCCGCTGTTAGCATCAACCAATCTGTAGGACGATAGTTAAAGTTAAAGGTAATATCCCATTCCTTACGTCGTCCAGCTCGTGGTGGGCTCTCATAAGTGCTACTTGGGTTTGGTTTGGCATTAAAATGGCTACTGGTTAACAATTCTTTTTGCAATGCACCAGAAATCGTCAAATCCAATTTATCCGTTAAATTCATTGTATTACTTAAATGAATCCCTCGACGGGTATTATAGGCATTGACCTGAGCGGCATTGACATAGCTATATTTACCGTTAGTATTCGGATTTTTCTTAACCAATGGATCGCCAAGTCTGGCTAAACAAGCATGATCAATAATAAGATAATCATGTGGAGTTGTTGGGGAAGGATTAACAGAAACACATTCGCTGGTTGCCAATGTCCAATCCACATCCATTGAGTTGGCTTCACGTGGATTCCCTCCTGATGTATTGGTATCGCTTTTTGTTCTGGTGTACCACACGCCAGCTTTAAAATTGATCCATCGATTATCTGGGTTATATTCATAATCTAAGTTAAAGGCATTTTGCTTAACGGTTGCAAGAGGCCATTGCGGAACAAATCCATGAAATGCTTTAAAATCAAGGCGAGATGGCATAATTTCACCATAGGTAATTTTGGTATCACGATACCCCATTTTCAACGTTTGTTTATCCGTTAACCGAATGGTGTTTTTAAGCAAATAAGATTCCATCGTACTCGATGTATTCGGAATTTCTTTATGTGGGCGATAAATAGATGCAGCAAAAGGTAAATTCGGTTCTATCTGTTTAATCTCCCGCCCTGACTCTTGATCAAGAACCCCTTTATATTTATGTGCACCGCCTTTGCCTGCTAAATAGTTTCCTTTGTTACGATAGCTATATGCAGCCAGTAAATCGAATTTATCTTCTTTTACACCAACAGCTAAACGCATAGCATTGTCTTTAAAATATTTACCTTTAGTCTTTGGTGTTATCAGAGTAATGGGAGAAAAATCACCTGGTGTACCATCACCTACTACGCGATAATCCTGTCCCCATTTAAAATCAGGAATACGCTCTTTTACAGAATTATTACTTGTTTCTAACTTGAGCTCTACACCTATTTTTTGTCCAGGTTTGACAATATCATCGGCATCAATAGTCCGCATTTTTACCGCACCACCAATACCAGATTGATTACCTGAAGCCAAATCAGGACCTTTTTCTACTGTAATACCACTGATGAGATTGGGATCAAGATAGTTACGGTTATTCGCCCCGTTATAACCTCGCCAAGTCGTAATCGCCTGTTCGGTTCCATCTATCGTCACAGGAATACGACCTTGCCCCTGGATACCTCGTATATTTGGATCTACTGCACCACTATTTCGTGCATCACCACTATAAACACCGTTAAAACCTTGGAATAAGTCAGCTGGTGCTGCACCTTTGTAGCGCTCTACTGTTTCTTTTCCCGCATACATATTAGTGATATTGCGTTGATATTCGTCATCTTTACCTTGCTCATCTTTTCGTTCTGAAGTTGCATGAACAACAATAGTACTGAGTTGATCAGTTGTCTCTGCGTAAACTGGAATAACATAAACAAAAGCATATCCCCAAACAGAGAGAGATATGAGAACTCTACTTTTCATATTTTATATCTCCTATGACCTCAACCATGCCTAATAATGATAATCATTATCACCAACAAGAAGAAAAAGATAATAAAAAATTCTCAAAATAAGTTCAATAAATATTCAAAGAAAAGATCAGATTTGTGATCTTTATCACATTTATAAAAATCTTCTTTCATTAAATCAATGGTATGAATAAGTTAAGTAAACTAAGGCATGGAGTAATAAGTAGAATGGCTAATGTTAGAACTTCTCAAATACACCAGTAAAGTATATGCTCTTGGCACTATGGAATTTGCATGCTCCAATTCATGAAGAACTATGTGAAATATGACTATTCAAATTTCTATAAAACTATGTAATTTGAAAGTAAATCAGATATAGAACTACCTATTAGAAATTCTTAATCAATAATTTGAATAAAAAAATACCCAAGAGATAACAAAGCCACTTCTCTTGGGCTAGGAATTGTAGTGCTAATGCTTATTATTCTTATTCTTATTTTGTGATATTCTTCTATCACACTCCATACATTATTTCAAGAAAAATTTTATAAATTATGATGTTAAAAGTTTACCTTCTCTTATATCTTCTTTGTATAAAGACACAAGTTTATCGGGATCTGCGGAGAAATTCATTAATCTTACGGCAAGTGTTGATGTAAACTGTTGCGTATAATTTTTTGCTATAACATGTAAATCAAATAAATCTCGTCCTTTTGTTCTTGTGTTTTCGCCATCAAAATCCAAATCTTCTGAAAATTGATTAAGTCCATATTCAAGATAAAATGCTAATAACTATAAGCAATAATTGTATGGCTAATCCGTAGCAAGTATATGCAAATATTTGTTCACCATTAAAGACAGGTTGTACACCTTCGAAAAATTTGTTCTCTTTCATATATGTACCTATTTAAAACCACTTGCGTCTTGTGATTCTTTTTCCCTGATAGAGAAAGATAATCCTATTTTTCTACTTTGCCTTGCGATTTTGTATAATTCTCTAATTAAATTCTCATATTCTTCAGCAATGTAATCAGTGCCTATGACAGTTATGTGTTTAAAAGGTCAATGAATTTTCTTTGCTAACTTAGCCCTACATAAACAAAGTAGTAATTTCAATTTGTCTATGTTAGCGAACTTTATTTCCTGTTCTACAGGGCTATAACAAAAATTGATTGTTAGGTTTTCCATTTTTACTCCTCATAGCATAATTTATAACCAGCTGGTTGTTTATCATACACATTTAAAAAAACAGGATGGTGAAATCTGATCTGCCCCCAAAAACTTAGACTCTTATTTTATCATAATGGACTGATTTTGATATTGTATCGGACTCAGTCCATTTAGTTTTAATTGGATTCGTTCTTCGTTGTAATAGCGAACATAATCCATTACCGCCCGCTCAATTTCCCCCACTGTTTTAAAGCGTTTGCCGTAAAAACATTCCACTTTTAATCGTCCGAAAAAACTTTCCATCGCTGCATTATCCAAGCAATTCCCTTTTCTAGACATGCTGGCTTTGATGTCGTTTTCTGCTAAAATTTGATGGTAGGCTCGCATTTGATAATGCCAACCTTGGTCTGAATGCAGTATCGGCTTTGCACCTTTCGGTAGCTTTTCTATCGCCTGTTTAAGCATTTTCTCAACCATTGCCCAGTTTGGACTACGGCTGCATACCCCTGCCACTAACTTATTGTTAAAGGTATCGAGAATCGGCGAAAAATACAGTTTATTGCCATCTTCAGCCTTAAATTCCGTGACATCGGTTAACCATTTCTCGTTTGGCTTCTGGGCTGTAAAATGGCGGTTCAATAGATTTGGGGCTTTCGTCCCCACATCGCCTTTGTAAGAGCGGTATTTTCTGCATTTTTTTGACCGCACTTGTATACCTTGTTTTTCAAAGGCTTTCAACCATTGGCTGACCAAACTTGAATTCGGTAATCCAAAATGCAACGTTGCCTCTTCACCAGTAAATTGACTATGCAATACGGCTTGAACAACCATTAACTTAAATTCAGTGGAATATTTTTGCTTGGTTCGGCGAATAATAAGCGCATCAACGCCCGCATGTTTGAACTGCTCAATCCAACGATTTACGAGTGTTCTAGAAAGCGAAAAATGATGATAAGTTTTGGCAAGAGACTCATGATTTTCAAAATAGAAATCGATAACTTGCTGTTTAAAGAATTGGTTGTATTTAGTCATAAAAAATCTGCACCTTAATCAGTTGGTTGTTTAGTCCAACTTTTGGGGTGCAGATCAAATCTTATCCTTTCTGATATTTCCTTTAATAATTTGATAAGAAACTTGTGGATAATCTTTTTGACTATTCAAGAATATTTAACGTTTCACCGATATTACTTACACTGTGGCTTTATTGTGGCTACCAAGTTATGACTAACTCTTACTGCAATACATTACTCCATTACTCATAAAAATACACTTTCATATGTAAGTTATTGAGTCAATATCGCCTCAGCTCGAGCTTCCCTTGCTAATAATATTTTGCTAAGTTTATCGAGATTCTCTTTAGTTGCAATTTGCGATAAATGTTGATAACGATAAATCAAATTTGGCGAATCTGTGAGCCGATAACTCTCTTCAATTAAACCAAAAACCACTAACAGAGAATCAAATTGTTGCTTGATACTGCTCTCTTTCTCTGCTAATTTTTTCTTTAACAAATTGTTATCAATTCCATCTCGTACTAATGAGTCTAAACTTTGGTGAGTTAATTTTAGCAATTCATCTACACGATTTGGCGCACAACTAAAGGCAATTTTACCTTCTATTTGTGTGCTTTTAGGGTCTTGATTAAACCAGCTGTTAACCGAATAAATGCCTCCTGCGTTCTCACGTAATACATAACGTAATCGCTCCTGCAAAATATCTGCCAGAATGTCGAATAAATATTCATTCTCGGCTTGCCAAGGTAAATCAGCTGTTAAGTACAATTCCACTTCTGCTCGTGGCTCCATAAATCCTTTCAGTTGAAAACGTGAGGTAGGCGAATGTATTCTCGGTGCTTGGCTTGTTCTTGCTTGTTTCTTTACTTCTACGGAAGACAAATATAATTCTGCCAATTTTTTTACCGCACTTTCATCAATATCGCCCACAATAAAATAAGTGAAATCAGTTTTATCACGAATGTATTGTTGATACAGTTTAGATAAATTCAACGGCGTAAGATCGGCTAACTGTCGAATGTCACGACTGTAAACTGTTTCCACATCTGGAAAACGCAACTTTGCTAGTTTCTGCATAAATTGCGTTTCTTTATCTTGTGCATTTTCGTCATGCTGTAATTCTTGCAAATATTTATTCCATACGACATCAGACACTGGGCTTGATTGCAATTTCAGGCGGAATAATTTCAATAGGTTTTCTAAATCTTCACTTCGCCCTGCTCCAGTAAAACCTTGGGAAAAATCATCAATAACCGTGGTTAAGACAATAGGATTTTGGCTAAATAGCGCTTTCAATTGTTCAGCTGATAAACTGCCAGCACCTGTCTCATCAACAGCAGATACCGCAGCACGTAACTGATGATATTGGGTATTTGGAATAGAACGCAATCCTCCATCCGTCACAGCTTTGAAATAAACCTGATTTGGGCTTTTATCACTTTTGTGATACACCAATTTGCTCCCATTTGATAAACGATATTATAAGTTCGCAAATCTTTTTGCATAAAATCGAAATTTATTTTACATAAAA
>NZ_AJSX01000004.1 GCF_000262245.1 Pasteurella bettyae CCUG 2042
TTCTTTTCTTACTTCATTGAATTTCATTAGGTTTTACTTCTTAATTTATTAAGAACAATTTAATTATTGTTGGATAAATGGTAAAGTACATAAAATTTTATTATCAATGGTGATCCAATGAATAAACCTGTTAAATATGAGAAACTTATTGTTTTATCTAATGGCTTATTACGTCTATTAGGTAATATTGTAAAAATATTAAGTTATCCATTCCATGCTATATTTCCGAAAAAGCGCTTTACCATTCCTGAATATAGCCCTGCATTTCGTCAATCTAATCAAGTGACTAAAATTAATAAAACTATTTGGCAGACTAACTATAGCAACAAAGTTACCCTACCAATTTATTGTAATTACTTAGTTAACCGTGCACTCTCTTGGAGTTATGATTATCATTATGTCAGCACTGAAGCTCGTGAAGAATATATTAAAACTCATGCTGATCAACGCACTTTTAATGCTTATCAACAATTAACTGATGGAGCTGCACAAGCTGATTTCTGGCGTATCTTTACACTCTATACTGAAGGTGGTGTATATATTGATATTGATGGACATTTAGTATGGTGTTTATCTGCGATAATTGATTCCGATGATTCTGAAGTATTAATTACTCGTCGTGATAAATATACAAACTTCTTCTTAGCTAGTGAAAAAGGAAATCAATTTTTAAAAGACACTTTAGATATTATCATTGAAAATATTGAACAACGTCGCATTGATGGGGGGGTTTTTTCACTAACTGGGCCAACCACCTTAAATCAAGCGCTTGAAGGAAAAGATGTTAATGCACGTCGTGATAAAATCACTTGCGCACAAGGTACATTTAGTAATGAGTATTTCCAATATATGGATAAGAAAATGGGGAAATGGAACCATACTAAAAATGAAGACATCTTAAAAAAATAACTTATTTTTAACCCTTATCTCTCGCACTTTAGCAGAGACTTACTTTGAAATTTAGATCTTAATTAATATGAACAAAAACACTTTTATTGTCGGCTTTATGCTGTTCGCGATTTTTTTTGGTGCAGGTAATTTGATTTTTCCACCTAAACTAGGTTTGGAAAGTGGAGTCACATTTTTTCCTGCTATGCTTGGTTTTATTCTCAGTGGTGTCGGTTTTCCTCTTTTAGGAATTATTGTGAGTGCATTTTATGAAGGTGGATATAAAAATGCCTTAAATCGAGTTCACCCTTGGTTTTCTATCCTCTTTCTAGTGGCAATCTATTTAAGTATTGGTCCATTCTTTGCTATTCCAAGAACAGCGGCTACAGCTTATGAAATGGCGATTTTACCTTTCATTGGGACCAGTGATAGTTTATCTCTATTTATCTTTACGTTCATTTATTTTTCTTTAGCCATTTGGTTTTCCATTAATCCATCAAAGATGGTTGAACGCATCGGTGCAATCTTGACACCTATTTTATTACTAAGCATTTTAGTGTTAGTGATCCGTGCAGTATTCTTATTAGGTGGTACCGATATTGCTGAAAGTGCGGTCAATATTTCTGAAATTTCTAATCACAAAGGTTTCTTTGAAGGCTTTATTAACGGCTACCTAACCATGGATGCCTTAGCAGCAATTGCCTTCTCAGTTATCGTTATTGCAGCGATTAAATCAAAAGGTGTATCTGAAGGAAAAGCATTAATTAAGCAGACCATTTCAGCAGGCATTATCGCAGCCATTTCATTAGGTGCAATTTATTTAGCCATTGGCTGGATTGGTCATCATCTACCTATTTCACAAGAAACCTTAAATCAACTGAATGCCAACCAACAAGATATTGGAACTTATATTCTAAATGCAATTACCACACAAGCCTTTGGTGAATTTGGTCGTTCGGTGTTAGGGCTGATTGTTTCTTTAGCTTGTTTAACAACAGCAATTGGGCTAATCGTTGCTGTTAGTGAATACTTCAATGAAATTTATCATAAAATTGCATATAAAACCTATGTGATAGTATTTACACTAATTGGCTTTATTATCGCCAATCAAGGTCTAAACACAGTTATTAGTAAATCCATCCCAGTATTATTAGTACTTTATCCTATTGCAATGACTGTGATGTTATTATTATTGGTCAATCTATTTATTCGATTACCTAACTTAGCCTTCCGCATGGCAATTTTATTTGTTTCCATTATTGCATTTTGTTCTGTTGCAGATTTACCTTTTGTGCAATACCTTCCACTTAAAGCACATTCTTTAGAATGGTTAGTTTTTGCAATCAGTGGAACATTCTTAGGCTATATCTTTAGCGCAATTAAAGTAGCAAAATAATACTTTACTCTCATCAATAAGGGCGAATTAAAAAATTATGCCCTTTCTTTTTATCTAAAATTTTATGGAACGCTACCGCACTTTGCATAAAAAAACACTCAATCTAAAGACTGAGTGTTTTTAAATATTTTAGCCTTAATGGATGATTACATCATTCCACCCATTCCGCCCATGCCTCCCATTCCAGCGGCACCTAAATCTGCTTTATCTTCTTTAGGTAAATCTGTTACCATACATTCAGTAGTAATCATTAATCCCGCAATAGATGCAGCAAATTGCAATGCAGAACGAGTAACTTTAGTTGGATCTAAAATACCCATTTCGATCATATCGCCATATTGTTCAGTACCTGCGTTATAACCAAAGTTACCTTCACCATTTTTAACCGCACTTGCCACAACAGAAGCTTCTTCGCCAGCATTAGCAACAATTTGACGAAGTGGTGATTCCATTGCTCTTAATGCTAGTTTGATACCTACATTTTGGTCTTCATTATCACCACTTAGTGTTTTAGCCACTTTACCAGCTGCACGAACTAAAGCAACACCACCACCAGCAACAACACCTTCTTCTACAGCTGCACGAGTTGCATGTAATGCATCATCAACACGATCTTTCTTCTCTTTCATTTCTACTTCAGTAGCTGCACCAACTTTGATTACAGCAACACCGCCAGCGAGTTTAGCAACACGCTCTTGTAATTTTTCTTTATCATAATCAGAAGTAGACTCTTCAATTTGTTGACGAATTTGTGCCACACGACCTTTAATTTGGGCTTCATCACCAATACCATCAATGATAGTTGTATTATCTTTATTGATAACAACACGTTTAGCTTGACCTAAATCTTCTAAAGTCGCTTTTTCTAATTCCATACCGATTTCTTCAGAAATTACAGTACCCGCAGTGAGAATTGCGATATCTTGTAACATGGCTTTACGACGATCACCAAAACCAGGCGCTTTAACTGCTGCCACTTTAACAATACCACGCATTGTATTCACCACTAAAGTTGCTAATGCTTCACCTTCTACATCTTCAGCGATGATCAATAAAGGTTTACCTGCTTTAGCCACACCTTCTAATACAGGAAGAAGTTCACGAATATTAGAGATTTTTTTATCCACTAATAAAATAAATGGATTATCTAATTCAACTGTTGCAGCTTCTGGTTTATTGATAAAGTAAGGTGATAAATAGCCACGGTCGAATTGCATACCTTCAACTACATCTAATTCATCTGAAAGACCAGAACCGTCTTCCACGGTAATAACCCCTTCTTTACCAACTTTTTCCATTGCTTGGGCAATTAATTTACCCACAGTTTCATCAGCATTAGCAGAAATTGTACCGACTTGTTCAATTTCTTTTGATGTTTCACAAGGTTTAGAAAGCGCTTTTAATTCTTCAACTACAGAAGCTACGGCTTTATCAATCCCACGTTTGAGATCCATTGGATTCATACCTGCTGCAACAGCTTTCAAACCTTCATTAACAATAGCTTGTGCAAGTACAGTCGCCGTTGTTGTACCATCACCAGCGGCATCATTTGCTTTTGATGCAACTTCTTTCACCATTTGTGCACCCATATTTTCGAATTTATCTTCTAATTCGATTTCACGTGCAACAGAGACACCATCTTTAGTGATAGTTGGAGCACCAAATGATTTGTCTAAAATTACATTACGGCCTTTAGGTCCTAAGGTTACTTTTACTGCATCTGCTAATACATTCACACCGGTAAGCATTTTAATGCGTGCATCATTGCCAAATTTAACATCTTTTGCTGCCATTTTATTTTCCTTCTTATTCCGTGAGCGTACTTATACGCTTCTATCAATTAGTTTTAGTGATAATTATTCTACAATTGCTAAAATATCGTTTTCAGAAATAATTAATACTTCTTCACCATCAATTTTTTCTACTTTTACGCCGTAACCATCATTGAAAATCACAGTATCACCTACTTTTACATCTAATGGTTGCACGCTACCATTTTCAAGAATACGACCTTTGCCTACCGCCAATACTTTTGCACGAGTTGATTTTGTGGCAGCCGTACCTGTTAATACAATACCGCCTGCAGAAAGGGTTTCAACTTCTTCACGTTTAATGATCACACGATCATGTAATGGACGAATATTCATTCAAATTACCTCTTTAGTAAATGTTAGATTGATTTAAAATGTAAATTGGATATGGGGCATTTTTTTACCCTTTCAAGGGTAAAATAAAAATTATTTTAGCCATCTTTCTTCATCAGTTTGTTTTTCATATTCTGCTTCAAAAATTTCACTACGCTGTTCTTTATCTCCATAAAATTGTTGCTGGAAACCTTTCCCCGCAGATTGATAATTAAAACCCAAGTTGATTAAATTAAATTTACCTATAATCAATTTACCTAACCAGCGCTGTATAGGTGGAAATAATAAACATAAAGCGATTAGATCCGTAAGAACACCTGGGATAATAAATAAAATCGCCGCAATCATCCACACTAGAGATAATGTTAACGTGCGTAGAGGAATTTCTCCTTGATTTATTTGTTTACGTAAATTCAACAGAGTAAAAATTCCTCTGGATCTCAACATAGCAATACCAATAAAACCAGAAAGAAATAATAAGAAAATAGTACCTAAAGTCCCTATTGCTGAACTAATACTTATTAAAAGTGACAATTCAAGATAAATAAAGATCAAAGCAGTAAGGGGAATCAGCAAAATTTTTGACATAGCCATCTCTCTAAAAAATTATTTCTTAGTAAATATGAGGAGAAATAATAGAATTTCAATGATTAACTAAAATTTTCTAAAAAATAACCGCACTTTGATCGATAAATCAAATGTGCGGTTAAAAATTTAGAAATTTTATTTAAGGTTAGTGAGTAGAATCTGTAGTTGCTACTGACTGTTCCTCATAAAATTCTGGCAATGGCTTGTGTTCACTTGCAATAAATGAATAAATTACAGGTAACACAAATAAGGTAAATAAAGTACCAATTGCAAGCCCTGCTACAATCACCACCCCCATACTAAAACGCATTACTGCGCCTGCGCCAGATGCATAAAGTAATGGAATCAAGCCTGCAATCATCGCTGCTGTAGTCATCAAGATTGGACGTAAACGAATTTGTGCTGCTGCCATAATTGCATCAATACGATTTTTACCGTGCTTAAGCTGTTCTTCTTTTGCGACTTCACACATCAAAATACCGTGTTTAGTGATCAAGCCCACTAGCGTAATCAAACCCACTTCTGAGTAAATATTTAATGTTACTCCAGGAATACGTAAGAGGCCCAATAAATTTAATACTAACAAAGCACCTGAAATGGCTAAAGGCACAGATACCATGATTACCAATGGATCTCGAAGAGATTCAAATTGAATAGCTAATACTAAGAAAATAATAATAACTGCTAATACGAATGTTATCGCTAATGAGTTACCCTCTTGTACAAGTTGGCGAGCTTCACCTTTCCAATCATAACTATATCCAGCAGGTAATTCTTTAGCTGCTTGTTGTAACCATTTAATCGCATCACCTGTTGTAGAAGTCGGTGAAGGTACCAATTGAATTTCAGCACTATTCAACTGACTAAAACGAGGTAATAAATAGGGTTGAGGTTCAAGGGTGACAGTTAATAAGCTACTTAATGGTACACTTTCACCATTACTTGCCGAAATATAATAATTTTTCAAACTTTCTGGTGATAAACGATTTTCACGTTTCACTTGCGAAATAATTTTATAAGCACGTCCGTCAATATCCACCCGAGTAATAGTAGCTTCAGATAAATAACTACCCAAAGTACGGCTTATTTGTTGCATAGTGATACCATAAGTACCCGCTTTTTCTTTATCAACTTTAATACGCATTTGTGGCGTATCATATTTTAAGGTCAAGTTTGAATAAACAAACATTCCTGACTGCTTAATTTTTTGTAAGAATGTTCCTGCCACTTCAGCCAAATCTTTAGTACTACCTGGAGAACTTAAGACAAATACCACAGGAGGACCTTGTTCACCAGTTTCGACTTCAGGAAATGAGAAAGCGGAGACCGAGATTTCTGGAATTGTAGCGGCTTTAGCTGTTAATTCAGCCATTACCTCAGCCTGTGTCCGACTACGTTGTGACCAATCTTTCAAAGTTGAAATAATCAAAGCTTGATTGGTATTTGGTGCACCTGCAATGACTTGAGAATATTGTTTTTCTGGTATTCCATCTAAAATTGCTTCATATTGTTTTGTTGCTTGTTGAACATAATCTACGTTAACATTTGATTGCGCAGTTGCAATACCTAAAAAACCACCTTTATCTTCTGCAGGCGTTAACTCACTGGAAAGATTAGTAAATAAAACAGGTAATGTTGCAAAAATAATCACCGCAAATATGAGCATTAATTTACGTGTTTGCATAATAAGGGTTAGCAAATAAGTGTAAATTTCTGTCATACGGGTTAATGTACGGTTCACTCTTTCTTCAAATTTAGAACTTTCATGTTTTAAAATTTTACTCGACATCATTGGAGAAAGGGTAAGTGCCACAATTCCCGAAATAAATACCGCACCCGCTAAAGTGAGAGCAAACTCCTTAAATAAAGTCCCTGTAATACCATTCATTAATGCCATTGGCGAATATACCGCAACTAAGGCAATAGTCATTGAAATTACTGGTACAGCAATTTCACGGGTACCAATAATGGCTGCTCGGAAAGGTGTTTCTCCTTCTTTAATATGACGATCAACGTTTTCCAATACCACAATCGCATCATCTACCACCAAACCAATCGCAAGAATCAAGGCTAGCAAGGTCATTAAATTGATTGAAAAGCCAAACATTTGCAACATGAAAATAACCCCAATTAATGAAATTGGAATCGTGATCACAGGAATGAAAATCGCACGTAATGAACCGATAAAACACATAATAACGACTAATACGATCAACACCGCTTCTACGATAGTATGTATTACATCATTAATTGAACTGTTAATTGCAATAGTACGGTCATAAAGAATGGAAGATTGAATACTATTCGGTAAGTTTTTTACGATCGTATCATATAAAGGACGAATATCATCAGCAACGGTTAATGGATTTGCTGTTGAGGTAGGTTCAATGGCTAATACTACGGCATCGGCACCATTTGCTGCAGCACGAGTATTGTCACTTTCTTTATTTAATTCAACATCCGCCACATCACGTAAACGAACTAATTTATCGCCTTCAGAATAAACAATTAATTTACTTAGATCTTCCACTGTTGTGGTAGTGGTTTCAACCTTATTACGATAAATATTAAAATAGCCTTTATCACTCCCCGCCGCAGTTTGTACATTATTACTTGATAATGCACTCATTACTTGAGGTGCGGAAAGATTTTGAGCTGCTAATTTTTGTGGATCTAACCAAACACGCATAGCATATTCAGCCGCACCATAGATTTGCACTTTAGCCACACCTTGCACAGTAAATAGCTGAGGTTTTACTACACGCTCAATATAATCTGTGACTTGACTAGAATCTAACTTATCCGATGTAAAGCTGATATACATAATCCCCGAACCACCCGTAGATGAAGTCAACACAGGATCTTCAATATCAGAAGGAAGTTCAGAACGAACGGAGTTCACTTTTGATAATACATCCGCAAGTGCTGCACTTGGGTCTGTATTTAATTTCATTTTAACAGTAATACGAGATGAACTTGGAGAGCTGGTTGATGATAAATAATCAATATTGTCAGCTTGAGCGATCGCTTCTTCTAATTTAGAGGTAACGAAAGCTTGAATTAATCCAGCATCAGCACCAGGATAGGTGGTACTCACTGTAATCACCGTTGTTGTCATTTCTGGATATTCACGTACTGTTAATTTAGAAATGGCTTGCAAACCAAGAATAATGATCAGCATACTAATTGCCATTGCCATAACAGGGCGTCGAATAAATATATCTGTAAATTTCATTCAATAAATCCTTGGCTGAAATTAAAGGTTAGTTTTTTCAGCAGGTTGTGCGGTACCCACACCCTCTTTATCTGAAATTTGAACTAAACTTCCGTTACTTAAACGTTGTTGTCCACCTGTGACCACAATATCACCCACTTTAATATCATCACCTTTTAATTGTGAATAGATACCCTGACGATCCTTAGTGAATACCGTGATTTGTTTTACACGATACATTTTGCTCAGATTTTCATTATCTTGGAATTTAGCTTTATCTTCTTCTGAAAGAGGTTGTAACACATAAGCTAATTCCCCATACATATTATAAGTAATAGAAACTTGAGGAATGACAATTTGATTAGTTTCAGTCGGCAACGCTAAACGTAAACGCACAAACATACCAGACAATAATTTTTGTGCATCAGTTGCATCAAAGGTTGCTTGAACATCAATTAACCCCGTTGATTTATTTACTGCGGGCTCAATAGCCGTGACTTTTGCAGCAAAGGTTTCTCCAGTACGAGCATCTGAAGTTGCCGTTACTTTTTGACCAATATGAAGTTTCTCTAATTGATTTTGTGAAATTGAAAAATCCACTTTCATTGAACTGATATCTTCAACCCGTACAATTTGAGTAGAGGCTTGAATATATTGCCCTTCATTGACTTGGACGATCCCTGTTACGCCATCAAACGGTGCCACAATTTTACGACGATCAATGGATGCTTTTAATGAATTAATATTTGCCATTAATTGATCATAAGTGGCTTTTGCTGAATCTAATTCAGTTTGAGATACACTTTGAGATTTAATTAAATTTGCATAACGTTGATAGGTTAATCGTGCTGAAGGTAACTGTGCTTCAGAAGCTTTTAACGTAGCTTCTTCAACTGAATTATCTAATTCAACTAATACATCGCCTTTTTTCACGACTTGACCTGATTTCACATAAATACGTTTAATCGTACCTGATGCTTGTGAACTCAACATTGAACCTTGATTTGGTCTAATTAAACCTGTGGTTTCAATCACTGGAGTCCATTCTGATGGACTTACCTTTAATACTGTTACTGGGTTTGCTTTTTCAGGCATGTTAGCAATCGCTTTGCTAATCATAATGTCCTTAAATTTATTTAAACCAATCACTAATGCAAACACTAAAATAATCACCGCTAACCCGACTTTCAGAAAGAAAGAATGTGAGCGTTTTGGTTTGCTATTTTGACTATCCGTCATAAAAAAACTCCGTAAAAAGTCGAATTTATAAAACTATTTTTGAATAGAACGCCAAGTTCTTTCAATGGTCATGGATAAAATATCCTCAGAAAATGTTTCTTTAAAATAGAATTGTTTAACTGCTAATTTAATCGCACTTTCTAAACTAAGTGCAAATAAAATCCCCACAGGTAAATTACATAACACTTCTGCTTGTTGAGCTTTTTGACAAAACCTTGTCCAGAGACTTTCGTGCTCCATCTTCGTACAAATTTCTAAAAAACCTGACAAAGACTGATATTGTTGCATATTTACAATCACATCAGGATCTGTTTGTAAGAATGTCCAAATATTCCGCCACATTTTTTGATATTGTTTGAAATAATCCTCAGTTTCATCAAAATCCTTTTTCAGTGCTTTATCAAAAAGAGAAAACACTCGCCAAGCAAATTGTGATAACAATTCTTCCTTACTTTTAAAATAAAGATAAATTGTCCCCGCAGAAATTTTCGCTTCCTTAGCAATTTTATGCATAGATAGGTTATGTAACCCTTCCCTTGCCATCAAATGCTCTGTAGCTTTAAAAATTTGCTCAGCCATATCTGTTTCAGATTGACGCATAATAATTAATTTCAAAAGTTAAGCTTAAGACACAACATTCATAGATAAAGCTATAGCTTATGGAATGAATGAACGTTCGTTCATTTTAATGATTTTTAGCCATTTAGCAAGAAAAAGTGCGGTCGATATTTAAAAAATATTGACCGCACTTTAGATAAAAATAGCTTGTAATAAGATAGGCTAAGACTACATACCAATAATCACACAGTTTGTGATTGCACTCGCTTGTTTTTGGGCATTGACTGCATCAGCTCTATCCCCTACAGGTCCAATCACTACCCGATTCCAATCTGCACTTGAATTAACCCGTGCATTTAAACCTGACATTGCCAAACGAGCCTGTAAACTTTCGGCTTGAGCTTTATTTTTAAATGCGCCACATTGCAAACCAAATTTGCCTGTAGCAGGTTTTGCAGTTTCCGTTGTTACCGCTTTTTTAGCTGCATCAGCTTTGGCTTGTTCTGCTTTCTGAGCTGCTTCAGCTTTCTTACGCTCTTCTTCTTTTTTACGTTTTTCAGCGATAGCTTGTTGCTCTGCTTTTAAGGTCGCTTCATCTTTTACAGGTGCGGCTGTAGCTGTTGTAGCATCAGTCACGGGCGCAGGCTGTGTAGATGTTTGACTATCTTTAGATGCTATAGTTTGAGCATCAACAGACTGAGTTTCTGTGTTTTTGCTAGCCTCTTCAGCACGTTTAGCTTTCTCTAACTCAGCCTGTTTTTCACGTTCCGCCAATTTTCTCAGTTCTTCTTTTTGTTTATCACTCAACTGTAACGTTTTTTCTGTTTGCACAACATCAGTAGGAACAGTTCGACTTTCCAGTTGCTGAATATAAGACCATACTTCTTCAGGGCGGCTTGGAAGCTGACTTTTAGGTGCTTCTTTGGCTGCATTGGTGGTAGGATTAATAGTTTCAGGTGTTACTGATGAACCCGAATTTTTAATAAAATAAAGGGTTGCAACAAAAGCAATCACAACTAACGCTGCAATTGCAGTTAATAAACCAGCATTGATACCTTTTGATTTTTTCTTTCTGCTATTACGAGCAGCATAATCACGTTGTGCCACAATAAATATCTCTTATTCAAAAGCCCAATAAATAATAAAATTTGAATTATTCTGAAAAATGAAATTAATTCTACTCAAAAAACTAGCTGCTGACTAGATATTTAACTCATATCTTGTGGATCGACATCTAAAATCCACCTTACTTGGGAAGATTTAATATCATTTTCTAATTCTAAATTAAATTCTGACAAAGCCTTTTGTAGAATAGATTTAGAAGTATGTTGTAATAACAACTGCCAACGAAAACGTCCTGCCTTTTTGCTAAATGGCGCAGATATCGGGCCTAATATTTGTAGATCTGGAACATGCTGGCGTTGCTTCCATTGATGAAAATAATTTGCAATAGATTGCAAGATTTGTTCTGCCTCTTCACTCTTCTTACTTTGTGCTCGAAATAATGCCTGTCCACTAAAAGGCGGTAATCCCATTTGATAACGTAAATTCAATGTAGAATCAGCAAAAGCTGAATAACCTTGATTGAGTAAGCACTGTAATAATGGATGTTCGGGGTAATGGGTTTGTAAAACCACTTCCCCTTGTTTTTCAGAACGTCCCGAACGCCCTGCAACTTGTATATATAATTGAGCTAAACGTTCTTCCGCTCGAAAATCTAATGAAAATAATGCACTATCAACATTCACTATCGCGACCAGTGTGACATCAGGGAAATGATGCCCTTTAGCTAAAATCTGTGTTCCAATTAAAATTTGGCTTTTTCCTTGACGAATATTGTCTAAATGATTTTCTAATGCACCTTTACGGCTAGTACTATCACGATCAATACGTGTAATTTTATATTGAGGAAATCTTTCCTTTAGTACCTCTTCAAGTTGCTCTGTACCAATACCTGTAGTCACTAAATGCGTTGAGCCACATTCAGGACATTGCATAGGAACAGGCTTTTGTATCTCACAATGATGACATTTTAGAACACGATGATTTTGATGGTACGTATAAGGTTTATCACATTGCTGGCAAGTGGCAATCCAACCACATTCATGACATAACATCACAGGTGCAAAACCGCGGCGATTCAAAAACAACATTACCTGATTACCTTTTTTTAAATGAACGGTCATTTTACGTAATAAAGCATCCGATAAACCGTTATGCACAAGTTGATGTTTTAAATCAATTACTTCATGTTTTAAGACAGGACTGTTTCCCGCTCGATTAGACAACACAATATGTTTGAATTTGCCTTTTTTGACATTATTTAAGCTTTCTAAACTAGGGGTTGCAGATCCCAATAAAATTGGAATATTAAGTTGTTTTGCATAAACTATAGCTAAATCTCGAGCATGATAACGCCAACCGCCATCCTGTTGCTTAAATGAATTATCATGCTCTTCATCAATCACAATTAAACCAAGATTGAAAAATTGCGTGAATAATGCTGAACGTGTACCAATAACAATGGCACTTTGCCCCGTTCTTGCCCGCTGCCAAACTTGTAAGCGCTGCGTATCATTTAAATTAGAATGGAGTACATCAATAAGTACATTAAAACGAGCTTGAAAGCGTTGCGCCGTTTGTGGTGTTAAACTAATTTCAGGCACCAGCACTAAAACTTGTTTATTTTGTTTAAGAATTTCTTCTATATACTGCAAATAAATTTCTGTTTTTCCCGAACCTGTAACCCCATCAAGTAACCAGGCGACAAAGCCATCTTGAAATAACAATTGGCTCAACGCTAATGCTTGCGATTTATTTAAGGTAAGCCGTTGTTGTGCTCTAGCGATAGATTCATTATTCAATTTCTGTTGCCATGAAATTGACTGCACAGGCTGAATCACTTCTTGAATGAAATGTTTTGCTTTCAATTGAGACCAGACGCCTGGTGAAAACATATTATTAGCTTTTTCTTGTGGCATTTTGCTTAACGCTAACAGTGCCTCAAACTGCTTTTTAGCTCGTTTTAATTGATCTGTTATTAGTGCGCTTTCTCCAAGTGCGGTTATTTTCCAAAAAATTTTTGCTTTTTCTACCGCACTTTCGCCTGTGCGTAACTTAGCTGGAAGTGCAGAGAATAGTACATCGCCTAAAGAAAATTGATAATATTTTGCTCCCCAGCATAATAATCGCCATAACGCCTGATTAAATAAAGGTTCTTCATCTAAAACCGCTAGAATAGGTTTTAATTGTTCTGCTGGAATATCGGTTTGATCCACTAATTCCACCACAATCGCAATACGTTTTTGCGTTCCAAATGAAACTTGTACACGCCCGCCTACCACGGGGTTCATTCCCTCAGGTAAAATATAATCAAATAGACGCATTAATGGTACAGCTAAAGCAACACGAACAAATTTCATAATGGGTTAAATAAAAATTTAAATAATTAGCTAAAAGGATTAAAATTTTCTCGAAATACACATCTTAAATCCGTAACGGTTACTTATTATAACCAATAATTGCCCCTTGAATAATCCATTTTTTAAGGTATAATTTGCGCTCTTACTAACGAGCCTTCAGAAAGTTGTTGATACTTTCGATGGCGTAATATTAATCACTCGTGGTGTTTGGAAACTCTTTAGAGTTGGTCCTTATAGCGGCGAGGCTTCAATTTGAGGTTTTCTATGAAACAAGGTATTCATCCTGAATATAAAGAAATTACAGCGACTTGCTCATGCGGTAATGTAATCAAAACTCGCTCTACTGTGAGCCGTAATATTAACTTAGATGTCTGTGGTCAATGCCACCCATTCTATACTGGTAAACAACGTGTTGTAGATACTGGCGGTCGTGTAGAACGCTTTAACAGTCGTTTCAAAATCCCAGGTTCAAAAAAATAATTTGAATTCTTGATTAGCCCTCGTAGCTACGGGGGTTAATTTCATTGAATAAATACTAGCCAAACAAAACCTAATCTACTACAATTTCTACGCTATCTCGTTTAATACGCTAACTATACCCATTAATCTTTTTATAAATTAATTATTATTTTTCCTTAAATCATTAAATTACCCACAGCATTTTTTCAATGTTATGAGTATATAGATTGGTATAACTTATTTAATTTAGAATATAGAAATGAATTTAGTCCTTCTCACCTTCGGTGAACGCTTAGAAAATCACTATCAAGCATGCTTCTCAATTTTGAGTTTTTTAAAAGATCCTAATATCAAAAATGTCATTATCGTGACAGATCGTGCGGATTTTTATCAATTCTTGAATGGACAAGTTAAGTTTATTCATATAAACCAGCAAACTATCAAGGAATGGCAAGGTAAATATCAATTTTTCTGGCGTATAAAGATCAAAGCGTTAGAAATTGTTCAGCAACATTATCCTGAACAAAATCTACTCTATATTGATAGTGATACTTTTTTAGCAAGCAATTTAGATAAAATGTATATAGCCTTAAATCAAGGTCAAACCTTTATGCATAAAGCTGAATATACATTAGGTTCTCAAGCGAATAATACTATAAAGAAAATGTATCAAAGTTTGAATGGGCAAACTTTTGCCAACATTCCACTTAATGAGCATTCAATGATGTGGAATGCTGGAGTCATTGCACTACCAGCAAACAAAGCAAAAGAAATCATCCAACTTACCCTGCAACTTTGTGATGAAATCTGCGCCACGAATTGTACAAGACGTTTAGTTAAACAATTTTCATTTTCCATTGCCTTGAATCATCAAGTTCAATTACAAGCTTGTGATAATCTAATTGGGCATTATTGGAGTAATAAAGAGGAATGGAATGAAATGATCGCTAAGTTTTTTGTGAATGGCTATTTACAAAATATGAGTTTAGAAGAGGCGATTAATCAGCTAAGAGACTTTGATTGGAACTGTCTGCCCATTCATAAAAAACAACGAAATACCAAGACAAGATTAATTAAATTAATTGATCATCTTTTTCCAGCTAAAAATATTCAATATTTTTCTAAATAAGTGATAAAAAAGTGCGGTAGAAATTTTTAAAATTCCTATCGCACTTTACATCAATGATTATCCTAACGGGCGTGATAGACTTTTAGAGCATCTGGCATTAAACGTTGTAAGTTTGCTTGTCGAGATTCATCACTAGGATGGGTTGAGAGTAAGGAAATACCTCCACCGCCACCCATTTTTTGCATTTTCTCCCATAAATGAGGTGCAGATTGAGGATTATAACCTGAGCGAGCCATTAAAAATAATCCAACTTCATCAGCCTCTGTTTCATTGCTACGAGAAAAAGGTTTATTCACCCCAAGATCCGCAACGCTACTCCCCAAACGAGTATTCACACCTAAAGCAGCAGAAGCGGCAATATCTGCGGCAACGCCAATGATCCCTGTAAACAAACCGACATTCCGTGATTGTTTACCATGCTCTTTTAATGCATGTGCCATTTCATGCCCCATAACTACCGCAATTTCATCATCGGTTAATTTCAACGTATCCACCAACCCAGTGTAAAACATCATTTTACCGCCTGGCATCGCCCAAGCATTGAGTTCTTTAGATTTGACTACCGCAATTTGCCAATTGAACCGTTGACCTGTGAGATTTTCTTTGGTGGCATAAGGCACCATAGTTCTAAAGACATTTTGAATTCGTTGAGATGTTGCAGATGAGGTATCTAACATCCCTTTCACTTTAGCCTCTTGAACAACTTGAGCATAACTTGCCGCCGCTTCTTGATTGACTTGAGCGCTATCAGCACAAGCAACTAAAAGCCCTATAGTTAATGACAGTGCCGATAACTTCTTATTAAATTTAAGCATAAAATCACCCTAGAAGAATATATCTATAAAATTAGAATATATATTAATCAATTCATTTCGATTATAACTCTATTTTTATTTTTTGCTATACATCAGCTAAAAGTGCGGTACTTTTTCCATAAAAATCTATGTTAGAATAAAAAAAATTGCTCAAAAGGAAAAAACGCCATGCCAAGCATTAGTGTTGCAATGATCGTAAAAAATGAAGCTCAAGATCTCGCAAGTTGTTTAGAAACCGTGAAAGATTGGGTGGATGAAATTGTTATTTTAGATAGTGGAAGCACAGATAATACTCAACAAATTGCTTTAAGCTTTGGAGCTAAATTTTATACCAATAGCGATTGGCCAGGATTTGGTAAACAACGTCAAATCGCACAGCAATATGTGACTAGTGATTACGTGTTGTGGTTAGATGCGGATGAACGAGTGACACCTGAATTACGTCAATCTATTCAAACAGCTATTGCTAAAAATGAAGCAAATACTGTTTATCAGCTTCCTCGTTTAAGTGAAGTATTCGGACGTAAAATTTATCATTCAGGTTGGTATCCTGACTATGTTGTGAGATTATATCAGACCAAATTTGCCCATTATGGAGATGAATTAGTTCACGAAAAAGTACATTATCCTGACAATACCAAAGTAGAAAAACTGACGGGTGATCTCGAACATTACACTTATAAAGATATACATCATTATCTTACTAAGTCCGCTAACTATGGTAAAGCATGGGCAGAGCAACGAGCAAATGCAGGCAAATCAACCAGTTTATTTGATGCAGTCAGCCATGGGATTGGTTGTTTTGTAAAAATGTATATTTTAAGAGCTGGCTTTCTAGATGGGAAACAAGGTTTCTTATTAGCAATTCTCTCTGCCAATTCAACCTTTAACAAATATGCCGATTTATGGGTAAGAACCAAAACTAAATAATTCATTCCATAAAAAGTGCGGTTGTTTTACCGCACTTTTTTATTCTTGTCCTATCCCCATTGGCGATGAATAAACGGAATAATTTCTTTTAGACATTGCTCAATATTAATTACCGTTAAGTTCTTTTCTAGCTCTTTTTTAAATGGAGGACAGAAAGCAAGATGTTTATCTACGGCATTAATTGGTCGCCAACGTTTTGGAATCGCAGATAAACGACTAGGATAAAAACCGATAGTCGGTATATTTAAAGCCCCACTCACATGTAATGGCCCTGTAGATCCTGAAATATACAAATCTGCACAAGCAAGAGAATGGCTAAAATCTAATAACCCCTGATTTTTATCATAAATCACTAAATTGGGGTGAGCGACCAATGAGGCTAATTGATGTGCCTTCTCACTTTCATTAGGGCCTGCTGTTAGCACAATATAACAATTAAATTCTGCTAAAATGCCTTTAATTAAATCTGCATATTGTTGCAACGATAAATTATTTGCAGAACCACCTGAACCACTATGCACAAATACCCATTTTTTATCCGAAGTAATACCAAGTTGCTCACATAATAAAATTTTCTGATTGGCTACCGCACTTTTAGGGAAACTAAGATAAGGTACGGAGGGTTCAACAATCGCTATATGATGATCTTGTAAAAAGTGACGAGACAAATCCATATTGTATTCAAATTCTGCTTTTTCAGAACGGGAACGACGTTGAGTTAAACGATGATTATATAGGAATTGGAATAGTTTCGTTGCGGGGGCTAAACGATATTTAATACCTGATTTCCAAGTTAATTTAGCATTATACCAATCAGATACAAAACTAATCACAGCATCAAACTTTTGAGCTCTAATGATTTGCAAAGTGCGGTCAAATTCTTCAGAATTTTTCTTATCGGCAGAATCAATAATCACTTCATCAATATAAGGACAAGCTTCTGCTAAAGGCGCAGTATATTTAGGCACTAATGCCGTAATCTGCAAATTTGGCTGAGAGATTTTTAATAAAGCAAAGGCAGGCCAAGCTACCATAAAATCGCCTAATTTATCATTACGAATTACAAGAATTTTTTGCATAATTAAGATCTTTACTGGAATTTTTTATGCATTCTAGCAAAATCAGTCAAAAATCGTAACTCATCGCGCAAAATATTCAGTTTTTTAACCACTAATAATTCCCCTTCAAAGTCGCTCTTAACTTGATTTTCTGGCGGAAAAGAGTATAATCGTCCCGCTTTTTGCCTATATATACAGAGAAAAAAGTAAGCATTCCTACTCCTTCGATGTAGGTTTTCTTTTATTATTAAACATTTAGAGGAAGGTTATGGTAACCATTCGTTTATCTCGTGGCGGAGCTAAAAAACGCCCATTTTATCAAATCGTAGTAGCTGACAGCCGTTCACCTCGTGACGGTCGTTTCATTGAACGTGTTGGTTTCTTCAATCCATTAGCAGCTGGTAAAGCAGAACGTGTTCGTATTGAATTAGATCGCGTTAATGCATGGTTAGAAAAAGGCGCAAGCTTATCTGATCGTGTTGCGAGTTTAGTTAAAGAAGCTCAAAAAGCTGCATAATTGCTTTTGAAAAGATAAATATAAGTAGGTGAATAGAATGGATCAGCAAAGAATTGAAATAGTAGGCAAATTAGGCTCTACTTATGGCATTCGCGGTTGGTTACGTATTTATTCATCAACAGAATATACCGAAAGTATCTTCGACTACCAACCTTGGTTTTTAAAAATCAAAGGTCAATGGCAACCGATTGAATTGGAAACATGGAAGCACCACAATCATGAATTGATCGTTAAATTAAAAAACGTCAATGATCGTGAAACTGCACAAACTTTAGCAAATGTAGAAATTGGTGTGGATTTATCTGTGTTTCCAGCACTTGAAGAAGGTGATTACTATTGGCATGACTTAATTGGCTGCCAAGTAGTAAATTTACAAGGTTATACTATGGGAACGGTTTCTGAAATGATGGAAACAGGTTCAAATGATGTATTAGTCGTGCGTGCAAACGCTAAAGATGCTTTTGGCAAACAAGAACGTTTAATCCCGTTCTTGTATGAACAAGTAGTTAAAAGAGTAGATCTCACCACAAAGACTATTGAAGTGGATTGGGACGCTGGTTTCTAACCTCGGGTACGCTGTTAGCTTTAGTATTAACATTTTACACAAAAGGTATTAGCTATGTGGATCGGGATAATTAGTCTTTTCCCAGAAATGTTTAAAGCAATTACAGAATTTGGGGTCACAGGACGAGCCGTAAAACAAAATCTCTTGCAAGTATCCTGTTGGAATCCTCGTGATTTCACACATGATAAACATAAAACTGTAGATGACCGCCCTTATGGTGGTGGGCCTGGAATGCTGATGATGGTACAACCATTACGAGATGCAATCCAGGCAGCAAAGACAGCAGCAGGAGAAGGTGCAAAGGTTATTTACCTTTCACCTCAAGGACGTAAACTTGATCAAAGTGGCGTAACAGAATTGGCAACAAATAAAAAACTGATTTTAGTTTGTGGTCGTTACGAAGGCATTGATGAACGAGTGATTCAATCTGAAATTGATGAAGAATGGTCAATCGGAGATTACGTTCTCACAGGAGGAGAACTTCCTGCAATGACATTAATTGATGCTGTTGCAAGATTTATTCCAGGTGTATTAGGCAAACAAGCCTCGGCAGAAGAGGATTCTTTTGCAGAAGGATTACTAGATTGTCCTCATTATACCCGCCCTGAAGTTTTAAATGGCTGTACTGTACCACCTGTACTGATGTCAGGTAATCATGAAGAAATTCGTAAATGGCGATTAAAGCAATCACTTGAGCGAACATGGTTAAGACGCCCCGAGCTATTGGAAAGCCTAGCTCTGACTGACGAACAAAAGAAACTGTTAAAACAGGTAAAAGCCGAATATAACAGTAAAATCAGTTAACACTAGGAATAAAAAGGGTTTAAAAATGAGCAACATCATTAAACAACTTGAAGAAGAACAATTAAAACAAAACGTACCTAGCTTCCGTCCAGGTGACACATTAGAAGTTAAAGTATGGGTAGTTGAAGGTAGCAAAAAACGTCTGCAAGCATTCGAAGGCGTGGTTATTGCAATTCGTAACCGTGGCTTGCACTCAGCATTCACTTTACGTAAAGTATCTAACGGTACTGGCGTTGAGCGTGTTTTCCAAACTCACTCACCTGCAATTGATAGCATCTCTGTTAAACGTAAAGGTGCTGTACGTAAAGCTAAACTTTACTACTTACGTGAACGTTCAGGTAAATCTGCACGTATCAAAGAACGTCTTGGTGAATAATTTCCTTAGTTATCATCAAACTAAAAAAGGCTCGAATATTCGAGCCTTTTTTGTTGATATTCACCAGACAAATAAAAAAAGTGCGGTCAAAATTTTTTAAAATACAACCGCACTTTTCATTCTTTATTTCAGTAATTATTCAGTATCTAACTCATCTAATTCAAGCACTTCTTGAGAAAGAATAATGCCAGTTAAATCTGCATACACATAATCTTCTGGGAAGAAAGTTACTCCTCCAAAATTGACAGGAATATCGCTTTCACCTTGATTATTTTCATCTGCGCCTACTGGAATTGGGGCAAGCGCTTGAATACCGATATTAATATTTTCAAGTTGACTTAATTGACGAACAGCGCCATACACAATAATACCTTCCCAGCCATTATCTGCCGCCAATTGTGCCAAATCGGCATCAATTAATGCACGACGTACAGCACCACCACCATCAACCAGTAATACACGACCTTCACCTTGCTCTTCTAAGATTTCAGCGATCAGTCCATTTTGTTCAAAACATTTCACAGTTGTTACTTTGCCATAGAACTCACTCACACCACCAAAGCTTGAAAAAATTGGTTCAACGACATCCACTTGGTCTAAATAGATATCACAGAGTTCTGAAGTATCGATACGCATAGGATTCCCTTTTGTGTCATTTAAACTTCGCTTAGTATAAACTGCTTTCTAAGATAACTCAAACAAGCATAAAAATAGCCTCACAAAGAGGCTAATTAATCCAACTATTTTGCTAGAACTAAACCAATGCTAAATAACACATTGGTTAATAAAGCTAATAAAGACATCTGTCCGAGCATGGGTCTCAATAACAATGGATCTTTACTGCGATACACAAATAGACCATGTTTAACTAATAATGGAATGGCGAAAATAAATAAATATCCCCAAATTGAATTCACATTTATAGATGAAAATAAGAGATAACATAGAATACCACTAATTAATAGCATCCAATGATAGACACGGCTTTTATCTACGCCTAAACGTACTACTAAAGTATATTTCCCCGCTTTTCTATCCTGTTCAATATCACGCATATTATTAATATTCAATACCGCCACGGATAAAAAACCACAACCACTGGCAGGTAAGAAAACGGTCCAGTTGATATTATGAGCTTGTAAATAATAAGTTCCAACAACGGCTAATAAACCAAAAAATAAGAAGACAAATAAATCGCCCAAGCCTAAATAGCCATAAGGTTTTTTACCAACCGTATAAGCAATAGCTGCAACGATAGATGCAATACCTAATGCAATAAACACAATTAAATCTTGCATGCTTTGATAAGCAGTTGATAATAAAGCAAACCCTGAAATTAGAATTAACACAATAGTGACAATCAAACCTTTACGAAGCTGCGCTTCTGTCATATGTCCTTTTTGAATACCACGTAATGGACCAATACGTTCAGCGGTATCTGAACCTTTTTGAAAATCCCCATAATCATTGGCAAAATTAGACAAAATTTGTAATAAGGTCGCCGTCAATAAACATAAAATCGTAATCGTCCAGTCAAAATAACCAAACCAATATGCCACTGCAGAGCCTGTAAAAATAATGGCTAATGCAAGAGGGAGAGTTCTTGGTCTAGCAGTTTCTAACCAAGTTTTAATCGTACTTTGTGTCATAAAATTTCTAAAAATGAGACCGCACTTTATCGCGGTGTTATAATGGAATTGCTATTTTATCAATACTCATGTGATATTTTAAGGAAAATATGTCGGAAACTGCACTTCAATTACAGCCTATTGCGATTATTCACAGCCCTTACAAGGAAAAATTTTCTGTACCACGACAACCTAATTTAGTACAAGATGGAACAGGAATTGTGGAATTATTAGCACCTTATAATCAACCAGAAGCAGTACGTGGTTTAGAGGAATTTAGTCATCTTTGGTTGATTTTTCAGTTTGATAAAAATCCTGTTGGAAAATGGCAGCCAACTGTTCGCCCACCTCGCTTAGGAGGAAATCAACACGTCGGCGTATTTGCCTCTCGCTCCCCTTTTAGACCGAACAGTTTGGGGCTTTCTAAAGTTGAATTACGACAAGTGGAAATTAGCCATGGCAAAATACTGCTTCATCTTGGTGCTGTTGATTTAGTGGATGGCACACCGATTTATGATATTAAGCCCTACATTGCTTATGCAGATAGTGAGCCTCTTGCTAAATCAAGTTTTGCGCAAGAAAAGCCACAGATAAAACTAACTGTTTCATTTTCCTCAGAAGCTAAAACTCAACTGGAAAAATTTTCCAAAATTTACCCGCAGTTTGTGCGATTTATTACCGAGGTAATTCAACAAGATCCACGCCCAGCTTACCAACAAGGCAAGCCCACAGAACGGGAATATGGTATTTTATTATATAAATATAATGTTCGTTGGCGAATTCAGAAAGGAACCACCAATCAAGCTGAGATCTTTGAAATCACAGAAACAACATAGGAGACTGATTGCCTCCTATCAATTTATTTGCGTACTAAAATTAAAAAGCGTAAATCATAAGCATTGTGTTCATCAGCTTGACGATATTCCTCATATTCTATCTGCCATTCATGCCAATTAATTTCTGGGAAAAAAGTATCTCCCTCAATTTCTGCTTGAATTTGGGTTAAATATAATTTATCTGCCTTGGCTAGATACTGTTTGAATAACTGCCCACCACCGATCAATAAAACTTCTTCAGAATTTTTGACAAAATCTACCGCACTTTCTAAGCTTTCTTTCCATACCACATCTTCATGTTCGAAAGGTTGTCGTGAAAGCACAATATTAATCCGTTTGGGTAAAGGACGCCCAATGCTCTCAAAGGTTTTACGTCCCATAATCACTGGTTTACCCGTAGTATTTTTGCGGAACCATGCTAAATCCGCAGGTAAATGCCAAGGCATTTGGTTATCTTTACCGATGACATTATTTTTTGTTGTAGCAACTATTAAGCTAAATATCATAATTCTCTCATTATATCCATTCAATCATACGACGGGTGTACCACGATAAAATAACAAACGAGGTAAAGCAAGTCCAAATACTAATGCCCCTAAAATAAATCCCGCTTTGATAAAATAATCAATCATTTGTGCAAATAATTCTGGGCTTGAACCAAGGGAATTAATTTTTACAATTGCGATCATTGCTTTATAAGCATAAACGCCTGGAATCATAGGAATAATTGCGGCAACAGTAAATACTTTTGGGTGTGCTAAATAACGTTGAGCAATATTTACTCCAATAAATCCTATTAAACCTGAGGCCAGAAATGTCGCTAATTCAATAGGTGCGCCAAAGTATATTAGGAGTGAACGAAAACTATGTCCTAACGCACCTAAAATTGCACAATAGTATAGTGCTTTATTAGGAACATTAAAAATTAATGCAAATCCGACGGCAGGTATAGCAGCGAAAATCATATCATCTATTAATGAAAAGAATAAATTCATTTTAATATCCCCAACTTGCAATATTTAATACCGATAATGCCATCACAATGCCCATACAAGCCCCAAATGTTAGTATAGAGGCAATTGTCCAACGGGCTAATCCCATATTAATATGTCCTTTCAAAATATCAGCAAGAGAATTAATTAAAGGAAACCCGGGAATCAATAATAATACACTAGAAGCAAGTGCAATATGAGGATCATTTCCTAAATTAAACTTTAATGCTAACCCTGAAATCATTGAGGCAACAAATGCAGTACAAGCAAATACGATCAAAGGATTAAAATGATAAGCCGACAGACTCTGACGAATATACATCGCCACAGAAGAAGCAACAAATGTGATTAAACAAATCATTGCATCTCCACCAGATAGATGTGCAAAACTAGCACAAGATAAACCTATCATCAATACTACAAAATATCGATTATATTTCATTGGTTTAATGCTGGCTAATTTCTGTTTAACTCGCTCTAAATCATAGATTTTATGTTCAGTGGCAATCACAATATGATGGACATCAGTAACAACCTGCATATTAATACCTTTATCCACATTCTTACGGGTAGTCGTAATACAATGACCTTTAGTTAATGTGGTTACAATAACTGCATTAGGTGTCAAAGCACATTCTACACTCTCTACCCCCAATGCCTTACCTAAACGAGTTGCTAACAATACGACTAACTCACTTTCCGCACCATGTTGTAGCAATAATAATGCAGTTTGCACACATAATCGGGTAATTTCCCGCTGTTTTTCGGAATCCATTTCAGCTTGCTTATCCATATTAACTCCTTTTTCTAACTATAAAGGATTATATACGTTTGGCATGAAAAATTTTTGTTCTAAATCACAAAAGTATAATCAAAACTAGATGATTTATTGATTAGATAATGTTAATTTATCAAATAGTTAAAACCAGTACTAGATTATTCATGGTCAGGAGTATGAATATGGAACGAGCAAATCAAGCACAAAAAACCATCGTGGTCAAATTTGGAACCAGTACATTAACACAGGGAACGCCCAAATTAAATCGACCGCATATGATGGAAATTGTGCGTCAATTTGCTCGTCTTCACCAAGAAGGTTATCGTATTGTTATTGTTACCTCAGGTGCAATTGCGGCTGGTCGTGATTATCTCAACCATCCACAATTACCACCCACAATCGCTTCAAAACAATTACTGGCAGCGGTAGGTCAAAGCCAATTAATTCAAACTTGGGAACAATTATTTGCCATTTATGATATTCATATGGGGCAACTGTTATTAACTCGTGCTGATATTGAAGACCGTGAACGTTTTCTAAATGCGCGTGATACGCTACATGCGCTACTGGATAACGGTATTATTCCTGTGGTTAATGAAAATGATGCAGTAGCGACCGCAGAAATCAAAGTCGGCGATAATGATAATTTATCTGCATTAGTGGCTATTCTAGTTCAAGCTGAACAACTTTATTTATTAACGGATCAACAAGGGTTATTTGATTCAGATCCCCGTCAAAATCCAAATGCAAAACTTATTCCTGTCGTAGATGAAATTAATGAGCATATACGTTCTATTGCTGGTGGCAGTGGAACCAATCTCGGCACGGGAGGAATGTTTACAAAAATTACCGCTGCTGATGTTGCAACCCGTTCTGGCATTGAAACTATTATTGCACCAGGCAATCGTCCTAATGTGATTGCTGATCTTGCCCACGGTGAAGCCATTGGTACAAAATTTACGGTACAAGCCGACCGTTTAGAAAGCCGCAAACAATGGCTATTTGCCGCTCCATCTGCTGGCTCAATTACGATTGATAATGGCGCTGAAAGTGCATTATTAATGCAACATAAATCTTTATTACCCGCAGGTATTTTATCTATTGAGGGGCGTTTTTCCCGTGGAGAAGTGGTAAAAATTCGCACTCAAAATGGTAAAGATATTGCACTTGGGATGCCTCGCTATAACAGTGATGCACTACACCTTATTAAAGGTCAGAAATCACAAGATATTGAACAGATTCTTGGCTACGAATATGGTTCAGTTGCTATACATCGTGACGATATGATTATTTTAAAAAAATAATGATGCATTTTAAGGATAAAAAAGTTGGCACGAGACCAACTTTTTATTTTATAGATTATTTTTGACTACATACTGCAATAAAATTAAGCTTACGTCCTTTATCATTAAAGGTTTTAAACATACGTTTAAATTGTTCTCGATTTTCAGGTTTCATGGCATTTTTAATAATTTTTGCAGCACCTAATAAACCCTCATCATAAATCATGCCTTTAGGTGATAATAAAGTCATATCCCCAGTGAAAGTATCCACGTTACGGAAACCTGAGTCAGTAAAGACTTGTTTCCATCCTGCTTTAGTCAATGGAGTGACTGTTACATTAATAGCATTACGCATATTTTCTAAAATAGCTTCATGATCTGTCCCCACTAACATTACATCATGGGTTAACAAGAAACCACCTGGCTTAAGTACTCGGAAATATTCAGCTACCGCTTTTTTCTTTGCCTCTACAGGTAGCATCGTGAGCATAGCTTCATTAATCACAATATCAAAACTATTATCTTCAAAAGGTAATTTCATGGCATTGGCACGTTGTACATGAATTTTATCCTCAACACCATTAGCTTTAATATTAGCTTTTGCTTTTTCTAGTGCGGCTTCATCTAAGTCAACGCCTTCAATATGACAGCCAAACTGCTTAGCAAGCCCTATTGATGTGGTTCCCATATTACAAGCAACCTCAAGTACTTTTTTATCTGCACTAAAATCTGCATTAGCAATAAGCCAATCAGTCGCTTTTTTACCACCAGGACGTAAACGTGTTTTACCCAAACGAGCTAAAAAATTATGGCCAACTTCATCTTTACTCATAGAAACTTCTCCTAAAACCCTAGCAATATCCGACTAAATATATCAGGTTTTATAAAAAAATGAAATTAATTATTATTAGCTTAGTAACAGACAATAAAAAAGTGCGGTAAGTTTTACAAAATTTTCATAAAACCAACCGCACTTTTAATGACCAAATTAATTATCTTGCACCAAATACCACAATGGTTTTGCCATGAGCCGCAATCAGATGTTGGTCTTCCAACATTTTAAGAATACGCCCTACTGTTTCACGAGAACAACCTACCATTTGACCTATTTCTTGACGGGTAATTTTAATTTGCATGCCATCAGGATGTGTCATAGCATCAGGCATTCTCGCAAGATTTAATAAAGTTTGTGCAATGCGACCTGTTACATCAAGAAATGCTAAATTACTTACTTGTTTTGAAGTATTTTGTAAACGATGAGACAGTTGTGCTGAAAGATACATTAAAATTTCAGGATTAACTTGAATTAACTGACGAAATTTTTTATAAGAAACTTCTGCAATTTCACAAGCTGTTTTTGCTTTAACCCAAGCTGAACGCACTTGTCCTTCTTCGAACAATCCAACTTCACCGAAAAACTCTCCTTGAGCAAGATAAGAAAGAATCATTTCTTTTCCTTCTTCATCTTTTACCATCACCGCAGCAGAGCCTTTCACAATATAATACAAAGTATCTGCTGATTCACCTGCATGAATTAATGTTGTTTTTGCAGGATATTTATGGATATGACTATGAGAAAGAAACCAATCTAATGTTGGATCCATTGCTGAGCCAGTTGGCACTTGACTTGGTGATACACCTAATGGATGTGCATGCACTTGTTCTAGCATAAAAACCTCATTTAACCGTTTGGAGAGCGGATGCTCTATTATAAAAAGTCCATTTTTAGGCGTTATTAGCCTTGATATCAATGGTTTGATGTAATTCTGACCAAAATATCGCAACGTTGCCACTACGAATCTGACTCAGTAAATTCTCTGTTTTCTCAGCCAAAGAAAGTTCTTCCATGCCATAATCAGTTCCTTCACGTAAAATAAAACTTTCAACAATATTGATTAAAGTTTCTTTTTCTAATTCTTGCCATGGAATAATCATTTTCTATCTCTATGCAAATAAAGGCTCAATTAAACGCCATTGCTGTTCAAATCCCTGATTAGGAATATAGCGAAAATTAGTTCTAACTAGTCGCATAAACTGACCTTCACAAAAAGTTGCTAAATAAGTGGCTATTGTACGCTCATCAACCACAAAACTTTTTCCCTCTCGCAATTTACGCATTTGTAAAATATTCACAAATTGTAGCTCTAAACGATCAAAAAACAAGGCTACTCGAGCTTGTAATTTTGCCTCTTCAAACATTAACGCATGTCCTGTCAAAATGCGAGTTAATCCTGGGTTTTTACGTGCAAAGTCTAAGATCATTTGTAGAATATCACGAATGCGACTTTCTGTATTGGTTTCCATCTTAATTGAATAACTGATGCGACTAAATAAGCTACTTTCAATATTTTCAATTAAAGCTTCAAACATCTTTGTTTTACTTGGGAAATAACGATAAAGAGCAGCTTCTGAAACCCCAACTTCTTGAGCAAGACGTGCTGTTGTCATCCGCTCCATACCACGTTCTGAATGAAGCATATGAGTGAGGACGGTCAAAACTTGTTGACGGCGCTCTTTCACACTACGCTTTTCAACTTTTGGCACTTTTGGTGGCATTAGCTCAATATTTTCTAGAATTAATTGTTCTGCCATAACTTATTTCTTGCCTGAATGACCAAAACCACCTTCACCACGTTCTGTTTCGACAAAATCAGAAACAATATTAAATTCCGCTTGTACTACAGGCACAAATACTAATTGAGCAATACGATCACCAACTTCAATTTTGAAAGGTTCTGAACCACGATTCCACATAGATACCATTAATGGGCCTTGATAATCTGAATCAATTAAACCCACTAAATTACCTAATACAATACCATGTTTATGACCTAAACCTGAACGAGGCAAAATTACCGCAGCTAAATTAGGATCAGCAATATAAATAGATAAACCTGTTGGAATTAATTTTGTTTCTCCAGGTTGTAATTCAAAACTCTCATCAATTAACGCTCGTAAATCTAAACCAGCTGAACCATAGGTTGCATAAGCAGGTAAAGGAAAATCTGTTCCGATACGTTGATCTAAAATTTTCACATCAATTTTTTTCATTATTGTTTCTCGTTATATTTTTCTACTATTTTATTGACTAATTGTTTAGCTAATTCAGTTTTAGAATTCTGCGGTAAACTGGCTGAACCCGTTTGCCAAAATAACTGCAATGCATTTTGATCTGCACCAAAAACTTGCCCACCAGCCACATTATTCGCACAAATTATATCTAAATTTTTTCGATTTAACTTATCTTTTGCATAAGCTTCAACATTTTGAGTTTCTGCTGCAAAACCGACGGTGAATGGACGATTCTCCCTTAAATGACCAACATCGGCAATAATATCAGGATTTTTTACCAATTTAATTTGCATTTCATCGCTGGCTTTCTTAATTTTCTGATCTGCAATTTCAGCCACTCGATAATCGGCTACCGCAGCACAACCAATAAAAATGTGATTTTGTACCGCAGTTTTTAAAGTTACTTGCCACATTTCTTGAGCTGAAACCACATCTATCCGTTTGACGTTATTAGGAGTTGCTAAATTAACTGGACCAGAAATAAGTGTAACCTCTGCACCTCTCATAGCAAAAGCCTCAGCGATTGCAAATCCCATTTTTCCTGAACTATGATTGCTAATATAACGTACAGGATCAATGGCTTCTCTTGTTGGCCCTGCTGTAATGGCTACTTTTAAATGCGCTAAATCTTGCAGAACAGATAAATCCTGGCAAAGAGCATCATAAATTTCTGCGGGTTCAGACATACGGCCTGCCCCAACGTCACCACAAGCTTGAAAACCACTATTAGGGCCGATTAAATGAACGCTTCGTCTAACTAATGCTTGTAGATTTTCTTGCGTAGCAGTTTGACGATACATTTGTTGATTCATGGCTGGTGCTAAATAAATAGGAGAAGCTGTCGCTAAGCAAATAGTTGAAAGCAAATCATTTGCCATACCTACACGAAGACGAGCAATAAAATCTGCACTGGCAGGAGCGATTACAATGGCATCAGCCCACTTTGCTAATTCTATATGCCCCATAGCAAGTTCTGCTTGAGGATCAAGTAAGGACTGTGAAACTGGATTTCCTGAAATAGCTTGTAAGGTTAATGCAGTCACAAATTCAGCAGCTGCTGCGGTTAAAACAACCCGTACATCTGCCTCACTTTTACGTAATAAACGAATAAATTCAATGGTTTTATAAGCAGCGATGCCGCCTGTAATACCCACTACAATTCGTTTACCTTTCAAATTTTGCATTATTCCCCCAAGATCTCGCCTCTTATTTTCAAGAGGTAAAATTACATGAACATGAATTCATACATTCTACTTCAAATTTCCTTAAGAAAAAATTTTATTTTTACGATCTATTTCAAAAATTTATGTTATTACGCTAGCTTTTAATTAAAAGCATAAGCAAAGTTATTGTTCACAATCTAAAAGTACAACCAAAAGAGCATTTTTTATGACATTACAATCCACTTGCAATTTAATGCCAAGAGAAAAACTCCTTACCTATGGAGCAAGCTCGTTAGATGATAAAGAGCTTCTTGCCATTTTCCTTAGAACAGGTATTAAAAATTGTCCTGTAATGCAATTATCCCACAATGTTTTACAACATTTTGGTTCTTTAAGAGGGCTAATTAGTGCTAATCAAAAACAATTCTGTGCTTTTAAAGGCATTGGCATTACTCAATTTATTCAATTACAAGCTTGTACAGAAATGACTAAGCGTTACCTCCAAGAAGAACTCAAATACCTGCATGAATTTACTTCAACAGATACTGTACGTATATATCTTCAATCTAGCTTAGAATCAAAAGAACGAGAAATATTCCTAGTATTATTCTTAGACAATCAACACCGCTTAATTAAACAGGAAGAAATGTTCTTAGGATCAATTAATAGTGCAACAATACATCCTAGAGAGATTATCAAATCTGCATTATATTGCAATGCAGCCGCACTTATTTTAGCACACAATCACCCATCAGGAAGATCCGAGCCTAGTCAATCAGATAAAAATATTACAGAAAAGATTCAACAAGCTGCAAATTTAGTAGATATTCGTCTATTAGATCACTTTGTTATTGGCAAAGGCAACTATTTTTCCTTTGCTGAACAGGGATGGATATAAGATTATTGATTGTTGATTCGCTTTTTAGAGTAAAATTTTGGTAAAATTTAAAGGAAATATAAATTTTACGATGCTTTAGACTTGAGAATGAAAGATAAAATGAGTATAATCAGCAACCTTTGATATAGTTAGCGGGTCGGTTTATTGCGACCTGACGAGGTAGCTTACAAAATTAGTTATCTTAACTAAATTTTGAAGTAGTCCGAACCGTAAGCTCGAGCTTAAATTTAATTATTGGAGATTATTATGTCTAGAGTCTGTCAAGTAACAGGCAAGCGTCCAGCAGTTGGTAACAACCGTTCACACGCATTAAACGCGACTCGTCGTCGTTTTCTTCCTAACTTACACACTCACCGTTTCTGGGTTGAGAGTGAAAACCGTTTCGTAACTTTACGCTTAACAGCGAAAGGTATGCGTATTATTGATAAAAAAGGCATTGATGCAGTATTAGCTGATATCCGTGCTAGTGGCGAAAAAATCTAAGGAGCTAAAAAATGGCAGCTAAAGGCGCTCGTGAGAAAATCCGTTTAGTTTCTTCAGCAGAAACAGGTCACTTCTACACAACTGATAAAAATAAACGTAATATGCCAGAAAAAATGGAAATTAAAAAATTCGATCCAGTTGTGCGTAAACACGTTATTTATAAAGAAGCTAAAATTAAATAATTTTATTTTCTTAACTAATCTAAACCCGAATGTTGATTCGGGTTTTTTATTGCAAAAAATAACTAAATGTCCTATCTTCTTGGCATTTATTACTGATTGAGATTTAACTATGCCTGAATTACCTGAAGTTGAAACAGCACTGAAAGGGGTTAGCCCTTACTTAAAAGGCTATACTATTGAAAAAATTATAGTTCGTCAGCCTAAATTACGCTGGATAGTCAGTTCTGAACTTTATCAACTAAAAAATGTAAAAGTGCTAGATTTAAGCCGTCGTTCTAAATATCTGATTATTCATACTGAGCAAGGCTATATTATTGGTCATTTAGGTATGTCTGGTTCAGTACGAATTGTTCCTCATGATAGCCCTATTGATAAACATGATCATTTTGATATTGTTATGGATAATGGCAAATTACTACGTTATAACGATCCTAGACGCTTTGGTGCTTGGCTATGGACAACTAACTTAGAAGAATTTCATTTATTCTTGAAACTAGGACCAGAGCCTTTATCGAAAGACTTTAATGGCTTATATCTCTTTAGAAAATCTCGTCAACGCAATATCACTGTAAAAAGTTTTTTAATGGATAATGCTGTTGTGGTGGGAGTTGGCAATATTTATGCTAATGAAACTTTATTTCTCTGTGGCATTCACCCGGAAAAAATAGCTGGTAAGCTGACTAAAGCACAATGTGAATTAATTGCGAAAACTGTCAAAGAAGTTTTAGAACAATCGATTAAACGAGGTGGAACAACCTTAAAAGACTTCTTACAGCCCGATGGTCGCCCTGGCTATTTTGCTCAAGAATTATTGGTATATGGTCATAAAAATCAGCCCTGTCCAAAGTGTGGTACAAAAATTCAAACTTTAATCATTGCACAACGTAATAGCTATTTTTGTCCCAAATGTCAGAAAAAATCTTGAAAAATGACCGCACTTTTATTTATTAAAGGTAGCAAGCCAACCCTACCTTTAATCCTTTGATTTTCTTACAAAAGACCTAATTTTTTTATTTGAGTTAACACATCTTCCACTCGAATTTCTGCCATCAGATTTCTGCCTTTTAACTTAGTTGCCCAAGGTAATTCAGATGAAGGTTTTCCAAATTCTTTTTGTACATTCTGCTCATATACCGAAACCACATTTTCTAAATTATTATAGGGACCTGTACGTAATGGATTGTGGTAAGCGTAAAGCCCTATTACTGGTGTGTTCTGTGTAGTCGCCATATGTGCAGGGCCTGAATCAGGCGAAATAACTAAGTCAGCTAAGCCAATTAATGCCGTTAATTGCTTAAGGCTTGTTTTGCCCGATAAATTAGTCGGTTTAAAATCACATTGCTTAATAATTTGATTAATCATTTCAACTTCACGTTTTGCGGCTGAACCACAAAAAATCACATGAATATTATGTTGATTAGCGATATTTGCTACGGTAGCATATCCTTCTACCGTCCAATCTTTCTCAACTTTGCTAGAACAAGGGGAAATGATTAGATTTTTTCTTAATGAATCAATATAAACACTCACCGCTTCAATATCTTGCTGAGAAATAGCCAGTTGCCAATGTGGCTTACCAATAGGAACGCCTATATATTCTACAAATGCCATAAAACCATCAAGTACATGAGGATTTTTGGGATCTTGAATTTTACGATTGGTAAATAACCATTGACCTTCTCTAGCCCGTTGGCGACCAAAACCTATTTTATATTTTGCGTTGATACCTAAGGAAAGCATAGAAGCTCTAAAAGCCGTTTGCATATTTAGTAAAGCATCAAACTTACGCCCTTTTAGTTGTTTCCATAACGCAAAAACACCTTTCCAGCCCGATTTCTTATCATAAACAACTAATTCAACATTATTGATTCCCGCTAATAATTGCGCTTCAGTTTTGCCTACAATCCAAGTAATTTGCGTTTCAGACCAATATTGTTGGATTTGTTGTACCGCAGCTAAAGCATGACATACATCACCAATAGCCGATAGGCGTAACACACATAAGGATTGAGGAGCTTGATTAAAAAGAGGCATAAAGTATTCTCATCGCTATTTGTACTTTGGCATTGGGATTATTTTAAAGTAGAATAACTTTATTCGCCACCAATCCATAAAATAATATGCTTGAAATTCAACAACAAAATCATTTTTATTTATTTAATTTTGATCAACCTAAAGTACATCAAGAGAAATTTCTTGATATACAATTTTGGCAGAATGAAAATCGTATTATTGGATCTGCAAAAGGACGAGGTACTACGTGGTTTATTCATTCTGAAGATATCTTTGGTATCAATACCGCATTACGTCATTATTTTCGTGGCGGGCTTTTGGGAAAAATAAACAAAGATCGCTACGCTTTTAGTTCACTAGAACAAACTCGTAGTTTTGCTGAATTTAAGCTACTCCATCAACTTCACCAGTCCGGGCTACCTGTTCCTCAGCCTGTCGCTGCTAAAGTGGAAAAGCTTAATTTTAATCAATATCGTGCAGACTTACTTAGTGAACGAATCGAAAATGCCAAAGACTTAACCGCAGTTTTACAAACAAAAACCATCAGCACAGAACATTGGCAACAAATTGGGCAATTAATTCGTCAATTACATAATTTACAAATCTGCCATACAGACTTAAATGCACATAATATTTTATTACAAACTAACCAACAGCATTTCAAATTTTGGTTAATTGACTTTGATAAGTGCGGTGAAAAATCAGGAAATTTTTGGAAACAAGAAAACTTACAACGCTTGCATCGTTCCTTCTGCAAAGAAGTCAAACGCATGCAAATTCAATTCACTGAACAAAATTGGCAAGATTTATTAACTGGCTACCATCAATAAAAAGGAACAACGAATGTTCCTTTAAAATTTGTCAAAATACTACCGCACTTTTATTATGCCTTGTCTGATAAGGCTTTTAGTACAGGGGTTGGTACAAATTGGCTAACGTCGCCTTTATGTAAATAAATTTCTCTCACAATAGTTGAAGAGACATAAGACCATTTCTCAGTAGAAGGCAAGAATAAACTTTCTACTCCATCTGTTAAAGCTCGATTCAAGTGTGCAAGCTGTAACTCATATTCAAAATCCATAGTCGTTCGCATACCACGAATAATTGCGGTGATATGATGTTGCTTAACCACATTTGCCAATAAATCACTAAAGCCAATAACTTCTACATTCGCTAAATGTGACACCGACTCTTCAACTAAACGTACACGTTCTTGTAAATTAAATAAAGGCTTTTTGGTTGGACTTTCTGCCACGGCTACGATCACTTTAGGAAATAGCACAGCACTACGTTCAATAATATCTAAATGCCCATTAGTAATTGGGTCAAATGTGCCTGGATAAATTACGGTTTTCGTCATCACTATTTTTCCAAATAAGGTTTTAATAAGTTTAATAAACGTTGTAATGCCCCTCGGTTTTCAATCAACACTTCATGGCCTGCATTGCCATAACGCTGTCTTGCCTCTTCAGAAAGCAAAAATTTCTCTACTGCGGAATAAAGTGCGGTTGGATTTTCATTAATTTCTAGCACGCCACACACCTCACGTAATTTTGCAAACACTTCAGGGAAATTAAAGGTATAACGACCACTAATAACTGGCAATTTAAAGGCTAATGGTTCTAATGGATTATGTCCACCATGTTTAACCAAACTCCCCCCCACAAAAGCAATATCTGAAACACCATAAAGTAACATCAGCTCACCCATAGTATCTCCAAGTAATACTTGAGTATCCTCTTGGAGCTTGAAATTTTCACTGCGAAGACAATAACGAAAACCACCCTTTATAATTAAATCTTCTACTGGTTTAAAACGTTCAGGATGACGAGGCACAAGAATTAATAATAAATTTGGGAATTTTGCTAATAAGCTATGATGTGCTTGCAAAATAATTTCTTCCTCACCTTCATGCGTGCTAGCAGCAATCCAAACAGGGCGTCCATTAATCCAATTTTTATTCAATTCTACAATTTTTTGTGAAAGTTCGTCAGTAATTACCAAATCATATTTAATATTACCTGTTAATTGCAAATCGCCTTGGTAACCTAAATTTAAATAACGTTTTCCACTAATATCATCTTGTGCAGCAATGAGACTAATTTCATTAAACATACGATGTAAAAGATTCTTCACCCAACCATAACGTTTTGCCGAACGTGCTGATAAACGTGCATTAGCAATAATGAAAGGAATATTACGCTTATGTAATTGGCGAATCAGATTTGGCCAAATTTCTGTTTCAATTACAATACAAGCTTTAGGCTGGATAAAATTAATAAAACGATTTAATGCATCTGGTAAATCATAAGGCAAATAGACATGTGTTACTGAATCACCAAAAGCAGATTTTACACGATCTGAACCTGTTGGCGTAACTGTCGTCATGGTAATAGCTAGTTCTGGATATTGTTGCTGAATGCGACGGACTAATGGAGTGGCTGCAATCACCTCGCCGACTGAAGCCGCATGAATAATAATGCCTTTGGCTTTGGGTGCACTCTGGGAAGGATAAAAACCATAACGTTCATTAATACGTTTACGATAATTAGGCGCTTTTAAACTACGTATTACAATAAACAACCAGACAAAAGGTTGTAATAAATACATTACCAAAGAATAAATAAAACGTAACATAAAATCATCATATCAAAATAAAAAATTTTATGTAGTATAAAGGTAAGCCATCAATACATAAAGCAAAAGCGATGAAATAATTTAGATACATTCAGTCTAAAATAATCTTTCCGCAAATTATCTCCCATAAATGTTACTGTCTAATGGCAAGCATCTTGTCCTAATAATGCTTTCAGTCCTTCACTAATTGATCCTTGCCACGCCAAATAGCCATGTGCTGTGGATTGTTCCAGATAAGTCACTGGATAACCTTTTGCCAGCAATACATCCTTTAAATGGCGAGAAGTCTCCAAAATAGTAGATTTTCCGCTTTCATAAAAGCCTGCACTGATAAAAAAGCAAAGAGGCAATTTTTCTTTTGTTACAAATTCGTGGGCAATGTAATGACTTTGTGCGCTTGGTGTGCCTTTGGGATGCCACCAAAATGATCCTGATAAAATTAAGGCTTTGTTAAACACATTAGAATAATTTAATACCGTATAAGCGGCGGCTAATCCACCGTAGCTTGAGCCACCAACAATACGTTCTTTGGCTTTTACCCTAATTGTTTTTTCGACAAAAGGTACCAGTTCTTCCGCTAATACTTCGGTAAATGTTGGATTCGCTGATAGCTCAATTTGTCTTGATTCATTAGATGGATTTTCAATAAAAACAGCTATAGTGGGAGGAATTATGCCTTGAGCAATCATATTATCTAGAATTGTCTTTGTTGGTACACGCGCTGTATATTCCACACCGTCAAAAAAATAGAGAATGGGATAGTGATTTTCTACTTTAAAATTTTGAGGCAAATAAACAAATAATCGACGTTTATTGCCAAGTTTTGAACTGTTGAAAACCCATTCTTGCATTGTTCCCTTTGCGCTATGCTGTTCTTCTATCAAATAATATTGTGTTGGAGCATTCGGCAATTTAAGGATGGAATAGTAATTAAATTGATCAGTGTTATGGATATTTTGCTCAATTTTCTCAAAATAGGGCGTTTTATTCAATGGATCAGCCTGAGCTGTTGAAAGTAAGGCTCGGCGTTGAGTATATTCATCAACAGGTAAAGTAGGAACATCTGGGGCAAAGCGGTATTCCACCAGCGTATCATTTGGCACAATATAACTTTTATACCATAGATCTGTGTTACCTAAATGCTCCATAAAATCGTGTTCTGTACTTACCCCTCCCCAAATGCGAACATTTTGCTTAGCACCACGCCATAAAAATGTTACACGACTTTGCTGTTCATTCAATGGCTCAATCAGGGGTGTGCCAATTTGTTTCACCTTTTGCCAAAAATCTTCCAAAAGTGCGGTCTGTTTTTCAGGAATTTTTGCTATTTGTTGGCTTAGCTCTGAAAGCAGTGCATTTTCGATAGTTTTGGGTTTAGCGATTTGTTGGGAAACAGGGATATGCTTTTCAATGACTAATTTAAAATCCTGGTCGGCAACGTTCTGTTCATTGCTTAATACTGAAAAAGTAGCCGTACCGCTTTGTTCCGACTTAAACATAAAATCCTGCTCGCCAAATACATTTTGCGCCAATAATCGGGTACTTTGATCGGGAAAGATAATAAACAATGAAAGTGGTTGCTCAGCAAGTTGAGTCAATTTTCCTTGCACAAAATCATTTTGTTTCAGTTCAATAGTAAGATTATTAGCATAGAGCATCGAAGAAGCAAAAAAGGTCAAAATACATGCAATTATTTTATTCATATTATTACTCGCCAAGCACACTCATAACATCAGTAATGCTATGTTCAAACAAGTGTTTATGTAAAAGTTAAAGCCCTTATTTGAGGGCTACTTACGTTTAAAAATAATAATTTAAGGTTGCACTTAAATTACGTTCTGTACCATAAAAACAAGAGTAATTATTGACACAGCTAGCGATATATTTTTTATTAGTGAGATTTTGTACGTTTAATTGTAAATTCAAATTAGGCATAAAATCATAGCCTACTAGCATATCGTAAAGTGTGTAGGCTGGTACTGTAAAGCTATTGGTATTATCACCAAATGTCGTTCCCATATAACGCACACCAGCACCGATCGTTAGCTTATTAAATAATTTATATTTCGCCCAAATTGAAGCTTGGTGACGAGGCACTCCCCATTGAGTTTTACCAATCGTACTACCATCTGTGTCCGCAGTAATTTCTTTTTTCAGATAGGCATAAGAGGCGGTGACTGAGAATTTATCAGAAAGCTGTTGGTTTAAGCTAACTTCAATTCCCTTGGTTTCCACTTTACCGATTTGCTCGTAAGAATGAGTTTGCCATTGATAATTGGCTAAACCTTTTTGCTTGATTTTAAAACCTGCCAACGTTAAAAGTGTTTCTTGAGTTGGTTGATATTTCACACCCATTTCCCATTGTGTAGCTGTAGTAGGTTTTAAGAATTTTCCTTGTGCATCTTTTTCCAATGAAGGTACAAAAGAGGTGCTATAGCTGATATAAGGAGCAACACCATTATTAAAGTTATAAATCACCCCAGTACGCCAAGTAAATTTGTCTTCTTTATTACTTTCGGTTTTATAAGTTAAACGATCAGTTGTACTATTTTTTGCTTGGTCATATCGACCACTCAACATCAGATCAAAATTGCTAATTTCCATTTGATCTTGTAAATAAATACCAAACTGTTTTAAATGTTTGAGATCGGTGGATTGCAAGGCTGGTTCAGTCACACTCACACCATAAATAGAATTTTGCCAATCAAGATTTGGGGCTACGCCTAAATAGATTTCTGCATCTTCACGCACACGTTTATAATCAATCCCTGAGAGTAAAGTGTGAGCAATATTGGCAGTATTGAATTTCCATTCCAGCTGATTATCTAAACTAATTTCTTGGGTTTTGATATCCCAACGACGAGCCTTGCGAACTAAATCTGAGCCAATATCAGCCCAATAAACTAAATTTTTAAAGTTTTCTTCTCCATTATGGTAGCTTGTATTTTGTCGGAATATTAGAGTTGGATTAAATGTATGGGAAAAATTATAACCAATCTGCATTTGTTCCGACTTGAGCTGATGATAATTAGGGTCGCTTAAAAAAATATCGTAAGGCAACTTTTGACCATTTACTGCATTGATAGTGCCTTCTTTCGGTAAGAAGTTACGATCGCCTGCTTTTGGTTTTTTCGCATAGTAAGCGTAAAGATTAAGTTCAGTATTTTCTGTTGGCTTCCATAAAATACTTGGAGCCAAAGCACCACCTTTTTCTTTCACAAATTGAGTATTCCAATCGGCATGCTCTAACTCTCCAATTAATCGAGCAGACAAAGTATCAGAAAGATTTTCTTCTACATCAAGTCCAACTTGATAACGATGATGATTACCCACAATAAATTGCAAGTGGTGATGAGGATCTCCACTGGCTTTTTTGGTAATAATATCCATGACACCACCAGGATTGACCTGCCCATATAAAATAGAATTTGGTCCTTTAATGACATTAATGCTTTCTAAAAAGAAGGGATCAATTTCAAATGCTGTTTGGTAGCGAGAACCATTTAAATAGGTTGGAACAGTACCACCATCACTCTTATTCCCTATACCACGAATAGAAATTTCAATTAATGAGTTATTGCCACGATAACCGCCTACCATACCTGAAGTATAAGCTACCGCATCGGTAACTGAACGAACAGCTTGATCTTTCATTAAATCAGCAGAAATTACATTTACACTAAATGGCGTACGAGCCAATGACGTAACAGTTTTAGTACCAACTGTAGTATAAACGGGGATATAACCTGTAGTTGCTGCTAATTTTGTTTTTACATCAATCGTATCAAGTGTTGTCTGAGAACTATATTTAGCAGAAACATAAGTTACTACCATAGCTAAAGTAATTAAAGAGAGCGAATATCGCATGATTTTCATAACCTTCCTTTAAAATAATAATGATTATTAATAATGATAACTTGTTTTTACACAAAAAACCTTTGTAAAATAAAATTTTTACTGTGTGAAAAAAAGTTTTTAATATGAAAAAAATAATGTTGATTAATGAACCAAATAAAATGAATGGTTTTGCTCATCTATACCGATTACGCTCCGATTTGATGATGAAATATACAGAAGTTTTAATCAATGAAACCGTTGAGCAAGAAAAAGCGGAATTTGAATTAGGACTGCGTTTAGTCATTCTATTGAATGGACATTCAGAAATTCAGTTTGATTCAGAAGTATTTGAATTAGATGCAGCATTAAAACCACAAGCTGCATTTTGGCCACTAAATAAAGCTGAGCTAGGAAAGAAGATTTTTAGAAAAGGACAGCTACAAAAAGAACTTGTGATATTTCTTTATTCTAAATGGATAATGGAAAGTCAACTAAATTTATCCAGCTATCATCAATTTAAACAACATTTAAAACCTTATCATATTGTATTAACCCAAAGCATGCTCAACTTGATTAATGATATTATAGCTGACAACCAATCTACACAATTTGCAATGCTAGAGAAAGAAAGTAAATTACTGGCATTATTGACCGAGGCATTTTCACAATTGACACAAACTCCTCAGCAAAAAAAGGATCGTGTGCATCAACTTACAGAAATGCTTGATAGCGGTAAATTTGACGGTTGGAACTTAAAGCAGATGGCAAAATTTTTCCATACCAACGTAACCACATTACAAAATGAATTTCAGCAGTATCACAGAACTTCTATTTTTGCTTATTTTAGACGATCCAAACTAGAACAATCTTATAAAATATTATTACAAGGAGCGAGTGTAACAAAAGCTGCTGAATGTGCAGGTTACTCAAATGCAGAAAATTTCTCAACTGCTTTTAAGAGAAATTTCGGCATAATACCGAGCCAAGTGAAAAGAGATAAGAGTAAAGGAATTATCTAATATAATAAAAAATACCTGTATCTGATGAACATCTACAGGTATTTATACTAAATTATAAAATTTCTAAGCCACTAACAATACTATGCTTTTGCTTTAGCAGCCGCTTTCACAATCACAGCAAATGCTGGGGCTTTTAATGAAGCGCCACCAACTAATGCACCATCAATATCTGGTTGTGTAAATAATTCTGCTGCATTAGCATCATTCACTGAACCACCATATTGAATAATAACTTGTTCAGCCACTGCTTGAGATTTAGCCGCAATATGTCCACGGATAAATGCATGAACTGCCTGAGCTTGTGCTGGAGTTGCAGATTTACCCGTACCGATTGCCCAAATTGGTTCATAAGCAATGATCGCATTATTGAATGCTTCAACACCTAATGCATTAATTACTGCATCAATTTGGCGTGCACAAACTTCTTCTGTTTTACCAGCTTCGTTTTCAGCTTCTGATTCACCGATACATAATACTGGTGTCAAACCTGCCTCTTTTAATGCTGCAAATTTTTTAGCTACAAATTCATCACTTTCTTTGTGGTATGTACGACGTTCAGAGTGACCAATGATGATATATTTAGCACCAAAATCTTTTAACATTTCTGTTGAAATATCGCCAGTAAATGCACCTTTTACATTGACGTCCACATTTTGTGAACCTAATACAATTTTGCTACCTGCTAATGCGGCTTCAGCTTCTGCTAAATACATTACAGGAGGAGCAATTGCAACATCACAACCTTCAACAGTAGATAATTCAGCTTTTAAACCTTCGATTAATTCTTTAGTGAACGCTTTGCTACCATTTAACTTCCAGTTACCCATAACTAAAGGACGACGAGCCATAGTATTTTCTCCATTTAAGTAATTAATAAAACTGTTAGTTACTATACCAAATTTTAATTAGTATTTTTGCTTTTTTTTGCAAAAACTTGATCTAATAGATGATTATTTCGATTTAAAAAGCTACAATCTACTGTATATAAGTTATAAGTATCAGTTTATTTTTCTAAGAGCCAACAATATGATTAAAATATTTAAAGCTGAACAATGGAACCTCGAAATGTTGCTTCCATTATTTGAGGAATATCGTTTATCTTATGGCATGCAAGAAAACCCAGAGCGTACTTTAACTTTTCTCAACAATCGAATTCGTTTTAGTGAAAGTATGATTTTCATTGCTACCGATATCCAACAAGAGGCAATTGGTTTTATCCAACTTTATCCTCGTCTCTCCTCTTTACAATTACAACGCTATTGGCAACTGACTGATATTTTTGTAAAAGATAGCAGTAATAAAAAAGAAGTTTATGCAAAATTAATTGAGAAAGCGAAAGAATTTGTATGCTTTACTCAATCTAATAGATTAGTGGTTGAGCAAGATCATCAATACCATGAGCTTTGGGAAAGTGAAGGTTTTAAACTCAATACAAAAAAATCCATATTTGAACTGAATTTATAAAAAAGTCCTGAGATCATTCTCAGGACTTTCTTTTTATAATAATTTTTGAATTTCTAAGGGAATTAATTTAGGTTCTGGAATAAAAACTTGTTTATGTCGATTTAATTCACCTTTTTCCAATACAATACTGCTTTTCGGCACTTTAAACAATTTACTTAAATACTTTAATAAATGTGCATTTGCTGCACCGTCTACAGGTGGAGCCGTAATACTGACTTTAAGCTCTTCGTCATGTATACCAATAATTTGATCTTTACTCGCTTTCGGCTGTAAAAAGATCTTTAAGCGTAAACCTTGTTCGGTTTTTTGCAGTGCAGCCATATCTTAAAATTCTAAAAAAATATGCCGCACTTTTAGCTAGCTAATTGCCATATTATGCCAAAAATATCGTATAAAAATTTATCTACAAAGAATAAACCAAAAGCTAAAATCATCGCTGAGAAATCAATCATTCCAGTGCGAGGTAATACTTTGCGAATTGGGCTCAATACAGGCTCGCCTAATTGGTAAAGTAAGTAATTTAATTGATTATTACCTCGATTAAACCAACTTAAGATAGCCCCCAAAAAGATGACATAAAAAATCATTTTGCCAAAGCTACTAAACACAGAGAGTATACCGATCAATAAATATTGAAGAAACTCTTGTTGCAGAATCTCTATTGCCCATTGCCCATTAGCTAAATAAAGTAATGGCACCTTAATAAAACCTAAAATAAACACAAAAAAGATCGCTGCTAAATCAATATTCTTCACTGAAGGAAGAAGTTTTCTTAATGGATTTAACACAGGATTAGTAATTTTCACAATGGTTTGCGACAGTGGATTATAAAAATCTACTTTGCAATATTGAAACCACATACGCAGCATCAAAATCAGCATATAAAGACTAATCACAGTATTCACTAAAAATGAAATTGAACTCATAATTTTTCCTTTATCCGAAGTTGAGTTAATAAAATGGGGTCAACTTCCTGATAATTCAATAAAAATAAAAAAATGCGGCAAATTTACCGCACTTTTATTGTGAAATAATAAAGATTATAGCCAACCTTTACGTTTAAAGTAAATATACGGCGTTAATCCTGCCATAATCATTAAACCGATGGCCATTGGGTAACCATATTTAAAATGCAACTCTGGCATAAAGTCAAAGTTCATACCATAAGTGGATGCCACTAAGGTTGCAGGTAAAAACATAACCGATACCACTGAGAAAAATTTCATAATCTTATTCTGTTCAATATTGATATAACCCATTGCCGCCTGCATTAAGAAATTTACTTTTTGGAACAAGGATTCGTTATGCGGTTGTAAAGATTCAATATCTCGCAAAATTTCACGAGCTTGCTCTAATTGATTTGCCGGTAATCTCGTTTTACGAACTAAAAAGCTTAAGGCTCGTTGTGTATCCATCAAACATAAACGCACTTTTGAGCTCATATCTTCTTGTTCGGTTAAGGTTGCTAAAGCATCATCAAACGCCTCACCTTGCTTGCCATCTAAGATAACATGGCTCAATTTTTCTAAATCAGAATAAACATTCTCAATAACATCGGCTAACTGTTCGATCTTAGTTTCAAATAAATCTAGTAATACCTCATAAGCATTACATTCTTCTAAACGTTGATAACGAGAACGCATACGATACAAACGAAACGCTGGCAAATCACGATCACGTAAGGTAAATAAACGCCCATCACGTAAAGTAAATGCAACACTCGCTAAATCTGCATAATCATCTTCATCTTCACAATAAAAGAATGAGTGCAAATGTAAACCGTCTTCATCTTCGAAAAAACGAGCTGATGCCTCAATATCTTCTAATTCCAAGAAAGAAGCCAGGCTTTGTTCCAGCCCATCTTGTAAAATTTCACGTTCTTCAAGGGTTGGTTCAACCAAATCAATCCAAATTGCCGTATTTAATGAAGCAATATCTTCCTCATCAAGACGGCTTAAACGTGAATTTTCAAGTGCAAAAGCATTAATCATTTTTTGTCATACTCCCTAGGTTGTGCCTATGGTTATGAACAACGCAATGAACAAATAAAAACCAATCGACATCACCGCAAAGTGCGGTCATAAAAATAAAAATTTTTTGATGTTTTGGTAAAAAAAGATACCTAATAAAAGCGGGTATATAAGATACTTATCCGCGAAAACCTCGCCGATAAGTGAATTGGGCGAGATTTAGAGTAAAGAATTCAATCGGTATCGACTGTGACTGTCCAAAGTGTGTGTCCTCTTGTTACTAAATCGTCGCGAATATTACCCCTGAACAAACTATTCGTCAAGGTTAAGGTAGATTTTTTTGCTAGAATTTTGAATATTTATTTTTACTACAAAAATAAAGCCTTCGTAAACTAAGAAGGCTTTATGAGTTAGCAATCAATTATGCTTGTTTGGTAGGGTAATCCCACCAAATATCGAATAATTCACTGATTTCGATTTGTTGTAAACCATTTGTTTCTAACCAATTTTTTACTAATTGACGGTGGTTTTCATCACATTTGCCAAGTTTTTCTAAACAAACTAAACCTTCCCAATGTAAATAACCGCTACCTTCATAAGCTAAACCGTTTGGTTGGATAACTTCACTGATGAAACGATCAACAACTTCATCCACAGTTTCGATTGACGTATTGTCAGCGAATTGCCAATTTACTAAGAAACCTAATTCTTGGAATTCAGCAAGATGCATTTTTTTACGTTGTCTTTGATTACGTTTGATAGCCATATTATCTTCTCCTATGGTTGTTAGTTAATCTTTAATAAAATATAAATCCCACACACCATGTCCTAAACGTTGCCCTCGTTGTTCAAACTTGGTTAATGGTCGAAAATCTGGTCGTGGAATAAAATCTTGAGTTGTTGAAGTATTACGCAAACCTTGTGTATTTTTCAATACTTCTAACATATATTCTGAATAATTTTCCCAGTCAGTGGCCATATGAATAAATCCACCTTGATGCATTTTTTTCATCACGGCTTGTACAAATTCTGGTTGTACAATACGACGCTTATGATGTTTTGATTTTTGCCACGGATCAGGGAAAAAGAGTTGTAAACCACCTAAACTATTATCCGCAATACAATCACGCAGAATTTCCGTCGCATCATGACAAATCACACGTAAATTTTTAATATTTTTCTCAACAGCGTAAGCAATACAGGCTCCTACGCCTGGTGTATGGACTTCAATGCCAATATAGTTATACTGTGGCTGTTGTTCTGCCATTTCTACCAAAGATTTTCCCATCCCAAAACCAATTTCTAAGATTACAGGATTATCATTACCGAAAATTTCAACAAAATTAAACGGCTGATTTTGATGCTCTAAGCCATAATCAGCCCAATGATCATTCATTGCATTACGTTGAAATTCACTTAAACGTCCCGTACGTAACACAAAACTACGCACTTTGCGCTTATAACGGCCATCTTCAGTAAATTCCGCAATTTCCACTGTTTTACGTTTTTGATCAGCAAAAGTTGTTTTTTGTTCAGACATTTGTTACCCCAAAATTCTTCGAGCGTGGATTATAAGCGAAAATCACAAAGTGCGGTAACTTTTTAACTCATTTTTATCATTTTATTACATACTCTTGCATGTTAAACTGTCTCTTTATTTAATATTATTTAATTTTTATGTTAGCGCAATCCTCTCCTCAGGCACCTTTTGCTCATGCTGTCCTTACTTGGTATGAAAAATACGGACGTAAACATCTTCCTTGGCAAAAAAATAAAACTTTATATACAGTTTGGTTGTCTGAAGTCATGTTGCAACAAACTCAAGTAACTACTGTTATTCCTTACTTTGAACGTTTTATTAAAATTTTCCCAAATGTGACCGCACTTGCTAATGCACCATTAGACGAAGTCTTATATTTATGGACAGGATTAGGATATTACGCTAGGGCAAGAAATCTACATAAGGCTGCTCAAACTATCCGAGATCAATACCAAGGTGAATTTCCTACCGATTTTAATAAAGTATGGAATTTAACTGGAATTGGGCGAAGCACAGCAGGAGCCATTTTATCTTCTTGTTTAGATGCACCTTATCCTATTCTTGATGGAAATGTAAAACGTGTTTTAGCACGTTATTTTGCCGTTCAAGGTTGGCCTGGTGAGAATAAAGTAGAAGAACAATTATGGATATTAAGTAGCCAAGTTACACCGACAGAAAAAGTAGCAGATTTCAATCAAGCGATGATGGATCTTGGTGCCATGGTCTGTACAAGAAGCAAGCCGAAGTGTGAACTTTGTCCATTACAAACAAGTTGTAAAGCGAAAAATCAACAAAATTGGAAAGATTATCCAGGTAAGAAACCTAAAAAAGACTTACCTGAACGAGAAACTTATTTTTTATTGTTAGCTAAAAGCGGAAAAGTGCTTTTAGAACAAAGAAAAGAAACGGGCTTATGGGGTGGACTTTATTGTTTTCCGCAATTTAATAGTAAACAAGCATTATTAGATTATCTGAAACAAGAAGGAATTGATAAGTACCAAGAATGGACGGCTTTTAGACATACTTTTAGTCATTTTCATTTAGATATTTATCCTATTTATGCACAATATGATGAACATCCAAATTGGGATGAAGATTGTTCTCAATGGAAAAAAATTGAAGAATTTACCGCAGATTACAAAACAACTGTATCAACTGTGAACAAATATTGGTATGATCCTAAAAATCCAGTTCAAATTGGGCTGGCGACACCAGTAAAAAATTTATTAACTAAATTTCAAAAAGGACTGCATTATGGCAAGAACCGTGTTCTGTGAATATTTGAAACAAGAAGCTGAAGGCTTAGACTTCCAACTTTATCCTGGTGAATTAGGTAAACGTATTTTTGACAATATTAGCAAACAAGCTTGGGGAGAATGGCTGAAAAAACAAACCATGCTTGTTAATGAAAAAAAATTAAACATGATGAATGTGGAACACCGTAAATTACTCGAGCAAGAAATGATTAATTTTCTTTTTGAAGGCAAAGATGTCCATATTGAAGGCTATGTTCCACAATCTAACTCGTAAATAAATCACAATGAAAATCAGAAAATATTTACTTTTAGCGCTAATTCCTTTTCTTTATGCTTGCTCGTCGGATAACAGTAGCTTTTATGACGATGCATTTGCAAAAGATACTAATGGATTAGATTTATTAACAGGACAATTCTCACAAAACATTGACCAAATTTGGGGTGTGAATGAATTATTAGTAGCCAGCCGTAAAGACTATGTAAAATATACTGATAGTTACTACTCCCGTAGCCACATCGGTTTTGATGATGGTGTTATAACCATCGAAACTTTATCCGATGCAAATCATTTACATAGTGCTATCGTCCATACTCTGCTCATGGGTTCAGATGCTAAAGGTATCGATTTATTTGCCTCTGGTGATGTTCCTATTAGCTCTCGACCATTCTTAGTGGGACAGGTAGTGGATAATTTCGGACGTGCTATTACCACCGTGGATATTGCAAACAGTTTTGCAAGCTATTTACTACAAAATAAATTGCAGAGCCGTAAATTAACCAATGGACGCACTGTACAATTCGTGACAATTCAAATGATTGCAAACCACATCAATGTTCGTGCAAGAAAATACTTGTCATTAGTTCGCCAAGCATCTCGTCGTTATAGCATTGATGAAAGTTTAATTTTAGGAATTATGCAAACTGAATCCAGTTTTAACCCTTATGCGATTAGTTATGCTAATGCGATGGGGCTAATGCAAGTTGTTCCGCACACTGCAGGTAGAGATGTATTTAAATTAAAAGGACGCTCAGGACAACCAAATAAGAGTTATTTATTTGATCCAGGCAATAATATTGATGCTGGTACCACATATTTATGGATTCTTAAAAATGACTACTTAGCAGGTATTAGCAATCCAACATCAATGCGCTATGCTATGATTTCGGCTTATAACAGTGGTGCTGGAGCGGTATTACGTGTATTCAATAGTGATCCAGAAGAAGCGATTGATACGATTAACCGCATGCAACCAGAACAAGTCTATAGAATATTAACTACTGCGCATCCATCTTCTCAAGCGAGAAACTACTTGTTAAAAGTAGATAAAGCACAAAAAAGTTATCGCAGAGCACAATAAATAATAAAAACTCACTAATCAAAAATTAGTGAGTTTTTTTATAAAAAAATTTCTCAAAATCACACCGCACTTTTCCAAAATGTGGCAGATAGCAATAAAAATGAGTCCTTCATCTCAATGATTTTATAGCATAAAATAAATAAAAATTGTCGCTTTAATATACGCCTTGCACATTTAACAAACAATCAAACTAAAAAATACATTTTTTTTAAAATAGATGTTGACTTACCCACGAAAAAACGGTTTAATACGCCCCGTGTTAACGCGATGAGTGTTAAACGCCTCGATAGCTCAGTCGGTAGAGCAGGGGATTGAAAATCCCCGTGTCGGTGGTTCGATTCCGCCTCGAGGCACCATTTCCTCCTTAGTTCAGTCGGTAGAACGGCGGACTGTTAATCCGTATGTCGCTGGTTCAAGTCCAGCAGGAGGAGCCAAATTCTGAAAGGCTGTTAATTATTAAATTAACAGCCTTTTTCATTCTATCAGCTAAGTTGTATATACTGCCCTCTACAAATAAAAAGGCACAACTTTAATGTTGTGCCAAATAATTGCTTCTAATTGCTTCAAATAAAATTAATTTGAATATTGACGAATTGCATTACCAATTTCTTGATCATTATAAATCGCTGATACCACATCTTTTAATGCAGCACTCAATGATTTTTGAATATCATCATTACCTACAGTAAGTGCGCCTTCATCAGTACGAGATGCTCCCATATTTTTAGTAAAATTACCTTTAGCTCCTTGAACATGAACTTCTAATTGAATTTTAGAACTGATTTTATGGCGTAAATTTCCTTCCTCTACTTTTGCATAAAAGTCTTTCACTGTCACTAATACAGTTGTATTGGCTGAGTTTGCTTCAGATAAGCGGAAACCTTTACTATTTAAATTTTGTTGCATAACTTGTTGAAATAATGCTTCTACAGTAGGTTGTGCAGATAATGGGAATAAAGCACCATTTTTGGTATAACTAGATACTTCTTTTTGGCTACGACCATCTTTAGTAACAACATTAACAATCGCATGTTGATTACTTACATTTAAGGTCGAAGTTGGAGCTTGAGGAGTAAAAGTTAATGTATGACTTGGTGCCTGACAAGCAGAAAGAAATATAGTTGTAACAACAATCGCTGCTAAAGATAATGGTTTAGTAAATTTCATATTTATCCTTATTTTCATTAAGTGATGAGACTTCAGATTTTATAATAAGACAATAAATCTAAATTAAGATTCATTTATTCTTGCAAACTTATGCGAGAATGTATAGCCTTAACTCCCTCATGATTAATTATTTTTAGGAAAATTTGAGCATGAATAAACAACAAGAGTTAACACAACGCTTAACTCAAGCATTTTGTCCTCAATTTCTACAAGTAGAAAATGAAAGCCATATGCATAGTTCTAACCTTGGTGGCGAATCACACTTTAAAATTGTCATCGTTAGTGAAAAGTTTGAAGGAAAATCCAGAATTGCTCGACACCGTATGGTTTATCAATATTTATCTGAAGAGCTAGCAAAAAATCTTCATGCATTAGCTTTACATACCTATACTCTAATAGAATGGGAACAAAGAGGTAAACATCTACCCAAATCAACAAATTGCCTAGGCGTCAATAAATAATTACCTTAGGTTTTCTATAAAAAGCATTTAAACTTCCTCATATAACTAGCAGAAATGGCATATTTTAGTTAAAATAAGGCGTTTAATTTTATGTAAAAAATTATTTTTCATTGTTTTAAACAACGATAAAAATAAATTTTATTTTAAAACAATGAATTATCTAGAATTTGAGTTTTAATTTTATTTGGTTGGAGAACTATTATTGATGATTTATTGAAAAATAGATCAAAAATTCTTAGATCGAAAATCATTACTCAAGGCGAGGTTGCATGATTAATTTATTTTATAATTAATGGTGCAATCATATTTTTAATCCAACAAAAGTAGTGCAAACAAATGATTACGATTAAAAAAGGCTTGGATCTTCCTATCGCTGGGAAGCCAGAACAAGTAATCCGTGATGGTAATGCTATCACTGAAGTTGCTTTGCTTGGTGAAGAGTATGTAGGTATGCGTCCTTCTATGAAAATTCGTGAAGGCGATACTGTGAAAAAAGGCCAAGTTCTTTTTGAAGACAAAAAGAATCCTGGTGTATTTTTCACTGCACCTGCAAGTGGTACTATAACTGCGATTAACCGTGGTGCTAAGCGAGTATTACAATCTGTAGTAATTAAAGTTGAAGGTAACGAACAAGAAACTTTCACTAAATATTCAGCTACCGAATTAAATTCATTAAGCTCCCAACAAGTACGTAAAAATCTACAAGCCTCTGGTTTGTGGACAGCATTTCGTACACGCCCATTTAGTAAAGTTCCTGCGGTCGATGCGGTTCCAGCATCTATCTTTGTAAATGCAATGGATACCAATCCGTTAGCGGCAGATCCTTGTGTCATATTAAAAGAATTTTCACAAGATTTTACTGATGGTTTAACTGTTTTAAGCCGTTTAGTCCCAGAACGCCCATTACACTTATGCCAATCTGAAAATACAAATATTACAACAGCTAATTTAAGTAATTTGCAAATTCATCATTTTGGCGGTGTTCATCCAGCTGGTTTAGTAGGAACTCACATTCACTTTATTGATCCTGTTGGTTCAACAAAAACGGTATGGCATATTAACTATCAAGATGTTATTGCTATTGGTAAATTATTTACCACGGGTGAGTTATATACAAACCGCATTATTTCTCTTGCTGGTCCCCAAGTTAAAACGCCTCGTTTAGTTCGTACAATATTAGGTGCGAACCTAAGTGATTTAACTTCAAATGAGTTAAATGAAGGTGAAAATCGTGTCATTTCAGGCTCAGTATTATGTGGTAGTACCGCTGAAGGTCCACATAACTATTTAGGTCGTTATGCTTTACAAGTTTCTGTAATTGCCGAAGGTCGTGATAAAGAGTTTTTTGGTTGGATTACACCACAAGCTAATAAATTCTCAATAACACGTACAATACTAGGGCATTTTTCTAAAAAATTATTTAATTTTACTACCGCAGAAAATGGTGCAGAACGTGCTATTGTGCCAATTGGTAGTTATGAACGTGTAATGCCACTAGATATTCTCCCAACCATGTTATTACGTGATTTAATGTCAGGTGATACAGATAGTGCTCAAGCGTTAGGTTGTCTTGAGTTAGATGAGGAAGATTTAGCACTTTGTTCATTTGTTTGCCCAGGCAAAAATGAATTCGGTTCAATCTTACGCCAGGCATTAGATAAGATTGAGAAGGAAGGTTAAAATGGGTTTAAAATCTCTTTTTGGAAAAATGGAACCCGCGTTTTTACCTGGAGGTAAATACCAAAAGCTATATCCATTATTTGAATCAGTATATAGCTTGCTCTATACCCCTGGTACAGTAACGCATAAAAATACCCACGTACGTGATGGAATTGATTCTAAACGTATGATGATTACTGTTTGGTTAGCCTTATTACCTGCACTTATTTATGGTTTATTCAACGTAGGTGCACAAGCAATTCCTGCTTTAAACCAAGTTGCTAACTTAAATGATTTAGTGGCTAATAACTGGCACTACTCATTGGCTAACGCATTAGGTATTGATTTATCAACTAATGCAGGATGGACAAGTAAAATGGCACTTGGTGCAATTTTCTTCTTTCCTATTTATATCACTGTATTTGTTGTGGCAATGGTATGGGAATTATTATTCTCAATCGTGCGAGGACATGAAGTTAATGAAGGTTTCTTTGTTACAACTATCCTATTTGCATTAATTGTTCCGCCTACATTACCTTTATGGCAAGCTGCTTTAGGTATCTCTTTTGGTATTGTAATTGCTAAAGAAATTTTCGGTGGAGTAGGTAAAAACTTCATGAACCCTGCTTTAGCTGGTCGTGCATTTCTATTCTTTGCATATCCTGCACAAATTTCAGGAGATACAGTTTGGACAGCCGCAGATGGTTTTTCTGGTGCAACAGCGCTTTCTCAATGGTCTCAAGCTGGTATTAGCGGATTAAAACATACTTTTGATGGCACGCCTATTACTTGGATGGATGCATTCTTAGGTAATATCCCGGGCTCTATGGGAGAAGTTTCTACATTAGCTATCTTAATTGGTGGAGCAATCATCATATTTACACGTATTGCTTCATGGAGAATTATGGCTGGTGTAATGATTGGTATGGCTGCTACAGCAACTTTATTTAATGTTATCGGTTCTGATACTAATCCTATGTTCTCAATGCCTTGGCACTGGCATTTAGTATTAGGTGGATTTGCATTAGGTATGGTATTTATGGCAACTGACCCTGTATCTGCTTCATTTACTGATAAAGGCAAATGGTGGTACGGTATTTTAATCGGTGTCATGGTTGTTCTGATTCGTACAGTTAACCCTGCTTATCCAGAAGGTATGATGTTAGCGATCTTGTTTGCAAACTTATTTGCACCAATTTTCGACTATGTCGTAGTTCAAGCAAATATCAAACGTCGGAGAGCAAGAACAAATGGCTAAGTTTAATAAAGATAGCGTATTCGGCACGGTTACTGTCGTATTACTTTTAAGTTTAGTTTGTTCAATTATTGTAGCGGGTTCTGCTGTAGCACTAAAACCAGCACAAGAGGAACAAAAACAACTTGATAAACAAAAAAATATCTTAAATGTTGCAGGTCTCTTAAAAGAAAACGGCAATATTAAAGAAATTTATTCTAAATTTATTGAACCTCGTTTTGTTGATTTAGATACAGGTGATTATGTTGATTCGGCAAGTACTGAAGTTGAATTAATTCCTGCTGATTTAGATAAAGCAAAAATCCGTTCAAGAAGCAAAACAGCTGAAGTTTATTTAGTTAAAAATGAACAAGGCAAAGTAGAACAAATTGTATTACCTATTTACGGAACAGGTTTATGGTCAGTAATGTATGGTTTTGTTTCTGTCGCACCAGATGCAAACACAATTAAAGGCATCACCTATTACCAACATGGAGAAACTCCCGGACTAGGTGGTGAAATTGAAAACCCTAACTGGCAAAAACTTTTCGTAGGTAAAAAACTACTTGATGCCAATAACCAACCTGCAATCAAAATTGTAAAAGGTCAAGCACCTCAAGATGAGCATAGTATTGATGGTTTATCAGGTGCAACCTTAACTGGTAATGGTGTACAAGGTACATTTAATTATTGGTTCAGTGATAAAGGTTTAGGTAAATACCTTGAAAAACTTAGAGCGGGGGCTAAATAATGGCTGATTCAAAAAATAATTTAAAAGAACTTTTATTAGGGCCTGTTATTAAAAACAACCCAATTGCATTACAAATCTTAGGGATTTGTTCTGCATTAGCGGTAACAACTAAATTGGAAACAGCAGTGGTTATGGCAATCGCAGTAAGTTTAGTTACAGGTTGTTCTAGTTTCTTTATTTCATTAATCCGTAATTATATTCCGAACAGTATTCGTATTATTGTTCAATTAGCCATTATTGCTTCATTAGTAATTGTAGTTGACCAATTACTTAAAGCTTATGCTTATGGCTTATCAAAACAACTTTCTGTTTTTGTGGGGTTAATTATCACTAACTGTATTGTTATGGGACGTGCAGAAGCCTTTGCAATGAAAGTTCCTCCATTAGAAAGTTTCGTTGATGGTATAGGCAATGGTTTAGGTTACGGTACTATGCTAATTATCGTTGCATTTTTCCGTGAACTTATTGGTTCAGGTAAATTATTTGGTGTAACTATCTTTGAAACTATTCAAAATGGTGGTTGGTACCAAGCAAACGGTTTATTCCTACTTGCACCAAGTGCTTTCTTTATCATCGGATTTGTTATCTGGGGATTAAGAACTTGGAAACCAGAGCAACAGGAGAAGTAATCCATGGAACATTATATTAGTCTTTTTGTAAAGTCAGTTTTCATTGAAAATATGGCACTTTCTTTCTTCCTTGGTATGTGTACATTCCTTGCGGTTTCCAAAAAAGTGTCTACTGCTTTTGGTTTAGGTATCGCAGTAACCTTTGTTTTAGGTATTGCAGTGCCTGTTAACCAATTAATTTACGCAAATGTATTAAAAGACAGTGCATTAGTTGAAGGTGTGGATCTTTCATTCCTTAACTTTATTACTTTCATTGGTGTAATTGCAGGCTTAGTACAAATTCTCGAAATGGTACTTGATAAATTCATGCCAACTCTCTATAACGCATTAGGAATTTTCTTACCTTTAATTGCGGTAAACTGTGCAATTTTCGGTGGTGTATCATTTATGGTACAACGTGACTATAACTTTCCAGAATCAGTAGTTTATGGCTTTGGTGCTGGCTTAGGTTGGATGTTAGCCATCGTTGCACTTGCAGGATTAACTGAGAAAATGAAATATGCAGATATTCCAGCAGGTTTACGTGGTTTAGGTATCACCTTTATCACCGTGGGATTAATGGCATTAGGTTTTATGTCATTCTCTGGTATTCAGTTATAAGGAGTGGAAATAATGAGTGACTCTACAGTTTTACTACTCGGTATTGCCGCTTTTACTGTCATTGTTCTAGTATTAGTTGCGATTATTTTATTCGCTAAATCAAAATTAGTAGACTCAGGTGATATTACTATCGGTATTAATGGAGATCCAGATAAAGCCATTACATTACCCGCAGGAGGTAAATTATTAGGTGCACTTGCGAGCAAAGGTATCTTCGTCTCATCTGCTTGTGGTGGTGGTGGCTCTTGTGGTCAATGTCGTGTTATTGTTAAATCAGGTGGTGGAGATATTCTTCCAACCGAACTTTCCCATATTTCAAAACGTGAAGCTAAAGAAGGCTATCGTCTATCTTGCCAAGTTAATGTTAAAGGCAATATGGAAGTTGAATTACCAGAAGAAATTTTTGGTGTAAAAAAATGGCAATGTACTGTTATTTCTAACGATAACAAAGCAACCTTTATTAAAGAGCTAAAATTAGCTATTCCAGAAGGCGAAGAAGTCCCATTCCGTGCTGGTGGTTATATTCAGATTGAAGCTGAACCGCATACTGTGGCTTATAAAGATTTTGATATTCCAAAAGAATACCATGAAGACTGGGATAAATTTAATTTATGGCGTTATGTGTCAAAAGTAGATGAGCATATCATCCGTGCCTACTCTATGGCTTCATATCCAGAAGAGAAAGGTATTATTATGCTTAATGTGCGTATCGCTACTCCACCGCCACGTAATCCAGATGTTCCACCAGGACAAATGTCGTCTTATATTTGGTCATTAAAACCAGGTGATAAAGTCACTATTTCTGGTCCATTTGGTGAATTCTTTGCGAAAGAAACTGATAATGAAATGGTCTTTATCGGTGGTGGTGCTGGTATGGCTCCAATGCGTTCTCATATTTTTGACCAATTAAAACGCTTACATAGTAAACGTAAAATGTCATTCTGGTATGGTGCTCGTTCTAAACGAGAAATTTTCTATCAAGAAGATTTTGACCAATTAGCAGCTGAAAACGATAACTTTGTATGGCATGTTGCTTTATCAGATGCCTTACCTGAAGATAACTGGACAGGTTACACTGGCTTTATTCATAACGTGCTTTATGAAAACTATCTAAAAAATCATGAGGCACCTGAAGATTGTGAATACTATATGTGTGGACCTCCAGTGATGAATGCAGCTGTTATCAAAATGTTGAAAGATTTAGGCGTAGAAGATGAAAATATCTTATTAGATGATTTCGGTGGCTAATATTCACTGCATACGATAAATCAAAGCGGTCAGGTTTCTGACCGCTTTCACTATTTCTATGAATATAAATTTTTTAAAATTGAACCGCACTTTATGAAATTAAAACCAATAATTAGCTTACTCACTAGTGTTCTATTAACACTATCGTTAACTGCCTGTAAAAAAGATCCTGAAATTATTACCCTTAGTGGTAAAACCATGGGTACAACTTACCATATCAAATATATTGATGATGGCAGTTTAACTAAAACGGCAGAACAAGCTCATGAAGGAATTGAAACGATCCTGAAAGATGTAAATAATAAAATGTCTACTTATATTGAGACATCTGAACTCAGTCGCTTTAATCAGTATCGAGAAATTAATCAACCTATTGAAATTTCAGCAGATTTAGCTAAAGTTATAGGAGAAGCTATACGTTTAAACCATGTCACTCAGGGTGCATTAGATATTACTGTTGGCCCAATAGTGAATCTTTGGGGATTTGGTCCAGAGAAACGTATTGATAAACAACCAACTAGTGAACAAATAGCCGAACGTAAAGCTTATGTTGGCATTGATAAACTTAAATTATTACAGAATGCTGATAAATTTTTCCTTGAAAAAACCGCACCTGAGCTTTATGTTGATCTCTCATCAATTGCTAAAGGCTTTGGAGTAGATCAAGTAGCCAATTATATAGACAGCATTGGCGCTAAAAACTACATGACTGAAATTGGTGGTGAGATTCGTGCTAAAGGTCGAAATATTGAAGGCAAAGATTGGCAAATTGCGATAGAGAAACCCACTTTTGATGGTTCTCGCGCAGTGGAACAAGTGATAGGATTAAAAAATCTAGCCATGGCAACCTCTGGTGATTATCGTAATTATTTTGAGGAAAATGGTGTCCGTTTCTCTCATGAAATCGATCCTAAAACTTGTTATCCAATCCAACATAAATTAGCATCAATTACCGTATTATCACCAAGTTCAATGACTGCTGATGGCCTATCTACTGGTCTATTTGTACTTGGTGAAGGCAAAGCCCTAGAAGTGGCTGAAAAAGAAAATATTGCTGTGTACCTTATCATCAAAACAGATAATGGTTTTGAAGTGAAAATGTCTTCAGCATTTGATAAATTGCTAAATAGCAAAAACTAAGGACATTATTATGAAACTATTCTTAATTACTTTCGCTCTCTTCTTACTTATAATCTTAGCGATGGCATTAGGATATATTGTCAAACGTAAAGCCTTAAAAGGCAGCTGTGGTGGGATTTCCGCACTCGGCATGCAAAAAATGTGTGATTGCGAAGAACCTTGTGACAACTTAAAAGATAAAGTGGCAAAAGGTGAGGCAGATCCAAGTGAATTAGAACGTTTCAAAAAAACACCACAATTCTATGAAGTCAACTAAATCATTAGCGGCTTTAATTATCATCTCGGAGCGTATTTGATACGCTCCTACATTCTATTAATCTAACCAATGTGCTTCGCCTTAACCGAAGTTACGGGAGAAATTATGCAAAATACCAAACCATTACATTCAAAAACTTACGATACTCATTTTCCAAAACTCACACCACAACAACTTGCTGAAAATAAGAAAATTAAAGTTATTTGCGGTATGTCTGGTGGCGTTGATTCCTCTGTTTCCGCTTTCATTCTACAACAACAAGGCTATCAGGTTGAAGGCTTGTTTATGAAAAACTGGGAAGAAGATGATGATACCGATTACTGTACAGCAGCTGCAGATTTAGCAGATGCACAAGCGGTTTGTGACAAACTAGGTATCCACTTACATAAAATCAACTTTGCAGCGGAATACTGGGATAACGTATTTGAACATTTTCTCAGTGAATATAAAGCAGGTCGTACACCTAACCCTGATATTTTATGTAATAAAGAAATTAAATTTAAAGCTTTCTTAGATTATGCTGCAGAAGATCTTGGTGCTCATTATATTGCTACAGGTCATTATGTGCGTCGTTCAGGCGATGATAGCAATGCACGTATATTACGTGGTCTAGACAATAATAAAGACCAAAGTTATTTCCTACATGCATTAACTAAAAAACAAGTTGGTCAAAGCTTATTTCCTGTTGGTGAAATTGAAAAACCGATTGTACGTGCAATTGCTGAAGACTTAGGCTTGATTACCGCCAAAAAGAAAGATTCAACAGGTATTTGTTTTATTGGTGAACGCAAATTCAAAGACTTTTTAGCACGTTTCTTACCGGCTCAACCTGGGGATATTAAAACTACTGAAGGGGAAGTGATTGGTCGCCATCAAGGATTGATGTATCACACTTTAGGGCAACGCAAAGGATTAGGCATTGGTGGTATCAAAGGTAAGGATGAAAATGCTTGGTATGTAGCAGAAAAAGATTTAGCAAATAATGTATTAATTGTGGCGCAAGGTCATGATAATTCAGCATTACAATCCGTGGGTTTGATTGCTAAACAACTCACTTGGGTCAGCGAACAACCACTATGTGAACCATTACGTTGTACTGTAAAAACACGTTATCGTCAAACAGATATTCCTTGTTTAGTGACACCAACAAACGAGGATACCGTAGAAGTTCGTTTTGATGAACCACAAATTGCTGTAACTCCTGGACAATCTGCAGTGTTCTATCAAGGTGAAGAATGTCTTGGTGGTGGAGTCATTGAACAACAAATCAAATAATTTCAAAGTGCGGTTAAAATTTCTTAAATTTCTACCGCACTTTTATTGTTACAACATCAAGACTCAAGGGTACAACTTTAAAATAAGCTGAATAAATGCTATATTAACAACTCATTTTTAAGTTACTTTATAAAAATATGGCAAGCAATTACTATGAAGTGACCTTAGCCTTAGCTGGGGTCTGTCAAGCAGCAAAATTAGTCCAACAATTTGCATCAGAAGGACAAGCAGAGAGTGAGTCATTTAAAACTTCACTATACTCGCTTCTGCAAACTGCACCAGAAAATATATTAGCCGTATATGGTGGACATGAACGTAATTTAAAACTAGGTTTAGAGACTCTACTCGAACAACTCAATGGTAGCCCCGAAGATCTTACTCGTTACTGGTTAAGCATTTTGGCTTTATCAGGTAAATTAGAAAAATCTGCTTCTGCTAAAGCAGAACTTTCACGCCGCATTCAATATTTGCCAACCCAGTTAGAACATTATGATTTATTTGATGATCAGATGTTATCCAATATTGCCAGTATGTATGTAGATATCATTAGCCCGCTGGGCAATAAAATCCAAGTAAAAGGCTCTTCTGAATTTTTACGCCAACAAGTTTTACAAGATCGTATTCGTGCATGCTTGTTAGCGGGCATTCGTTCCGCCCTATTGTGGCGGCAAGTAGGCGGCTCAAAATGGCAAATTCTCTTTTCACGCCGTAAGATTTTTAATATGGCAAAACAAATTTATTCATCCCTTTAATACACAAACGGAGCAATCTAATATGCAACTTAGCGCATTAACCGCAATCTCTCCTATTGACGGACGTTATCAAGATAAAACTGCGGCTTTACGTGGTATTTTCAGTGAATTTGGTTTATTAAAATTCCGTGTAACTGTAGAAGTACGTTGGTTACAAAAATTAGCGGCGACTGCACAAATTCAAGAGGTTGCTTCATTGTCAAAAGAAGCAAACGATTACCTAGACCAAATCGTTGCTAATTTCAGCGTTGAAGATGCACATCGTATCAAAGATATTGAACGTACTACGAATCATGATGTGAAAGCTGTTGAATACTTCTTAAAGGAAAAAAGTGAAGCGATTCCTGAGCTTGCAAAAGTCTCTGAATTTATCCACTTTGCTTGTACCTCAGAAGATATCAACAATCTTTCTCACGCATTAATGTTAAAAACTGCACGTGAAGAAGTGATTTTACCTGAATGGCAAAAACTCATTGATGAAATTACCCGTCTTGCTAACGAATACAAAACTATTCCATTACTTTCACGTACTCATGGTCAACCTGCCTCACCTTCAACAGTTGGTAAAGAAATGGCAAATGTGGTATATCGTTTACGCCGCCAATTTAAACAACTACAACAAATTGAAGTGTTAGGTAAAATCAATGGTGCAGTAGGTAACTATAATGCTCACTTAAGTGCTTATCCAAACATTGATTGGCACCAATATAGCGAACAATTCGTAACCTCATTAGGGATTAATTGGAATCCCTATACTACTCAAATCGAACCCCATGATTATATTGCTGAGTTCTTTGATTGTGTATCTCGTTTCAATACTATCATTATCGACTTCGACCGTGACTTATGGGGCTACATTGCATTGAATCACTTCAAACAACGCACTATCGCAGGCGAAATTGGTTCATCAACCATGCCACACAAAGTTAACCCAATCGACTTCGAAAATTCTGAAGGTAACTTAGGGGTTGCAAATGCAATTATGACTCACTTAGGTCAAAAATTACCTTGTTCTCGTTGGCAACGTGACTTGACTGACTCAACGGTGTTACGTAACTTAGGCGTTGGTTTGGGCTACTGCTTAATTGCTTATGCGGCGACTCGCAAAGGTATTAGTAAATTAGAAGTGAATGAACAGCATTTACGTGATGAACTAGACCAAAACTGGGAAGTTTTGGCAGAGCCAATTCAAACTGTCATGCGTCGTTATGGAATCGAAAAACCATATGAAAAGTTAAAAGAGCTAACTCGAGGTAAACGAGTGGATGCGGCAGCAATGAAATCTTTCATTGAAAAACTTGAAATTCCTGCAGAAGAAAAAGCTCGTTTACAACAATTAACACCTGCGACCTATATTGGTGCGGCTATTCAGTTAGTTGAAAAACTATAATATCAAATAAAAAAGTGCGGTGAGATTCTGAAAAATTTTCTAAAATCTTACCGCACTTTTGTTGGCCATTTATATAACCATGTTAAAACATTTGTATATTGATGCAGATATGCTTATTAATTAGTTTTGAGCCGCTTTTTCTGCTTCAACCAGCGCTTTAGGTTTGCGTCGTTTACCAATATTTTTAGTATCTTTATGACGTAATTTCTCTTTTTTCTTAGCAGCGATTCTCTTTTCTTCTTTTTTCGCCTTAATACGAGCTTTTTGTTTTTTAGTCACAGTTTTGACTTCACCATCCTTTGGTGGATTAGTACGAGGCTCTAAACCTTCAATCACACGGGGTTTGAGTAGTTCTTCCGTATAACGTTTAATTTTACCTAATAATTTATAATCATGTCCCTCTACAAAAGAAACTGCTGTCCCCTTTTTACCCGCTCGTGCCGTGCGACCAATGCGGTGCAAATAGATATCAGCACTATAAGGTAAATCAAAATTCATCACATGACTAATATCTTCAATATCAATGCCTCTAGCAGCAACATCCGTCGCCACTAACACAGTAACAATACCATTTTTTAATTTATCAATAGCATTATTACGCTGTGTCTGTGCCATTTCGCCTTCAAGATAAGTCGCCCGAATTCCTCGTTTACGCAAAATTTCAGCTAATTCACGCACGTCCTCACGACGGCGCACAAAAACAATACCTTTAGTGACTTGTTCATTTTCAATAAAACGAGCTAATAACTTAATTTTGTGTTCATTATTATCAGCATGATAGTACCATTGGTTAATTTTCTTACGCTCACGGCGACTTGGTTCAGCTTCAATTTCTACAGGATCATTTAAAATGCGTTCTGCAAAATCCGCTAGTAACTCACCCTCTAAGGTCGCTGAAAATAAAAGTGTTTGTTTACGCCAACGGGTTTCAGCAGAAATTTTTTCTGCATCTTGTCCAAATCCCATTTGTAACATGCGATCAGCTTCATCAAGAATCAAAATTTCGACCGCACGGCAATCAAAGTTTTCTTCTTTAATATATTGCAATAAGCGGCCTGGTGTCGCCACCACAATATCTTGGTTTTTATTAAATATTTCTCCATGATTTTGATATGCGACACCACCAGTAATTGTCGCAATACTTAAATTTGTAAACTGTGCTAGCTCTTCTGCTTGTTGTGCAACTTGCATCGCTAATTCTCGAGTTGGTGTTAGGATTAAAATACGAGGGGCACCTGGTTTACGACGAGGATAATCTAATAAATGTTGGATAGCAGGTAGTAAAAATGCTGCTGTTTTACCTGTTCCTGTCGGAGCTGACCCCAATATATCACGAGCGTCCATGGCAGCAGGAATCGCTTCTAACTGAATGGCAGTTGGGCGAGTATAACCTTTTTTAGCTAAGGCTTTTAATAATTCAGGAGCAAGTTCAAAGTCTTCAAATTGTGAGTGTAGCATGAATTTTCTCAAATAATCTAAAATTAAAATTTTGGGGATTATACCGCACTTTGTTATAAAAGTGCGGTTAGATTAGAGAAAATTGTTTCTATAGAAAAATAAACGCACACATCAAGCGTGCGTTTTTAGGCTTAAGCTACCCACAATAAGATAGCAAGCAATTGAGGAGAAATAATTCTTAAAAACATAACGAGAGGATAAACGGTAGCGTAGGATAATGCGGCTGCCCCATTTTCTTCTTTAATTGAGTTAGCAAAAGCTAATGCTGGAGGATCAGTCATTGACCCTGCAAGCAAACCACAAATACTAAGATAATTCATTTTATTATAGAAATGAGCAATACAAGCGACTGTCATTAAGGGAATAAAAGTAATGAATACACCATAGCCCATCCATTCAAATCCTTCACCATCTATTAGCGTATGTAGAAAATTACCACCAGATTTTAAACCAACGACAGAAAGGAAAAGAACAATGCCCATTTCACGTAAGGCCAAATTAGCACTAGGTGGCATAAACCAATAAAGCTTACCTATTGAACCAATTCTAGCAAGAATAAGTGCAACGACTAATGGACCACCTGCCAAACCTAACTTTAATGCTACAGGAATACCTGGAAGGCTAAAAGGAATTGAACCTAATAAAACGCCTAAACCAATTCCAATAAAAACAGGTAACATTTGTACTTGTTGTAATTTACCTTTGGCATTACCTAATACCTCAATGGCACGTTCAATATCATGCTCATCCCCTACGATATTTAACACATCGCCGAATTGTAAAGCTGTCGCACCATTAGGCACTAATTCAACACCTGCACGGTTTAGGCGGGAGATAACGACATCATATTTTTGATCGAGGCTAAGTGACATTAACCGTTTTCCTAGCACATTATCATTGGTAACAGCGACTCTTTCTGTGCGAATATGCCCTTGAATCGCAGCTTTTTCTAAAGCAATTTCTTCACCAATGATAATTTTCATTTGTTGTAGATGTGCATTACTTCCAATAATATGAAGAACATCACCAACTTGTACGATAGAATCTGCTTTAGGAACAAAGATCTCTTCACCTCGTTTAATACGGCTACAAACAACTTGTTTACTATCAAAACCAGGTACTAAACGTAATTGAAGGTTATCTAAATTAGTGTTAGTAACTTTTACGTTAATTTTTTCTAATGAGGGTTTAGAACGCCCCGCTTCCAACTCAAAATGTTTGGCTTCAGCATCAATTTTAATTTTAAAGAATAGGCGTACTAACCACATCGTTAACAAAATACCACAAATACCAAATGGATAAGCAACAGCATATGCCATACCCATTGTTTCAGTAATATTAAGCATACCTAATTCAGAAAGAATTTGTTGCCCTGCCCCTAATGAAGGCGTATTGGTAACAGCGCCTGAATAAATACCTAAAATAATATCTAATGGCACGTCAAATAATTTATTAAGAACGACTACCGCCACTGCCCCTAAAATAACAATTAAGACAGCTAAACTATTTAATTTAAGACCAGATTTACGAAGAGAAGCGAAGAAACCGGGACCAACTTGAATACCGATTGTATAAACGAACAAGATAAGACCAAATTCTTGAACAAAATGAAGCGTATGAGGATCTAATTTAAGTCCATATTGGTCACTAAAATGCGACACAATAATGCCCCCAAATAATACACCACCAATCCCCAAACCAACTCCTTTGATTTTCCAATGCCCAATCCATAGACCAAGAATGGCAACCAAAGAGAGGATACTTATTGTTATCGATATATCTGACATAACTACCTACCTTGGGTTAATTTTTAACTGTTGGCTATTATAGCAAAGAAGTTTTCTAAGAATTTGATACGCCTCAAATATTCGCTAAAAATCTCAGCTAAATAACATTTTTCTTGCTAAATCATAGAATTTGCTCAAAAATAGTGACTTATTTTCACTTATTGTAGGAAAGATAATGAATTATTCTGAAGAATTATTGACTTCATTACTTTGGATTATAAAAGCCATTGGGATAACGGCAGTTATATTTTCATTAACCGTCTATATTTTAATCAAGACCACCCGTTGGGCTAGACAATTTTGGGCACTCTCAGCAAGCTATTTATCACCGAAACGTAGTTTAAGACCACTTATTTATTTTACAGTTATTGTTTTCTTTAACTTGCTCTCCGTTCGCTTAGATATTTTATTTTCAGAATGGTATAAAGCCTTATACAATGCCTTGCAAGAATCAAATGAAAAAGTGTTTTGGATTCAACTAGCTGTATTCTCTGTATTAGCCACTGTACATATTGCGAATATCCTATTGACCTACTACCTGACTCAACGTTTCATTATTCAATGGCGTACATGGTTAAATGATTCAATGGTAAATAAATGGACAAACAATCAAGCTTATTACAAAACACAATATGTTTATAATCAATTAGATAACCCTGATCAACGTATTCAACAAGACGTGCTTTCATTTGTTACTGATTCTATTGATTTTGCTACAGGAGTCATTTCTTCAGTAGTATCCATTGTGGCTTTTACCTCTATCCTATGGGGATTAGCAGGGCCAATGAGCATCGCAGGTTTCACCATTCCTCATGCAATGGTATATTTAGTATTCATCTATGTATTAATCAGCAGTGTATTTGCTTTCAAAATTGGTCGACCATTAATTCAGTTAAACTTTGCTAATGAACGCCTCAATGCAAATTATCGTTATTCTTTAATTCGCCTAAAAGAATATGCTGAAAGTATTGCATTCTTCCGTGGTGAACGGATGGAAAAAGTAGTACTAGGCAAACAATTCAGCCAAGTTATTGAAAATGTATGGCAAATGATTTACCGCACCTTAAAACTATCTGGTTTTAATGTGATGGTTTCACAAGTATCAGTGATATTTCCTTTCCTTATTCAAGCATCTCGTTACTTTAGTAAACAAATTCAACTTGGGGATTTAATACAAACAGCACAATCATTTGGACGAGTTCAATCTGCTTTATCATTCTTCCGCAACTCGTATGATGATTTCACTAGATATCGTGCTGTATTAGACCGTTTAACAGGTTTCCATGCAGCAATCAGCCAAGCAAATCAAACCTCTAAAACACAGATTGAAGATAGCGAAGGCACTGTTATATTTGAAAATTTAACGATCAATAAACCAACTGGTGAGGCATTAATTAAAGATCTCAATTTAACCCTAGCACAGGGAGCTACAATATTAATTAAAGGGCCTTCTGGTGCAGGGAAAACCACTTTATTACGTACTGTCGCAGGTTTATGGCCATATGCTGAGGGTTCTGTGCATTCTCCACAGCATCAAGCATTATTCTTATCGCAAAAACCTTATTTACCACAAGGTCGATTAATTGATGCATTATTCTATCCCGAAGTAGCGCCTAAAGAAGTGGACATTGAAAAAACAACGGAAATTATGCAGAAAGTACAATTAGGTCATTTAGTTGATCGTTTAGAGCAGCAAAATGATTGGACAAGAGAACTTTCATTAGGTGAACAGCAACGACTTTCCTTTGCACGGGTATTAATATATCAACCCAAAGTAGCGTTCTTAGATGAAGCCACTGCAAGTATGGATGAGGGGCTGGAAGATGCAATGTATCGTTTGTTAAAAGCAGAACTACCAAACACGACAATTATCAGTGTTGGCCATCGTTCAACTTTACAAACTCATCATAAACAACATTTAATTATTAACCCTCAGTCGCAAACTTGGGTATTAAATTAATCTTAACATCAAAGTAAGGCAGATCATAATCTGCCTTTCTCTTAGAAAAAAGTGCGGTAGATATTTATAAATTTTCTACCGCACTTTATCTCATAACATCTTGTTATTCGATGTGTTCCTCAAACCAACTTTCTAAAATTAAAGCGGCTGAAATACCATCTACTTTACTTTTGTTTAAGGCTTTATAACCACCTCGACCAAAAATTTCTGAACGGGCTTCCGTTGTCGTTAATCGTTCATCCTGTAACTCTACTGGAATGCCAAAACGACCATTCAAGCGGTTTGCAAATTTTTTTGCTCTAAGGGTAAGTGGTTGTTCTGTACCATCCATATTAAGTGGCAATCCAACCACAATAACCTGCGGCTTCCATTCTTCTAAACACTTTTCAATTTCATTCCAATCAGGTATGCCATCTCGTGCTTTAAATGCTGGTAAAGCCTGTGCGGTGCCAGTAATACTCTGCCCTACGGCACAACCAATGCTTTTAGTACCGAAATCAAAACTTAATGCAGTAAAACTCATTAGCAATATCCTGCTTGTGCAACTAAACTACTCGGTTTGAATCCCAACAATTGCTGTGCTTCTGCCCAACGGTTTTCAAAAGGCACATCAAATAAAACACGTTCATTAGCAGGCACCACTAACCAGGCATTTTCTGAAATTTCTTCCTCTAACTGACCAGGTTTCCAACTTGCACAACCCAATGCGACTAAATATTTAGTTGGCGCTTTCAGCGTACCAAAAGTGGTAATCACATCTTCAGAGGTGGTTAGCTGTAAATTATCCGTCACTTTATAACTATGTTCAAAATCCTGTTCTGTGGTGGTATGCAGAATGAAACCACGTTCAATATTTACTGGTCCACCAGCTAATACAAACATATCAGGGTATTGACGACCATCTGCCATCATGAAATTCAATTTTGCTACTAGCTCTGCAACACTTAAATCAGTGGGCTGATTCACAACAAGCCCCATTGTACCCTGATCATTATGTTCACAAATATAAATTACCGAATAAGCAAAATAACTATCTTGTAAATTCGGCATGGCAATTAAAAACTTATCTTGTAATTCCATCTTAGTCTTCTTAATTTATAAATCACCAAAACTCACTTGTAGTGCCGTAATTGCCACTAAAGATGCTGTTTCAGTGCGTAATACACGTTTGCCCAATAATACTTCAGTAAAACCTTGTTTTTCTGTTTGCTCAATTTCTTGTGGAGACAATCCACCTTCAGAACCAATCAGTAGACGAACGCCTTCTGTGGGAATTTCAGGTAAATTTTTAATTGAATATTTTGCGCGAGGATGAAGATTGAGTTTTAACATACCATCTTGTTCAGCACACCAATCTTGTAATTTCATCATGGGACGAATTTCAGGTATAACATTGCGACCACATTGCTCGCAAGCAGCGATAGCAATCTTCTGCCATTGCTGTATTTTTTTATCCATACGTTCCGCATCTAATTTCACCCCACAACGTTCGGACCATAATGGAGTAATGACATTCACACCTAATTCCACAGATTTTTGAATAGTAAATTCCATACGTTCGCCACGTGAAATCACCTGCCCTAAATGAATTTTTAAATGGCTTTCATGAGAGTCAAATTGACAATCTTGAATTTCAACTTCTACTGATTTTTTATTCACTTGTTTAATCACAGCAGGATAAATATGGTTGCTACCATCAAATAATTCAAGTTGTTCGCCCTCTTGCATGCGTAACACACGACCAACATGATTAGCCGCATCTTCAGTTAATAAACAAGTTTTCGTCTGGTATAAAGATTCAGGATGATAGATTCGAGGAATTCGCATAGTTTCTCTAAGTAAAAATATCGGAAGTTTATGATAACAGAAAAATAAAAGTGCGGTGGAACAAAATATTGATTTTTAATAGATTATCTAAAAGACAAAAAAGTGCGGTTAAAATCTCAAAAATTTCAACCGCACTTAACTCTTAAATAAGTCACTTAGGTTATATTATTCAACTTTTAGGTTTTTACCATCAAAACTTACAGTTTTAACTTCAGTTAATGCTTTACCGCCATCGGTTTCACCACCGATAAAGATAATTTTGTTATCATAAGGAACCGTCACACCTGCTGCGATATTGGTTGGATATTTACCGATAATTTTCCAAGTTCCTTTTTTCGCATCTAAAGTATACACTTCGTTATGATAAGTTTTTTTCAATCCACCAGTACGGTGTGCATCATTAATACCTTTCGCATAGTTTGCACGAGCACCAGGGAAGTTTGCACCACCAGTGACAATGTAATAACCATTGGTATAACCGCCCATAGCTGCTGCGATACCATCTTGTTCAGCATAACCAGCTGGTGCAGGTAATTTACCTAATTGTTTCCATTTAACACCGTCTTTACCGATAGTTCCTAATTCCGTTGTAGGAGTACGTAAACCAGCTTTGATTTCACCATTGACAACTAATAGTTTATCTCCTTGAACTGCAACTGCCGCTCCAGCACGACCACCATATGGGAAGTAGCCTTCGTTACGCCATATGTTATTTGCAGGTTCATAACTTACAATTTCAGATGAGAAAAAGAAGTCTTGTGCACGTAAATTGAAATATGGGTCAAATACAGTTTTTTCTTTATCTTTATCGCCACCTGCTAATTTAACATCTTGGAATAAACCATTCCAAATTTCTTGGTTTACACCACCAACAAAGTAAACTTTACCATTTGCCACAGCACCTGAAGCCCCTACGGCTGCACGAGGTGAACGAGTTTGGATTTTAGTCCATGAATTGTCCGCAGGGTTATAAACGTGAACATCATTAATTAGTTGATTGGCTGCAACGTCAGTATTTTGCAAACCACCAAATACATAAAGTTTACCATCAACACCTGCTGCAACAGGTTGGTTACGGGTACCACCAGGGAAAGCAGCGATTTCTTTCCATTGTGCATCTTTTTCTTTTAAGTTAAGTGAATAGAATTTATCACCACCAGAACCTAAGCCCACATAAACGGTATCACCAATTAATGCACCTGCACCGCCTTTGATACCTACTGGTAAATCAGGGTATTGTGCAGCAAAGGCTGAAGTTACTGTCATTGCTGCTATTGCTGTAAATAGAGCTGTTTTTGTGAATTTCATAATAATGACCTCTTTATTAGGTTTTAATCTTCTATTCATCAAACGACACTGAATAGTCTTTATTTTTTAGTCAAACTCATTGGTTGACTATGTTATTTTTCAATTATTCCTTATGCATTAGGGCATAATCAAATTAGGAATAAAGGTAATAATTTGCGGGAAGAGTGTAATTAACACTAACGTAATAAAAATTGGTATTAAGAAAGGCAATACCCCTTTAGTAACTGTACTGACACTCATATTCCCTACTCGAGCAACGACGAATAATGCCATTCCCATTGGTGGAGTTAAGATACCAATCATCATATTCAATAATGTCATTACACCGAAGAAAATTAAGTCAATATCAAATTGTACGGCAATTGGAATTAACATTGGTAAAACTAAAAATTGAAGTGCTAATGCATCAATGAACATGCCTAGGAATAACAATAGCAAGTTGATCATCACAAGCACCATAAGTTGTGAGTCTGCAACTGACATGAACATTTCTCCGATACGCATCGCGACTTGTTCACGAGCAATCATGTCACCGAAGAAAGTTACTGTCATTACCATTAAGACAGTTACACCTGTAATTGCTAAAGCTTCAACACAACTTTTGAATAAACCTTTAAGATCTAATTCTTTATATACAAACATACCGATAATGGTTGAATATAACGCAGAAATAACAGCCGCTTCAGTTGGTGTAAATAAACCAGAGAAAATCCCACCGATAATTAACACAGGAGTTAACACTGCCCAAATCGCTTTTTTAAAGGCTTGACAACGTTCTTCTAAGGTCGCTTTAGGTGTTCTTGCATAACCACGACGTTTAGATACATAGTGGTTCATTATCATTAAAGCAATTGTCACTAGGACTCCAGGAACAAAACCTGCAACAAATAGTTTGGCGATAGATTGGTTAGAAATAACACCATAAATAATCATTGAAATGCTTGGAGGAACTAACGGACCAATGATACAAGAAGCTGCGGTAATCCCTCCGCAAATATCATCATCATAACCATTATCTCGCATTGCTTTAATTTCTAATTGACCTAGACCACCCGCATCTGCTAATGCGGAACCTGACATACCAGAGAAAATTAAACTTGCCCCAATATTTACGTGTCCCATTCCACCAGTGTAATGACCTAATAAGGCTTTAGCAAAGTTAAAGATTCGTTCAGTAATTCCACCTGAATTCATTAGAATGCCGGTTAAAATAAAGAAAGGTACAGATAACAATGGGAAACTATTTAAACTTTCGACTAGCTTAATAGAAGCTGAATTTGATACGTTCCAACGTGTCATAGCAAAATAAAGCAAAGTCGCAATAAGCAATGACCAGCCTACAGGTGTACCAAGGAACATTATAACTAACCAAACCACTAACACGACATATACTGAGTCTGCACCTAATTTGACATAGTTAGTAATACGGAATATTTTATAAAAATCTGGGTTAATTAAATAAATAGCAATTAAAACAGCTGCCAACACAAGATAAAAGACAGGGCCTAAATATGTAAGATTTTCTCTTTTATTATCACTTTGTGCTTGAATAAAACGAATAAACATTAAGATACTGATAAAGGGTAATGAAGCATATAACCACTTTTCAGAAATTCCTAAAGAAACGATTTCAAAACTATTCTCCACAAAATTCTTATAACCAAAATGTGCTAACATCAAGATCGAAATGAATATTAAAATTTGCACAAAACTATTGGTTACTTTCTTAAGTTTTGTTGGAAATAAGTTAGTAATAAAATCAATAAAGACATGTTGTTGAGAACGAATCGCCATACTAATTCCTAGCATACTGATGTAAACAAACAGTAAACGAGCTAGTTCTTCTGACCAAGACAAAGGCGCATCAAAAATTTGGCGAGCAGCGATTTGAGCAATTAATATTGCAAATATCACTAAAAAAATCACTCCACCAATCCATTCTTCTAATTTATTGAAAATCTTCATATAAAACCTCTCAAAAATAGAAATTAGGCCTATTAATTAAATTTATCTATTAATAGGCCAAGTACTATTTATTATTTAGATACTGCTTCAATTTGTTTTAATGCTTCTTCACCTGTTGCACCATTTTTCTTCACAAATTCTTCATAATAAGGTTTCATCGCTTCTTTAAATGGCGTTAAATCTGGATGAGTTACTGTTACACCTTGTTTTTCAAAGAATGAAACTAAGGATGCTTCGCCATCTACAAATAATTTAGTGTGATATTCAGCTGCTTTCATTGCTGCATCTTTCACAACTTTTTGTAAATCTTCTGGCAAATCAGTCATAGTTTCATTACTTACCAAATAAAGTTGGTCATTTAAAATATGATTTGTAATAGCTAAATATTTTTGCACTTCATAAAATTTTTGTGCTTCGACTGTTGGCAATGGATTTTCTTGAGCATCAACAGAATTTGTCTGTAATGCTAAGTAAACTTCAGAAAACGCCATAGGTGTTGGAGATGCGCCTGTGTATTTAGCAAATGCCAAGTTAGTTGCTGCATTAGGCACACGAAGTTTTAACCCTTTCATATCTGCAATGCTATTAATTGCTCGATTAGATGATGTTTGACGTGTACCGTTATAAGCTTGAGAAAGAATAGTAACGCCTAATTCCTTATTAATTTTTTGCATTAAATCTTTACCAAATTGTGTATCATGCAACGCTTTTTGTGCGGAGGTAAAATCTTTAATAACATAAGGCAAGGCAAATACTTCTGCTTCTGGGAAATAAATTTGGAAACGAGCTGATTCACCAAAGGTAAAGTCTAATGCGCCGTCTTTTAATTGTTTCAACATTGCACGGTCATCACCTAATTGTGAACTTGGGTAAAGAGAAACTTCAATTTTACCTGCTGATTTTTCTTTTACTTCTTTAGCAAATAATTCAGCTGCTTTATATTCATTAGATGTTGTACCTGCATTCATACCAAATTTTAAATCATAATCTGCCGCAAATGCTGACATTGATACACTTAAAGAAATTGTCGCTGCAAGAATCGCTTTATTAAATTTCATAGAATTACTCCTGTGTAAAAAAATTAATGTGTATACCCATAGCCGTATTATTATAATAATTGAAGTAAAACTTCATAACCGTGACAAACATCACATTTTAGTAAAATAATAGTAATGTTCTTAAAAAATAAAAATAATCAATAAATTCAACATATAAAAGACAAATCACTCAATTAAAAAATAGAAGTTTTTCTTCAAAAAATGATAAATATCACAATTTTTAATAAAAAATGTTGCCCTAAAATATTGAAAAGCGTATCTTAGACAATCAAGAAAAAACGCTTCTTTTTTGTCATAATAATGGAGTTTATATGTCAAAACTTACTCATCAAGCAATTTTATCGCAAATAAAAAATGGACTTATCGCATCTTGCCAGCCTGTTGATGATGGTCCAATGGACAACCCTAAAATCGTGGCAGCGATGGCACAAGCTTCTGTAATTGGTGGCGCATCAGGATTACGCATTGAAGGTATTGATAATTTAAAAGCAACCCGACCAAATGTTACAGTGCCTATTATTGGAATTGTAAAACGTGATTTACCTGACACTCCAGTTCGCATCACTCCATTTTTAAAAGATATTGAAGAGCTTGCAGCTGCTGGTGCAGATATTATTGCGGTAGATGGCACTGATCGACCTCATCCAGTTGACTTACAAACTGCGGTTAACAAAATTCACGAATTAGGTTGTTTAGCCATGGCTGATTGCTCTAACTTATCTGAAGGGCTACATTGTAAAGCATTAGGCTTTGATATTATTGGTAGCACAATGTCTGGTTATACGTCTGGTCCAGTACCTGTAGAACCAGATTACCAATTAGTTAAAGATTTCAAAGCTGCTGGTTGTTATGTGATGGCAGAAGGTCGATACAACACACCTGAATTAGCCAAAAAAGCAATCGAAATAGGTGCCGATTCAGTCACTGTAGGCTCAGCATTAACTCGATTAGAACATATTGTAAATTGGTTTGTGGATGCAGTGAAATCAGCAAGTAAATAAAGGGGATATTATGCGTTGTCTTTCAATTGATATTGGCGGTACAAAAATTGCAGCTGCAATTGTAGAAAATGGGCAAGTTTCTTCACGCATACAACTTGCCACTCCCACTCAACATGTAGTAGATGCAATGCATGATACATTAGCTAATATAGTAAAACATTATCAAAATCAATTTGACTATATTGCTGTTGCTTCAACAGGGATTATTAATCAAGGGGTGCTTACTGCACTTAATCCTAAAAATTTAGGTGATTTAGCTGAATTTCCTTTAAAAGCCAGTTTAGCAAGACATACTAATAAACCCATTGGTTTACTTAATGACGTTCAAGCAGCCGCCTATGCGGAATATCAAAAGGAAGATCAAAAGGAAATCCAAAATTTTACATTCATTACTGTTTCAACTGGAGTTGGTGGCGGCATCATTTTAAATCGCCAATTACTAACCGAACCTCATGGTATTGCGGGTCATATTGGCCATAGTTTAGCTGATCCTAATGGACCAATATGTGGCTGTGGGCGCCAAGGATGTGTTGAAGCGGTCGCATCAGGTCGTGCTATTGAGGCAGTATCTAGCCAATGGGCAGAACCATGTCAACCCAAAGAAGTATTTGAACGTTTCAGAAATTTTGATGAAAAAGCTACCGCACTTGTTCATCGTTCTGCAAAAGCAATTGCAAATTTAGTTGCGGATTTAGTCATCAGTTTAGATATACAAAAAGTGGTTATTGGTGGAAGTGTGGGACTGGCAGAAGGCTATTTACCTTTAGTACAAACATATTTAAAACAAATGCCTCCTGTTTATCAATGTGAATTAACAAAAGCGCTTTATGGGCAAGATGCTGGATTAGTTGGAGCTGCTTACTGGGTTAATGATCAATTAAGGGGATAACTCAATGTCGTTAATAAATACAACATCCATTATGAATACAATTGATACCTTACATCATTGTATGACTAAAACAGAGAAAAAAATTGCAGAAGAATTAATGGCTTCGCCAAATGATTTTGGACACTACTCTCTTTCTCAATTATCAGAACAGCTTGGTGTTGGTGAAGCAACCTTTATTCGTTTTTGTCGAACCCTAGGTTTTAAAGGATTTAGTGATTTTAAACTTCAATTATCCATTGAATTAGCAACAAAAGATGCAAAAGATAATACTGTTTTAGAGACAGATATTACCGCTAATGATGACTCATTAGATATTGCTAACAAATTACATGCAGTAATAAATACAGTGGTAAGTGAAACCATTAATTTATTGGATATGAATCAATTAGAAAAAGTCGTAAAAGCCATTTGCAAAAGCCATCGTCTATTTTTATTTGGTGTGGGTTCCTCTGGCGTGACTGCTGAAGATGCCAAAAATAAATTTATGCGTATTGGATTACAAGTAGATGCCACATCAAATAATCATTTTATGTATATGCAATCAGCATTAATGAAACCCAATGATGTGGTCATTGGTTTGAGCCATTCTGGTTACTCAAAAGAAATTGTTCAAGCTTTAAAAATTGCTAGAAAAAATGGAGCAACAACAGTAGCGATTACTCATAATTTACGTTCTCCATTAACCCAAGAAGCGGACTTTGTTTTGGTTAACGGCAATCGCCAAGGAAAATTACAAGGTGATTCTATTGGTACAAAAATAGCTCAATTATTTGTACTTGATCTTATTTATACATTAATTGTTCAAGCTGAAGTTGATAAAGCAATCAATAATAAGCAAAAAACAGTTGATGTCATTCTTAAACAACGAATTAAATAACCTAACTTTCAGGAGAAAATATGAAAAATTTAAAGGGTATTTTTAGTGCATTACTCGTTTCTTTCAATGAAGATGGCTCAATTAACGAACAAGGATTACGTGAAATTGTACGTTATAATATTGATAAAATGAAAGTTGACGGTCTTTATGTTGGTGGCTCCACAGGTGAAAACTTTATGCTCTCAACTGAAGAGAAAAAAGAAATCTTCCGTATTGCTAAAGAGGAAGCGAAAGATCAAATTGCTCTAATTGCACAAGTGGGTAGTGTAAATTTGAAAGAAGCTGTAGAACTAGGTAAATATGCAACAAGTTTAGGTTATGACTGTTTATCTGCGGTAACTCCATTCTACTACAAATTTAGCTTTGCTGAGATTAAACATTACTATGATACCATCATCGCTGAAACTGGAAGTAATATGATTGTTTATTCAATTCCATTCTTAACTGGTGTCAATATTGGTGTTGAACAATTTGGTGAACTTTATAAAAACCCAAAAATCATTGGGGTTAAATTTACCGCAGGTGACTTTTATTTGTTAGAACGTGTGAAAAAAGCTTACCCAGATCACCTAATTTGGGCAGGTTTCGATGAAATGATGTTACCTGCAACCTCATTAGGCGTTGATGGAGCAATTGGTTCAACATTTAACGTAAACGGTATTCGTGCTCGTCAAATTTTTGAATTAACAAAAGCAGGTAAACTTGACGAAGCTCTTAAAATTCAACATGTTACAAATGATTTAATTGAAGGTATTTTATCTAATGGCTTATATCTAACAATTAAAGAATTATTAAAACTTGATGGTGTAGATGCTGGTTTCTGCCGTGAACCAATGACAACAGTGTTAACTGCTGAAAAAATTGCATTCGCAAAACAATTAAAACAGAAATATCTTTAATAATAAAAAACAGGTTTGTTCCTGCAATCTTGTTCAATTATAGGGGCAGACCATCGGTCTGCCTCATTAATTGAAAAACACTTATAAAGGAAATTCTATGCGTCTTATTCCATTAGCTACAGAAGCTCAAGCTAGTCAGTGGGTTGCTCATTATATTGCAAATAAAATTAATCAATTCCAACCAACTGCTACCCGCCCATTCGTGTTAGGGTTACCTACTGGTGGCACACCATTAAAAACCTATAAAAAATTAATAGAATTATATCAGGCAGGGCAAGTAAGTTTTAAACATGTTGTTACATTCAATATGGATGAATATGTTGACTTGCCGAAAGATCACCCTGAAAGTTATCATTCTTTTATGTTTAATAATTTCTTCAATCATATTGATATTCCTGTTGAAAATGTCAATATTCTTGATGGAAATACCGCAGATCACCAAGCAGAATGCCAACGATACGAAGATAAAATTCGTGCTTATGGTCAAATTAATTTATTCTTAGGAGGCGTAGGAATTGATGGTCACATTGCATTTAATGAGCCAGCATCTTCTCTAAGCTCTCGCACTAGAATCAAAACATTAACTGAAGAAACTCGAATTGTGAACTCTCGTTTTTTTGGTCATGATATGGCACAAGTACCTAAATATGCTTTAACCATTGGCGTTGGAACATTATTAGATGCTGAAGAAATTATTATTCTTGCTACAGGCCATAATAAAGCCCTGGCAATTCAAGCTGGAGTTGAGGGTAGCGTTAATCATTTATGGACAATATCAGCATTGCAAATGCATCGACAAGCAATTATTGTATGTGATGAGCCTGCAACTCAAGAGTTAAAAGTAAAAACAGTGAAATATTTCTCTGAATTAGAACGTGAAGCAATTAAAAGTATTAAATAGGACATCATTATGCAATATGCATTAACTAATAGTGTTATCTACACTAATGACTGTGTTTTATATGATCATGCTGTCATTGTTGAAAATGATTTAATCAAAGCTGTAGTTCGCCAAAATGAACTGCCTGCTAAAATAGAAAAAATTGATTTAAAAGGACATAACCTTACTGCTGGTTTTATCGATCTACAACTTAATGGTTGTGGTGGCGTGATGTTTAATGATCAAACTACAGTAGAAACGCTTGAGATCATGCAACAAACTAACTTGAAATCAGGAACTACAAGTTATTTACCAACATTCATTACCTCATCTGATGAAAATATGAAATTGGCGATTAATATCATGCGTGAATATCTTGGTAAACATAAAAACCAGGCACTAGGTTTACACTTAGAAGGTCCATATATTAGTGTAGAGAAAAAAGGAACTCACCAACCTCAGTATATTCGTGTCATTAGTCCTGAAATGAAAGATTTTTTATGTAAAAATGCGGATGTTATCACTAAGCTTACATTAGCCCCTGAAAATCCAACTGCAGAATATATTCCTGAACTAGCTAAAGCTGGAATGATAATTTCTATTGGTCATTCTAATGCTACTTACGAGCAAGCTAAGCAAGCTATTAAAAACGGTGCAAGTTTTGCGACTCATTTACATAATGCAATGTCTCCTGTTAGTTCGGGCCGTAATATGGGAGTTGTTGGAGCCGTATTAGATTCTGATATTTATACTGGAATCATCGTTGATGGGCTCCACGTTGATTTTGGTAATGTTCGTATTGCTAAAGCAGCTAAAAATGACAAATTATGTATCGTCACCGATGCGATTGCGCCAGCAGGTTCTGACATTACAGAATTTACTTTTGTAGGTAAACCTATTTATGTTCGTGATGGTAAATGTGTAGATGAAAATGGCACATTAAGTGGTTCATCTATCACAATGATTGAATCTGTAAAAAATGCCGTCACTGAAATTGGTATTCCATTAGATGAAGCATTAAGAATGTGTAATTTATATCCCGCGCGAGCAATTAATGTAGCAGATAAATTAGGATCAATTGAAGCTAATAAGATAGCTAATTTAACTGTATTTACTAACCAATTTAAAGTGACTGATACATTCGTAAATGGGATTAGAACAAATTATTTATCATAATGTAATCAATCCTTTTTAAACTTAAATAGGTATGTTTTTGATTAATCATACCTATTTATTTATACTCTTCTAAAAAGCCTACTAAAACAAGATCAAGATCACACTCCAATGATAGTGCTAGCCCACTAATTTTATTTAGAAATTTTATTATTCCTCCAATAAACACATATTTTTCAAAAAACTTTTTTCTAAATTAAAAACAATTCCTATTTAAATAGTGATTTAGTTCACATTTTGGAGAAATATTTCATTTTTTTAAAAATTATGCACAAATTAATTCAAAAATCAAAAAACTAAAAAAAACATATATTTTTCATAAAGATAAATATAGAAAACTCCAAAAAAACAGAATAATGAAGCGTCACCTTATAACAACATCATACTTACAACATATATCTAATTGATTTTATTATATTATCCATTTTATTTTCGATAGTTTGACACCATTTTGGGATTTCATTAAATTTTATAACAAGGATGAGTTATCCCATTCCTTAACGCTTATATATATGAACAAATCATATGTAAATATTATCGAGTGATTAAAACTAAAAACTTAAGGTATCATTATGAAAAAGACTATCATCGCTCTAGCAATCGCTAGCTTTAACAGCAACAGCAGCAAATGCAACTATTGTCTATGGTGAGAAAGGTAAAGTAGGTACAGTAATTGATGTTAATGGTCGTATTACATTAGAACTTCAAAATACTAAAAATAACCGCACCGACTTACGTGACCCAAGTACTCGTCTTCGTGTTGATGCAATTCACCAATTTACTGAAAAATATGGTGTATTAGCGGCTTTAGAATTACGTTTCTCGAAAACAGATACATTAGATAGCCTTCATGTTAAACGTGCCTACGGCGGTATCTTCCATAAAGACATCGGTGAATTAACATTTGGTCGTCAATTAACTCATGGTGATAATTTAGACTATGCAAACTTTGACTATGAAGTAGGTTCAATCATCAAAGTTCCAGATCAAATGACAAAAGGTATTAAATTTACATCTGCAACATTTAATGGATTCAAAATTGGTGCTGACTACTATTTCGGCAATAAATCAAAAACAGCAAGTTCAACTACTTTAACTTATCCAACTTGTACTGCTTTACCTTGTAACACAGCACCAATTGCAACTACCACTACAGGACAAGGTGCAAGCACTGGTACTGGCTTTGATATTGTAGGTTACTATGATCACAAATTTGGTGATGTATCAGTTGGTGTGCGCGGTGGTTTCGGTCAAACTAAAGCTTCAACAACCGTATTTGAAGCAGATCAATTTAATGTGAAATCACATGGTGCAGGTATATTATTAGGCTATGCTGATACAACATTTGGTTTTGACTATGCACATGTTGAAACATCAAAACGTGGGTTAGCAGCAGCTAAAGCTGGTGGTTGGGGTAAATTCTATGCTACTAATGTTATTAATGATGATGTAACTCAGTACCGTACAGCATTAAAATATAAACTAACTCCAGAAGATACTATCCAAGCGACCTACATTTGGGGTAATGGTAAAACTCAAGGAGATGCTGACAACGATAAATTCCGTGGTTGGGTATTAAGTGCGGGTCATGAATTCAATAAAAACTTCTTAGTCTACCTTGAAGGCGGTTCATTCAAAGTTAAAGAAGCAGGTCAAAAAATTGATGATGATAAGAAAATCGCTCTTGGTACTCGTATCTTCTTCTAAAAGATAATTAATAAAAAACATCATAGCTAATGTCTTTTGCCCAATAGAAATATTGGGCTTTTTATTTTTATATTTATTTATGTCAATATGATGATTGATTCAAAAAAATAACTAAAAATTACTGTCTAAAATCTGATAAAATAAGTCAGCTCATAATGGAGAGGGAAAAACAATAGAAAATCTGCAACGAGGCTTTGTATTACATCGCAAACCCTATAGTGAAACGAGTTTATTAGTAGATCTGTTTACTGAACAAACAGGTCGTTTAACTGTGCTAGCAAAAGGTGCTAGAGCAAAACGTTCTTCTTTAAAATCAGTCTTACAGCCATTTACACCATTATTACTTCGTTGGTCTGGTAAAGGTAGCTTAAAAACATTAACAAAAGTGGAACCCGCAGCATTAGCATTACCATTACAACAAACAGCATTATTTAGTGGGTTTTATATCAATGAATTAATCTCAAGGGTAATTGAACATGAGACATCCTATCCTCAACTTTTTCAGGATTATTTGCATTGTTTAACCTCCCTTGCATTATCTCAAGATTATGTCGAGCCTGCTTTACGTGAATTTGAGTTTAAACTTTTACAAACTTTAGGATATGGAGTGGACTTTCTTCATTGTGCTGGTTCTGGTGAACCCGTAGATCCCAATATGACCTATCGTTATCGCGAAGAAAAAGGTTTCATTGCTTCACTTATTAAAGATAATCTCACTTTTTATGGTCGTGAATTACTGGCTTTTGAACAACAACAATTTAATGATACCGCTGTTTTACAAGCAGCTAAACGTTTTACACGTATAGTGCTAAAACCTTATTTAGGCAATAAGCCATTGAAAAGCAGAGAATTATTCACACAACATATTTTATATTTAAAATAATAACATTATGGTTTTACTTTATACTCCGAAAACACAACTGCAAACATCAACTCAATCAAAAATTGTGGATATATTAGATTTAGATTACCAAGGCTTAGGCGTAGCAAAAATACAAGGGAAAACCTGGTTTATTGAAAATGCGCTGCCAGGAGAAAAGGTTAAATTTAAAATTACTCAAGAAAAACGGCAATTTGGTTTAGGTGTTACTCAACATATTCTAAAAGAAAGTTCAGACCGTCAGAAACCAACCTGTAGCTATTATCACATCTGTGGAGGCTGCCAAAGTCAGCATATTCCCATTCAACTACAACGGCAAAGTAAACAAGATGCTTTATTTAAACGTCTTAGCAAACTTCAATCAGAAAAAATTGAATTTCAACCTATGATAATAGGTAAATCAGTGGGTTATCGTCGTCGTGTACGATTAAGTATGTTATTCAATAGCAAATCAAAACAGATAGAAATTGGATTACGTCAAAAAGCCTCAGATAAAATTGTCGCTATTCAGCAATGTGATGTGCTTGAACCTATACTCAATAATTTATTGCCAAAACTTACCGCACTTTTTTCACAATTCTCTCAGCCTCAACAATTAGGGCATATAGAATTAGTTGCTGCAGATAATGGTGTAGCAATGTTATTGCGTTATCGTGAAAATTTAAGAAAATCTGACCGCACTTTGTTGCTTAATTTTGCACATCAAGAAAATCTAATGTTATTCTTACAGGATGATAAATGCATTGAAAATATTTCGAATCAATTTCCCTATTATGAATTAGAAAATAATTTAAAATTACAATTTGATATTCGTGATTTTATTCAAGTAAATACCTATTTGAATCAACAAATGATAAAAACAGCTGTTGATTGGTTAGACCTAAATGAACAAGATCATGTTTTAGATCTGTTTTGTGGCATGGGGAATTTTACATTGTCCATTAGCCAACGAGTGAATAACGTGGTTGGTATTGAAGGTGTCTCAGCTATGGTAGAGAAAGCAAAAGCAAATGCTGAACGAAATGATTGTAAAAATGTCAAATTTTATCGGGCGAATTTAGATCAATCATTTGCAGAACAAACTTGGGCAAATGAGACTTTTAATAAAGTGTTATTAGATCCTCCTCGAAGTGGAGCTGCTTTTGCATTAACTGCATTATGTCAACTACAGGCAGATAAAATACTTTATGTTTCTTGCAATCCTGCCACCTTAGTACGAGATGCAGAAATACTTATTAAGTCTAACTATAAAATCAATAAAGTAGCAATGATTGATATGTTCCCTCATACAGGACATTTAGAAAGCATTACGCTTTTTGAAAAATAGCGAAGCAAGGAAGAACTATGGTTGCCGTACGAGTATCACATTTATTAAACCCCAAAGACTTTATTATTGAAGAATGGTGTGCAGGTCTAAAATTAACCACAGATGTAGAAAAAAAGGTTGTTCAGGCCTGGTACTATACGCAAGAAAAAGCTCAACAACTCTTCCAAAATAGCCATTGGTATCTTCGTGATGGTGTGGAAATGGTAGAAATTCTGCATGGTCTAAATATGGATGCAGATACGCTACTCGCTGCGATGTTATTCCCTATTGTTAATGCTAAAATCGTCACTCTTGAACAAATAAAAGAAGATTTTGGTAGCCAAATCTGGAAATTATTAAAAGGGGTGTTGGAAATGAACAACATCCGTCAGCTTAACACCAGTGATTCAAATTCTCAGGTCGATAATATTCGTCGAATGTTACTCGCTATGGTTGATGACTTCCGTTGTGTAATTATCAAATTAGCAGAACGAATTATTTATCTCAGGGATGAAGAAAAACGCTATCCTAGACAATATAAAATTGAAGCAGCTAAAGAATGTTCTAATATCTATGCGCCTTTGGCAAATCGCCTAGGAATTGGACAACTCAAATGGGAACTGGAAGATTATTGTTTCCGAAATCTACAACCAGAAGAATATCGGATTATCGCGATTAAATTACATGAACGTAGATTAGATCGAGAACAATATATTGCCTCTTTTGTAGATACTATTTCTCACTATCTAAATGAAGCCATGACAGGTGCCGAAGTTTATGGTCGACCAAAGCATATCTATAGTATTTGGCGGAAGATGCAAAAGAAACAATTGGACTTTAACGAACTCTATGATATTCGTGCAGTGCGTATCATCGTTCCTAAATTACAAGATTGTTATACAGCATTAGGTATTGTTCATACCCATTTTAAACACTTACCAGAACAATTTGATGATTATGTTGCTAATCCTAAACCTAATGGTTATCAATCTATTCATACAGTGGTACTTGGCGAAGGTGAAAAACCTATTGAAGTACAAATTCGTACTCAAAAAATGCATGATGATGCAGAATTAGGTGTTGCGGCTCACTGGAAATATAAAGAAGGGAATACAGGCTCTCTTTCTTCCTATGAAGAAAAAATTATTTGGTTACGTAAACTTCTCGCATGGCAACATGATATTAGTGATGCGGGCGAAGTGGTTCCCGAACTTCGTACTCAAGTATTTGACGATCGTGTTTATGTTTTCACACCAAAAGGTCAAGTGATTGATTTACCAACAGGTTCAACACCATTAGATTTTGCTTATGCTATTCATAGTGATGTAGGGCATTGTTGTATTGGTGCAAAAGTAGCTGGACGCATTGTTCCTTTTACTTATCAACTACAAATGGGTGATCAGATTGATATCATTACCCAAAAAAATCCGAATCCAAGCCGAGATTGGTTAAATCCTAATTTAGGCTTTACCCATACGCAAAAAGCACGGTCTAAAATTCAAGCTTGGTTTAAAAAACTTGATCGTGAGAAAAATATTCCAGTTGGCAAAGAGCAATTAGAAACTGAACTTAGCCGTGTTGGACTAACATTAAAACAAATCGAGCCACTGGCTCTACCACGTTATAATCTAAAAAATATAGATGATCTATTTGCAGGCATTGGTAGTGGCGATATTCGAATTAATCACTTAATCAATTTTTTGCAAGGGAAATTGAGTAAACCAACCGCTCAAGAAGTAGATGAAGAAGTCTTACGCCAAGTTACTCGAAGTGCAAATACTGCTACTAACACACAAAAAAATGAAACAAATAGCCATATCATTGTGGAGGGAGTCGGCAATTTAATGCATCATATTGCTCGCTGTTGCCAGCCAATTCCTGGTGATGAGATTGTAGGTTATATTACTGTGGGGCGAGGAATCTCTATTCATCGAGCCGATTGCGAACAACTTGCTGAGTTAACATCAGTACATCCAGAACGAGTAGTTAAGTCAATCTGGGGAACCAATTATAACAATACAAAAGGCTTCAATATTAGTATCCGTGTGATTGCCAATGATAGAAATGGTCTATTACGTGATATTACAACTGTCTTAGCAAATGATAAGATTTCAGTCACAAATATTTCGACTCGTTTAGATAAAAAGAATCAACTGGCAACGATGGATTTAGAAGTAGAACTTCATAATGTCGAGATATTAACTAAAATATTAGCTCGATTAACAAAATTAAATGATGTAATTGAAGCAAAACGTTTATAATAACCACCTTTCAAAATAGGTGCTAAAGTGCGGTCTATTTTTCGTACTTTTTATCTGGATTATCATCAATGGAAAAAACAACAGGACTTACACATTTTATTAAATCAGCAGGCTATTCTATTCAAGGATTAAAAAGTGCAATTAAACATGAAGTTGCATTTAGACATGAATTATCAGCTGGCATTATTCTAATTCCATTAGCATTTTATTTAGCTAATGATAAATTTGAATTAGCTTTGATGATAGGCTCTTATCTTATTGTACTGATTACAGAACTGTTAAATAGTGCTTTAGAGTCCGTGGTAGATAGAATTGGTACAGAACGACATGAGCTATCTGGTAGAGCCAAAGATCAAGGCTCTGCAGCAGTATTTGTGGCGATTGGTAATGCGCTAATTATTTGGTTAATTCTGCTGTGCTTTTAGCTTTTATTGATAAAATCACGGCATAAAACAGAACCACAAGAAAAAAGTAAAATATATTGCCTGAGTTATGGGAAAAGAAACCTTGGCTTAGGCAATAAAACATCACTGAACCGACATGAACCAATCCTAAAATTGCCACAAAACGCACATCTAATTCTTTATCTTTCAAAGATTTCCAGAAAAAACGAATAGGCACAAAAAATATACCTAATAATGCTAACAAGCCAAGTATTCCACGTTTTGAAGTATCATCTAAATATTGATTATGAGCATGATTAAACTGTGATGCATACTTACTGATTAAACCTTGTTCATAATGTTTCTTACGCTCTTCCGTCACATTCTGAATGCCCCAACCCAATATAGGTTTTTCTTTAATCATAATAATAGTGCTTTTCCACATTTCAAAACGAGCGCCAACTGAAGTTGAATCTGCACCTTTTTTATTATCAAGGTATCCAGAGATATCACTCTGAGCTTGGTTTAAGCGTGTTATAATTTTTGTATTTGGAATTGATACCGCAGCGACAATTGTAATCAACAATGTCGCAATAATTGAAATGGAAAAAGTTTTCGATAAATTTTTACGATATGCCCAAAAAATAAAACATACAATAAAAGGAATACCAATCCAGCCACCACGAGCGGAAGATAAAATACTACCAATCACACCACATGAGCTTGCTACTAAACAAAATAACACAAGTTTATAGTTCCCCTTAATAAAATAATAAATAGCGCATACTAAAGAAAACATACCTAAAGACATGGAAATATCACCGCCCTGAATATGCATGAGGCGAGTTGAAAATGCCATACCTGCATGCAAATAAAAACGGTCAAATATTGCAACAGCACAAGCAATACAAGCACCAATAGGAATAAAAGTAATTAGTGTCGATAATTTTATAGGAAATTGACGAAATAAAAGTAATAACGTCAACAAACAAAGAATTTTGGTTGGATCATCAAGCTCTCTTAATTTACCTTGATGAATAATAAAGGATAGAACAAATAAACTAACATAAATGGCATAGCTATAAATAAGCTGCTTTTCATCTTGAGAAATATTCCAATTTTTTTTATGAATAAATTGATAAATAAAATAAATGATGCCAATCAATGAAAGTAAGATTGGTGAAATACTATATCCACTTTTTACGACTAAGCAGATAATAAAGAAGAACCCGACTAATCCATTAATTAAATTCACTTTATTAATTTTCAACATAACCTTACTCTTTAAAATTTTTATAATAAAAGACCGCACTTTTAATAAAGTGCGATCTTATTTTAACTGATTTTATCACCAATTATAATACATCAACACAGTTTAAATCTTGGAAAGATTGTTCTAAACGTTTAGACATCGATTCTTCCATTTTACGCAACCAAACACGTGGGTCATAGTATTTTTTATTCGGTGCATCAGGGCCTTCAGGGTTACCTAATTGACCTTGTAAGTATGCTTCATTTGCTTTGTAGAATTGAAGGATACCATTCCAAGATGCCCATTGAGTATCAGTATCAATATTCATTTTAATTGCACCATAGCTAATTGCTTCACGGATCTCTTCACGACTTGAACCTGAACCGCCATGGAATACAAAATCAATTGATTTAGCTGGTAAGTTACGTTCTTTAGAAACAAATTCTTGTGAATCACCTAAAATAGATGGTTTTAATTTTACATTACCAGGTTTATAAACACCATGTACATTACCAAATGCCGCAGCTACTGTAAAACGAGGGCTGACTGGATGTAATTGATCATAAACATATAGTACATCTGCAGGCTGGGTATATAAACGAGACTCATCAACACCAGAATTATCTACGCCATCCTCTTCACCACCAGTAATACCGATTTCAATTTCAAGTGTCATTCCCATTTTGTCCATACGTTCTAAGTATTTACGACAAATTGCCATATTTTCAGCCATTGGCTCTTCTGAAAGGTCTAACATATGAGAAGAAAATAACGGTTTACCAGTTTCTGCAAAGAACTTTTCACCCGCATCTAATAACCCATCAACCCATGGAAGTAATTTTTTAGCACAATGGTCAGTGTGAAGAATCACTGGTACACCATACTCAGCAGCTACAGTATGAACATGTTTAGCGGCAGCAATAGCACCTAAAACATCAGGACGAACTCCAGTTGCAGGTTTAATGCCTTTTCCTGCATAGAACGCCGCACCACCGTTAGAAAATTGAATAATCACTGGAGCTTTCACTCGAGCTGCTGTTTCTAAGACAGCATTGACTGAATCAGAACCGACACAGTTTACTGCTGGGATTGCGAAATTATGTTCTTTTGCATATGCAAATACTTTTTGTACGTCATCACCAGTTAATACACCTGGTTTTACGATGTCTAATAATTTAGCCATGTTTGCTTTTTCCTCGTTGAGTTAAACCTTTTTCATAGGTGCAAAAAACAGCTTTGCACCTTGGATTTTAGTCACTATTATTTAGCACGTTTTTCTAAGATTTCAACAGCAGGTAAAACTTTACCTTCCACAAATTCTAAGAAAGCACCACCGCCCGTTGAAATATAAGAAATTTTATCTTTGATACCAAACAAATCAATTGCCGCTAAAGTATCGCCACCACCAGCAATAGAGAATGCACCATTTGCCGTAGCTTCTGCGATAGCATTAGAAATAACTTCTGTCCCTTTGCGGAAATTAGGGAATTCAAATACGCCTACAGGACCATTCCAAAGAATAGTTTTTGATTGACGAATAATATCAGCTAATTGTTCTGCTGTTTTATCACCAATATCAAAGATTGATTCATCTGCTTGTACTGCAGTTACTGCTTTCTCTGTCGCTAATGCTGTATCAGAAAATTCTGTTCCTACACGCACATCTACAGGAACTGGAATATTTGTTGCAGCGGCTAAACGTTTTGCTTCTGGGATTAAATCTTCTTCATATAAAGATTTACCGACAGGGTGACCCTCAGCAGCAATAAAGGTATTAGCAATACCACCACCAACAATAATTTGATCAGCAATTTTAGAAAGAGAATCTAAAACTGTTAATTTAGTCGAAACTTTTGAACCGCCAACAATGGCTAACATTGGGCGTTTTGGTTCTTTTAATGCTTTACCTAAAGCATCTAATTCAGCTGCTAATAATGGACCAGCACAAGCTACTGGAGCATACTCTGCCACACCATAAGTTGAAGCTTGTGCACGGTGAGCTGTGCCGAATGCATCCATCACAAATATATCACAAAGTGCGGCATATTTTTTACCCAATTCTGGATCATTTTTCTTTTCACCTTTGTTAATACGTACGTTTTCCAATACAACTACTTCGCCGTCATTAACTTCTACACCATTCAAATAATCTTGAACTAAACGTGCTTTAAAACCTGCTTCATTCAAATAATCAACTACAGGTTGTAATGAATCTTCTTGAGTAAACTCACCTTCAGTTGGACGACCGAGGTGTGAAGTTACCATGACTTTAGCACCTTTCTGCAATGCCAATTTTAATGTTGGAATTGTAGCTTGAATACGTGCATCTGAAGTTACTTTGCCGTCTTTTACGGGAACATTTAAATCTGCACGAATAAATAGGCGTTTGCCTGCTAAATCAAGATCGGTCATTTTAATTACTGACATAATTTATCCTCTTTTGGGTTAAAATTTAATTTTTATAGACCGCAATATTATACCTACTATTGGCTATATTGTAATAGGTCTAGATCAATTTATTCCTATTAAATGACGACAATATTTCATCTACTATAGTCAGTTTATTCTGAAAAAAATTCATTTTATTTAGGGCAATCTATTACCTGCCATTGCAAACTGTAACAAATATAAATTTCATTACGACTTGCCCCTAAATATGCACCATTTAAATGAGGGTTATTTTTTCTGAGCCAGCTAAATAATTCTTTTCCTTTTAACGCTTTATTCGGCAAGTTTAATGCTTGATATAATTCTTGCTGTTTAGCAAAATATTGTTGAGCCTCTTTAAAAGCGCAAGCACCGTGTTTTTCCCATTCACCTTGTAACAAATTTGGGCTAGGGCTTTCATTCATATATTTGGCAATCACATTTTCATCAACGGGCGGTAAATCTCCCTGGCAAAAACGAGGATGGCCCGCAGCACTTCTTGCTGTTGCACTTTGTGTCCATAAACCATGAATTACCCAGCCATATTGCTTTTTCATACCACACTGATACTCTGCAGAGGGCGGTAGGTTTTTTCCATATTTATCATATTGGGAATCACAGAATGCAGGTGACCACGAAAGTGCTAACATGTAATAATCAACTGTTGCTTTAGTATTGGGACCAATTTTATCCTCAAGCATCACATAATCATAGTTAGTATTAATTTTCAGCGAAGAAGATTCATTTGGATTAGACTGTGTTTGAGAACGTTGTGATTGAGAAACTGCGGTAGTATTTTGAGAAATTTTTTCCGATTCTGATTTATGTTTATCAAAACAACTAGACAATAATAATGTCATTGAAAGTGTAGCCAAAAGTGCTTTAATGAAATAATTTTTTTGCTGCATACTAACCTTTAAATAGAAATAAATATTTGCCTTTCTAAGGGCAATCATTATAATTTGCCGTTCTTAACGAATAACAAGGGTTTACATGGCACTTTTAATTACTGACAAATGCACCAACTGTGATATGTGCTTACCAGAATGTCCAAATGAGGCAATTTCTGTTGGCGATGAAATCTATGTAATCGATCCTAACCTTTGTACCGAATGCGTCGGACACTATGACACCCCAACCTGTCAAAAAGTTTGCCCTATTAGTAAATGTATTATCAGTGATCCAGCACATATGGAAACGGAAGAACAATTATGGGAACGCTTCGTACTCATTCATCATGCTCATGAATTAACATAACTTATTCCCTACTAACGCAGGGAACATTATTATTTTACCCATTCTGCTAATAACACACCTGCTACTACCGCAACATTTAAACCTGTTCTTAATGGATTCGCAAAAGATAAATTAATCACTTCATCATTCTGCTGTGCTAAAGCGGAAGTATCTGATTCACTTAAAACAAACACCACTTTTTTAGCTAACGCTAATTTATGCACACCTTTAGCTTGTTTATTTGTGGTCGTATGAATAATCTGATAACCTGCTTTACGTAATTGATTTAAAGCATTATCTAAATAATCAGTTTGCAAAGTATGAATATATTCCATTCCACCTTCCGCTACACGCATTGCAGCCGCAGAATTAAGCATCTCCACATCGTCAATAATTACACCTTTTACACCATAAAATGCACAAGTACGCACAATACCACCAACATTTTGTGGATTGCGAATATTGTCTAACATCACTAATGCATCTTTTTCGCGAGGAATATCTAAATAACCTGATAAAGTAAATGGACGCACTTTTTTCACTAACATGCAAATTCCACCATGATGTTCAGTACCACTGACTAATTCAAGCTCTTCACGATCCACGACATGATAGACTTTTTTATTTGTCGCCAAATAACTAAACATATCTCCTACTTTATGTGCCATCTCAACCGTTGCCCATACTCGAACAATACTTTCAGGACGTTCCGCAAATAAAGCTAAACAAGCACCTTCACCATAGACTTTCATTTCTTCAGAACGATTCTTTTTAATTTTTTCAGGTGCACGAGGTGACAATGGACCTGTTTTTTTCACAGGAACCACATTAGTCATACTCGAACTTTTTACCATGACTTTAACATTTCCTGCACCACTTGCCTTTTCCATTGTGGTCTCGGTCACACGTGGTTGTAAAAACGGTGAACGGGGATTTCTACGTTCATTCTCACGAGCATTGCGAGGACTAAAAGTGCGGTCATTTTTTGAAAAATTTTGACGTTCTTGTCCACCATCACCTTCAAACTTACCCTTTCTCTCTTTAAAGCTACCACCTGAACGATGATTATCATCTCGTTCAAAACGTGACGCATTATGTCCAAACTGCGGTCTATTTTGACTAGGTTTCTCATTACGATTATCTACAGAACATTCACTAAAACGTTTTTGGTGAGAGGATTGCTGAAATTTAGTTTTTTGGAAAGATGATTTATCATTCATATAAGAATCGCCATTTATCAAGAATTGGATTAAAAGTAAACACTTCTAATAAAAATTTTAAGCATTATAGCGAAAAAAAACCTTTTTTGTATCAATTTAGGTCGTAAATATTGTAAACTACTAAATCGCAATAACGCATAACAGCGTAGAAGAAGAAATATTATGTTAGTGAATAAGATTAAACGAGCAAAACAACATCTGGAAAATTTGCCTTATCTAGTGCAATCAGCTTCAGATTTTGAAATTATTCATAGCCCAGCTCAATTTAAACAAACAATTATCGAATTAATTCGTACGGCTAAAACACGTATTTATATTACTGCACTTTATTGGCAGTTAGATGAAGCAGGTCAAGAAGTTTTGGATGAGCTATATTTAGCTAAACAAAAAAATCCACAACTTGATATTAAAGTTTTAGTGGACTGGCATCGTGCACAACGAAATCTATTAGGTGCAGAGAAAAGTGCAACGAATGCAGATTGGTATTGTGAACAACGTGAGAAATACCAAGCTGATTCTATCTTCTTTGGTGTGCCTATCAATACTAGAGAAGTCTTTGGCGTATTACACATTAAAGGCTTTGTATTTGATGATACGGTACTTTATAGCGGTGCCAGCATTAACAACGTCTATTTACATCATCAAGATAAATATCGTTATGACCGTTATCAAAAAATTACTAATGCTAGCCTTGCCGATACTTTAGTAAATTTTGTAACCCAATATCTACTTGATCCAACCGCAGTATATAGCTTAGATAATAGACAGCGTCCGACAACGAAAGAGATTCGTGCACATATTAAAGCATTCCGCAAAAATCTTGCCAGTGAAGGGCATTATCAAGTCAAAAATGCGGTTGCCTTTACCAATGAACAATTAACAATTTCGCCATTATTTGGTTTAGGTACACATGAAAACCTGCTTAATAAAATTATTGCTGATTTATTTATGTTGGTAAAAGAGAAATTGGTGATTTGCACACCATATTTTAACTTTCCTCGTACCTTACAAGGGAAAATTAGCCATTTATTAAAAGAAGGTAAAAAAGTAGAAATTATCGTTGGCGATAAAGTGGCGAACGATTTCTATATTCCACCAGCCGAACCATTTAAAATAGCAGGAGCACTTCCATATTTATATGAGAAAAATCTACGTGCTTTTAGTAAAAAGTTTGCGGCACAAATTGACTCTGGCAATTTAGTCATTCGCACTTGGAAAGATGGTGATAATACCTATCACTTGAAAGGAATGTGGATTGATGATGATTATCTTCTTCTCACAGGCAATAATTTAAATCCTCGTGCATGGCGTTTAGATGCTGAAAATGGCTTATTAATTCATGATCCAAAACAACAATTAAAAGCTCAAACACAGCAAGAATTAGAACATATCCGCCAACATACTCAAGTTTTACGTAGCTATACTGAGTTAGAAGAAATGGAACAATATCCAGAACCTGCTCAACGTTTACTAAAACGTTTTCAACGTGTAAAAGCGGATAAACTAGTAAAAATGATTCTCTAATTTATCCATTATAAAAAAGTGCGGTTGTTTTACCGCACTTTTTATTTCCCACTCATCAATAGCCTGACTCCTACAAAAATTTTTGCCATATATTAATACATAAAAATCCTTAAAATTAACCGCACTTTGAGCTATCTTAACAGCGAATTGAAAATTGCTGTATTTTTATACGCAAAATTTTACATAAATGTTACAATGGCAAAAACCCCTTATCTTAACTTGCCAACTACTTTTAGGAATCTAATATGAAAAGCGATGTAGAAATTGCCCAATCAGTATCAATGCAACATATTAATAGTATTGCAGAAAAATTAGGATTAAATTCGGAGTTAATTGAGCAACATGGTAAATACCGTGCAAAAATTGATCCACAAGATGCCTACCAACTGCCTTCTAAAAACGGTAAACTAATTTTAGTTACGGCAATCAATCCAACCCCAGCAGGTGAAGGCAAAACCACGGTAACCATTGGTTTAACAGATGCTTTAAATCAATTAGGCAAACAAGCTGTGGTTGCTCTGCGTGAACCTTCACTAGGTCCCGTATTTGGGATTAAAGGTGGCGCCGCAGGTGGTGGTTATGCTCAAGTATTACCAATGGAAGATATTAATCTACACTTCAATGGCGATTTCCATGCAATTACTAGCGCCAACAATCTATTAGCCGCATTAATTGATAATCATATTTACCAAGGAAATGCACTTAATATCAATCCTAAACAAGTGGTGTGGCGTCGTGTACTTGATGTTAATGATCGTCAATTACGTAATATCGTTAGTGGTTTAGGTGGTGCAACCGATGGCGTAGCTCGTGAAGATGGTTTTGATATCACTGTCGCTTCTGAAGTCATGGCAATTTTCTGCTTAGCAACAGATCTTAATGACCTAAAAGAACGTTTAGGCAATATTTTAATTGCTTATACTTATGACAAAAAACCTGTCTATGCAAAAGATATCAAAGCACAAGGAGCAATGGCTGCATTATTAAAAGATGCCATCAAACCTAATCTCGTGCAAACTATCGAAGGAAGCCCCGCTTTTGTACATGGAGGACCTTTTGCTAATATTGCTCATGGTTGTAACTCAGTATTAGCTACAACATTAGCAAAACATTTAGGTCAGTATGCCGTCACCGAAGCAGGCTTTGGTGCTGATTTAGGTGCAGAAAAATTTTGTAATATAAAATGTCGTCTATCGGGCTTAAAACCTGATGTTGCAGTCATTGTGGCAACAGTACGTGCTTTAAAATATAACGGTGGTGTAGATAAATCTGAACTCAATCAAGAAAATCTTGAAGCCCTTAAACAAGGATTACCGAATTTATTAAAACATATTCATAACTTAAAAAATGAATTAGGTTTACCTGTTGTAGTTGCAATTAACCGTTTTGTTACTGATACAGATGCAGAACTTGCACTTATTCAAAACGCTTGTGCTGAACGTGGAGTAGAAGTTTCACTCACTGAAGTCTGGGGAAAAGGTGGTAAAGGCGGTTTAGATTTAGCTAAAAAAGTGATACATGCCATAGAATCACAACCTAATAACTTCAAATTTACTTACCATAGTGAACAATCTATTCATGATAAAGTAAAAGCAATTGCACAAAAAATCTATGGTGCAAATGATGTTATTTTTAGTCGTGATGCGCTCTCAGAAGTGAAAAAATTAGAAAAATTAGGTTTAGATAAATTACCTATCTGTATGGCAAAAACACAATATTCATTAAGTGATGATGCTAAACAATTAGGTTGCCCTAGCGGATTTGATATTAACGTAAGAAGTATCAGCTTATCTGCTGGTGCAGGATTTATTGTGGTGATTTGTGGCACCATTATGCGTATGCCAGGCTTACCAAAAGTTCCAGCATCAGAACATATTGATGTAACATCAGAAGGTGTAATTACAGGCTTGTTCTAATCACCATAACATAAAAAAGTGCGGTAAAAATTTTTAAAATTTCTACCGCACTTTTTATTTTAAAATACGCTATTTAACTAAACCACCACTGGCTTGTAAATCCGCATGATAAGATGAACGAACAAATGGCCCACAAGCGGCATGTTCAAAGCCCATTGATTGTGCCTGATTGCGGAATTCATCAAACTCTTCAGGTGGTACATAACGTGCCACAGGCAAATGGAAACGACTAGGTTGCAAATACTGACCTAAAGTTAACATCGTAACCCCATTAGTACGTAAATCCTGCATTACGTTAAGAATTTCTTCGTTAGTTTCACCTAAACCCACCATCAAACCTGATTTAGTTGGAATATTTGGGAATAATGCCTTAAATTCACGTAACAATTTTAATGACCATTGATAATCTGCACCTGGACGAATATCTTTATATAAGCGTGGTACATTTTCTAAGTTATGATTAAACACATCAGGAGGATTATCTTTTAATTTATCCAATGCTTGTTCAATTCTTCCACGAAAGTCAGGGACTAAAATCTCAATTTTAGTATTAGGATTAAGCAGACGAATTTGTTTAATACATTCTGCAAAATGACCCGCACCACGATCAGGTAAATCATCTCTATCCACAGAAGTAATGACCACATATTTCAGTTTCATGTCTTGGATTGTTTCTGCCAATTTTTTTGGCTCATCTGCATCTGGAGGTAATGGTTTTCCATGTGCCACATCACAGAATGGACAGCGACGAGTACAAATTGCCCCAAGAATCATAAACGTTGCCGTACCATGGTTAAAACATTCATGTAAATTAGGACAAGAAGCCTCTTCACAAACTGAATTTAACCCATGACGACGCATACCATTTTTGATACTTTCGATTTTTGCAGAATTCGCGGGTAATTTGATTTTCATCCAAGCAGGTTTTTTCAATAATTCCTGATCAGGATCGATATTTTTCACTTGGATAATGGTCGTTTTCGCCGCATCACGATATTTTACCCCAGGCTCCATTTTAAATGGCGTACTCATAAATATTCCTTGCTTCCCTAGATAACTGATTATCAGACAACATGCACTATTTTGTTAAATGGCATTGAAGAAAATCAAATGTTAAAAATTTGTTGCTTATTGTAACCTAAAATTGTTACAAAGTGATCAACTAATTTGGGTGAAACTTTATCACATTGAGCCTCATTTGAATCGATAAAATCAGCCAATTGGGTCATTTCTAATCCAGCATAGCCACAAGGATTAATACTATGAAAAGGCGAAAGATCCATATTTATATTAAATGCTAGACCATGAAATGAACGCCCATGACGAATACGTAAACCCAAAGAACAAATTTTTCGACCATCAATATAAACACCTGGCGCATCCGCTTTTGGATAACCTTCAATACCATAATCAGCTAATGTTTTTACCACAGATTGCTCTAAAGCCGTGACTAAATCTCGAACACTTATTTCTCGCCCCTGTGCTTTAAGGCGTTTAATATCAATCAACACATACATCACCTGTTGTCCAAGTCCATGATAAGTAATTTGACCACCACGGTCCGTTTGAATCACAGGAATATCTGTTTTTTGCAATAAATGTTCTGCTTTACCTGTTTGACCTTGAGTAAATACCGCAGGATGCTCAACTAACCAAATTTCATCTGGGGTTTGTTCATTACGTTGATCTGTGAATGATTGCATTTTATGCCAAGTTTCTTGGTAATCTTGAATTCCAAGTTGGCGAATAATTAAACGAGGTTCCATTATAAAATTCTCTTTTAACACTAATAAAAAAGCTGATGGTGTACATCAGCTTTCACATTAATTAAATGACCAGTTTTACACCATCAACTTTTGCCAATTCTTTATATAGGGTTTCCACTTGATCAAAATTTTCAGCCACAATATCGATAGAAACTGAATTATAAGTTCCTTTACTACTTTTTGTTTCTCTCGGAGTATAATCACCTTTCAAATATTGCTGAACCACTGCGACAAGATCCGCAGCTAAACCTTCTCGATTGATCCCTGCGACTTTAAATGTCATTTTTGCAGGAAATTCCATGACTTCTTTTAATTTTTCAAAATCTTGTTCTGTTGCCATAATTTTTTAAATATTCAACCTTAATAACAGGCAGACCATAAATCTGCCTAAAATATACTATATTAATAAAAAAAGTGCGGTCAATTTTCAAAATTTTTAGAATAAGCTTTTAATCGTTAATACTAACCAATCCCAAGCTTTACCAAATATACCGCCTTCTTGCACATCAGACATTGATTGAAGATCAAGGGTTGCAACATCTTTACCATCTAATTGATAAATCACCTTACCTACAACCTGACCTTTTGCTAAAGGTGCCTCTAGATATTTCTGATTTAATTCAAAACGAGCCTTCAAATCTGCATTACGCCCTTTAGGAATGGTAATATAGCTATCTTGCAATACACCAACTTCAATTTCCCCTTTATCGCCATAATAAACACTTTGTTTAGTTACGGCTTTACCGGCTTCTAAAGTTCTGAAAGTATCAAAACTGTTAAATGCCCATTGTAATAATTTTTTACTTTCAACTTCACGTCCCTTATAAGTTGGAACGCCCATCACAACAGAAATTAAACGCATATTATTTGAATTCGTTGCAGAAGCCACTAAGTTATAACCTGCCTGGCTTGTATGCCCTGTTTTCATGCCATCAACATTGATGGTTTTGTCCCATAATAAGCCGTTACGGTTAGGCTGTTTAATTTTATTAAAAGTAAAATCTTTTTCTGAATAAATTTTATATTCTTCAGGTAAATCACGAATAACATGAGCCCCCATAATTGCCATATCACGAGCTGAGGAATATTGATTTGGATCGTCTAAACCATGTACTGTAGTAAAGTGAGTATTTTTTAATCCAAACTGCTCTACATATTTATTCATGGTCTCAATAAACTTTTCTGTTGTTCCAGAAACATGCTCAGACATTGCTACACATGCATCATTACCTGAAACTACAATAATCCCACGATTTAATTGTTCTACTGTGACTTGTTGATTTAAATTTAAGAACATTTTTGAAGAATCTGGAAAGTTTTTTCCCCATGCACTCTCGCCGATAGTCACCGTATCTGTATTATGAATTTTACCTTGCTTAATAGCATCTCCAATTACATAACTTGTCATAATTTTAGTAAGAGATGCTGGATATTGACGTTGATCTGGATTTAGTGAAGCGAGTATTGCGCCTGAATTATAGTCCATTACCACATAGGTTTGTGCATTAACTTGAGGAGGTGTAATACCATAATTAATATCTTCAGCAGATGCTGTAAATGGAAGAACAAATAGCGGAATGAACATCGCTAAACGTGTTTTTTGTAATGCTTTCTTAAACATTGATAAATCCTTCAGATAATGTTTGATAATGTATTTTCTATTTAAACGATAAATTATTGCGTCTAAATAAACACACAAAGTGACTTTAAGTCATAAAGTCACTTTGCATTTAAATGATAATTCATTTGAAATAATGCCTTATTTAATTCTATCACGAGCTTCGTTTGATTTCGCATTTTTTACTAATGTTGAAGCTCCTGCCCCAGAAATTTGTCCTTGCCGATCAACATGTAATGCCTCTACTCGAACTCTACCCACGCCAAAACTAATAAGTCCAATTTCACTTGCTGCTGCCCGTGATAAATCTAAAATACGAGTATTTGAAAAAGGTCCACGATCATTAATTCGTACAATGACTTTTTTATTATTACGCAGATTAGTCACTAACGCATAAGAACCTAGAGGTAAGGTTTTATGTGCGGCAGTAAATTTTTCTTTATTATAAGGTTCACCACTTGCAGTACGGCGACCATGAAAATTATTATGATAATAACTAGCTTTACCTTCTCTACTATAGTTTTTAGCATTATTTGAAGTATAGGTAGTGTATGCTTGCCCATTCACAATATAAGTATTAGAAAAATTAACTGTCCCTTTATGCTCTAACGTGGGGCCCGCAATGCCATAGTGTTTCTTTGTACTATGCTTGGCATCACTATTCGCTGAACAAGCCGTCAGAATAATAGACAGTAATATAGTTAATAAAAATTTTAGCTTCATAAGTAATACTCTAGGTTAGTGTCCTAAATTTTTACAGTTCATAAGGAGTTGAGACTGTATAAACTTTAATTAGTTCCCTTTGTGATAAAGAGTACGCTTGTGAGTATGAATTGACATAATCAATCCAAAACCTGCCATCAATGAAACAAATGATGTTCCACCATAGCTAATGAGTGGCAATGGTACACCGACGACGGGCAAAATGCCACTAACCATGCCAATATTAACAAAAATATAAACAAAGAAAATTAAGGTTAGTGAGCCTGTCAAAATACGACCAAATGCATTTTCTGCTTTTACACCGATAATTAGACCTCGTACAATAATGAAGAAATAAATCAACATCAATAGGATTATTCCAATCATACCATGTTCTTCACTTAATACAGCAAAAATAAAGTCTGTATGAGGTTCGGGTAAAAACTCTAACTGCGACTGAGTGCCTAACATCCAGCCTTTTCCTGATATGCCACCAGAACCGATGGCAATCTGAGACTGTAAAATATGGTATCCTGCTCCCAATGGGTCTTTCTCGGGATCTAACAAGGTTAACACTCGTGTTCTTTGATAGTCATGCATCAAATACAACCACATAATAGGAATAAATCCTGAAACCCCGATTACCGCAATCAGTATCAGCCACCAACTCATACCTGCTAGAAATACAACAAAAATCCCAGATGCGACCACTAGAATTGATGTCCCTAAATCAGGTTGAATTGCGACTAAAAGAGTAGGTACCACAATAATCGTTAATGCAATCAAGGTTTCTGATAATTTTGGTGGAATACTACGATTACCTAAATAAACAGCCACCATTAAAGGCACAGATAGCTTCACAATTTCAGAAGGTTGAAATCGCAAAATGCCTAAATCTAACCAACGTTGAGCCCCTTTACTAACCGTACCAATTAAATCAACCAGAACAAGCATAATAATCCCAGCAATATAAAGGTAAGGAGCAACTCGTTGATAAAATCTTGGTGGAAGCTGCGCCATGATAATCATCACCATAAATCCTAAAGCGACTTGGATAATCCGATTTCGAAACATCACTTCGCTTCCGCCTGTGGCACTGTATAATACCATAAGCCCATAACCTGAAATAACAAGTAATCCTAACAATAGCCAAATATCTAAGTGTAATTTAGGCCAAATATTGGAGAAAAGTGATCTTTTCTCTATCATTCTGTTTCACCCTCATTCATATTCATTGGAGCATTTTCTTGATCTGGGCTAGTCAAATCTGCTGGGATTTCATCATTACTATTTGAAACTGGCTCATCTTCTTCAATCACTGCCTGATTTGCTGGTAAAGTATCTTGAATTCCTTCTTGTTTCGCCACTTCTGGTAAACGATGTAATAAATAATAATCCATAATTTGACGGACTACTGGTGCAGCATTACCAGATCCACCACCTGCATTTTCTAAAATAATTGATACCACCATATGTGGATTTTCATAAGGAGCAAAAGCTGTAAACCATGCATGATCATGTAATTCTTTTTTCAATTGACCAGCATTATAAGTTTGATTTTCTTTTAAGCTAAACACCTGCGCAGTTCCCGATTTTCCGCCCACATGATAAGGTGCGCTAGCAAAGGCTTTTCGACCTGTACCACTAGCCGCATGAACAACCCCAAACATCCCCCGCTTAACTGCTTCCCAATAAGATTTATCAGGATCTGTGATATCTTCATATAATAAAGGATCTTTATAAGGCTCTATTAAAGCACCTACAGTTTGTTTCATTAAATGCGGCGTATTAACTTTACCATTATTAACCAACACGCTTGTTGCTTTAGCTAATTGCAATGGCGTAGCAGTCCAATAACCTTGACCAATCCCCACAGGAATAGTATCGCCTAACACCCAAGGTTTCTTATATTTTTTTTGTTTCCATTCACGGCTAGGCATAATGCCTGTGGTTTCTTCTTGAATATCAATTCCCGTTGGCATACCAAAGCCAAAACGCTTCATCCATAAAGAAATACGATCAATACCCATTTTATAAGCCACTTGATAAAAGTAAGTATCTGCTGACTCCACAAGTGACTTATTTAAATTAAGATTACCATGCCCAGACTTTTTCCAGTCACGAAAACGTTTTGTCGTATTAGGTAACACCCAATAACCTGGGTCAAATATTGTCATACTCGGAGTAATTACCCCTTCAGTTAATGCAGAAACAGCCATAAAAGGTTTAACCGTTGAAGCGGGTGGATAAGCACCTTGTGTAGCACGACTATATAATGGTCGATTAGGATCATTTAATAAACGTTTATAATCTGAACCTGAAATACCATCTACAAATAAATTATTATCATAACTTGGGCTAGATACCATCGCTAAAATACTGCTATCCCTTGGGTCCATTACGACCACAGCCCCTTTTTGCCCTACTAATAAATCAGTAATAAAACGTTGTAATTGTAAATCAATAGTTAACTGAACATTCTTACCAGCAACAGGAGGTTGCTCACTTAACTTACGAATGACTTTACCTCGGTTATTAATTTCAACTTGCTCATAACCCGCGGTTCCATGAAGTTGTTCCTCGTAGAAACGTTCAATACCTAATTTGCCAATATCCGTGGTTCCTGCATAATTTGCATATTTTTCTTCACGTTTTAAACGCTCAACATCTTTATCATTAATTCGAGAAACATAGCCTAAAATATGAGTTAATGGTTCGCCATAGAGATAATGACGTTTAAAATAAGGACGGACATCCAAACTCGGATAGTTATATTGATTCACCGCAAAACGAGCAATTTGTTCTTCTGTTAAATCTGTTTTGAGCATAATTGGTGTATAACGAGATGAACGACGACGCTCTTTTTTAAACTGTTCAATATCCTCATCTGTTAACCCTACAATATCGCGAAGCTCATCAAAAGTGCGGTCTAAATTTTCCACCTTTTCAGGAACAATATACAAGCCGAAAAAAGTCAAATTTTCAGCTAAAAGTTTACCATAACGATCATAAATCAAACCTCGTGTAGGTGGCACAGGCAATAATTTAATACGGTTGCCATTCGAACGGGTTTGATATTTATCATAATCAACGACTTGCAAATGATACAAATTGGTGAATAGTATCGCAGTCAAAGCAATCGTCCCAATAAACGCAACAAGAGCTCGGCGTGCAAACAAATTCCGCTCTGCTTTATTATCACGAATCGGCTCATGTAGAGGGGCTGTAAAAAGGTTTTTAAAAAAACTCATATCCGTTAATTAGCGACTTATTCACGATGATAAGGATGATTAATAGTTAATGACCATGCCCGATAAAGACTTTCAGCCACTACCACACGCACTAGCGGGTGAGGTAGCGTCAAAGGAGATAAAGACCAACTTTGCTCTGCAACAGCTTTACATTCAGGAGATAATCCTTCAGTCCCACCAATTAATAAACACACATCTCGCCCATCATTTTTCCAACTTTCAAGCTGTTGTGCTAACTGCTCTGTAGTCCAAGGCTTACCAGGTATATCTAAAGTAACAATTTTAGCTTTTCCACAACTGCTGAGCATAGCTTTACCTTCTTGTTCAAGAATACGTTTAATATCAGCATTTTTACCCCGTTTACCCGCAGGTATCTCAATTAATTCAAACGGCATATCTTTTGGAAAACGTCGCTGATATTCTTCAAACCCTATTTTTACCCAATCAGGCATCTTAGTGCCAACGGCAATTAATTGAATTTTCATAATAAATAAATGCTCATCAATGTGCGGTACAATTTACAAAAATTTTATGCCCAAAGTTTTTCTAATTGATACATATCGCGTGCTTCTCGTTGCATAATATGAACAATTGCTTGACCAAAATCCACAACCACCCAGTCAGCAATTGATTTACCTTCTTCACCAAAGCTCTCAAATCCAGCTTGTTTACTTTCATCAATTAATTTTTGGGCAACAGAAGCAACATGACGAGTTGAACTACCAGTACAAATAATCATATCATCAGTAATTGAAGATTTTCCTCGTACATCAATATGTTGAATATCAGTGGCTTTTAAATCGTCTAATTTATTCATTAAAAAATCAGTTAAATTCATTGTGCAATATCTATTTCCATTTATATAAAAGTGGATAATTTTAACATGAGTTTAAAAGAATCGAAACAAAGGAGTGAAATTTTGGCGAAAACAATCCCTTTGGATGGATTTTGCGAGAATAAAATGCCGTCTAAAATGCTACCATTTTAAGTGGAACTTTGGCGTTTTTGCATTGTAAAATCAAGATTGTTTGTGGGTGGGATTATAAGGGTTTTATTTTGCTAAAAAAAGTGCGGTGAAAAAAATGAAAATTTTAACCGCACTTTTGATATTTTAATGACTAATCTTTTTTCGCTTTTAATATTCGCTGAGCAAAAATACCTATGCCAGTTACAAAAACGATTAATCCTAAGATTTCGGCAGTAGTGCCCCAGTTGTCTAAAGATAAGGCTAATGGAGCATCTGAACCGCCAGAGGTGACTGAGGCAGCAATAATAAACGCCATAATTACGCCAATCAAGCTTTCGCCCACAATTAAACCCGCTGCAAATAACGTGCCGTAGCGTTCAGCTTTTTTCTTAAGTTCGCCAACCGCTTTATTATTGTGTTTTGCATAGTTTTCAATATGACGATTCATCAACCAGGCCAAAATAGCACCAATCACAATAGGTGCGTTGATTGATGGTGGTAAGTAAATGCCCATTCCCACCGCTAATGCAGGTAATGCTAAGCGATTAGCACTAGATTTTTTCAATACCATATCAATGATGATTAAAATAATCCCTAAACCGATACCTGAGAAAATATAGTTCCATTCTAGATTGTGCGAGAAAATCCCGTTGGCAATGGTCATCATTAAAGTGGCTTGTGGTGCAGATAATGCTTGGCTTGCATCCATACCTTCACGAGGCATTGCACCAGAAAAGCCATAGGCATGATAGAGGATTTCTAGTACAGGTGCGATCACCAATGCGCCCACGATAACCCCGATAATTAAGGCAAATTGCTGTCTCCAAGGCGTTGAATCTACTAAATAACCTGTTTTCAAGTCTTGCAAATTATCATTAGAAATCGCAGCAATACAAATTACGATAGAGGCTGTAAAAAGCGTTAATGCAGTGAGGAATTTCTGACCGTCTGCGCTATCTAATAATCCTGTAGCATTACCGATCAACATTAAGATTAATGAAGTAATAACGACAGAAATAATGCCAATACCAGAGATTGGGCTAGAAGATGAACCTACAAGCCCTGCCATATAACCACAAGCAGCCGCTACAAAGAAACCAATCACGAAGGCTAATAAGCTACAAACCACGATTAAAATCATTGCTGTAGTAGGTTCGATACCGATAGGTTGCAAGAAACTATAGAGTGCTAACACAATCAAGGCTACGCTGATTAAAGTAATGTAAATCATTGCTTTCGGCGATAAATCTTGCGAAGTGCGGTCAGTATTTTTTGCATTTGGATCTCTTAATGCACGAAAGGATTGACGCATTCCTTGAGCCATTGGTTTCATTAATACTAATAATGTCCAAATCGCAGCAATTCCGATAGTACCAACCCCGATGAAACGAACTTTGGTTTTCCAAATGGTCATCGCATATCCTATCATATCCGCATCAGCGCCCATTGGAGCTGCTGAGGTAAAATAAGGTACGGCAATTCCCCAAGCAAAGAAAATACCCAGTAAAATGGCGATACCACCAACCATTCCTACTAAATAGCCAGCACCTAATAAGGCTAGTGAAAAGCCCATTGGCACTTGGAAAATGGCATTTTCGCCTTTAAACCATAAGCTAGCACCATCAGCAATTAACCGTAAGCCGTTGGTAGCAAACCCCACCACTGCGGCAATTAATCCACCTGTAGCAATTTCCTTTACACCACTACCCGCAGATTCATCATTACCTGCTTTTAAAATTTCTGCTGCTGCCACACCCTCAGGATAAGGTAAATCACTTTTTACCACCATTGAATGACGCAATGGAATGGTGAAGATCACACCTAAAATACCGCCTGAAATACAAATTAACAGTGTTTGCCAAAATGGGAATCCTTGCCAATATCCCATCATTAGCATCGCAGGAATCACAAAAATCACTGAAGACAAGGTACCCGCAGAAGAAGCCTGCGTTTGTACCATATTATTTTCAAGAATATTTGATCCTTTAAAAAATTTGAGCACCGCCATTGAAATTACGGCAGCAGGAATAGAAGAAGCGAAAGTTAATCCAACTTTCAATCCCAAATAGACGTTAGATGCAGTGAAAATCACCGTAATCAACGCCCCCAACAACATTCCTCGTAATGTCAGTTCTTTTAATGTTGATTGATTATTTAACATATCATTCCCTAAGCAATTAAAGTTTATTGGAATATTACTCCCAATTGGGTAAATTTTTTAGCAGTTTTAATCATATTTATACAATAAAAATGATAACCTTGTTGCATAAAATGAAATTATTGTGCTATTCAAGCATCTCCTACACCCTAAGTTTGCGACTAACTGCCAATTTATCAAATGTTAATTTAGTGAAAAATCAGCAAAATGTCATTGTGTTTTCTTTATAAAATAAGGTTAATGATTGGAGTATGTGTTTTTTATCTGTGGATGTCAAAATAAAAGTGTCGTTGGATTTTGCATAAAATAAAAAAATGACTATACAAAGCTAACAAAATCCATGTGATTAATGTAAGTCATTTTCTAGAAATGATGAATCAATGAAAAATTGATATTTGTAAAACACTTATTTACTGATTAAGAAACTAACGACCTATTTTATTATCTCAATAAAATAAGGCAGAACAAGAAAGTTGAAAATTTCCACATAAATTGCACCTAAAACCTAAGGTTTTAATTTTAGGTGCAATCTACTCTTATTTCACCAAAAGTGCGGTCAGAAGAATAGAAATTTTATAGTGAGATATATTCTATCGGTTGTTCTAAATAAGCTTTAGCAAGGCTTTCTGTCATGGTTTTATGGCTTAACCCTGATTTTACTTCAGCCATCACAATTCTTGATACTGGAATATTAAAATAGCCTTGTAAACGTTGATAATTTAAAGCCGACTGTAATGGCAAAAAGCTAGGATTAAAAGCTGCGTTCTCAGCATAACGTCCCACAATAATTTGCTCACCTATTTGCAATGCCACAGCACTCAATGCTTGACTATAAGGGGCATAAGATTGACTCACTCCCGCTATCACAGCTTGCACAACAGGATCATCAGAATGCTGTTGAATAGAATGTATTTGCGGATCAAAAAGTACCTTCTCAATATTTAAATCTTTTGGTCCAAAAGCATCAGGCAAATAACTATGTAATAAATGATTTTGACTATGAGGTAAATGAATTCTCAATTGACTAGCCGTATTCAATTCATTCATAAATTGACGGCAGTGCCCACAAGGCGTGTAATTTACTACCATATGCATGATAGCTTTTTCTCCTGCAATCCAAGCATGGCTAATCGCACTTTGTTCAGCATGCACAGTTTGTTGCATGGCAGCTGCAGTAAATTCTTGATTTGCACCAAAATAGAAATTACCTGAAATACCAATCGCAATTGCTCCCACATTAAAATGAGAAATCGGTGTTAATGCGTAACAGGCAGCAATAGGCAAGCATTGAAGGGCTAAATCTACTGGTTTAATTTGGAATTCGTTACAAAACTTTTGTACCACAGCTTGTGGAATAAGTGCTTTATAATCTTGTTGTTGAATTTGTTGCACCATCCGTGAAATGATATGACTTTGAGTTTCATTAGCTAACATCGTTAAACGATGCTCAATACAATCCTTCATCTGACTCTCCTTAGTTTTCGCTTAAGATCACATTATAGAATATTCAAATATAAGCTGTCCGTGATCAAGATCCAAGTTATTAAAATTTTTAATAAAAAGACCGCACTTTTTATTTATGCGGTCTGAATGTTAAGCACGTTTTTTAAAATTTTTCTGCGAACTTCGATGATTTCGTTGCGCTATTGATGCTGAATTTTTTAATCGATAAGGCTTAGGTAAATCTTGCAGTAAAGATTCTGGATCATATTGACTCACTGGAATTCTATGACCAATATAGTCTTCAATCGCAGGTAAATTCATCGCATATTCCTCACAAGCAAAACTAATAGAAATACCGCTCTCCCCTGCTCGCCCAGTTCGTCCTATGCGATGAACATAATCTTCACGATCATCAGGCAAATCATAATTAAATACATGCGTCACATCTGGAATATGCAATCCTCTGGCGGCAACATCAGTGGCAACCAAAATATCAAGTGCTCCCTCAGTAAATTGCGTTAACAATGAAAGTCGTTTTTTTTGGGCGACATCACCTGTCAATAGCCCCACACGATGACCATCTGCCGCTAAATACCCCCAAATACGCTCACACTGATGTTTCGTATTAGCAAAAATAATGCAACGTTCTGGCCATTCTTCTTCCAATAAGGTAAGCAATAATGGAATTTTGTCATGATTAGAAGGATAAAATAATTCCTCTTTAATCCGATAACCTGTTTTTTGACGAGGTTCAATTTCCACATATTCAGGATTATTCATATCTTCGAAAGCAAGCTCCCTTACTTTATAAGAGAGTGTCGCAGAAAATAATAAAGTTAAACGCTGTTTTGGTGATGGACATTTACGTACTAAATAACGAATATCTTTAATAAATCCGAGATCAAACATACGATCTGCTTCATCTAACACCACAACTTGAATATGCCGTAATGAAATAATATTTTGTTTCACATAATCAATAATACGTCCTGTGGTTCCAATAATAATATCAGCACCTGCTTCAATATCCTTCAGCTGTTTATCATAACCATCACCACCATAAGCTAACGCAGTTTTTAAACCTGTGGTTTTTACTAAACGCTCTGCATCATGTGCAATCTGTACCGCAAGCTCTCGAGTAGGTGCCAAAATTAAAGCACGAGGTTGTTTTTCGACATTATTAGGATGTTTGAGTAAATGATGAAATGTCGCGGTTAAAAACGCTATCGTTTTACCCGTTCCTGTTTGTGCTTGACCTGCTACATCTTTCCCATTAAGTGAAAGAGGAAGAGAAAGAGCCTGAATTGGCGTACAAAATTCAAATCCGTTGCAAGTTAATGCCTCTAATACTTGAGGATGAAGTGGTAAATCAGCAAAACGGGTTTGAGTAAGATGATCTGTTGACATAAATAATCTATTCTTATAAAAAAATGAGCCCTAAGAATAACACGAACCATAAAATTCCTCAAAAAATGACCGCACTTTTCTAAGATTTTTAATCAAAAACTAGACACTGTGTGCATTTAGTGGTAACTTTATGCCCATTCCAAACCACCGCACAGAAATAAATAATGCGGACAATTCAAAAAACTCAACGAAAAATCCAATCAAAAACGCTTAAATTATGCATTTGACAGAACTAAAAAATACACCTGTGTCTGAATTAGTGGCACTTGGTGAAGGACAAATGGGCTTAGAAAATCTAGCTCGCTTACGTAAACAAGACATCGTATTTGCAATCTTAAAACAACATGCCAAAAGTGGCGAAGATATTTTTGGAGGTGGCGTTTTAGAAATCTTACCTGATGGTTTCGGTTTCTTACGTTCAGCTGATAGTTCATATCTTGCTGGTCCAGATGATATTTATGTTTCTCCAAGCCAAATCCGTCGTTTTAATTTACAAACTGGTGACAAAATTGAAGGGAAAATCCGTCCACCTAAAGAAGGTGAACGTTATTTTGCACTTTTAAAAGTCGATCAAGTCAATGACGATAAACCTGAAGTTTCTCGTAGTAAAATTCTTTTTGAAAACTTAACTCCATTACATGCGAATTCTCGTTTACGAATGGAACGAGGTAACGGTTCAACCGAAGACTTAACTGCTCGTATTTTAGATTTAGCATCGCCAATCGGTAAAGGTCAACGTGGTCTAATTGTGGCCCCACCTAAAGCGGGTAAAACAATGTTGCTACAAAATATTGCACAAAGCATTACTCATAACTATCCAGAATGTGAGTTAATTGTGTTACTAATTGATGAACGTCCAGAAGAAGTGACTGAGATGCAACGCTCAGTAAAAGGTGAGGTGATTGCTTCTACCTTTGATGAACCTGCTTCTCGTCATGTGCAAGTTGCCGAAATGGTTATTGAAAAAGCCAAACGCTCTGTTGAACACAAAAAAGATGTTGTCATTTTATTAGACTCAATTACACGTTTAGCACGTGCTTATAATACTGTGACACCTGCTTCAGGGAAAATTTTATCAGGCGGGGTTGATGCTAATGCATTGCATCGTCCTAAACGCTTCTTCGGGGCTGCTCGTAACGTAGAAGAAGGTGGAAGCTTAACCATTATTGCGACAGCACTTGTAGATACAGGATCAAAAATGGATGAAGTTATCTTTGAAGAGTTCAAAGGTACGGGTAATATGGAATTACATTTATCCCGCAAAATTGCTGAAAAACGTGTTTTCCCAGCCATTGATTTCAACCGTTCTGGTACTCGTAAAGAAGACTTACTCACTACACCAGACGAGTTACAAAAAATGTGGATTTTACGTAAAATTCTTAACCCAATGGGTGAAGTGGAAGCAATGGAATTCCTTATTGATAAACTCATGGTCGCGAAAACTAACGAAGAATTCTTTGAGATAATGAAACGCTCATAAAATTTTTCTAAAATTCACCGCACTTTTAAGGACGCTCTTTAGCGTCCTTTGTTTTTATTGATATGCATAAAAAAAGCAGGTAAACATACCTGCTTTATGAGTTTAGTTATCAAAGCTACTATTCTGCTTTTTCAGATGTTTTGCTACCAAAAGGTAACCAAGATGGTAATTTTAAGAAAGGCTCATCTGGTTTTTCAACTTCTTTAATCACACGACCTTGATTGGCTTGAACTAAAGTGGCTGCTTGATTTGCTAATTGGGTTAAACCTAATTTTTCATAAGATTCTTGTAACAACGGCAAAGCTTCTAAAGTGGCTTGAGTATCAGGGTAAGTTCTGACCATACCTGTAATACGATTTGAAGTAGCCACCCAAGCTTGACGTTTTGCATAAAACTTAGCAACGGCTAATTCATGACGTGCTAAACGGTCTTTAATATAAGCCATACGAGCTAATGCATCAGGTGTATATGGGCTATTAGGGAAGTTTTGCACTAAGGTTTGGAAGTTACTAAACGCCGTTTTCATTGAAGTATTTTCACGAGTAGAGCGATCTACACCGAAGAAATCTTGGAATAAGTTATCTCCTAACGCACTATTGGTTAAAGCTGCCATATAAAGCACATAATCTAAATGTTGGCTATGGGGATAACGATTTAAAAAGCGATCTGCGGTAACTAAGGTTTTTGTATAATCCTGTGTTTTATAGCTTGCATAAATTAAATTTAATTCAGCTTGTTCACTATAAGATCCACCAGGAAAACGTGCATCAACAGCTTCTAGATAACGGGTTGCTTGGCTATAATTACCATCTTGTAAATATTCCTTCCCCATTGTAAATAATTGTTGTTCGGAGGCTTGTTCAACAGGTGTCTCTGAACTTGAACATGCTGTGATCACAAATGCACTTAAAGCGATCGAAGCCAGTGATTTAAAATTACGCATAGCGGCTATAATCCTTTTTTCAGTATAAATATTTAGTGTTGTGCGTTACAATGCACCCAAAATAATTTTGTTATTGTATAGAACATTATAAAATAAGCAAACTTGAATTAGTGGATTTTTAATATTTATGGCACAAATTACTATGACGGCTGAAGTTCAGCTACATCAAATGGGACAACGTTTAGACCAAACTCTTGCAGAATTGTTCCCTGATTATTCTCGCTCCCGCTTAAAAACTTGGATCGAAGAGGATCTTGTTTCAGTGAATGGAAAAATCATAAATGTGCCTCGAGAAAAGATGTTTGGTGGTGAGCAAATTGAAATTACGGTAGAAATTGAAGATGAAACCCGTTTTGAACCACAAAATTTACCTTTGAATATTGTTTATGAAGATGATGATATTTTAGTCATTAATAAACCCAAAGATTTTGTAGTACACCCTGGTGCTGGTAATCCTAATGGTACGGTTCTTAATGCTTTGCTTTACCATTATCCACAAATTGCGGAGGTACCACGTGCGGGAATTGTGCATCGCCTCGACAAAGATACAACAGGTTTAATGGTAGTTGCGAAAACGATTCCAGCACAAACCCAATTAGTTCGAGCATTACAAAAGCGTAAAATAACCCGAGAATATGAAGCTATTGCCTTTGGAATTATGACAAAAGGTGGTACGGTAGATGAACCTATGGCACGCCATCCGACTAAACGGACTTTAATGGCTGTACATCCTATGGGAAAACCAGCCATAACACATTATCGTATTATGGAACATTTTCGTAACTATACTCGCTTACGTTTACGACTTGAAACTGGACGCACCCACCAAATTAGAGTACATATGGCACATATCGCTCATCCATTACTGGGCGATCAAACTTATGGAGGTCGTCCACGTCCGCCGAAAAATGCCAGTGAAGAATTTATGACAGTAATGCGAAATTTCCAACGTCAGGCCTTACATGCAGTGATGTTACGTTTAGAACATCCAATTACTGGAGAACTAATGGAATGGCACGCACCATTGCCAGATGATTTTGTTGAGTTAGTTAATGCTTTAAAAGCAGACTACCAACTTCATAAAGATGAATTAGATTATTAGGTTAGTGATTATGATACAACGGATTTCACCAAATTGGTCTGTACCAAATAATGTTCATGGATTCTCCACCACACGCCAAGGTGGAGTAAGCCAAGTACCTTATGAGAGTTTCAACTTAGGTAATCACGTAGGCGATAATCCAGAAGATGTCAAAACAAATCGTCAACTATTAGTAGAAAAATTTGGCTTACCTCAATTGCCTATTTTCTTGACTCAAACTCATAGTACAAGAGTAATTACCTTACCTTATAAAGGAGATAACCTTGATGCTGATGCAGTTTATACCAATCAGCCAAATCAAATTTGTTTAGTCATGACCGCAGATTGTCTCCCAGTCTTATTTACCAATAAACAAGGAACCGAAGTTGCGTCTGCCCATGCTGGCTGGCGTGGGCTATGTGATGGCATTCTAGAAGAAACGATTAAATGTTTTCAATGCCCCCGTAATGAAATTATTGCTTGGTTTGGCCCTGCAATTGGTCCTAAGGCTTTCCAAGTAGGTCAAGATGTTGTGGATCAATTTGTGGCAAAAGATACTCAAGCACAAGATGCATTTGTTAATGACACCACGAGAAAAGGAAAATTCTTAGGGAATTTATATCAAATAGCTCGTCAGCGTTTAGATAAAATGGGGGTAACTCATATTTATGGTGGAGAACACTGCACTTATACTGAAGCAGAGCAATTTTTTTCATTTCGCCGTGATGTAAATACTGGCAGAATGGCAACATTAATTTGGTTTGAATAATCAAAATTATCAAACCCTTAATAATAAAAAAGTGCGGTTAAAATTTTCTAAAATTACACCGCACTTTTGCTTTCTTTATCACTATTTTGGTGGTTCAGACTCAGCCACTTTCTTTTTAAATTTACTCCACACCTTATCTTCTTGACCACGCCATAAACGTTGAATATTTTCATGATGACGATACACTAGCAAACAACACACAAGAGCGACAGGAAAAGTAAATTCAGGTCGGAACCACCATACAAAAAATGGGGTTAATAAAGCAGCTAAAACTGCACTTAAAGAAGAATAACCACTGAATAAAAAAACCAATAGCCAAGTTGATAGCATAGCACCTGCAACCCCCCAGCCAATAGGTGCTATGGCACCAAATGCCGTAGCGACCCCTTTACCACCTTTAAATTTAAAATAAATTGGAAAAATATGCCCCAAACAAGCACTAAGAGCAACCATTCCTAATTCAAAAGGCGTCAATCCTAAACGATAGCCCAACCAAACAGGCAACATTCCTTTTAACACATCAAAAATGAGAACTGCAAGAGCAGCCCAACGCCCACCAATTCTTAAGACATTAGTTGCCCCTGGATTATTTGAACCATTTTTACGAGGATCTGGCAATCCTGCAAGGCGACAAATCAGAATTGCACTGGAAATAGAACCAATTAAATAGGTTACTAGCATATAAAAAATGGCAAAATAACTCATAAATTCACCTTAGAAAGTCAATTTCCTATTAAAAATTATTCGTTTATTCTACCTAAACTTGATAGCATATAGCTAATAATATTTGATTAAAATCGCAAAGGAAATTTATGAATGATCGTATTTTTATTGAAGAGTTGACCGTTTTCGCTCAAATTGGTGTATATGAATGGGAACAACAAATTAAGCAAAAGCTCATTTTCGATATTGAAATGCTTTGGGATAGTCGTAAAGCAGCTGAAACAGATAATGTTAGCTATTGCTTAAATTATGCAGAAGTCAGTGAATTTATTATCCAATACGTACAATCTAAGCCCTTTTTATTAATTGAACGAGTAGCTAATGAAGTCGCTGAACAGTTACAACAAAGATTTTCTATTCAATGGCTCAAAATTAAATTAAGCAAACCTAATGCCGTGCCACAAGCTCGCAATGTTGGTATTATTATTGAGCGTAGCAGTATAAAAAGAGCTTAAACTAACAAATGATATATTACTGGTCTCTTAAATATGCCGTTAATTCATCTTGTGATGCAGCAAAAATAAGAGAACTATCTCGACCATATTGGCGAATTAGCTCTGGAATTGCATCCAATTTTTGAGCTTGACCTAACTCATAGAGCTCAATATAAAAGTTCTTAGCGAGTTCACGAGCTTGAGGAATATTAAAATAAAACATACCGACTCGAGTATAAAGCCCTTTTAAGCTATTTAAAATCATGCCATAAATGGGATTAAAAGAAAAAAAGGCTAATTTATGAAACAGTTCATAATCTAGTGAGGTATAAGAGCTGGCATCTTCAGTAATGGTTTCTATCACATTCTTACAAAGTGATACAGCTTCCTCAAAACTTGCTTTAAATGCTCTGGGTACATAAATAGTAGCAATATTAGTCCGTGCAGACAGAACATTAGAAATGAGCATTGGAGACATGGTGCTATCTAAACGCACCAATACATCAAGAATATTAAGTCCTGATGTTTGCCATACATCATTAACCCGAGTTGGTTTACCATGCTGAATCGTCAACCAACCATCACGAGCTAATCGTTGTAGTACTTCTCGTAGAGTCGTACGTGTCACTCCAATTTTATCTGCGAGTTCTCGTTCTGCTGGTAAATCCGTACCAGGTGGAAAATGATTACCCCAAATACTTTTTACAATATATTCTTCTGCTAAAGCAGCAGGGCTTCTTGCTTTCAAAATAGATTGGTCTTGGTTAGTACTTGTTTGTTTAAACAACAGAAACTCCCTCAAAATATGATCTAGTTCTAAAAAACTAATTATTTAGTATTATCCTTTAATCTGAAATATATTACAATCTATAATATAATTTTACCTAACTTTACAGAGCAACACATACATGAATAATTGTAATGCATTTTTCAATAATTATTTAGGAAGAAGTCCTGATTGGTACAAACTTACTATTATCGCTTTCCTCATTCTTAACCCAATATTATATTTTGCAGTTAGTCCATTCTTAGCTGGTTGGTGTTTGGTGATTGAATTTATTTTCACCCTTGCCATGGCTTTGAAATGCTATCCGCTACAACCTGGTGGTCTACTCGCTATAGAAGCCGTCGTAATTGGGATGACATCCCCAGAACATGTTAAATCTGAAATTATGGCAAACTTTGAAGTTATTCTGCTACTGATGTTTATGGTGGCTGGTATTTACTTCATGAAGCAATTATTACTATTTGCTTTTACCAAACTTTTAATTAGTGTTCGATCTAAAATTGCACTCTCTATTGCTTTCTGTCTAAGTGCTGCTTTTTTATCTGCGTTCCTTGATGCTCTAACTGTTGTTGCCGTAATTATCAGTGTAGTTATGGGATTCTATGGTGTGTATCATAAAGTGGCTTCAGGTGCTTCTTTTGAAGATTCAACAGATATTACAAATGATGAAAAAATAAAGAAAAACCAACAAGTTCTCGAACAATTCCGAGCATTTTTACGTAGTTTAATGATGCATGCCTCTGTTGGTACTGCTCTTGGTGGGGTGATGACTTTAGTTGGAGAACCTCAAAATCTTATTATTGCTGAACAAGCATCGTGGAACTTTACCGAGTTTTTTATTCGTATGGCACCAGTTACAGTACCCACTTTAATTGCAGGTATTTTCACTTGTGTACTACTTGAAAAATTACATTTATTCGGCTACGGCGAAAAATTACCTCGTAAAGTATGGTGTATTTTAGTGACCTTTAATCGTGTCCAACAGAAAAAAATGGGAACACAAGACAAAATTAAACTGATTATCCAAGCACTCATCGGAATATGGTTAATTTGTGGATTAGCATTCCATTTAGCTGCTGTAGGTCTAATTGGTTTAACTGTGATTGTGCTTACTACCGCATTCTGTGGTATCACTTCAGAAAGTGCTATTGGTAAATCTTTCGAAGAATCTTTACCATTCTGTGCTTTATTAGTGGTATTCTTCTCTGTGGTTGCAGTCATTATTGATCAACACCTTTTTGCACCGATTATTAGTTTTGTACTATCAGCAAGTGAAAGTGCACAGCTATTATTATTTTATGCTTTCAACGGCTTACTCTCAGCAATTTCAGATAATGTATTCGTAGCAACAGTTTATATTAGTGAAGTGAAAGCCGCATTACATGCAGGTTCTATCTCATTAGAACAATTTGAATTACTTGCAGTAGCAATTAACACTGGTACTAACTTACCATCTGTTGCAACACCAAATGGGCAAGCGGCATTTTTATTCTTGCTAACCTCTTCATTAGCACCACTTATTCGCTTATCTTATGGTAGAATGGTTTATATGGCTTTACCTTATACTATCGTATTAACCGTAGTTGGGTTACTTGCCGTTGAATTTATTTTACCAGGAGCAACAAAATTCTTTAGTAGTTTAGGTTGGATCACCGCACTACCTGTATAAAATATAGAAGGAAATACTATGCTTAATTATTTTAAAGATCTTTCAACCAGTCGTGGTGGATGGTTATTATTAGCTTTTTCTGCTATCGCTTTAGAATTAACAGCATTATATTTCCAATATGGTATGGAATTGCAACCTTGCGTAATGTGTGTTTATGAACGTGTTGCATTATTCGGATTGTTTTTTGCAGGAATAATTGGATTTATTTATCCACGTTCTTGGTTCTTCCGTTTTCTAGGATTATTTATTGGTTTAGGAAGTTCGGTAAAAGGGTTATTAATATCATTAAAACATGTGGATTATCAGCTTAATCCTGCACCTTGGAATCAATGCTCCTATTTACCTGAATTTCCACAAACCTTACCTTTAGATAAGTGGTTTCCTTTTTTATTTAGCCCTAGTGGCTCTTGCAGTGAGATCACTTGGTCATTCTTAGGTTTATCTATGGCACAATGGATAGTTGTTATTTTTGTTATTTACACCTTATTATTCATTATTTTATTGCTAAGCCAATTTAAATCAGGGAAACAAAGACATCGAAGACTTTTTCATTAATCTCATCTCTGAAAAACATAAAAAATCTGCACCTTAATCAGTTGGCGATTCAACCTAACTTTTGTGGTGCAGATCAAATGAAATGCTTTTTTGTTATTTAATTGACTAAAGTAGTTAACCTTTATCTTCCGAAACATCGCCTAATAAAATAGCGTATCTTTCCGTATTTGGATTCATTTCTAAAATAATTTTAATTGCCATAGTTAATGGCACTGAGAGAAACATACCAACAGTTCCTAATAGCCAGCCCCAGAATAATAAAGAAAGAAAAACAATTAATGTGGATAATCCTAAAGTACGTCCCATCAGGCGAGGCTCTAAAATATTACCAATCAACATATTAATCGCAATAATACCAATCATTACGCAGAAACCATCGGATAATCCATTGAGTAAAAAAACCTGTAGAACAATCGGGATTGCCGCAATAATGGAGCCTATATTAGGAATATAGTTAGCTAAAAAGGTTAACGTTGCCCACAAAACCGCATATTGCACATCAACCATTTCTAACAATAACCATACACAAATGCCCGTCAGCAAACTTACCAAAGTTTTCACCCATAAATAGCTAATGACACCTTGTAAAATAGGATCAAGATATTGTTCTTCGCTGCCTGTATCACTGTCTTTATCACTGAATGCTAATGCAAATTTATGTTTAGCTGTTGGAGCTTCAAGTAACATAAAAATCACCACTAAAATGAGTACAAATGCATTAGATACTACATTTGAAAAGTTAAGTAGTAACTTACTCACAAAATTCATCATAGCACTAGGATCTAAATGATTAAGGATAATCGCTTTATTAATCGAAAAATGAATATTCCACTTTTTTAATAATGCGGTAAAGTCATTTAACCTTTCATCCATTAATACACGATATTGTGGCATTGACTGAGAAAACTCTTGTATTGAGCCATTAATAAGACCAATTAAAAAGAAAAACACCATTAAAATTAGCAAAAACAGAATTGTAATCGCCAACCAATGAGGAATTTTCCTGTTTGTCATATATTGAATAATCGGCGAACAAATAATGGCAATAAATAAGGCTAATAAAAAAGGCACAACAATCTCTCCTGCCATTTTTATGCCTGCTAAAATAATTACTAATGAAGCAAGACCAACTAATACATGATTTGCAGAATGAGGTTTTACCATAATCTATTACTCTTATTTATTTTTAAATTCGGCATGATATTGCTTCTTCATGTCCGATAATTGAAGTGTTAACGCTTTTGCATCAGCTAATTTACCTTGTTGTGCAAGTTGATCTGCTTGCATAACAACTTCAATAAATTTCTTCATAGCTTGCTGATATGCATTAAATTCTTCATCAGATTTTACTGTGGAAGGGCGTTTATTCATCGCTTCTACAGAAAATTTAGTTAAATTATCTGCTGCCTTATGAAATTCTTCAGCACTTGATGCACTCATCAATTCACTATTATAACGTCCCATCATTTGCATTTCTGAACGAGCATCTTCGCCACCACAAGCTGTTATAACAAAAGATAAGCTAATAATACTAAGTAGAGAAAGTAATTTTTTCATAAAAGATCCTTTCAACTGTGGTAATTTTATAAAAATTCACCGCAGTTTTAATTAAAAGTAGAATAAAAAGTAAAATACATTAAAGTGCATCTTCGTTCTCTTCACCAGTACGAATACGAATAACACGATCCACATCATACACAAAGATTTTGCCGTCACCAATTTTCCCTGTTTGGGCAGTTTCTACAATGGCCTCAATACATTGATCGAGCAAATCATCAGGAATGATAATTTCAATCTTCACTTTAGGTAAAAAATCCACCATATATTCTGCACCACGATACAATTCAGTATGACCTTTTTGACGCCCAAAACCACGCACTTCAGTGACTGTCATACCTGTAATACCAATATCAGATAATGATTCTCGCACATCATCTAATTTAAAAGGTTTTATAATTGCTTCAATTTTTTTCATCGCTCACCTCAAAATTTTTATAAATGCCACCGCACTTTTAAGTACGGCGTGCTGATTTAGGTCTAAAACTCACAATGACTTCTGGTTTCGTATCAATATATAATCCATTAATCAGTTGTAAACAATAAGGTACTGCTGCAAAAACTCCTTTTACTAATACCCTACCATTTTCATCTTTAACACCTTCTAAAGTTTCTTTAATTGCCTTAGGTTGACCTGGTAAATTCAAAATTAAGCTATCTTTACGAATCACACCAACTTGGCGAGAAAGGATGGCAGTCGGTACAAAATGTAAACTCACTTGACGCATTTGTTCTCCAAAACCAGGCATTTCTCGATCAGCAATAGCTAATGTTGCATCAGGTGTCACATCACGTTTAGCAGGGCCTGTTCCGCCTGTCGTCAGCACTAAATGACATTGGTGAATATCTACTAACTCAATTAATGTTTTTTCAATTTCCGATTGTTCATCTGGAATTAAACGAGTTTCAACATCAAATTTATCCACTAAAGCGTTTTCTAACCAAGTTTGTAATTCTGGGATACCTTGATCTTGATAAATGCCTTGTGAAGCTCGGTCAGAGACTGAGACTAGTCCAATTTTCAATTTTGTTTGTGAAAGTGCGGTCATAATTTTCCTTTTTTCTTCCTAGAATGGAAACAATACAGGCACCAAGAAAATGGTGACTAACATAACTAAGATGGTGAATGGTACACCAATTTTGACAAAATCACTAAATTTATATCCTGCTGGTCCTAACACCATCGTATTCACAGGGCAAGAAACAGGCGTCATAAAAGCCGCAGAGGTGGCAATAGCAACTGTCATAGCAAAAGGGACTGGTGATAAATTTAATTGGTGAGCCATATTAATTGCAATAGGTGCCATTAAAATTGCCGTAGCTGTATTAGAAATAAATAATCCAACTACCGCAGATAAAGTAAATAAACTGATTAAAATCCAATGTTTACCCATGTTACCTACGGTATTAATCATAAAATCCACCACTAAATCTACCCCACCTGTTTTTTGTAAGGCGATGGAAAATGGCATCATACCAACAATTAGAATAATAATTGGCCAGTGAATGCTATCATAAGCACTTTTTGCATCAATACAACGGAATTTCCCCAATAATAAACAAGCAATTAATGCAGCAATAACATTAGGCACTACGCCTGTCACCATGAGAATTACCATGGCTACCACAGAGAAAATAGCATGCATAGCTTGACTACGAGCAGGAACGGCTTTATCAATTTCTTTTGGATATTCCAATACAAAGAAGTCTTTAGTACGATCAGGCAATTTACGAATCAGTTTCCAATCCCCAATCACTAATAATTGATCTCCTAATTTATAAGGTTCTTCCACCAATAATCCCTGCAATAATTCTCCATCACGTTTAATTCCAATTACATTCAAACCATAATGGGAACGAAAACGCAACTGGGCAGCACTCTGACCAATGGCATCACTATCTGGTACAGGCGTAATTTCTACCATGCCTACAGATTTTAATTGTTCATTGAAGTGAGTATTGCGAATTTCGGTAGGTTCTAAATGATATAAATGACAGAAAGAATCTAAATCTAACTGAGGATTAGCAATATCAATTAATAGAATATCTTTTTCTTTAATTTCAATTTTTCCTAAGGAAGCGGCAATAAAGACTGGGCGAAATCGCTTCCAACGTTCAATGGCTAAAATATTTAATTTATAATTAGAACGTAAATGTAAATCTTCAACTGAACGACCAATAAATTGTGATCCTGTTTTCACCACAAATCGTTTAACACGCTGATGTAATTGATATTCTTCAATTAAATCAGTAATTGAATCACGCGGTTTGACTTCACTAATATTATGCTCTGAACTATCAAGCCAACGGCGAGCTATTAGCATATATAAAATACCCACCACTAAGACCGCTAGACCAATCGGGGTAAAAGAGAAAAAACTAAAACGAAGATTATCAATACGCACTAATTCTGCATTCACTACTAGATTAGGAGCCGTAGCAATCAATGTCATCATACCACTGATTAAACCCGCTACACTTAGTGGCATCATTAATCGTTTAGGGGAAATTTTCATTTGCTGACAAATAGCAAGTACGACAGGAATAAAAATTGCCACAACCCCAGTAGAACTCATAAAGGAACCCAAGCCTGCAACCGCTAACATCAATAAAACTAGTACCTTAGTTTCACTATTATTGGAAACCTTCATCAGCCATTCGCTTACTTGGTAAGCGACACCTGTACGAACAAGCCCTTCGCCGACAATAAATAGAAGAGCAACTAAGATAACATTGGGATCACTAAAGCCCGCAAATACCTCATCTAAAGATAAAATACCCGTTAAGCAAAATAACAGCATAACTAGTAATGCAACGGTGTCCATCCGCAATTTATTCTGCACAAACAAAATAATTGCACCGATCAGTAAAGCAAGTACAACAAATAGTGGTGATTGATACCAAAGTTGTTCATTCATAATCTATTTCGCTTATCAATTATGCTTATCTAATACCTTACGTACAGGACCAAAACTACGGCGATGTTGAGGTAAGGCGCCAAATTCAACTAATTTTTCTAAATGGACTTTTGTCGGGTAACCTTTATGTTTTGCAAATTCATATTGCGGATATTGTTTATCCAGTTCTTCCATCTCATGATCACGAGCTACTTTGGCAATAATTGATGCAGCACTAATCTCTTGTACCTTACTATCACCTTTTACCACAGCTTGTGCTGGCATGGCGAATTCAGGCACTCGGTTGCCATCGACTAACACAAAGTGCGGTTGAATTTTTAAATTTTTTACCGCACGTTGCATAGCCAGCATGGTGGCATGCAGAATATTTAATTGATCAATTTCTTCTGGTTCTGCACGCCCTAATGCCCAAGCTAATGCCTTTTGTTTGATTTCTTCAGCAAGCTGTTCACGCTTCTTTTCAGATAATTTTTTACTGTCTGCCAATCCTTCAATAGGATTATTAGGATCTAAAATCACTGCTGCTGTAACCACAGCGCCCACTAATGGACCGCGTCCGACTTCGTCTACACCTGCAACTAATTCAAAACCTTGTGGATATTCAAAATCACTCATGCTTGTTTCCTTCTAATAAATCAATTACAGCTTGAGCTGCTTGACTATCTGCATCGCATCGAATCAGTTGATGCAATTCAGTAAAACGTTGTAATAAAATTTTACGATTTTCTACCACACTTTCACTTTGATCTAAATAGGCAGCGAGCTGTACAGCTAACTTCTTGGGTTCGCACTCTTGTTGGATCATTTCTGGTACTAACATCTCATCTGCCAATAAATTAGGCAAGGAAATATACTTACTTTTCACTAAACGTTTAGCTAAGAAATAAGTTAATGGTTTCATTTTATAACCCACGACCATTGGCGATTTACATAGCATACATTCTAACGCTGCCGTTCCAGATGCTAATAAAGTGGCGTCTGACACTATCATGGCTTGACGAGCATGACCATCTAATAAAATCAATTCTAGTTCAGGAGCAACTTGTGCTTTTAACTGTTCAAATTGTTGACGGCGTTTTTCATTGACTAATGGCACAAGGAATTGAAGTTCTGGATATTGCTGTTTTAATAACTGTGCGGTTTGTAAGAAAGGTTCAGCTAAAAACTCCACCTCTGAACCACGACTTCCCACAAGAATCGCCATATAACGCTTATTTTCATCCAATTTCAATACTTGGCAAGCCTCACTACGATTAGGTTTTAGAGGTATTACATCAGCCATAGTATGCCCTATAAAGCGACAAGGCACATTGAAACGATCATAGAAGGCTTTTTCAAAAGGTAAGAATGCTAAAACAAGATGAGTCGCTTTAGCAATTTTATAAATTCTATTTTGACGCCAAGCCCATACTGATGGACTCACATAATGAATAGTTTTAATCCCTTGCGCTTTGAGTTTTTCTTCCACATAAAGATTAAATTCAGGCGAATCAATACCAATAAAAATATCTGGTTTAACTTCTGACATCGTTTCAACGATCTGTTTACGAATTTTCAGTAAGCGTGGCAAATGCTTCAAAATTTCAACCAATCCCATTACTGCAATTTCTTCCATATCCACTAGGGTTTCACAACCTTCAGCCAGCATATTTTTACCTGCAATGCCAATAAATCGTGCTTGTGGATATTTCAATTTTAACGCTCGAATTAAACCTGCACCAAGAATATCTCCTGATACTTCTCCTGCTACAATAGCAATAGTTGGATGATTATTTATTACATTTTCCATAATGATTACGCTAGCAAAATGTTGATAAAAATAACCGCACTTTAGGTCTATTTTCCCCAAAGTGCGGTATGATTTTCATAAATTATAAACTAATTTCTAATTTATCATAAGCACGAAAAGCTTTTTCTAAAGCTTTCTCAACAGAAATATCACGACTTAAAATCACCCCCATACGACGGTGTCCATTCACTTCAGCTTTACCAAATAAACGAATATTCGTATTTGGCTCCGCTAGCACTTGTTCTAAATGACCAAATTGTACTTGTGTGGATTTTCCTTCCACCACAATCGCTTTTGACGCAGCTGGACTAATGAGATTAATTTCAGGGATCGGTAAGCCTAAAATTGCCCTAGCATGTAATGCAAATTCAGAAAGCTCTTGGGAAATTAAAGTGACCATTCCTGTATCATGTGGACGAGGCGATACTTCATTAAAAATAACATCATCGCCACAGACAAACATTTCCACACCAAAAATACCACGTCCTCCTAATGCACTGGTAATTTTCTCTGCCACTTCTTGAGCTTTTTGTAAGGCTTTTTCAGACATTGCTTGTGGCTGCCAAGATTCACGATAATCACCATCTTGTTGATGATGACCAATTGGTGCTAAAAATGAAGTTCCACCAATATGACGAACCGTTAGCAAGGTGATTTCATAATCAAATTTTACAAAACCTTCTACAATCACTCTGCCAGCACCTGCTCGACCACCTTCTTGAGCATAATCCCAAGCTTGTTGAACTTGATCTAATGATTTAATAATAGATTGCCCATGCCCTGAAGAAGACATAATAGGCTTAACCACGCAAGGAACACCAATTTTTTCTACAGTTTGTTTAAAATCTGTAAAATTATCTACAAACTGATAATTTGAGGTAGGTAACCCTAACTGTTCAGCGGCTAAACGACGAATACCTTCACGATTCATGGTTAATTGTGTTGCTTTAGCTGTGGGAATGACAGTAAATCCCTGCTGCTCTAATTCAACTAAAGTTGCAGTAGCAATGGCTTCCACTTCAGGCACAATATAATCAGGTTTTTCTTTTTCCACCAAAGCTTTTAATGCCTCACCGTCTAACATGGAAATGGTATAAGCTCTATGAGCCACTTGTTGTGCTGGCGCATTTTCATAACGATCTACGGCGATAACTTCAACACCTAAACGCTGTAGTTCAATTACTACTTCTTTACCTAACTCACCTGCACCTAACATCATTACTTTTGTTGCTTTCGGGGTTAACGCTGTACCAAGAGTTGTCATAAATGTTCCTTTACTATTGTGTTGCTAACGAGAATTATGGGTTTAATAATTTTTCGTCTAATAACAAATCTTCATTTTTATTAATGCCAATGCCTTTTTCAATCACATGACGAGCTGCTATTTGAGCTTCAGCAAGTGAATGTTCAGTATATGTGCCACATTGGTATTCATTTAATTCTGGAATTTGATCTTGAGATTTAACCGCTAGCACATCTTTCATTGCCGCTAGCCAAGCAGTTGCCACACGTTGCTCATCTGGACAGCCAATTAATGACATATAGAAACCAGTACGGCATCCCATTGGCGAAATATCAATAATTTCTACATCCGTCGCATTTAAATGATCACGCATAAAGCCCGCAAATAAATGTTCTAAGGTATGAATACCTTTAGATGGAATATTTTCTTTATTGGGAATACAAAAACGCAAGTCGAACACCGTAATATCATCCCCTTTGGGAGTTTGCATTGTTTTAGCAATACGTACTGCCGGGGCTTTCATAATTCTGTGGTCAACTTTGAAGCTATCGAGCAATGGCATAATTTATCCTTTTTTTAATTTTTTTGAACTTTCTGACATATTATGAGTCTTATGAATAGCAACTTACAGTTGTGATTAATAATAAAAAATTGGTTCCTTAGGTTATATTTTGCCACTCATCTCAATGAGTGGCTTTTTTATTTTAGCAAATCTAACTTATTTTTAACATTTATAAAAATTGATAACCAATGACCAAATAGCATAAAAATACATAACGTAAGGTTTTACCTATTAACATAAAGCTAAAAACCTTTCCCCAAGGTAAACCTATCCAACCTGCGACTGCACAAAACACATCACCTACAACTGGCATCCAACTTAATAATAAAGCAAAGCTACCATAACGCTTAAATTTTTCTAAAACCCACCGCACTTTTGCATTAGATTGCTGACTAAGCTCAGGGGATGGCAACCAACATCCAATCCAATAGGTTGTCATTCCACCTAAAGTATTACCAATAGTTGCTACCACTAATAAAAGCAATATTGAACTAGAAAAATAATGTTGAGCAGATAATTGCATCGCCGTTGCTAATCCAAGAAAAATAATCTCTGAACTGCCAGGCAACACTGTTGCACTAAGAAAACTACTCGCAAACATTAAATAAAGGCTATGATGTTGCCAAAACTCTGCCCAAAATGTCCATTCAAACATAATACAACATCAACATTCTATAGTTCATTTTATATCTCATTGTGGCGATTTTATTTTTATCTCTTATTTATTTGTAATAATATTATTGAAGCGAATATCCCACACATCCATGCCACCAGCCAATGCAGCTTGAACACCAAAATCTGCATCTTCAAACACTAAACAATGTTTAGGTTCTACATTCAATAATTCTGCACAACGCAAAAACGTCTCAGGAGCAGGTTTATGCTGTTTTACATCCTCAGCCACCACCATCGCATTAAAATAATGCGCTAAATTAAAGTGGTTTAACAACAAATCCACCATACTTTGATGCGAACCTGTTCCCAACGCCAATGGTTTTTTACGATAAAAATGTTGTAAAACTTGTATAGTTGGCAGCAATGTCGCTTTCTCAATAACTAACTTTCGTCCAAAATTACGTTTTAAAATAACTAATTGTTCTTCTAGTTCAAGGGGGACACCATAACGGCGCATAGTTTCTTCTGCAATCACTTTAGTAGGAGCGCCTGCAAACTCATACATCACATCACCTTTAATCGGATAGCCTAATACTTCGCCTACTTTTTCCCAGGCAAGAGTATGACTAGGCATCGTATCTATAAGTGTACCATCCATATCAAAAATCAGTGCATCATATTGATTAATCAGCTCAAAATCGAACATGTTTATCCTCTTTTTTATTTTTCTACATTTTCCTATAAATTTGTGATCTATGCACTGTTTAATTTTAATACATTTGTTATGCTTAAAAATGATCCGAACTTACCCCATGAGTCTTATGAAATTAGCAGAACATTTAATATTATTAGAAGAGCGACAGCTAATTAATAGTAATTTATCAACTATCATGTTAAGAATTGAGAAACGTCTTATATATTATTGGAAAGTTGATGTTACAACCAAACAAATGGAAATGGAATTATTGCATCTTGCCATGGCTTTAGGTCGAATAAACAGGGGCTATGCAGCTCAACCTCTACATAAAGACATTATGGAAGAAATTAAAAGTGCGGTATATTTTCCAAAAATTTTAGAAATACATAGGGATATTCTTACACTTATCCCTTTTTCTATTCCAGAGAGCGAACAAACTCATTTAATTGCAAACTGGTATTCTCTTACGATTGCCCAACCTTGGGTGTTAAAACAAGATTAGTTACAACCAACTAATAAAATATTAACTCATGAAATATATGGCTAAATAAATAAGTGAATAAGAAAAAATCAGTTAGTTTTGATAAAAAGGGAATTAAGAGATTTAGTGAAATGGCGCACCCGAAAGGATTCGAACCTTTGACCGCTCGGTTCGTAGCCGAGTACTCTATCCAGCTGAGCTACGGGTGCGCTGATTGATTTCTCAATATTAGCAAACTTTATTTATTCTCGCAATCTATTATTGACCAGTTCAATCTAGAGTAAAAATTGAAATGGCGCACCCGAAAGGATTCGAACCTTTGACCGCTCGGTTCGTAGCCGAGTACTCTATCCAGCTGAGCTACGGGTGCCCTGAGAGTAAATGGCGGTGAGAGAGGGATTCGAACCCTCGATGCAGTTTTTGACCACATACTCCCTTAGCAGGGGAGCGCCTTCAGCCTCTCGGCCATCTCACCGTCGTCGGTTTGTGGGCGGTATCATACTTTTTTCTGAAAATAAGTCAAATGATTTTTTACAAAACTTTGTAATCCGTCACTCATTTGTCGGAATTATGTGCAATTTAACTCAATTTCATTTAATTACGTTTTAACATTGCTCGCAAATTAGCAATATTGGCTACCGCTTTCTGTTCTTTTTGTTCTGCCGTTAACGCTGGCTTATCACGCTCCCATTGCAAATCATCTTGTGGTAATTCCAATAAGAAACGACTTGCTTCAGGTTTAATTAACTCACCAAATTGACGGCGTTCTTTACATAAAGTAAAACGTAATGTACGTTGTGCTCTAGTAATACCTACATAAGCTAGGCGTCGTTCTTCTTCTACATTATCTTCATCAATGCTAGTTTGATGAGGTAAAATCCCCTCTTCCATTCCCACTAAAAACACATGGGGAAATTCTAGCCCTTTGGATGCATGCAAAGTCATCAGTTGCACCTGATCAGACTCATCATCCTCTTCTCCACGTTCTAGCATATCTCGTAAAGTGAGACGAGTGACTACTTGATTTAAGGTCATTGGCTCATTAAATTCATCTCCTTTGAGCATATCATTCACCCACTCAAATAAAGTCACCACGTTCTTTGACTGCATTTCGGCAGCTTTAGGACTATTGGCATATTCATATAAATATTCTTCATAGTGAATCTGTGCCAACATGGAACGAACGGCGCGTTGTGGTTCAGAACGTACCACTTCATCACTTAATTCCACCATCCAACGCCCAAAGTTTTGTAACGCATTATAAGCTTTAGGAGTAACAAGCTGAATTAAGTCAAAATCAAAAATTGCTTCAAATAAGCTCACGTGTTTTTGATTGGCTAACATGCCTAATTTTTCTAAGGTTGCCGTACCGATTTCACGTTTTGGGGTATTCACAATACGCAAAAATGCAGAATCGTCGTCTTGATTCACAAGTAATCGCAAATAAGCCATCATATCCTTAATTTCTACACGGGAGAAAAATGAGGTTCCACCTGAAATTTTATAAGGAATACGATTTTGCATTAGCACTTTTTCTAATAAACGTGATTGATGATTGCCTCGATATAAAATGGCATAATCTTGATATTTTGTTTTATTGATAAAACGATGAGCAATCAGTTCACCAACCACACGTTCAGCCTCATGTTCTTCATTTTTGGCTTCAATAACCTGTAGTTTTTCACCTTCGCCAATATTAGAGAACAGTTTTTTATCAAAAACATGATCATTATTATCAATAAGAATATTAGCGCAATGTAAAATCCGTTGCGTAGAACGATAATTCTGTTCAAGCTTAATCACTTTTAATTGTGGGAAATCATCACGTAAACGCACCATATTCTGTGGACGTGCACCACGCCATGAATAAATAGATTGGTCATCATCGCCTACCACCGTAAAGCATGCTCGTTGCCCGACTAATAATTTAATCAGCTCATATTGACTGGTGTTAGTATCTTGATACTCATCCACTAATAAATAACGAATTTTTTCTTGCCATTTCAACCGCACTTCCTGCTGAGTTTTAAATAATGAAGTCGGAAGCATAATTAAATCATCAAAGTCTAAGGCGTTATAAGCACGAATCTGATTAGCATAACGCTCATAACATTTGGCAAAAGTTTGTTGCTTTTCATCTCGAGCAAATTTAGCCGCTTGGCTTGGCATGACTAAATCATTTTTCCAATTTGAAATCGTCGAAATCAACTCACGTAATAGATCTTTATCCTCTTGTAATAAATCAGCCGTTAATTCTTTTAATAACGCCATTTGATCATGTTCGTCAAATAACGTCATATTCGCTTTAAAACCAAGATGCTTATATTCTCGTTTAATAATATCGAAACCTAAGGTATGAAAAGTCGAAATCGTTAAACCTTTAGTTGATTCTTTACCAATAGAATGGGCTACACGCTCTTTCATCTCTCGAGCGGCTTTGTTAGTAAAAGTTACCGCTGCAATTTCTTTTGGTAAATAACCGCACTTTTCGATCAAATAGGCGATCTTATTAATAATCACACGTGTCTTACCAGACCCCGCACCTGCAAGGACTAAGCAAGGTCCAGAGGTATATTCCATGGCTTCTTGTTGTTGAAAATTAAGTTTCATTTATTCCTGTGACCAAACATAAGGTAAAAGTGCGGTATCTAATAAGAAAGAAAGGGGTAAATCTAAAATTGGTAAACCCCATTGCTGTGCCTGTTGCCAATCAAACTTAGTTCCATCATAAGCCTCATACTTATCTCGGGGATTAATTAATTGAACAATAGTTCCACAGCCCGTCATACAGAAAAGTGCGGTTAAAATGAGTAAATTTTTAATCATAAATTGCTATCTCAAATAATGCGATACATTATAAGCGAAAATCATGGCTTTGTTAGGGAAATTTCTGTCATAAAACTGATATGCTCATGACTCTTCATTAGCAAATAATGATAGATTAAAAAATATACAGCCCAGTTTGCACCTTTTTATGTCTCTCAAAATCCATCTTACTGTATAGATATCACATTGATTTAAAAAGTTTTTTTAGATTTTAAAAGAGATAACTAAAGTTTACTAAATCACATTCAAAAGTTATTAGCAAATTCAACCACAATCTTATCCACAGAAAATCTGAATAACTCACAAATGGCTAAAAACCGCTATAAATTTCACCAAACCTCGGGTTTATTTTTTTCATCTCATGTGGATAACTTACCATGGAAATTTGCTTTGTTTTTTGTCAATAGGCAGAAGATTAAAAAATAGCACTATTGATAAAGATCTTTTTTAGGTTTTTGTAATATAAAAAGATCTTTGTGAGAAAAAAATCTTTTTTATCACTTATTCAGTGATTATCCACTAAATTATTCACATCTTGTGGAAATGTGGATAACTTGCTTATGGGCTGCTTTACTAAAATTTTTTCTATCATCACCGCACTTTATTTGTGATTTCTGTGGATAATGATTGAGTAATACCTCAGATTATGAAACAATTTAGAGTTATCAGAATATATAAAACATTTATTTAAGGTGAGCGATAGTGATCGATTTCGATGGCTACCGTCCTAATGTTGGCATTGTCATTTGTAACAACAAGGGACAAGTTATGTGGGCCAAGAGGTACGGACAAAATTCATGGCAGTATCCACAAGGTGGCATCAATGATGGCGAAACACCAGAACAAGCAATGTTTCGTGAATTGTATGAAGAAGTTGGATTAACTCGTAGAGATGTCAAAGTACTCTATGTATCCAAACAATGGCTACGCTATAAATTGCCAAAACGTTTGTTGCGATATGATAGTAAACCAATGTGTATTGGACAAAAACAACGCTGGTTTCTTGTACAGTTAATAACTAACGAAAAGAATATTAATATGAATTGTACCCCTTCTCCTGAATTTGATGGATGGCGTTGGGTAAGCTTTTGGTATCCAGTTCGGCAAGTGATCTCTTTCAAACGTGATGTGTATCGCAAAGCGATGAAAGAATTCGCAACATTCCTCTTTGATCCAAATAAAACCAGTAATGTACTTTTATCAGCTATTGATGAAAAAAAGACAAATCATACTGTAAAAAAAGCTCAACATCCTTATCGAACTCAAGATAAAAAACGTAAATTCAGAGGCTAATATGCTAACTTTTTTCATTATTACATTACTTGTCGGTACTATTGTTGGCTTTTTAGCAGGTATTTTTGGTATCGGTGGAGGATTAGTGATTGTGCCTACACTCCTCTATTTATTGCCCATGGTTGGCGTACCTGATGAAAAATTAATGGCTACCGCATTAGGCACCTCTTTTGCGACGATTATTTTCACTAGCTTATCATCTGCTTATCGTCATAATAAAATGGGTAATGTGGTATGGGAAACCGTTAAATATCTTGCCCCTAGCGCAGTCATAGCCATTTTTATTTCTGGCTTATTTATCGGCAAATTACCCAAAGATATTTCCAGTAAACTATTTGCACTCTTAGTGGTCTATTTAGCCATAAAAATGGTGTTATCTATTCGTCAGAAAAAATCTGAAAATACTGCTATCACACCATTAACACCACAAAAAACGATTCTTGGTGGGATTGGGATTGGGATTGCCTCAAGTACGGCAGGGATTGGCGGTGGAAGCTTCATTGTTCCTTTTCTTAATTCTCATGGCATTGAGATGAAAAAAGCTATTGGTTCATCATCATTTTGTGGTGCTTTTTTGGGTTGTGCAGGGATGTTTAGTTTCATGATCGGAGGTTGGGCAACAGAAGGTATGCCTAATTGGTCATTAGGTTATATTTATTTACCTGCTGTGTTAGGTATTATGGTGACTTCATTCTTTACCTCAAAGCTTGGTGCTGAAGTTGCTAATAAGCTACCTGTTACTAAACTCAAAACCTATTTTGCTATTTTCTTGATTCTTATGGCAATCAAGATGATTTTAGGATAATTCTTTAATAAGGAAATTTATGGAAAACCAGTTTTTAACTTTCCCCCAAATTGATCCCATTATTTTTTCCATTGGACCTATCAGCTTGCGCTGGTATGGTTTGATGTATTTGATTGGTTTTATGTTCGCCCGTTGGCTTGCTGTTCGCCGAGCCAATCAACCGAATAGTGGCTGGACAATTGAACAAATTGATAATTTATTATTCAACGGTTTCGCTGGCGTATTCCTTGGTGGGCGAATTGGCTATGTATTATTTTATCAATGGGATCTATTCCTCAGAGATCCAATGTACCTTTTCCGAGTTTGGGAAGGCGGTATGTCATTTCACGGTGGTTTAATTGGGGTAATTATTTCCATGCTGATCACCTGCAAATTACAAAAACGTTATTTTTGGGCTGTAGCTGATTTTATCGCTCCTCTTATTCCATTCGGTCTGGGAATGGGACGCATTGGTAATTTTATCAATGATGAACTTTGGGGAAGAGTCACCGATGTGCCTTGGGCAGTCCTATTCCCATCAGGTGGCTACTTACCACGCCACCCTTCGCAACTCTATGAATTTTTCTTAGAAGGCATAGTATTATTCTGTATCTTAAATTGGTTTATTAGAAAACCTCGCCCAACAGGTTCAGTATCTGGCTTATTCTTATTATGCTATGGCTTATTCCGATTCATTGTAGAATTTTTCCGTGAACCTGATGTACAGCTAGGATTATATTTTGGTCAACATATCTCAATGGGACAAATTCTATCCACACCAATGATTATTCTTGGTGCATTATTTATCGTTATAGCCTACCGTCGTAAAACTGCGGTATAAAAAACAAAAATTTTGGGAAAGATATATGCGTCAATATTTAGATTTATGCCAACGGATTATTGAGCAAGGCACTTGGGTTCAAAATAACCGTACAGGAAAACGTTGTTTAACCATTATTAATGCTGATTTAAACTATGATGTTGCCAACAATCAGTTTCCAATTATTACCACTCGTAAAAGTTATTGGAAAGCGGCTATCGCAGAGTTCCTTGGTTATATCCGAGGTTATGATAATGCCGCAGATTTTCGTAAACTCGGTGCGAAAACCTGGGATGCAAATGCTAATGAAAATCAAGCTTGGCTAGCTAACCCACACCGTAAAGGTACCGATGACATGGGGCGCGTCTATGGAGTGCAAGGTCGAGCATGGCGTAAACCGAATGGCGAAACCATTGATCAACTACGTAAAATTGTCAATAATTTAAGCCGAGGTGTAGATGATCGCGGTGAGATTCTAACTTTTTTCAACCCAGGTGAATTTGATCTCGGTTGCCTCCGCCCTTGTATGTACAATCACACTTTTTCATTGCTTGGTGATACATTGTATTTAACCAGCTATCAACGTTCTTGTGATGTTCCTTTAGGATTGAACTTTAATCAGATTCAAGTGTTTACTTTTCTAGCACTGATGGCTCAAATTACAGGAAAAAAAGCAGGTATGGCTTACCATAAAATTGTAAATGCGCATATTTATGAAGACCAACTTGAATTAATGCGTGATGTACAATTAAAACGCGAGCCATTCCCATCTCCTAAATTGGAAATTAACCCGGATATTAAATCTCTTGAAGATCTTGAAACTTGGGTAACCATGGATGATTTTAAGGTCATCGGCTATCAATGCCATGATGCGATTAAATATCCATTTTCTGTATAACTCAACTTATTAAAGTGCGGTAAACTTTTTCAAAATTTCTACCGCACTTTTCCCCTATATTCTGCTTATGACAATAATGAAAATTAGTGAACAACAAGCTTTTGATGAATATATGATGGCTCATGCGCTTTCCTTAGCGGATAAAGCAGAAGCACTGGGCGAAATCCCTGTTGGTGCAGTATTAGTGGATGAACAAGGTAAAATTATTGGTGAAGGGTGGAATTTATCTATCGTTAATTCAGATCCGACTGCCCACGCAGAAATTATTGCATTACGTAATGCTGGCCAAAAGCGACAAAATTATCGTCTACTTAATACTACCCTATATGTCACTTTAGAACCTTGTACAATGTGTGCAGGTGCTATTCTACATAGCCGAATTAAGCGTTTGGTTTTTGGTGCGGCTGACTATAAAACAGGAGCTGTAGGCTCCAGATTTCATTTTTTTGATGATTACAAAATGAATCATGTGATTGAAGTGACCGGTGGTATTTTAGAAGAAAAATGTAGTCAAAAGCTGAGTGCTTTTTTTAAAAAACGCCGAGAACAGAAAAAACAACAAAAAAATACCGCACTTTCCACTGAAAATAGCCCATAAAAAACCATCATAATGATGGTTTTCTTTTAATATTTTACATTTTTTAATCCGTATCCTTCAAGAATACCTTTCACATGTTCCATAAGCTCTTTTGTTGGTGGTTTTACATCTTCCAATTCATATTTATCACCAAGCACTTCCCATTTATGGGCACCTAAGCGATGGTAAGGCAATAACTCTACTTTCTCAATATTCTGCATATCTTTAATAAAGTAGCCTAACATATGGATATCATCATCATTATCCGTATATCCTGGCACGACGACATGACGTATCCAAGTACGTTTATTACGTTCAGCAAGATATTTGGCAAAATCGAGCACACGTTTATTCGGTACACCAATTAGGCTTTCATGAATTCGTTCATTCATTTCTTTAAGATCTAGCATAACCAGATCGGTTTCATCAATTAATTCATCAATAATATGATCATGATGACGAACGAAACCATTAGTATCTAAGCAAGTATTAATACCCACCTCATGGCAAGCTCTAAACCAGTCTCTCACAAATTCAGCTTGTAAAATCGCTTCCCCACCAGAAGCAGTGACCCCCCCACCAGAAGCATTCATAAAATGGCGATAAGTCACCACTTCTTTCATTAAATCTTCTACTGAAATTTCTTTACCGCCATGCAAGTCCCACGTATCTCTATTATGGCAGTATTTACAACGCATCAAACAACCTTGTAAAAATAAAATAAAACGAATACCCGGACCATCAACTGTACCACAGGTTTCATATGAGTGAAATCTTCCTAAAACTGACATATGCATGTCCTTAAATCATTGAATTGTTGATAGCTTGCTGGATTATAACAAAAAAATCTGTTTTTTTCAGGTTAAAAACTTATTGCACGTAGTCAATATAATAACAATAAATCTATTATCAATATTTCAGATATAAAAAATTCCGCCTATTCAAAGCGGAATTTTTTTATTTATAGATTAATATTATCTACGTAATTACATTGATTGTGTAAAGGTACGAGTAATAACATCTTGTTGTTGTTCTTTGGTTAATGAGTTAAAACGAACAGCATAACCAGATACACGAATTGTTAATTGTGGATATTTTTCTGGGTGTTCCATTGCGTCTAATAACATTTCACGGTTAAGAACATTAACATTTAAGTGTTGACCACCTTCAACCGTTGCTTCATGATGGAAATAACCATCCATTAAGCCTGCTAAATTACGACGTTGTGCTTCATCATCTTTACCTAATGCATTTGGTACGATTGAGAAAGTATATGAAATACCATCTTTTGCATAAGCAAATGGAAGTTTAGCCACAGAAGTAAGTGAAGCAACTGCACCTTTTTGGTCACGACCGTGCATTGGGTTAGCACCAGGACCGAATGGTGCACCAGCACGACGACCATCTGGAGTATTACCTGTTTTCTTACCATATACCACATTAGACGTGATAGTAAGAACAGATTGTGTAGGAGTCGCATTGCGATAAGTTTTGTGTTTTTGAACTTTTTTCATAAAACGCTCAACTAAATCAACAGCTAAATCATCTACACGTGGATCATTGTTACCAAATTGTGGATATTCACCTTCGATTTCAAAGTCGATAGCGACATTTGAAGCAACTACGTTGCCATCTTTATCTTTAATATCGCCACGAATTGGTTTAACTTTTGCATATTTAATTGCTGATAATGAGTCAGCAGCAACTGAAAGACCAGCAATACCACAAGCCATTGTGCGGAATACATCACGATCATGGAATGCCATTAGTGCTGCTTCATAAGCATATTTATCATGCATGAAGTGGATAATATTTAATGCTGTCACATATTGTGTTGCTAACCAGTCCATGAAGCTATCCATACGTGTCATAACTTCATTGAAATCTAACACATCTGATGTAATTGGCGCTGTTTTAGGACCAACTTGCATACCATTCTTTTCATCGATACCACCGTTAATTGCATATAACATAGTTTTCGCTAAGTTTGCACGAGCACCGAAGAATTGCATTTGTTTACCAACAACCATTGGAGATACACAGCATGCAATGGCGTAATCATCGTTGTTGAAATCTGGACGCATTAAATCATCGTTTTCATATTGAACAGATGAAGTATCAATAGATACTTTAGCACAGTAACGTTTGAATGCTTCTGGTAATTGTTCAGACCAAAGAATAGTTAAGTTTGGTTCTGGAGATGTACCCATTGTGTATAAAGTATGTAATACACGGAAGCTGTTTTTAGTGACTAATGGACGACCATCTAATCCCATCCCTGCTAATGTTTCAGTTGCCCACATTGGGTCGCCTGAGAATAATTGATCGTATTCAGGAGTACGTAAGAAACGAACCATACGTAATTTCATTACTAAATGATCCATTAACTCTTGTGCTTGTTGTTCAGTGATTAAACCACGTTTTAAGTCACGTTCGATATAAATATCTAAGAATGTAGATGTACGACCGAATGACATTGCTGCACCATTTTGTGATTTAACTGCAGCTAAATATGCAAAATATGTCCATTGGATAGCTTCTTGAGCATTGGTTGCTGGTCCAGAAATATCATAACCATAAGAGGCTGCCATTTCTTTAATTTTGCCTAAAGCTCTGTGTTGTTCAGCAATTTCTTCACGTAATTGAATTGTGGCTTGAATATCTTCACCAGCTTCTAAGCGAGCTTGTAATGAAGTAAATTGTGCTTTTTTATCAGCCATCAAATAGTCAATACCATATACTGCTAAACGACGATAATCACCGATAATACGACCACGACCATAAGCATCTGGCAAACCTGTTAACACACCTGATTTACGGCAACGTAAAATATCTGGTGTATATACATCAAATACACCTTGGTTATGGGTTTTACGATATTCAGTAAAAATAAATTCAATTTGAGGATCTAATTTACGACCATAGACTTCACATGAGCCTTTGATCATTTTAATACCACCATATGGCATAATTGCACGTTTTAATGGAGCATCAGTTTGTAGACCAACAATTTTTTCTAAATCTTTATTGATATAACCTGGCTTATGAGAAGTAATAGTTGATGGTGTATATTCGTCAAAATCTAAAGGAGCATGAGTTTTATTTTCAACTTTAATGCCTTCCATCACATTATTCCATAACTCAAGTGTTGCTGGAGTTGCATCAGCTAAAAATGATTCGTCACCTTCATAAGGTGTATAGTTCTTTTGGATAAAATCACGAAGATTTACACCATTTTGCCATTCACCAGGAACAAATCCTTCCCATGCTTTTTTTTGAGCTTCAGTTAATTCAACCATTGTTCATACTTCCTTATTGTTTAGTATTGATAAAACATTAAAATCTTATAAGAACGCTCACTTAATAAATAAGTCAGCGTCCTTATTCCCTAATTAATGTGGGCGACTGGTATACCATTGCATTAAACCTATGCAAATCGCCCCTCCGACAATATTACCTAAAGTCACTGGAATTAAATTTTTAACTATAAGATGATAGACATCTAAATTTGCAAATTGTTCAGGATTTAATCCAATTGTTTGCCAAAACTCTGGAGAACCCGCATGTGCAATAAGCATTCCCATTGGAATCATAAACATATTCGCAACACAGTGTTCAAAACCAGAGGCAACAAACAAGGCAATAGGTAAAATCATAATAAACGCTTTATCTGTTAACGTCTTACCTGCATAAGCCATCCAGACAGCTATACATACCATAATATTACACAGAATACCTAAACAGAATGCTTCAATCCAAGTATGCTCTACCTTATGTTGAGCAGTTTTTAAAATAGTTAACCCCCATTGCCCATTGTCTGCCATGATTTGACCTGAAAACCAAATTAATGCCACAATAAACAAGCCGCCAACAAAGTTACCCAAATAGACAACAATCCAGTTACGTAACATTTCATAGGTAGATATTTTTCCGTCAACACGAGCAATAATTGATAAGGTCGACGAAGTAAAGAGTTCACAACCACAAACAACAACCATAATAACACCTAGAGAGAATACTAATCCTCCCACCAGTTTAGTCAGTCCCCAAGGGGAACCACCGCCACCTGTTTGTGTAGTTGTATAAAATACAAATGCGAGAGCAATAAACATACCTGATGAAATTGCCGATAGAAAAGAATAATATTGTTTTTTAGTTGCTTTATAAGCGCCAACGTCTCGACCTGTCACAGCGATTTCGGTAGGTGAGGCTATACAAGTAGATTTAATATCTTCTGTTTTCATTTTTCATTTCCTCGAATAATACCCTGATCCAAATTAATTAAGCTAATTTGATTGCTAGAAAAATACTGCAGACTAAAAGTAAATTGTTAGTGGCTGAATTATAAGAAATTCATATACTATATAATAGTTATTTATGTGATCTAGGTCTCTCTTTTAAAAAAAAGTTGACTTAAATCAAAGTTAACCCAAAAGAGTCATATTCATAGGAATGATCCAAAAGTTCAGAATTTAGTTGCTTTTTAATTTAAGTTGATAAATTGCTATTTTGTCTAATTTCTGATAAAAAGTGCGGTAAATTTTTCAAAAAAATATAGGGAATAAAAAATGTCAGAAGAAACCATTTTTAGCAAAATTATTCGTAAAGAAATTCCTGCAAATATCCTTTATCAAGATGAATTAGTCACTGCATTTCGTGATATTTCACCACAAGCCAAAACACATATTTTGATTATTCCTAACAAACTCATTGCCACCGTAAATGATGTGACGACAGAAGATGAACTTGCATTAGGCCATTTATTTATAGTCGCAGCGAAAATTGCTCAACAAGAAGGCATTGCTGAAGATGGTTATCGTCTCATTGTTAATTGCAATAAACATGCAGGCCAAGAAGTTTTCCATATTCATATGCACTTATTAGGCGGTGAACCTTTAGGACCCCTTGTTGCTAAGTAAGTAAATCATATGAAAAAGTTTATATTAGTCGCTGTTAACTTATTGTTAGCAGCTTGTTCAATACAAAAACCAAGTTTAACTCATAGCCAAAAACCTATTTTGAATATTACTGCTGATGCTAATTCTTATATAGAAGCTAGCGTTAGCCAAAATTCAGCTTGGGTAAAAAACAAAACCAATCAACCGATTAATGTGTGCTACAGTTTATATTGGTATGATCAAAACGGGGTTACTCAGGTATTTAGTCCACAACAAGATAAATATCGTGCCTCACTGCTGTTACAACCCTTACAAAAATCAGAAATAAACCTTAGCAGACCAACACCTGAAAGTGTAAACTATCGCTTATATCTCCATATGAATTAATGTCTTGTGCTTAGACATCCTATTTGTCTATTATTTTATTAGGTTTATATGTCAACGTTACTCATGGACCTTAAAGGTCAAGAATTACAACAAGAAGAAATTGAATTACTAGAACACCCTTTAGTCGCAGGATTAATTTTATTTACACGTAATTTTTACGATCGTGAACAAATTCAGGCACTAATTAAAGACATTCGCCAACGTGTAAAAAAACCTTTGTTGATTACTGTTGATCAAGAAGGCGGACGTGTACAACGTTTCCGCAATGGTTTTACTCAACTTCCTGCTATGCAGGCTTTTGCGGCAATGATTGAAGATCCAAAATTACAACTTGAAACTGCTAAAGAAGCGGGCTGGCTAATGGCTGCGGAAATGGCAGCGTTAGATATTGATCTCAGTTTTGCGCCAGTTTTAGATCTCGGGCATGAATGTCGAGCCATTGGAGATCGTAGTTTCAATTCAGAGATAGAAACCGTCATTCCCTTAGCCTCTGCCTTTATTGATGGAATGCATTTAGCAGGCATGGCAACTACGGGTAAACATTTTCCTGGTCATGGTCATGTTTTAGCCGATAGCCATTTAGAAACGCCTTATGATGAACGTCCAAGCAAAGTCATTTTTGAACAAGATATTCAACCATTCAAACAACTCATTGCACAAAATAAATTAGATGCGGTTATGCCCGCGCATGTGATTTATAGCCAATGTGATAGCCAACCAGCTAGTGGTTCAAGCTATTGGTTACAAGAAGTTTTACGTAAACAACTTGGCTTCCAAGGTGCAATTTTCTCCGATGATTTAGGTATGAAAGGGGCACATTTCATGGGTGATTTTGTTGCACGTAGTGAAAAAGCACTTGCCGCAGGCTGTGATTTATTATTACTTTGTAATGAGCCTGAAGGAGTCATTCAGGTGCTTGATGGATTAAAATTTTCTGAAAATCAACCGCACTTTGAAGCACGCCAGCAACGCTTAACCTCTTTATTTAAAAAGAAATCTTTCAGCTGGAATGAATTAACAAAGACAAGCCGATGGCTCGAAAATAATAAAAAATTATCGATATTGCAACAACGTTGGTTAGATGCAAAGGCCTAAATATGTTTAAGTTTGCCTTTGAAAACTAAGCAACTTAAAAGTTCTAGACAATTTTATTTGGCCACAACTAATGACAAAATTTTGGTAAAAATGCTAACTAGCTAAAAATAACTACAAACTCAATATTGATTGCTCAACAAGTAACGAATAAATAAATGCTTAACTGCCTACATTTCCAAAATCAGCAATGCACCTCCTGTCAGTGGATCGAGAAAAACTATTCCAATCAACTGATAGAAAAAATTGCCCATCTAAAATCTCAACTCGAGCATCTTGACCAATCAACACTACAGTGGATAGCCCCTTTTCAATTCGCACAAGCAAACTTTCGTAATAAAGCTAAAATGGTGGTAAGCGGTGCTGTTGAGCGTCCGATTTTAGGTATTTTGAAGGATCCAACCGATCCACAAAGTGCCGTGGAGCTGATTGATTGTGAGCTTTATCCAAAAAGTTTTGCCTCACTGTTTCCTATCTTAAAAGACTTTATTGGTCGGGCGGGATTGGTGCCTTACAACATTCAAAAATAAAAAGGCGAACTCAAATATATCCTACTCACAGAAAGTTGTTATTCAGGTGACGTAATGCTACGTTTTGTGCTACGTTCTGAAACAAAAATTCCATTAATTGAGCGAGAAATTACTGGCTTAATAGCCAAATTGCCTCAATTAAAAGTCATTACTGCCAATATCCAGCCGCAACCTGCAGCAATTTTAGAAGGTGAAAAAGAAATCTTTTTTACGGAGCAACAAGTATTAGAAGAACGATTTAATTAGATTCCTTTATTTATTCGTCCACAAGGTTTTTTTCAAACTAATCCACAGGTGGCAGAAGGATTATATGGTACCGCACAACAATGGATAAAAGATTTACCCATTGCCAAATTATGGGATTTATTCTGTGGTGTTGGAGGTTTTGGTTTACATTGTGCTAAGGCTTTATCGGTAACCCGTCCTGACATTGAGCTCACAGGTATTGAAATATCTCCTTCAGCTATCTATTCCGCCACCTTATCTGCGCAAAAGTGCGGTCTAAAAAAGGTAAATTTTCAGTCCCTTGATGCTGCCAATTTTGCCCTGAATAAAGAACAAAGCAAACCTGATTTGGTGATAGTCAATCCACCACGTCGAGGTATTGGTAAGGCTTTGGCACAATTTCTCAATGAAATGCAACCTCCGTTTATTCTTTACTCAAGCTGTAATGCAGTTACTATGGGTAAAGACTTAACAGAACTGACTCATTACCAAATGCAAAAAATTCAATTATTCGACATGTTTCCACACACATCGCATTATGAAGAGGTGGTAGAGGCTTGCAAGAAAGCATGCTGTCATGAATTTATAACAAGCCTTAGTGATGGGTACGATACTGTTGTTGGTGAAGGCGGATCAACATTATCCGGAGGAGAAAAACAGAGAATTTCAATTGCACGAGCAATTCTTAAGGATGCTCCAATTATTATACTTGATGAGGCAACATCAAGTGTAGATCCTGAAAACGAGTATATGTTAATCAGTGCAATTAATGAATTAACAAAAAATAAAACGCTTATTAGTATTGCACATAGACTATCTACAGTAAGAGAAGCAGATCAAATTATTGTCATTGATAAGGGTAGAATTGTACAACGAGGCAATCATAAGGAACTAATTGGTCAAGATGGAGTATATAAACATTTCATTGAAATTAAAAAACAATCTATTGGTTGGCAAATATAGGTGATGAAATGGGAAATGTACTTATTGATTTTGAGAATGTGAGCTTCAGCTATGGGGCACAAAAAGAAGGGTGTCTAAAGAATATAAATTTTAAAATTAAAGAAGGAGAATTTGTATTGTTTACTGGTCAGTCTGGTTCAGGGAAAACAACTGTTACAAGATTGATAAACGGCTTGATTCCTCATTTCTTTGAAGGAGTTTTGACTGGGAGCGTGAAAGTAATAGGAGATGATATAAAGACTGTTACTCCCGGAGAAATGGGTAAAAATACGGCTTCTATATTTCAAAATCCACGAAGTCAATTTTTTACAACGAATAGTACCAATGAAGTGGCATTTGCTCTTGAAAATTATGGAATAGATAGAGATGAAATGATAGATAGAGTAAATTGTTCGTTTCACGATTTTGAAGCTGAAAATCTTATGGATAGGGATATGTTTTCTTTATCTAGTGGTGAAAAACAGAAGATAGCGATTATAGCTGCAAAAACCTTGAATCCTAAGATTTATGTTTTCGATGAGCCATCTGCAAATTTAGATATTCCTTCAATTCTTAAATTGAAGGAAATAATGGAAAGCTTAAAGAAACAAGGACATACAGTGATTGTTTCAGAGCATAGATTGTTCTACTTAAAAAATTTGGTAGATAAATGCTTGATAATGAAAGATGGAGAAATTGATAGGCAACTAAATCACGATGATATTGGAAATTTGAATGAAACAGATCTTCAAACATATAAACTTAGAACATTTAATTTGAGCAATATCAAGTATGGCTTGAAGAACAATGCACCTATTAGTAAGCAACAACCAGACTTTAAGGTGGAGAATTTATCATTTTCGTATAATGCAAATAATTCGATTTTAAATAATTGTAATTTAGAAGGAAATTTTGGTGATACAGTAGCTATAGTTGGGCACAATGGAAACGGCAAAACTACATTAGGGAAAATAATGTCAGGTTTATTAAAAGCAAAAAGTGGACAATTTTTTATTGAAAGCAAACTTACAAAGCAAAAGAATTTACATAAAAGTGTATATTTTGTAATGCAAGATGCAGATTATCAATTGTACTCCGATTCTGTTGTTTCTGAGTTAATGCTCAGTTCTATGAATAGTATTAAGCAAAATGATGAAAAAATAGAAAATGCGCTGACTTTATTGAATATTTCATCATTAAGAGATAGACATCCGCATAGCTTATCAGGAGGGCAAAAGCAGCGAGTTACTATTGCAGCTGCTATAGCTTCAAATAAAAAAATTCTGATTTTTGATGAGCCAACCAGTGGACTTGATTATGAGAACATGAAAGGTGTATCGGAAGCAATAAATTATCTTCGTAAAAAAGGAAAACTGATTTTTGTTATTTCTCATGATTTAGAGTTTTTAAGTAAAGTAGCAACTAAAGCAGTGTTTATAGAGAACAATACTATCATTCAAAGCATCAGCTTAAAGAGTAGCGATGATTTTGAAATAATAAAAAGATTTTTATTACAGAATGAGAGATATGAAGAATGAACAAATCTTGTAAACATAATGGAATAAGATATGATCCAAGGATTAAGCTGTTACAAGTTTTAATTATAGGGATTTTAGCATTTACATTAACTGGTAAAAAGTATGAAGTTCTACTTTTTTTATCGGTGTTTGCATATGGAATGATAAGTGGAATTTACAAAAATTGTTTTAAATTCTTAGTTTTATATGTAGTGTTGTTTATGGTAGCAGAAATAAGTCCTTTATTTATTTCAACAACAATACACTACTTTATCCTTCGCTTTGTAACATTGACATTTGCGGCTATTAATATGAGTAGGACAAGTGATGTATCTGAAGTATTAGCTTCTTTGCAAAATATGAAATTCCCATATTATTTAAACATTCCATTGGCTGTTATATTAAGATTTTTTCCTACCTTGAAACATGATTTTATTTGTATAAGGCAGGGAATTAAAACGAGAGGGATTGATATTTCCTTCCTTGGATTTTTAAAACATCCATTTAAAATTTATGAAATGCTGTTGATTCCTATGTTAATGCGAATGTTATGTACTGCAACTGAGTTGTCGGCATCTGTTGAGACACGAGGACTTGGAGTTTCGTGCAAAAAAACTAGTTATACAGAAGTCAAATTTCGTATGCTTGATATGTTATTGCTAGTAATAATGATGGTATTTTATATAACTATCATCATTATGAAAATAAAAAATATTTAAAAATAAGGAGAATGATTATGGAAGAAAAAAAGAAATTTCAAATTAAAGATTTAATTATTACAGCACTAATGGTGTTATGCTCACAGGTTTTATATAGAGTATTATCCTTTTTGTTCGTAACGCCATATACAATGTTATTGGCTGTTCCAATATGGGCAATTATTGGAGCTATTGCTTATTTTTTGGTTCCGGTAAAAACAAAAAATCCATGGATGATTTTATTGTTCTGCATACTTACAGGAATTATAAGCTTTTATCCGCCATATATAATTAGTTTGATAATCGCAGGAATTATTGCAATGGTAATTGCACAAACAAAGGGAATACAAAATTATAAAGGATTAACAATCGGTTATATAACATTTTGTGCTCTTGCTGGTTTTGGTGGAATGTGTGTTCCATTTCTTTTCTATGCAGAGCAAACGATTAAATCTTATGAAAAAATGTTTGGCAGTGAATACATGGAAACTCTAACTAAACTTGTTTCCCCTATGACCTCAGTAATATTTCTTGTTGTTATAGCGATTTGTGCGTTGATTGGAGCAATAATTTCCAAGAAACTATTGAAGAAACATTTTGAAAAAGCAGGAATGATTTAGGATTTTTCATAGAGGAAATTGGGGGATAATGATGGAAATGACAAGATACAACATTACAATCATTCAAATTATTTCACCCTACCTAAATTCAGAAATGCTTTTATATAGCAATATCTTTTTTAAAAATTGCTAAATAGAAACAACAACAAAACATTAGTTTTTAAACCGAGAGGACTTTTTACGCCAAAGTGTAGAAGTCCTCCTTTTTTATTCTCAGAATAACCATAATGTCATACTCAATAAAGGCAGCAAAAGAATCCATAAATCTTGAAAAAGAAATAAGAAAAAAGATGAATAAAACTTTAGAAAAAGCAAATGGAATATGATTTTAAATAAGCCATAGCCAAGGTAAATAAAAAAGAAAGTATCATAGAAAAGATAAAAGAGTATAAGCAAGACAGTGATAGATTTAATGAAAAAAGGCAAATGACTAAAGACTATTACAAAAATCAAGAAAGATAAGACCTGGTAAAAATATCTTATCCAAGCTATACAACTAAAGGCAGATCTAGGAGGTAATAGAGATGAATAAAAGGCAAGAGCTAATAGATGAACTCATAAAAGCAGATCAAGATGGAACATACAAAACATATAAAAGCACAGAAGAAATAAAAACAATGAACAATGAAGAAATACAGATTATATATTCCAATATGAAAAACTATCTATCAGACAAAAGAACACACATAAACTACTAAAGGTGGAAAGGTATTGTAAGCTATTTAAAAGTATAAAAGGTACAAAGACCTAATAAATATATAAAAACATCAAAATAAAGCATTCCACCACCAACAACAATAAAATAAAAACAATCAAAGGGAAGTATAGAAAAATTAAAGCCTATACTTCCCTTTTTTTAAATCAAACAAAGGAGAGAAAAGCATGATAAACGAAGAAATAAGCAAAGAAGCAGGTCAAGCAGCACAAACCATAATATCATACACAATAAAGGCTGCAAAAGAATCAATCAATCTTGAAAAAGAAATAAGAAAAAAGATGAATGATACTTTAGAAAAAGCAAATGGAAACCTAAAAAGCCTTATGGGTGATGAAATGAAAATAAAAGACCTCTACAAGAAAGGACAACTAGAAAATATAAGCATAGATCAAAGCGACCTCAAAGACTTAAAAAAAGAACTAAACAAACTTGGAGTAAGTTTCTCAGTAATGAAAAACAAAGAAAGCAAAAACTATGAAATATTCTTCAAAGCCAAAGACATAAAAGTAATGGAATATGCCTTTAAGCAAGTCATAGCAAAAGAAAATAAAAAAGAAAAAGAAAGTATCCTAAAGCAAATAAAGAAATACAAAGACCTATCCAAGAGCAAGGATAAGACAAAAGAGAAAGTCAAAAGGAAAGTAAAAGAAAAAGTAAAACCAAACAAAAAAGATATGACTAGAGAAATCTAAGGGAGTAACGAAAAGTTACACCCTTGGATAACCATAATAACAAGACTTCCGAAAAGCAGAAGTCCAGAATTCCGAAAATCGGAAATCAAGAATTTCGATTATCGAAAATCTGGGAAATATCAAGGCAGATAGGATATAAAATTGAATAAACATGAAATTTATGATAAAATTACACTGATAATAGTTATCAATAGGAGATAAAAATGGAGATAAAAATGTTAAAAAATTTTTTTGAAAATGTAAAAAATCCAAAAAATAATTTTGGCGGTCGCTTCATGGTTAAAGGAATGAATATTGGTCACGAAAAATTGGCGAAATGGGGCAGATCCTTTCTGAATATTAAAACATCGGATTTAGTTTTAGATCTAGGATGTGGCGGTGGACGTAATGTTCAATACTTCTTAACAAAGGCTAAAAAAGTATATGGAATGGACTATTCTAAAACAAGTGTAGATATCGCAAGTTCAGTAAATAGCGAAGCTATAAAAGATGGCAGGTGTAAAATTATTGAAGCAGACGTGGCTAAACTACCTTTTGAAGATGAATCTATAAATATAGTAACTGCTTTTGAAACAATTTATTTTTGGAAGAATTTAGAAGTATCTTTTAGAGAAATCCATCGTGTTCTAGTAAAGGACGGTCAGTTTCTAATATGCAACGAAGGAGCATATAGAGAGCATAAAAACATAAAGAAATGGGCGGATATGCTAGATTTTGAAGTTTATTCTCCCGAATATCTCACAGAAACCTTGAATAAGATAGGATTTAAATGCGAATACCATCTGGACGAGAAAGAGCATATAGTATTTTTAGCTAGAAAATTATAAAAGAATTTGCGAATAATGAAAAATAAATCATAAGGAGAAGTAGAGAAAAAAATCTACTTCTTTTTTTATTGCAAGGAGGATTAAAGTGGCAACAAACAAAAGATATTATTGGATAAAATTAAAAGAAGAATTTTTCACAGACAAGAGGATAAAAAGATTAAGGAGAATATGGGAGGAGATACCTACACGATAATCTACCTCAAACTTTTACTACTAAGCCTAAAAGATGAGGGCAAACTCTATTATGACGGAGTAGAAAGTGATTTTATAAAAGAGTTAGCACTAACCATAGATGAAACAGATGATGATGTAATGGTTACAGTTAATTATTTAATCAATCAAGGCTTATTAGAGGTTGTAACAGAAAATGATGAATACTACTTAACTGAAATACCAAACTTAATCGGATCAGAAACAGCCTGGGCAGAGAAAAAAAGAAGATACAGACAAAATAAACAGAGGACATTGTCCTTAATGAGTCCAACCCATGTCCGACAAGAGATAGAGATAGAGATAGAGATAGAGATAGAGATAGAGATAGAGATAGAGATAGAGATAGAGATAGAGATAGAGATAGAGATAGA
>NZ_AJSX01000005.1 GCF_000262245.1 Pasteurella bettyae CCUG 2042
GATTCATTTTTTAACCTCATAAGCCCGGTCTTTGATACCTGTCATCGTCATCTTGACGTTGCCGTGGTTGATAGTTTTGATTGTTATTGCGTTTGTGTTTGGACTGATATGCCATCACTGCGCCTTTTGTCGCTGCCGACCCGCCGCAGAAAAACGCAAAATACAAATAGAGATCGGTCGCATTATCACGACCGAGATAGACCGAATACACGAGCACACCGGCAAGCACTAAAAAGCCAAAAAACTGAATAAAGCCTGTGGTGCTGGCGCGTCCGTTGTCATTTGTGAATAATTCAAAAAACTTTTTCATGAGCAAAGTATCAACATTAATTTGAATGCCGGTGTCATCTGGCCATTGCCGACATAACTCCACGCATTTTTACTGTAAAAGTGCGGTCGGCATTTGGTTTGTTTTGCTCTCAAGCAGAACCAATCAAAAACCCATCCTAAAATGTCTGAAAACTTAAACTTCATTGTCTTGTGCTCCATATCTCAAGTTTTGTGCTACACGATTCACCCAGCCTTTGCCAAAACGGTCAAAGTTCTTTAATCGGGTGTAAAAATTAAGGCGTTCGCCGTTTAACACCATCAACGTGTCAGAGATTGGATTGCTATTGATGGCCTCAAGAGAGTATTTACCGATAATGCCGTCATCTAACACACCAACTGCGCGCTGTAACATACGGCTCGCATTGCCGAAACCGTGATTCACCGCCGCATCAAAAAATTGATAGGCAACGGCATCCGGCATTTGCTCACAGTTGTAGCGCAACCAAAATGCACGATGGTAAATTTCATAGGCTTGTTGGCGTGTCATGGTTTTCATGTTGCCGGTATAGCCATTAGCTTGCGCGGTACGCTTAGTGACACCCCAGTTGGTTTCGCCTCCGGGGTCACGTGAGTCATTGACGTAACCGCCCTCATGTCCGATAAGTCGGTCAAAAATTTGCTGAAAAGATAAAGACATAAAAAAATACCCTCAATCGTTGATATGATTGAGGGTATTCTGAATTAAAAGAAGGTTAATTAATGGGGGAGAAACTTCCACACGCCCACTTGTTCTAAAATAACGCGGCTTGTTGATATTGCTGGACTTGATGAGAGCGTATAATTTCCCAGGCTTGACGATCACAGAGTTTGTATTTAGGACAAAGCTCAAGCATTGCCGTGCGGCCACTTTTCTTTTCGGTTTGCGTGATGTAGTCAAAATCTGCTTTTAGGCGTTCGTTGCGTAACAACCGCAGAGCGACTTCACAACGCGGAATATAGACTTCCTCCGCCTGAAAATAATGACGCAATTTGACCGCACTTTCCTGTCCGATGAGTGCTTTTAGTCGCGGAAAATACACTGCTCCGTCGGTAAAACGAAACGTTGCCCCTCCGAACTGATTAATAATTTTTTCTACGTCAACAAACCCAATTAACTCCACCATTTCCAGTACGATTTCAGGCAGATAGTTGGCAACGCTCTCTAACTTTGACTGCATAACATTTCCCCTATGTGACCATTTAGGAGGATTGTCGCACGGAAATTTTAAAAAGGCGGTATTTTTGAAAAAAAAGATAAAAAAAATCCCACCGAAGTGGGATTATCTTTATGCCTTAATAGGCAATTCTTTCACTAACTGTCGCACCGTGCTAACTTGGCAATCCAATGCTGCGGTAAACACCGCAATCATCCCCGCAAGTTGGCTATAACTTAAGGTATCCGCCGTGTTGTCCGTGATTTCCAAGAACTGGCGCAAACAGTGCAAGCCACCAAGGCTACTTTGAATTTCATCAAATTGATGTTCTAATTCATATCCGATACTCATCTTCGCCCCCTTACGCCAACAAATCCAACTGCACCACAGCTGTTTTTGGTAATGTGGAGGAAAAAAAGCCCAAATTCCGCATTTTAAATGCCATCCATTTCACGCTATCTTTGGTTTTGCCTAATAGCGTACCAATTTCACGATAACTTAAGCCCATTTCACGATAGCGTAAAAAGTCTTTCGCTTGTGGGTTTGCCGTTAAAAAGGCAGTTTGCGCAGTGGTAATTAAACGTGCCAATTCATCTGGATTGTTGCGTAAAAATGTAGGAATGGCGAGCATTTGCGCTTGCATTTCAGTAGCTAAAGCAATAGCGTGCTGTTCCATTTTGATAAAATGGCGACGAGCTTGGCGACCAATTTCAGATCGTTCCAGCATACACAGCTCTTTTGCCATATCAAGGGTGATGTGGTATTCCTTGAGTGTTTCTTGTCTAATACCAAAGAAACCTCTATCGACGTTCACTAATTGGTGAAGCACGGTAAAATCAAGGTTTTCAGCAAATCCGTACTTGCTAATGCGGTGTTGAATCCAGTCAGAAAATTGTTTGCCGTTTCCTAATAATTTATGAAGATCACGAGCATTGACTAATTGAACAGATTGATTTTGAATTGAACCAGTGAAGGTTTGAATTTGGAAATTTGTCATAATTGCATACCTCTGAATAGAGACCCTATTTTGAGTAGGGCGACCGACAGCTCAAAACTGTGCAATAAACAGCGGAGTTATTCCCTTGCGGTATTGTATTCCTCGCACTGTCGGTCATTGATTAATATTTTTTATTTTTCTACCGCACTGGTATTCTGACGCTCAAGGCATTCCGATACTCAAATTGCAGGTAAAAAAATAGCACGAAATCACGGTTGTGCCGACCGTATTGCTGGGCTTTTGATACCCTGATCGCAAAATTAACCTTTTTTTAATCAGAAATCAAGGTTTTTTACCCAACATTATGCAAAAAGTTTTACGATTTTTGTTGATTGCGATCATACACCGCCAACATCTGCACCACCTTTTTCAACTGCCACGGCTGCAACCAATGCACAAAATCCACTTTAAACGAACGTTTCGCAATACCATCGGCATATTCTTTAGGTAAACCATGTTTTGCTAAAAGTGCGGTAATTTTTGCCAAATAAATTTTCTTATCTTCACGTGGTGCCGCACGATTTCCCCAAAAACTTGAACTGGATTTAAAACCCTTTTGCACCATAACATTTAACACCTGTTGCAATTCACTTTCCGTCATTTCAGTACAACTTGTTTTCCCCGTTGTACTTACCAATAATTGACGATAGGTTTCATCATCAAGGCCTAATTGGCTTTTCCCAATATGGATTCTAGTGATTAAATTTTTACGCAACATAGCCTTTCTCCTGTTCCGCTTTCCAGGCTTTCCAAACCGTAAACTCAGGCATATTTTCCACAAATTGCAACTGCCCAACAGAGGCATAACGTTCAATATATTGAATAGCTTCCATACGTTTATCCTCTTCTTGCGCCGCAACGCTTTGCATTTCAGCTTTACCTTCATTACGCACTACCGCAAACAACGGTTTCGCCCCTTCATACACTTTCTTCAAATAGTTATGATTCGATAACGCCTGAATATTGCGGGTTTCCCGACGGTTTTTCATCACCGCTTGCACCGTTTCATTCAACGCATGGGCGAGTAGCGGACTGGGTTGATACATCTCCAACACATCTTTCATTAATCTCAATGCCCGCCCATTAGATAACGCCGATCTTTCAGGGCGAAACAGACCAATATAACTCACCAACGCACGCGCATTACGACCACCCAAATTGGAGATTAACCCCAACATCTCACGCCCAGCATCATCTTCCAACAGCGCATCCAAATGAATATCACTGTGGCAAATAGGGCAACGGCATAGTTTCATTATTGTTCCCTCAAACTTAATTTAAAACACATTACTCAGCCCACTTCATCTCACTTAATTCCCCTCTTTTGTAAAGAGGGGCTAGGGGAGATTTGAATGGGCTGTAAATGGGTTTTAGTCATCAAAATAAATTTCATCAACGTCCGGCACCAATCGATACCATGGACTCACACGGAAAATTGAGTACCGTTCACTCCCTTGTTCTCTGATAGCGAGAAAAACATATTCATCCTCTTCATAACACTCCCATTTGCTATAATTACGCATAAATAATTCTTCGGCGACACTTGACTCTAAATAAAATGGTCGTTTTTTTTCGGTCAAATTCTAACCACTCGCTATCTTTAATGATTTTCTCTACTTCTTCTTTTTCTGGTTCTTCGTCATCGAGATCATCAATAAGTAACCATTCGTATTCGATATCCATAATTTATTCCCCCATTCGAATTGAAAATCCACCGTGACGAAATACAACATTCTGATCGTCTTCAGTAAGTTTTTTCATTAATTGATATGTTTTAGGGCATCTGCCAGAGCCTTTTTCTTCGTTAAATAAACGTTCTAACTCGTCCCAATGTTCCACTAATTTTGCCCAAATGGGAGAAATTGCTTTCATTTTGTGAAGATAATTTCGCATTTCTGGCGCACGTTCTAATAACTTTACGCAACGAGATAAATCGCTCGTATCAAGTGGATAGCTCTTACGTCTTGGCACCACATCAAAACCAATCACAAATGCCATACATTTACTGCTTAATCCGACATCTTCATCATCTGCCAACCATTGAATGATTTTTGTCTGCATTTTTCCTCCTTATTAATTGAAAACACATTACTCAGCCCACTTCATCTAACTTATTCCCCTCTTTTGTAAAGAGGGCTAGGGGAGATTTAATGGGCTGTAAATGGGTTTTAATAATCTCGTGCCTTTTGCACATCAATCGTAATTTCCCCCACTCCAATCATGTCATCATCTTTCCAACGAATCACATCTGCTAGAGTAATATTCAATCCAAGTTCTCTAAGCTTTTCGGCTTCGGCTCTCGCTTGTTTTTGAAAATGGAACCATTCTTTGAAATCTGCTAAGAATCGTTCAAACTGTTTATCATCAAGCACTAAAATATCGGTCACATTCTTAAATTCGTAAATTTGTTCACTCATTATCTATTTCCCCTGTAACATTAAAAATTCACTTTGTTTTATTTCTGTTAAACATTCCGGAATTGCCGGGAAGCCATCCCCACCAAAGCCATCTGATTTAACTGGTATTGAAACGATAAAGTAGTCACTTGCAACACCGCATACAGATATATAACTAGTGCGCGCGCCAAGCACCCAGCAATTAAGTTTTAATTTTCGTAGCATAAAATCATTAAAGCTTGGGTATTGATTTAAAATATCTCTAACGCTTTGGATTTTATCGTTAAATGCCTTACCGGCTTTTGTTCTGCCATTGCCAGTGATGACAACTTTCTCATTTTCAACTATTTCAAATTTATAGGTCTTATCCTCTTTGATTTTGGCAAATTCATCGCTATCTAAACTACAAACAATTCCAAATATATTACGTTCACTTCCTCTCCAACATTCATAAAATGGGATAGTGTCAAAAATAGCATCAAGTTTTTTATCTCTGAGCTCTCTATCTTTTCGCCATTGCTCATCTAATGATTTAATAGGCTCAACGCTTAATGCGCATTTAAAATATCTAAATTCAGGTCTCATATTTGCTCCTTTAATAAGTGGGATATTGGCTTCTCAAAATCCGATAACAATTGGTCTTTAACTCAAAAATGCTTCTCGGCAGAGCGTTAATAGGTAAGGTTTTAAAGGCTTTACCGCTATCGTCCATACCATATGGCACACCGATTGCGCGCCAACATCGTGCGGCGTGTACCGCTGCGTCTTTAATCACCTCTGAGTTAATCACAAAGCTATTTGGCCCAATGCGTTGCAACAAAACACCTTGTGCCATAAGATTTTTAACCCGCCGTCTAAATTGACTTTCGCTTAATCCGGAGCCTGCAATAAGTTGGCTTACACTCAATATTGCAAAGTCTTCTGCTCTTTTCTCTGCATAATCATCGCTATATGTACCAACGCTACCACCGATATAAGTCACTAAGGTTCCTTGCGCAATACGGTCTAATGTTTCATCCCAAATATACTCAAGGATATGTTCATCTAGCACTTTCATACTCACCCCAACACTGGCGCCATTTGCCACGCCACACTTTTCATCTCTCTGCTTGCTGCTTGTAATAGCAACAAAGCCCCTTTTGAATCATCAACCAGCCACTGTTCTTTTGCTGCTTCGATTTGTTCCATAATCTGTGCCAGTTGCTCGGTGACTTGCGCTTTCTTTTCACTCATACTTCCTCCACCTCAACCACATCATCAATTTCCGTAATCGTATGTGGTAGTTTATTCACATCACACACATTCAAATCACACAATTCCAACACTTGCTCATTGCTTTCAGCTTCCACAACGGCTTCAACTAAACAATAAAAGCGCGCCACAAACTTAGCCATGATTAACCTCCGGTCTTCTCGCTGGATAACGCTGATTTTCTCGACGGCGAGCCACCGTTGCCGCTTTTTCCCAAGCACTTTCTGCTTGTTTCCATGCGCCAGCACGTTCCATTTCAGCGGCGTGTTGGCTAAAATCTCGATAATTTTCCAGTTTTTTCATTGTTGCTCCTTTGTTGTTAAAACCTATTATGAATGCCCCTCATCTCATCCCCCTCTTTTGTAAAGAGGGGCTAGGGGAGATTTAAAGGGCATTTAAATAAGCTTTAAACCCCTGCAATATCTAACGCAATCGGCACATACTGATCGCTTTCGCCCACACGCTCATAAAGTCGCACATAAGCCTTACTACTCACCACTTGCACGCTTTCACTAATCGCCTGCATCGCGTTTTGCCAACGTGGATCTTGAATATCAACTCGACGCAATCCTAAAATGCGAGAAGTATTTAAATTACCTTCCTTGTCCACATTAAACGCACGTTCAATTAACGCTTTTAGTTCAGGGCGAGAGCCTTCGCTCCATTCATTCAAGCACTCATCAATCAACACTTTTGCCGCCTGAATACGTTCATCAAATTGCAAATGGTCGTTAATCGCACGTTGGATTTTGTATTTACCGTCGTAGCTATAAAGCGTGATATTGCCTTTACTACCGCCCACTTTTGCATTGTATTTTTCAGCCGAAAGTTCAATAAACGCCTGAATATCGCCGAAAATGCCATCTTTAAAATTGCGCATCTCCTTATTTAAGGACACGCCTTTTTCCACCCATTCACGCACAAGCACATCACGTGCTTTGTCGATGTCTTTCACCAATTCAGCTGGCGTTAAATTTCCTCTTGCATCACGCCAGTATTCTTTCCCCTCAATCATCACCTTCATTTAGAGTTCCTCTTTATCTAACTTAATCACCACAAGTCGCTTACCTTTATCACGTTTACATCGGGCGACTGTTGCCGAGCTGTAAATCGTTTTTTCGCTCACATTGAGTTTCTTTGCTAATTCTTCCGCAGTCCCGTCACCCAAATTCTCTTCGCCACGATAGACTGCATAAATTTGCCGACGCGTTGCCATTCCTCCTCCTATTTCAAATATTTCCGCCAAACCACACGGATACCTTCCACTGTAAATTGCGCTTCTTGGTATCGAGCCACATCACGCCCCACGTGATACACATAAGCCCATTGGTCTTTCTCTAACTGTTCTGTTACCGCATTATTCATCACACGCACCGTTGGTCTTATCTTCTCAAAGTGCACATTAATTACCGTAAGCCCCATTTCATTTAAGCGTCTCACGGCTTTTTCCACTTGTTCTAAATAAGCCAACATCACGGCATTGTTTTTGTTTAATTGTTTATTTTTTCTTGCTTGTAACATGGTCATCTCCTTAACTAATTAACATTTTGCTGTATTGTTCGATCATCTCTGCGCTAATTTCGGTTTCGTTAATCTCTGCCGAACGCACAACACCTCGCATTAACTTACTCAATCGGCGTGCGTTGCCTTTACAGGCCTTCAATAAAGGGGCATTAAATTCACTTGTATTAAGTGCACTTTCCGCTAACATGGCTAAATCGTCATCAGGTAGGGCATTACCAAGGTCACAAGCAAATCCCACTCGACTATAAAGCTGTGCCAGTTCATTATTTTTCCCTTTTAAATTCACCAACAAGCGAGGCATACCCGCTAAAATCACGCCACAATTCGTTAAATCGTGAATGCGTCGGATAAAATCCAAAGAGCGGGTAGAAAGTAATTCGGCTTCATCAATCATTAACAAACGTTCCGCACCATTTACTTTTTCCACAATTCCTGAAAGTACATCGTTATTTACCCCTCGACTGGTTGAACCAACATTTTCTGCAATCTTGCGTAGTAACACTTTCGGTGTGCAACTTGGATCAACCTCAATCAAAATGGCTGAACTATGTTCTTTCGCATATTGTTTTAGCATTTGTGTTTTGCCTAAGCCTGCCGCGCCATAAATCACATTAATTTCGCCATCAGCGTGGGCAAAGTGCATAATTTCCATACCGCGCTTTGCTGTTTGAGTGGGGACAAATGCATTGTTGTATTTCGCTTCAACCACTTTCGCCTTATGGCGTGCTAACAACTCATCCACTTTTTCATCGAGCCACTTGGTATCGGTTGGATATTTACTGTTTAAATATTGGCTCACTGTTGTAATGGACACATCAAACAAAGTTGCCACTTGTTTTTGGCTCATCTTGTGCGCATCCATAAACGCTTTTAATTCTTGTGCTTTCATTGCTGCTCTCCTTACTCATTCACTAACTTTTTTCTTTGTTCCCACGCTTCTTTGTCCGCTTTGGTTAAGAAAATTGGGGTAGCTTCCTGTTTGGCTTTCGGTTTTGTGCGTAACAATTCAAAACCTTGCTGATGCTCAATCGTAACAACTGGATTGCGCTCCGCCTGAATTTCATCTGCTTTTTCCAATACATTCTTCAAGCGTCTATCACTACGCTCTTGGCGTGTTTTCTCAACAAACGGCATTGGGAAGGCATCACGTTTATTGCCATCTAATTCGGCATAACACACAAAAGTGCCGTCTTGCTTTCTCACAATCACTTGGCTTGGATCGTGAATATCAAACATCACTTGCACCTTTTGCCCATCAACATCGAGCAATTTCGCGCTAAAGTAATAATTATTGAAAAGTTGTAACCAACCACGTTGTGCCACACGTAATGTACTTGGGCGGAATAAATCCCTTGCTTCCACTGGTGTAATAAAGACCACATCATCAGGGTTCATTTTTTCCATCAATTGACGGCGTTTTTGTGCAGGTGTCATCCCCCCTAGTTCTCTGTGCTCGTGTTTATTGTTGTATTCATCAATGCCTTCTTGGCAGGCTTGTAAAAACTGATTCCAGCTTGGCAATTTACCCACAGCCCATTGTTGTTTTGGCGTTAGCTGTGTCGCACCTTTACGTTTTGCTTTATCCAGTGAAATCACGGCTGTGCTCACTTGTCGAATAGTGTCACGGTCTGCCCCTGTGCCGTGATAAGTTTCAAACTGGCGAGCGATTTTGTATAAAATCGTTTGGTGTACCCGCTCAATAATCCCACGGCCTTGTGGATTGCCTGGAATCCCTGTTTGGTGATTAATCCCTAAACGTGGCAACATCCCCGTAATATCCCCATCAAGCATCCAGTTTTTCTCACCACCGCCATTATCGGAGTAATAAATTGCGGGTATGCCGTAGCGTTCCACGCCATAACGCAAAGCATCTGCCACTGCGAGAACGTTTTCCGCCAAACTTGCCGACCAACCCACAATAAAACGGCTCGCGGCATCCATAATCAACGTTACTTCAGGAATAAAAGGGCGACCGTGTTCAGGATGGGCGACTTTCAATTTCATCGCATGGCCATCACCCACCCACACATCATTCACCTGCAACACGCTCCAATCGCGTTTCACATAAGTGTTAAGGGCGCGGAGTTCAGAACCCGTCTTACGACCAATTTCCTTAATGTGTTTCGGCAATTTCGCTAATGCAGCGCGAACTTGGTCAATACTCGGTTTCATTTCTAAACGTAACGGCTCGTCTGCAAAACGTGCATCCCATTCAGCCGAAAAATAGTGATAGGCTTCTGCCACATTGATGCCATTGGTTTGGCGATATATCGCCAAAAAGTCAGGCAACCACACAATTTCTTCAGCCTTTTTCGCCACTCGTTGCATTGGTGCGAGGGCTTTTAATCGTTCTTCAGGGGTATCTGCCTTTTCATAATCCAACACCCATTGATTCAAAGTGCGGTCAGATAAAGTGCGATTTTTCCCTTTCTTGTTATTGGCGGTTTCCACCAATCTCATCAAATCAGCAGAAATGCCACCACGCTTGATTTGTTCACAAAAAAACTTAATCGCCTTGTAACGAGGTTGGGCTTGTTCAAGCTGTGCCACTTGAGCAACTAACGCCATTCTTGCCCCTGCTACTTCACGTTGTTTTTCCGTTAAAGTTTTTAATTCCACCTGACGGAGATCGGCGGG
>NZ_AJSX01000006.1 GCF_000262245.1 Pasteurella bettyae CCUG 2042
TCGTTAGTTTAAGCATATAACAGGAAACTTAAATTAAAAATAAAAGTGGTGGGCGATACCGGTCTCGAACCAGTGACCCCCTCCTTGTAAGGGAGGTGCTCTCCCAATTGAGCTAATCGCCCCTGTTGTGGGTTGGCATTATAATTGTTATATGCTTTCAGTCAACTTATTTTTGCAAAAAACTAGTTAATTGTTGTAAATTTAGCCATAAATTTGCATTTTATTTTATCAAGAATAAAACTTTCCTTAAAGATTAAAACACGTTGTAGTACAATACTTACAATTTTTTGACATCCAAATTCAAAGGTTATAATAAATGGACATTAAAGCATTATTTAATTTAGATCCGAATATTAAAGTACGTACTCGCTTCGCACCTAGCCCAACAGGTTATTTACATGTAGGTGGTGCACGCACAGCACTTTATTCTTGGTTATATGCAAAACATCATCATGGTGAATTTGTATTACGTATTGAAGATACGGATTTAGAACGTTCAACACCTGAAGCCACAGCTGCAATTTTAGAAGCAATGGAATGGTTAGATTTGGCTTGGGAACATGGTCCATATTACCAAACTAAACGTTTTGATCGTTATAATGAAGTTATTGATCAAATGATTGAACAAGGTTTGGCATATCGTTGTTATTGCTCAAAAGAAAGATTAGAAGAATTACGCCATACACAAGAAACCAATAAAGAGAAACCTCGTTATGATCGTCATTGTTTAAATGATCATAGCCATCTTAGCGATGAGCCTCATGTTGTTCGTTTTAAAAATCCACAAGAGGGATCAGTTATATTTGATGATGCAGTTCGTGGCCGTATTGAAATTAGTAATAGTGAATTAGATGATCTAATTATTCGTCGTACTGATGGTTCTCCAACTTATAACTTCTGTGTAGTAGTAGATGACTGGGATATGGGGATTACTCATGTTGTTCGAGGTGAAGACCATATTAATAATACTCCTCGTCAAATTAATATTTTAAAAGCATTGGGAGCACCTATTCCAACTTATGCTCATGTTTCTATGATTAATGGTGATGATGGTCAAAAATTATCAAAACGTCATGGTGCGGTTAGTGTAATGCAATACCGTGATGAAGGTTATTTGCCAGAAGCATTATTAAACTATCTAGTTCGTTTAGGCTGGGGACATGGTGACCAAGAGATCTTTACTCGTGAAGAAATGATTAATTTATTTGAATTAGATCATGTAAGTAAATCGGCGAGTGCTTTCAATACAGAAAAATTGTTATGGTTAAACCAACATTATATGCGAGAGTTACCCGCTGAATATGTGGCTAAACACCTCGAATGGCAATATAAAGACTTAGCCATTGATACGTCAAATGGCCCAGCCTTGACGGATATAGTGACCATGCTCGCTGAACGCAGTAAAACTTTGCGTGAAATGGCATTAGCAAGCCGTTATTTCTTTGAAGATTTTGAAGCATTTGATGAAGCTGCTGCGAAAAAACATCTTAAAGCGAGTGCAATTGAGCCATTAGAAGTGGTTAAAGCTAAATTGGCTGCATTATCTAGTTGGGATTTACATAGCACTCATCAAGCTATTGAACAAACTGCGGCTGAATTAGAAGTCGGAATGGGCAAAGTAGGAATGCCTTTGCGTGTTGCTGTTACTGGCGTAGGACAATCTCCGTCAATGGATGTTACCCTAGTAGGAATTGGCCGTGAACGTGTATTAGCGCGTATTAATCAAGCAATTGAGTTTATTAAAACAAAAGTTGCTTAATTTTCATTGACAATTTAAGCGTTGGATTTTATTATTCACCGCATTTGGGGATATAGCTCAGTTGGGAGAGCGCTTGAATGGCATTCAAGAGGTCGTCGGTTCGATCCCGATTATCTCCACCAAATTTACAGCCTTGAATTTTATTCAAGGCTTTTTTTGTGATAAATTTTCATTAAAAAGACCGCACTTTTTACGCCTAAAGTGCGGTCTTATTTTAAAAAATTTTAATTAAACAACCATTTCAACGGGAATTTTTACGACTAATTTTTTTAAACTGATAACTTTACCATCGACATTACAGCATGGACGATGTAATTCCCCCGGGAAGAAAACTGCAAACATTTTAGGTTTTAAAGTAATTGTATGCATGACTAAACTATCAAAATTTGGTGATAATTGGTAGTCATCTTCCTCATTGTATTCATTACATTGACTTAAGTCGATTTGGTTTGTACTGCATTCAATGGTTTCAGATTCACTGATTAATACTTGAACATCGATATATTTGCGGTGCACTTCCGCTTGTTTTTCAGAAGGTGCGGTAGTCGTCGGCTCCATTACATTCATATAGATTTTATCTGTAATATCATGACGACCTTTTTCTAAGCTTACTAAGTCTAAAGTATTTAAGTAATCGCAAATATCTGCAATCACTTTAGGTAAACCTACTTTGAAGGTTTTACTTGTTAAATCACCAATAATCATAGTCACTCCTTGGTTTGTAAATAAAGTATAGCTATCATACATTTTCCTTATAATGGAGTAAAATGTTGGAGTGGAAAATAATATTACAATTCATCTAAAACTCTGTATAATAAACAAGTTTTATTTTCCGTTTTAGCGTGCGGCTATCAAAAGTGATTTTTATAAATTTTTTCAAATTTATTTTAAGATTACTTTTGCTAGTCGCAATTTGGAGAATAGAACATTGTAACTTATTAATATAAAAGGAAAAAATAATGACTCCAATTGTTAAACAATTTAAATATGGTCAACACACGGTGACATTAGAAACTGGTGCTATAGCACGTCAGGCAACTGCTGCAGTAATGGCGAGTATGGATGACACCACAGTATTTGTTACCGTAGTTGCAAAAAAAGAAGTCAAAGAAGGACAAGATTTCTTTCCATTAACAGTTGACTATCAAGAACGTACTTACGCCGCAGGTAAGATTCCTGGTGGTTTCTTTAAACGTGAAGGCCGCCCTTCAGAAGGTGAAACACTAATTGCTCGTTTAATTGACCGTCCAATTCGTCCATTATTCCCAGAAGGTTTCTTAAATGAAATCCAAATCATTGCTACTGTGGTTTCTGTAAATCCACAAATCACTCCTGATTTAGTGGCAATGATTGGTGCTTCAGCTGCGCTTTCCTTATCTGGTGTACCATTTAATGGCCCTATCGGTGCTGCTCGTGTTGGTTTTATCAATGACCAATTTGTATTAAATCCAACTATGACTGAACAAAAACAAAGCCGTTTAGATCTCGTGGTTGCTGGTACAGATAAAGCAGTATTAATGGTTGAATCTGAAGCTGATATTTTAACTGAAGAACAAATGTTAGCAGCAGTAGTATTCGGTCATCAACAACAACAAGTGGTGGTTGAAGCGATCAAAGAATTTGCCGCAGAAGCAGGCAAAGCACGTTGGGATTGGGTTGCTCCAGAACCAGATACAGCCTTGATTAATCAAGTTAAAGCTATTGCTGAAAGTCGCTTAGGTGATGCTTACCGTATTACTGAAAAACAAGTTCGTTATGAACAAATTGATGCACTTAAAGCAGAAGTTATTGCACAAATTACCGCTGAAAATGAAGAAGTGAGTGAAGGTAAAATTATTGATATTTTCACTTCTCTTGAAAGTCAAATTGTGCGCGGACGTATTATTGCTGGTGAACCTCGTATTGATGGACGTACGGTAGATACTGTACGTGCTTTAGATATTTGTACAGGGGTATTGCCTCGCACTCATGGTTCAGCAATTTTTACTCGTGGTGAAACACAATCTCTTGCTGTTGCAACTCTGGGTACTGAACGTGATGCACAAATTCTTGATGAATTAACAGGCGAACGCCAAGATACTTTCTTATTCCATTATAACTTCCCTCCATATTCTGTAGGTGAAACTGGTCGTATTGGTTCGCCTAAACGCCGTGAAATTGGTCATGGTCGTTTAGCAAAACGTGGTGTGGCAGCAGTGATGCCAAGTATTTCTGAATTCCCATATGTTGTTCGTGTTGTTTCTGAGATAACAGAATCTAATGGTTCATCTTCAATGGCTTCTGTTTGTGGCGCATCTCTTGCGTTAATGGATGCTGGTGTGCCAATTAAGTCCGCCGTTGCAGGTATTGCCATGGGCTTAGTAAAAGAAGAAGACAAATTTGTCGTGTTATCAGACATTTTAGGCGACGAAGACCACTTAGGTGATATGGACTTCAAAGTGGCAGGTACTCGTACAGGTGTGACTGCACTTCAAATGGATATCAAAATTGAAGGAATTACGCCAGAGATTATGCAGATTGCATTAAATCAAGCGAAAAGTGCTCGTATGCATATTCTAGGTGTGATGGAACAAGCTATTTCTGCTCCTCGAGCTGAAATTTCTGATTTTGCACCACGCATTCATACTATGAAAATTGATCCTAAGAAAATTAAGGATGTGATTGGTAAAGGTGGTGCGGTTATTCGTGCGTTAACAGAAGAAACTGGCACATCAATTGATATTGATGATGACGGTACTGTGAAGATTGCCGCGGTTGATGGTAGTGCGGTAAAACAAGTAATGGCACGTATTGAAGAAATTACTGCTGAGGTGGAAACTGGAGCAATTTACACAGGTAAAGTAACTCGTCTTGCAGATTTTGGCGCCTTTGTTGCTATTTTAGGCAATAAAGAAGGTCTTGTACATATTTCTCAAATTGCAGAAGAACGAGTTGAGAAAGTGAGTGATTACCTTGCTGTTGGTCAAGAAGTGCAAGTTAAAGTAGTTGAGATCGATCGCCAAGGTCGTATCCGTTTAACCATGAAACTTGCGCCTAAAGCAGAGGTACAAGAGCAAGTTGCTGAACAACTTCAAGAAGATGTTGTTGAGCAAGAATAATTCTTAAAATTTAGACCGCACTTTACTGAATTTCCTTGTTATTAGAGGAGTGATTAGCTGTAAAGTGCGGTATAAATGTAAGAAATTTGTCTAACTAAGGCTTATCGGTAATGATACAACTGAGAAAGTTGTTTAACTTTGTATTATTCTTACCTAGTTTGTTTTTTATTTGCTTGATATCTGGCTGTATTAGTAGCTCGGATCAAGTTTTTGTCTCTAAAAATAAAGTTGTTTTAGGTGAGCAATATCCCAATGCACATTTTGATCAAGAAGTGATGATTGTGCGTATTAGCCAAATGCTGATTGTTGGACAATTGAGTAAAAAAGAACGTGCTGATCTACATTTTGAACGAGGTGTTTTATACGACAGCCTTGGTTTGTGGGGACTGGCTCGTTATGACTTTACTCAAGCCTTAGCATTGCAGCCAAAATCGCCTGCAATCTATAATTATTTAGGACTTTATTTATTATTAGATGGTGAATATGACAGCGCATTGGAAGCTTTTAATGCGGTGTTAGAACTTGATACTAACTATGAATATACATACCTAAATCGTGGGTTGGATTTTTATTATATGGAACGTTATAACTTGGCTCAGAATGACTTACTTAAGTTCTATCAAGCAAATAAAAACGATCCTTATCGAGTGTTATGGTTATATCTTAACGAATTAAAATTTAAACCTACCGAGGCAACGCAAAATTTAGTAGAACGAGCTAAAACACTCTCTACTGAATACTGGGGAACCTATATTGTTCAGTATTATCTGAACCAGATTTCTGTTAAAGATCTTTTAGACAAAGCGAAAGCTTTTGTTGATCCGCAGTCTTCTCAATATGCGGAAGTATTAACAGAAACTTATTTTTATCTAGCAAAACAAAAACTCAATGCAGGCCATATAGAAGAAGCGGAAACGCTATTTAAGTTAGCTATGGCAAATCAGGTGTATAACTTTGTTGAGTATCGTTTTGCATTGTTCGAGCTTGCAAAACTAAAAGATGCAAGTGAGTTAACAGAACAGGCTGTTGTGCAACAAATGAAATTTACTCAAGATAGTTCTAATTCTAAAAAGAATTAACTACAGAGTAATCTGCAATTACTGCATACTTATTTTTTCTCAACAAAATTTTTATACATATAGGAAGCATTGAGCTTTCCTTATTTTATATTCGAGTATTTTTAATGACTGAAACTACAATTACTTTTGGGGATTTAGGCTTGCCTGAATTCATTCTTTCTGCTGTTTCCGATATGGGTTTTGAAACGCCATCACCTATACAACAAGCTTGTATTCCACATCTTTTAGAAGGCCGTGATGTACTTGGTATGGCACAGACAGGGAGTGGTAAAACTGCGGCATTCTCTCTTCCATTATTGGCACAAGTAGATATTGAACAAAGACATCCTCAAATGTTAGTTATGGCACCCACGAGAGAGCTTGCTATTCAAGTGGCAGATGCTTGTGAGCAATTTACAAAAGGTGCAAAAGGCATTCATACAGTAACTTTATATGGCGGACAACGCTATGACATTCAGTTACGTGCATTACGTCAAGGTGCGCAGGTTGTTGTTGGCACACCAGGTCGTATTCTAGACCATATTCGTCGTGGCACTTTAGACCTTTCTGAATTGAAATTTATTGTTCTTGATGAAGCAGATGAAATGTTACGCATGGGCTTTATTGATGATGTTGAAACTGTGATGGCAGAATTACCTGAAAAACATCAAACGGCCCTGTTCTCTGCCACTATGCCAGAGCCAATCCGTCGCATTACAAAACGTTTTATGACGGATCCACAAGAAGTTAAAATTCAATCTACACAACGTACGAATCCAGATATTGCTCAAAGTTGTTGGTATGTACGAGGCTTCCGTAAAAATGATGCATTGTTACGCTTTTTAGAAGTAGAAGATTTTGATGCAGCAATTATTTTTACAAGAACTAAGACTGGCACCTTAGATATTACGGAATTACTAGAAAAACACGGTTTCCGTGCTGCAGCGTTGAATGGTGATATGACACAACAATTACGTGAGCAAACTTTAGATCGTTTGCGTAATGGTAGTCTTGATATTTTAGTAGCAACTGATGTAGCAGCTCGTGGTTTAGATGTTGAACGTATTAGTTTGGTGGTTAATTATGATATTCCATTAGATGCGGAATCTTATGTTCATCGTATTGGACGTACTGGTCGTGCAGGTCGTTCTGGTAGTGCTATTTTATTTGTAGAACCTCGTGAACGTCGTTTATTAGGTAATATTGAACGATTAATGAAGAAGCCAATTGAAGAAGTGGAAGTTCCGAACCATGAGGCATTACAAGCAAGTCGTCGTTCAAAATTTACCGCCAAAGTTACTAAGCAATTAGAACATCGTGATTTAGAACAATATCGCTTGTTGTTAGAAGACTTATTTACAGCGGATCAAGATCAAGAAGATATTGCAGCAGCCATGTTGATGTTACTTCAGGGCAAACAGAAACTTATTCTTCCACCTGATCCACCAATGGAAAAACGCACTCGTCGTGAACGTGATGATCGTCGTAGTGAACGTGGCGATCGACGTGATCGTCGTGATAGTCGTTCAGAAGAGCGCCGTGGTTATGGTAATCCTATTCCAATGGATTTATATCGTATTGAAGTGGGTCGTGCTGATGGTGTGGATGTCCGCCATATTGTCGGTGCTATTGCAAATGAAGGCGACATTAATAGTCGTAATATTGGACATATCAAACTTTATGATGAATATTCAACGGTTGAATTACCGCAAGGCTTGCCGAAAGAATTATTAAACGTATTTGCTAAAGCACGCGTCTTAAATAAACAAATGCGTATGACGTTTGTAAGTGAAGCCAATGGTTCAACAGGGCGTGAGCGTGGCGAACGTCGTAGTAACGGTAATCGTCGTAGTAACGGTAATCGTCGTAGCAATGACCGTAATGACCGTCGAGATAGTGGCAGACGCGAAGAGCGTCGTTTTAATGAGCGTGGTGGTCGTTCATTTAACGAACGCGAACGCTCTCCTCGTAAGGAATTTAAAGAGCGTGGTGAAGCTAAAGAGCGCTGTCAACGCCGTAGCTAATAATCATCAAATATTAAAAAAGGAATCGTAAAGATTCCTTTTTTATTAATATGCTATAAGATGACTAGTCGCTACGACAAAGTGCGGTTGAAATCTGAAAAATTTTCTTTAATAAAATAATAAAAGGAGATATATCCCTTTTTATGATCAATTTAACTTCAATTTATTCTAATGATGATTTATATCCTGCTTCCAATGTACGGATTTTATTATAAGTAATTTGTAGATTCTTACTGAAATGAATACGTTTTATTTCTGGTACAGAATTAGATTTCACAATCATACGTAATGGTTGGAACTGCATGTTACACATATATAACTCTTGGTGGGGTAGCATATGTTGTACAAAACGGCTTAATGCGTGAATTCCACCTGCATCGAGTACGGTTACCGAATCACAACGTAGTACAATATGGCGAATAGTATAGTCTGTATGAACAGTTTTTTCATGTAAATCTGCAAATAAGTTGTCTGCTGCTGCAAAGAATAATGGGCCACTAATTTTATATACTAAAACATCATCTAAATCTTCTGGCGGGACAACTTCAAATGATTTCGTCATTTCTGCAATTGTTCGGATAAATAATAAGCTTGCTAATAACACACCAACAGTAATAGCAATAACCATATCAAATAATACAGTTAAAATTAAACAGGTTAATAATACGGCAATTTCATTACGACCTGAACGACGAATAAGGCTGATAATTTGTGGTACGTTAGCCATATTCCACGCCACCATGAGTAATAGAGCTGCCATTGATGATAATGGTAAATAAGAAAGTATGTCAGCGAAAAGTAATAATGCTAATAATACTAAAATTGCATGTACAACACTTGCGATAGGGGATTGTGCTCCTGCTTTTACATTTGCTGCTGAACGTGCAATAGCTGCTGTAGCGGTGATCCCTCCTAAGAATGGAGAGACAATGTTGCCTAATCCTTGTGCTAATAATTCATTATTTGAATGGTGTTTAGTATCAGTCATGTGATCTAATATTACGGCACATAATAATGATTCTATTGCACCGAGTACAGCCATTGAAAAGGCAGCGGGTAAAAGTGCTTGTATACTATCAAAATTCCAATTGACTACTTCACCTTGTGCATTAGGAATGTTCCAAGGTAAGGTAATTTCAGGCAGAACATTAGGAATGCTGTGACCAATAGAACCATCAGCTAATGTAAATGTAAAGGCTGAACCAATACTTGAAACATGAAAACCACAGCTAATTAAGCCTAAAGAAAGTAATGTACCAATAATGACCGCAGGAAGATGCCCAGGAATGGATAAACGGAGTTTATGCCAATTAATCAGCACTAATAACGTTACTATACCAACAGCTGCATCAGCCCAATTAATCGTTGGCATCGCTATGATTAATGTGTGAAGTTTATCCAAATAGTGTTCAGGCATTTTTGTGATATTTAAACCAAAAAAATCTTTGATTTGTAGTGTACCAATCGTAATGCCAATACCAGAGGTAAACCCTAAAGTTACGGGTAATGGAATATATTCAATAAGACGACCTAAACGTAGGAATGCCATGATAACTAAAATAATACCAGATAATAAGGTTGCTATGAGTAATCCACTTAATCCAAATTGTTGTGTTACTGGGTAGAGAATAACCACAAATGCAGCAGTAGGGCCAGAAATATTGAACCGAGAACCGCCTGCGAGTGCGATAATGATACCTGCCACAATAGCAGTATAAAGTCCATGCTGTGGAGGAACCCCACTTGCAATGGCAAGTGCCATAGAAAGGGGGATAGCTATCACACCAACAGTTAAGCCTGCAATGATATCTTTGATAAGGTGTTGTTTGGTATATTGATGATGAAAGCTATCCTTAAGTGCACTGAAAGGTTTAACAGTAAGAAAGGCATTTTTAGTAATAAACCATTTTTTTAACATATAAATCCAAATATAGGGGTAAAAATAGAAGATTAACTCTGTTGATGAGTAACAATATGTATATTTTATCCTTAAATTGTTCATATATTCATGAGATAACTCAATAAAAAACAAAAAAAACTTGACGAAAGCCAAGTAAATTCTTATAGTTTCTGCCCCAGTTACATTCTGTAACGCCAAAATGGTGAGATGTCCGAGTGGTTGAAGGAGCACGCCTGGAAAGCGTGTATGTGCGAAAGTGCATCGGGGGTTCGAATCCCCCTCTCACCGCCATTCTATTTATTATTAAATTTATTCATATAAATCCATAAACTCTTTCATTTGATTTCTAGTTGCATATTTTTTTATATTAAGTATTATTCTGCGCTCGTATTACATTTTGTGATGTAGTTTTTCAGTTTGGGTTCCCTAACCCCAATTTTCAAAAAGGTATATCAATGAAAGCATATCTTCAGATCTTCAATGATCAACAAAAACAACGGGCGTTAATTTTTATAAGTTTGTTTCATATTTTAGTGATCGCCGCTAGTAATTATTTAGTTCAAGTTCCTTTTGAAATTCATTTACCTCTGACCGCACTTGGTGCTCAAGAGGATTTTAGTTTTCATAGTACTTGGGGGACTATTACTTTTCCATTTGTATTTTTAGCAACAGATTTGACAGTTCGAATCTTTGGGGCAAAAGAGGCTAGATGGATTATTTTTGTTGTAATGGTTCCTGCGCTGGTGATTAGCTATGTGATTTCAACATTATTTTCTGATGGTCAATTCCAAGGTTTTGGAGCATTGCTATCCTTTAATAGTTTTGTGTTTCGCATTGCAATTGCAAGTTTTTTGGCTTATGCCTTTGGCCAATTATTAGATGTATTGGTATTTAATCGCTTAAGACAATTAAAACATTGGTGGATTGCACCAAGTAGTTCAATGGTATTTGGTTCAATGGCAGATACCTTTTTGTTCTTTGCGGTCGCATTTTACCAATCAACTGATCCCTTTATGGCTGAGCATTGGCTAGAACTTGGGATTGTAGATTATTTATTTAAGTTATTTGTCGGTATTGTATTGTTTGTACCTGCGTATGGAATTGTTTTGAATTTTATTCTTCGCAATTTATTAGTAGTCCAATCATGCAATAACTAATATTAAGAAGGACCCCCTATGAACCTAAGAGAAACAATTGATAGTAGTATCATGTCAGCATACCAATGGATGATAATTATTATTGCTAGTGTCATGAATTTATTAGATGGTTTTGATGTGTTAGCGTTGGCTTTTACTGCTACTGCTATTCGAAATGACTTAGCTTTAACTGGCACTGAACTTGGCTCTTTATTGAGTGCTGGGCTTTTAGGAATGGCAGCAGGTTCATTATTTTTGGCTCCTGTGGCTGATAAAATTGGCCGCCGACCATTATTACTTATTTCTGTTAGCCTCTCAGCATTAGGAATGTTGGGTTCAGCCTACAGTGCAAGTTTCAATAGTTTAGCCATTTGGCGTGTAATTACTGGACTTGGTGTTGGTGGAATATTAGTGGGCACTAATGTCCTTACTAGTGAATATTCATCTCGTAAATGGCGTAGCCTAGCAATTAGCATTTATGCTTCTGGATTTGGCGTAGGTGCTGTATTAGGCGGAATGTTTGCGGTCATGCTACAACAGGAATATAGTTGGCACGCGGTTTTTATTGCCGGCTTTGTATTAACGACAATTTGCTTATTTGTTTTGGTATTTTGGTTGCCAGAATCTATTGATTTTTTAATCACTAAACAACCTCGTAATGCCCAATGTAAATTGAATAAAATTACAAGGAAAATGGGGCTGAAAGGTGAATGGTTACTGCCTGAAAAAGTAACTTCGACAGTGAGTAAATTACCAATTAACCAATTATTTAACCAAAATTATCGAAAATCTACCGCACTTATTTGGATTGCTTTTTTTTCCATAATGTTTGGCTATTACTTTGTCAGTTCTTGGACACCGGCTTTATTAAAAGACGCGGGAATGACTACAGAACAAAGTGTTAGTGTAGGCATGATGATTTCTCTAGGAGGAACTTGTGGTTCATTGCTTTATGGTTTACTTGCGAGTCGTTGGTCAGCTAAAAGCATTTTATTAGCTTTCACCATATTATCAGCGATAACTGTTGTAGTATTTATCCTTTCAGCTTCTATGCTTTGGTTGGCAATGATCTTTGCTATTTTAGTTGGTGGGTTTATGAATGGTTGTATTAGTGGGCTTTATACATTAAATCCAAGTATTTATGCTTCTGATATTCGTAGTACTGGTGTTGGTTGGTCTATTGGTATTGGTCGTATTGGTGCAATTTTGGCACCTATTGTAGCTGGCTTGTTATTAGATGATGGTTGGAATAAACAAAGTTTATATATCGGCGTCGGCTTTGTATTGTTTATTTCAACATTAGCATTATCATTTCTAAAAATACGAACAACTTTGGGCTCGATCAAAGAGTGATGAAATAAATACAAAAAATAGAAAATAATCCCTGTTGGCTATTGTTCATCTTGACTAAACGAGGTATATTCACCGACAATTTATTCATTATTATTAAAAAGGAAAATCTATGGGCGGAATTAGTATTTGGCAATTACTTATCATTGTGGCAATTATTGTTTTATTATTTGGTACTAAAAAATTAAGAACTTTAGGTACGGATTTAGGTGAATCAGTAAAAGGTTTCAAAAAAGCAATGAATGAAGATGCTCCTAAAGATGCTGAATTTAAATCTTTAAATAAAGATGATTCAGCGGCAGCAACTTCTGAAAAAGTAAAAGATAAAGAACAGGCTTAATCTGTGTTTGATATTGGTTTTTCTGAGTTATTTTTAGTTTTTGTTGTGGGCTTAGTGGTGTTAGGTCCACAACGTTTGCCTGTGGCAATAAAAACGATCATGGGATGGGTTCGTACAATTCGTGGTTTAGCAGCCAATGTACAAAATGAGTTATCTCAAGAACTAAAACTTCAAGAATTACAAGAAAGCATTAAAAAAGCTGAAAATCTCAATTTGAAAACGCTTTCTCCTGATCTGGCAAAAACAGTCGATGAATTAAAAGCTTCAGCAGAAAAAATGAAGGCTGACTTGGATAAAGCTGCCGCTGAAACTAATACGACAATGCAGGAACAGATTCAAAAAATGCGTGAAGAAAATGCGCTTGCAGAAAATGTTTCAGACCAAGTTGCTCAAGTATCTGAGCAGGTAGAACAGATTGCGCAATCTACAGAAAATTCACTGAATGTAGAAATTTCTGAAAATCTTACCGCACTTTCAGCTAAAGCAACGGAACAACTCGAAGAAGAAGCAGCTGAGTTAGACACTCAAGCAGAGTTAGAACGTCAACAGGCTGAGATTGAACATCAAGCAGCAGAAATGCTTGCAAAATATGCACCCCCAGATGATGACATGGTCATTGAGCGTAAAAGCTAAATTAATCTAGAGAATCCTATGAGTAGCGTTGAAGAGTCTCAACCCCTAATTACCCATTTAGTTGAATTACGTGATCGTTTACTGCGTTCACTTATTTTTGTATTACTGGTGTTTTGTGGATTGGTTTATTTTTCTAATAATATTTATCATCTAATCGCAACACCATTGTTAGATCAAATGCCACAAGGTTCAACAATGATTGCAACGAATGTGGCAGCCCCATTTTTTACACCGATAAAACTTACTGGTATTGCGGCAGTGTTTCTTTCTGTGCCGTTTATTTTGTATCAAATTTGGGCATTTGTTGCTCCAGCTTTATATCAACATGAGAAAAAATTGGTTTATCCATTGTTATTCTCAAGTACTATTCTGTTTTATGCAGGTGTGGCATTTGCATACTATGTTGTATTCCCATTAGTATTTAGTTTTTTAACTAAAACCGCACCTGATGGCGTAGCTATTGCGACGGATATTAGTAGTTATTTAGATTTTGTTTTAACCTTATTTTTAGCTTTTGGCGTGTGTTTCGAAGTTCCTGTAGCTATTATTTTGCTATGTTGGACAGGGGTGACAACACCAGAAGATTTAAAAAACAAACGCCCTTATATTATTGTGGGTGCGTTTATTGTTGGTATGTTACTTACACCTCCAGATGTTTTTTCTCAAACCTTATTAGCCGTTCCAATGTGCTTATTATTTGAGATTGGCGTCATGTTTGCTCGATTCTATAAACCTAGAATTGAAGATGAAGAAGATAGTGTGAGTAGTCAATCAACAGATGTTGTAGAACATAAATAGTAAAAAATGATTTACGTGTAGGCGCGAGCAATAGTTCGTGCCTTTTTATTTTCTTTAATTTCAAAAAAGAACAAAGAAAAGGATATATCTTATGACCCAACAAATTTTTACTGGCTTCCCATCTCGCCGTTTACGTCGTTTACGTAAACATGATTTTAGTCGTCGTTTAGTGGCTGAAAATACGTTAACTGCAAATGATTTAATTTATCCCGTTTTCGTGATTGAGGGCGAAAATTATCGTGAAGCTGTTCCATCAATGCCTAATGTTGAACGTTTAACAATCGATCAATTGCTTATTGAAGCAGGGTTATTAGTGAAATATGGTGTGCCAGTAATTGCTTTATTCCCAGTGGTAGGGGCTGAACATAAGTCATTGATGGCTGAGGAAGCATATAATCCAAATGGTTTAGTACAACGAGCTGTAAAAGCATTAAAATCTGCTTATCCTGAATTAGGAGTATTAACAGATGTAGCATTAGATCCTTATACATTACATGGTCAAGATGGTATTATTGATGATGATGGTTATGTGCTAAATGATGTGACTACAGAAGTATTAGTTAAACAAGCTTTATCTCATGCTCAAGCAGGTGCAGATATTGTCGCTCCAAGTGATATGATGGATGGGCGTATTGGTAAGATTCGAGAGGTATTAGAAGCTAATAATTGCATTAATACCCAAATCATGGCGTATTCTGCAAAATATGCATCAAATTACTATGGTCCGTTCCGTGATGCTGTGGGTTCTGCAGGTAATTTAAAAGGTGGCGATAAGAAAACTTATCAAGTAGATCCAGCTAATAGTAATGAAGGTCTGCAAGAGGTAGCTTTGGATTTACAAGAGGGTGCTGATATGGTGATGGTAAAACCAGGGATGCCTTATTTAGATATGGTTCATCGTGTTAAAGACTATTTTGGCGTTCCAACTTTTGCCTATCAAGTTTCGGGTGAATATGCAATGCATATGGCCGCGATTCAAAATGGTTGGTTGAAAGAGAAAGAATGTATTATGGAAAGCTTGTTATGTTTTAAACGTGCGGGTGCAGATGGCATCTTGACTTATTTTGCTAAACAAGTTGCAGAATGGTTATATGAAGAAAGTAAAAATAAATAATTTCTCTTAATATAAAAAATGCAGAGATGGGTATAAGCTTATCTCTGCATTTTTTTATTAGCTGATTAAGAACAGTTATTTTTGTTTGGTTGCTGTATGAGCTGAAAATGAACTATTTGCGATAATACATTGTTCTGCTAATACTTGACCTACACTTGTTGTGAGAATATTGAAATCATCACGTTCAAACCAATGCCAGTGAATATTCGTATAGCTATTACCGCTTTCTGATACGGTTGAGGTGAGTTTTTCCGTAATATTGTTAAAGGTTACATTAATGGAGGAAAATCGGTTTTGTTTTCCCATTTTAGCCTTTTTATTTTGAATATTGCGGATAATTCTTACTTCTTTGTCATCTTTACAACGATAAAGTATGGCGCTTCCTTTTTGAAATGATTTATCTGAAACCTCGTTAGTTTTTGCTATAGGTTTCGGATTTTCTGGCATTGTATTCATTATTTGAGTACAAGCAACTGTCATAAAAGGAATAAGAAGTAAGAATGCTTTTTTCAAAATATTTGCTCCATATTATTTTTTATATTGGTATGTGCCATCAGCTTGACGTGTGAATGTTGCACCATTTGATAAACGCATAGTGCTAACACGTCCTTGAGGGTTCAATGAAACCTGAACTTTATCACCAGGTTTAAAGCCACTTAATGCACCATTTGCACCATTTGCTTTTGTCATGGCATTGACATCAGATATATTTAAATTGTTATCACGAAAGACTTGCATTAATGATGTACCTTGTGGAATCGTTAATGTCTTTTGGCTAGTGCTTTGCGTGATTTTGGTGCTAGCACTGCTTGTCGTCGCTGGTTTAGCTTCTGTCACCATTGGTTTATTAGTTGCTGAATTTTGCGGTTTTTCAGCAGGTTTAGCTTTGACTTGTTCCACTACCTTAGTTTTTTCTGTTGGTTTCACTTTAGTGACTTCAACGGTTTTAGCTTTTTCAACAGATTTTGTTTTAACTTGTTCTTGTGGTTTTACTTTTTCAATTGCTTTAGGTGCTTCAGTGGTAACTGGTTTTACCGGTTCTGCTGTTATTTGTGAAGCAATTGGAGTGGATTGTGTAGTTGGCATTTGTGGTGCATTTGTTGTTTCTGGAGCTGGTGTTGCCGCTTGGCTAGCATCTACAGGTGCAGCGCCATCTTGAGTAGCAACAACATTATTTGCATCAGCGTTTTCAACAGGTTGATTTTGATCTAATGGTTGGAATTCAATCGGTAAATTGTTATTTCCACCAGTTTGAAAATCTTGCACGGTATCAGAGCTTGGTTTTAACCACAGTAAGGCTAATAGAGCAAGCAACGCAACAACAATTGCAATTACTAAACGGCGGTGTTTACGAGGTAATTTTTGCATTACTTTCCAATCCTCAGGATTTTTAATTTTTGCTTTTTCAGTATTATCTGATAAATGCTGAGGTTGATTTGTAGGAGAGGCTTCGGACAATGTAGATTGTGCTTTTGGAATTTCAGTGTTTGGCTCAGTACGGATTGGCTCAACATTGGATTTTAATGTTTCTGTCGAAGCTATAAATTCTGATTTAATCTCGTGTGCAGTAGTATTAGACTCATTTCCTATAGATGTTGAACTGTTTTCTACTTTGACTACCGTTTCTTCTATTGCTTTTTCTACTTTAATATTTGATGTAGCGGGATTCATTGAACTTGGTTCGCCAAAAGTAGGTTCTTTACGAACAGCAAATTGATTTGGTGATAGGTTTTCTTTTTTAGCAAAAATACCTTTGAAGCCACCTTTTGCTTTATCAAAAATTGATGTTTCTGAGGTGTACACTTTTTTAGGTGTTACAGGCTCAATTTGGTTAATGCCTAAATCCAATTCTTTTTGTGATGGATTTTCTGAAGATGGATTATTTTCTGGCGTTCTGTCCACAATATACCTCAATGCTAAACTTTATTTTACTCAGGGATGCACTTAAAAGTGCGGTCACAAAATGAAAAATTTTGTGGTTGAAATTGTTCTAATGAAAACTCACTAGATAATATCATCTTGATTATTGTTCTACTCAATGAGTTGATATCAATAAAACTGATTTATTTTATCGGATCTTTCAAGTTTTGCCTAGAATATTCTCATGCTAAGCACTGCTATGTTAAATCTAAAATTTATTTATTTCAATTAGCCTACATAAAGGGTTTTATTGGGTTCATGAGCAATTTCTCTAGCGAGTTTTGGTACCAAATAACCAGAGGTTAGCGTTTGTAATTCTTTATAAATTTTTACCGCACTTTCATCGGGAATATAAAAATGGCTTGCGCCTTGAACTTTGTCAAATAAATGTAAGTAATAGGGAAGAATACCGACTTTAAATAATTTATCACTTAAGGTTTTTAAGGTTTGTGCATTATCATTCACATTTTTTAATAATACCGATTGATTGAGTAAGGTGACATTGGCCGCCTTAAGTTGAGCTAAAGCCAGTGCTAATTGTTCATCAATTTCATTTGCATGATTAATATGTGTGACGATGACTATCTGTAAACGAGAGCGATTAAGCAGATTGCAGAGTTCTACGGTAATACGCTGCGGGATAACTACAGGTAAACGGGTATGAATACGTAAACGTTGTATATGGGGTATGTCTTCAAGATGTTGAATCAACCACGCCAGTTCGTGATCTTTCGCCATAAGTGGATCGCCACCTGAAAAAATCACTTCTTCAATTTGTGAATTTTGTTCAATATATTCCAATGCTTTTGTCCAACTAGCCTTATTGCCAGGATTTTCCGCATAAGGGAAATGGCGACGAAAACAATATCGACAATTAATTGCACAACCACCTTTGACCATTAATAACAAGCGATTATGGTATTTATGTAAAACATTCGGTGCTGCGAGTTGTTGTTCTTCGAGTGGATCGGTAGAAAAACCTTCAACTATAGAAAATTCTTCTTTTGATGACATCACCTGTAAGAAGAGTGGGTCATGCATATTTCCTTTCTCCATTTTTTGCACAAATGGCATAGGTACACGCATAGCAAATAATTTACGTGCAGCAATATCTTTTTCAAATTTTTCAATAGGTAAGTTAAGTTTCTCTAATAAAACTTTAGGATCCGAAATAGAATTTGCAAGAATTTCTAGCCAATTCTCTTCTCTAATTGGGGGATTTTGGGTTAAAATACGCACTTTAAAAAACAACTCTATCAAATTGAGGATAATAATGGCTACATATACTACCAGTGATTTCAAACCAGGTCTAAAATTTATGCAAGATGGTGAACCTTGCGTTATCGTTGAAAATGAATTTGTAAAACCAGGGAAAGGCCAGGCTTTTACGCGTACTCGTATTCGTAAATTAATTTCAGGTAAAGTATTAGATATTAACTTTAAATCAGGAACCTCTGTTGAAGGTGCCGATGTAATGGATTTAAACTTAAATTATTCATATAAAGATGAAGATTTCTGGTATTTTATGCATCCAGAAACATTTGAACAATATTCAGCAGATGCTAAAGCCGTGGGCGATGCTGATAAATGGTTATTAGACCAAGCTGAGTGTATTATTACATTATGGAATGGTAATCCAATTACAGTGACTCCACCAAACTTCGTAGAATTAGAAGTTGTTGATACTGATCCAGGTCTTAAAGGTGATACCGCAGGTACCGGTGGTAAACCAGCAACATTAAGTACAGGTGCTGTAGTTAAGGTTCCTCTATTCGTTCAAATTGGTGAAGTGATTCGAGTGGATACTCGTTCAAGTGAATATGTTTCACGTGTTAAGTAACTTGCATATTTGATGTTACTTTAGGATTACAGTTTTTTTGCACTAGTTGTACGCTATATCTAAATATTTCCTGTGCCTTAGTGCAGAACAAATCTGGATTTTTAACACAATGATCAAGCCCATTATGCAATGGGCTTTTTTATTAGATAAATTGATATCCCTGTTCACTAAATTCTAATACGGAAGGTGCGTTAGGTCTCCAGTCACCTAATACAATGCGAGTAAAGTGCGGTGGAATTTTATGAATATTTTGACGGTGAGTATGGCCGTGGAGCATTAGAGTAACATTAAAATCTTTAAAGGTTTGTAGTACAAACTCACCATTTACATCCATAATATCTTCAGATTTCAGTTTCTTATCTGCATTACTCTGCATGCGAATTTTTTTACCAATGGCAATACGAATTTTTAATGGTAAATGTAAGAATAACCATTGACGCCATTTTTGATGGACTTTTTTGCGGAATAATTGATATTTTTCATCATCAGTGCATAAGGTATCACCATGGCAAATTAAGGTTGGCGTGCCATATAAATCAATTACCTGATATTCAGGTAAGAGTTGTAATCCACAAGGCTCCGCAAATTTTTTACCAACTAAGAAATCTCGATTGCCATGAATGAAATAGCAAGGAATTCCTTGTGTAGTAATAAATTTTATTTGCTCTTGTACCGTTTTAATTACTGAAGACTTCTCATCATCTCCGATCCAAAAATCAAATAGATCGCCAAGAATATAAATAGATTCTGCTTGTGGCGCTTGATTTTGCATAAAGTCAATAAAAAGTGCGGTGAGTTCTGGATGATTTTCACTAAGGTGAAGATCGGCAATAAAATAAGTTTTTTTCATTAATTTCATTCAGTTAACTTGTTATCAAAATAGAAGCTAAAATAGGTAAGAACCCGATTTTTTATTGCGATGTTCTACACTTATTTTCCTAATTTCGTTATACTTTACCAAATTTATCAAAGGTATCAAATTTATGTTGAAATTACTTCGAATTATTGTAGTGACGGTCTGCTGTATCTTAATTTGTGTATTAGGCACAATTTATTCATTTATTCGTTTTAAAAAACCAAGTAATGTAGGAGTAATGGCGCGTTGTTTTGGGCGTTTATGTCCATTATTTGGATTAAATGTGGAACATCGTTTTCCTGAGGGTGTAGCTACCTATCCTCGAGCTGTCTATATTGGAAATCATCAGAATAACTACGATATGGTGACCATTTCTTATATGGTGAGAGATCGCACGGTGACCGTGGGTAAAAAAAGCCTTATTTGGATTCCTTTCTTTGGACTTTTATATTGGGTGACAGGCAATATTTTTATTGATCGTGAAAATAAAAGTCGTGCTCATAATACTATGGCTGAAGTTGCTGCCCGTATTAATAGTGATAATTTATCAATTTGGATGTTTCCAGAAGGAACGCGTAGCCGAGGTAGAGGATTGTTGCCTTTCAAAACGGGGGCTTTTCATGCCGCTTTAACTGCTGGCGTACCTATTATTCCTGTGGTTTGTTCCACAACACATAATAAAATTGATTTAAATCGTTGGGATAATGGTAAAGTAATCTGTGAAATTATGCAGCCGATTGATGTATCCAATTATACAAAAGATAATGTACGTGAACTTGCGCAATATTGTCATGATTTAATGGAAAAGCGCATTGCAGAACTTGATGCTGAAATTGCTCAGTCAGGAAAATAGTTTTTATGGAAAATTATTCTCGTCGTCAATTTTTTAAAAGAACCTTAATTGCGACAGCTCTTACTGCTATTCCCATGCCTTTATTAGCGGCTAGCCGTCAACCGTTAATAATCCCACCCGTGCTAGAAAGTAGTCGAGGACGTCCTGTGATTCTCAGCACAGAAACTACACAGTTTGAATTCAATTCAGGAAAATTAGTGGAGGTTTGGGGATTCAATGGTCGTTATTTAGGGCCGACAGTTCGAGTAAAACAAGGTGATTTTGTTAAGTTAACCTGGCGAAATAATTTATCTCAACTGGTGGCGTTCAATATTCAGGGCCTACAGGCTTCGGGTGAATTAATTGGGGGAATTGGTCATGGCTTAAAGCCCGGTCAAGCTTGGTCTCCTATTCTTCCAATTAGCCAACCAGCGGCCACTTGCTATTATCATGCTTGTACCTTAGCCAGTTCCGCATATCAAACCTATCGAGGGCTAGTAGGGCTTTGGATTGTCGAAGATGAGGAAAGTCGTAAAGCAAAATTGCCCAATAAATATGGTGTAAATGATATTCCTTTAATTTTACAAGATCATAAAATTAACAGTACTGGCACACAATTATTTCAACAAAATGAACCGCACTTTTATGGTGAACGCCTATTAGTAAATGGTCAAGAATCTCCTTATTTATCGGTTAGTCGAGGATGGATTCGTTTACGTATTGTTAATGCTTCTCTTTCTCGAGCTTATGATCTACGAATGGAAGATGACCGTGATTTATTCGTCATCGCTAAAGATCAAGGTTTTTTACCGCAAAGTAAAGCTGTGAAGAATATTTTTGTTGCTCCTGGTGAGCGTGTTGAATTATTAGTTGATCTCAATGAAGGCGGAAATGTTTCTTTAATTGCAGGTGCGAAACGAGGAATTGTAGATAAAGCGAAGCTATTATTTGATTCAGATAATGAGCTATCCGAAAACACAGTTCTTGAATTTAGACCTGAAGGGCTATTATCTGTATTTAATGGTAATCCTAATTTACAATTTACTAGTCATGCAATGTTGCCGAAACAGATTACTCAAGAGCGTTCATTCCATATTGATGCGAGTAACGGTATGATTAATCAAAAACGCTTTGACCCTCGTCGTATCGATATTAATGTGAAACAAGGCTCAATTGAACGTTGGCATTTAACCAGTTCAATTCCAACTGGGTTTTATATACAAGGCGCTAAATTCCTGATCGAAAGTATTGATGGACAAGTCACTGAAGAAAGTGAATTAGTTTGGAAAGATACAGTTTGGATTAAGGGAAATGTTCAACTAATAGTCAAATTTGATAATCTATCTTCTAATATGCAACCTTTTCTATTTGGTGCATCTGATTTAATGCAGGCGGATAAGGGAGCGATAGGATTAATTGTCGTGCAATAAATTCTTAAACAGCCAGGCATAATGCCATACCTCTTTGTAAGAAAGTGCGGTAAAAAATAATAAAATTTAGACCGCACTTTTATTAATTCCATTAGACCATAAATTTAATCCATAATGCAGAAATAGGCATGACGATAAACAGCGCTGGGAGCATATTGGCAATTTGGAAATTTTTTAATCCACAAATGCGAAAACCCGTTGCGACCATGATCATCCCTCCTGCTGCTGCAAAATCAGCTCGCATTTCAGGCGTGATTAAGGGAATAATAAAGATTGCACAATAGGCTAATATAACTTGTAAAATAGTTTGCGGTATTGCAGCTGTTGCTACAGCCATACCTAATGAAGTGGCAAAGATCATTGCGGTTAGAAAGTCTAAAAAAGCTTTTATAATTAAAATATTATTATCTCCAGTTAACCCCTCATTCATCGCCCCAAAAATTCCTGTGCCACTAAATGAAAATAAAATAATAATGCCTACAAATTTTTGTAGAAACTCTTCATACGATAAACCTTTCTTTTCATTATTTGGGAAAATTTTTTCAATAATAACTTTAGCTGAAGAGGCAATTCTATTAATACCACTTTCTAATAAAATTATTTCACCAATAATAGTCCCTAATAATAATGCGAGAATCATAGCAGGCATATTCGCTACTTTAGCGATCATCACGATCCCCATGCTCATGGAGCATAAACCAAATAATAGGGTAAGATTATTACGTAAACGCTCAGGAACACGTCCACCAAGGGCAGCACCAATAAGCGCACCAGTAATAATAGCCACAGCATTAATATAAGGCCCGATAATCATGATAAATCCTTAGAAAAATATGTATGAAATAAAAAAATGCGGTTAGAATTAACCGCACTTATTTTACGCTGAATTGTCGACAGTAGCAAAACTACTGGATTGTAAAAGAAATTGGCACACTAATTGCACTCGCCATACCATTTGGTTTTGGTCCTACTGAGTTTGCACTTTGTACCGCACTTAATGCAGAATTATCAAGATCGTCACTTCCTGATGACTGGACAATTCGTTCCCCAGTTAATGAACCATCTGCTCCAATATTGAATGCAACGATAACGGTACCTTGTTTACGCATCATTTTAGCTCGTTGAGAATATCTTTTATGGCGTTCAATTTCACGTCTAATCGCACTCTTATAAGCATCAATTTCTGAAGAGCTTGCCCCTTTTCCAGCTAAGCTTGTATCTGAGGTATTAACATTTCTATTAACACCAGTTATTTGTGAATTTGCATTCGCATTTGAAATAACTGCCTGATTCGCTTTTACTCCCACTTGTTGTGGTGAGACAGTGGCTTTTACAACTGTTTCACTTTCTTTTGGCTTCTCTTTTGGCTTCTCTTTTGGTTTTTCCTTAGGTTTTTCTTTAGGCTTTTCCTTCGGTTTTTCTTTTGGCTTTTCTTTTGGTTTCTCTTGAACTTTCTTCAATGTAGGATCTTCAACCGTTTCTTTTTCTATAACCTCTTCTTTCATTTGAGGTTCTGGTTCTGCTGGCGCGGATTCTTCAATCACTGTTGCTATCATCATTTCCATTGAAATATTCGTATCAATTACCTGTGCAGCGATTCCATTTGCACTATCATCACTTTTAAAACATGCAAATAATAAAGCTGCAAGCCCACCATGAAAAGCAAGAGACCCGAGAAAGCCCACCATGGAACGTTTCTGCATATCTATTTGCCTTTTTCTTTCATTGTAACTATGGCAACATTTTTAATTTCATTCTTTGCCATAAGATCAGTAATGGACACAAAATCTTGGAATGAAGCTTTCGAATCTACTTTTAAGGTAACCTTTTGTTCTTTATTCCAGGTATTGATTTCTTGTTCTAAACTCGCCAGTTGAATAGGTTTATCATTAAAAAAGATTTCGCCTGTTTCAGTGACTGTTAATAATTTTGCGAGATCATCTGCTTTAAAGGCTACTGTAGAAGAAGCTTTAGGTACATTTACTTGGATTTTACCTTGTGAAATAAATGAAGCAGTGATCAAAACAATTGCCAGTAGCACCAACATAATGTCGATGAATGGAATAATGTTAATTTCATCAAACTTTTTCACGTTACTCACCTATATTTTTTTGGCTATTTAAAGCTTTCCATTTTAAGCGGTTAACTTCTACTTTACGGAGGAGAGCACTATAAAAGACCATAGATGGGATTGCTACTAATATCCCCACTGCAGTTGCTTTTAAGGCAAGTGATAAGTGAAGCATAATGGCTGAGGCATCAATATCGCCACCAGAGTTACCTAAATCATAGAAAGTTAATAAAATCCCTACAACCGTACCTAACAAGCCAACATAAGGCGCATTTGCACCAATAGTAGAAATAATGGTGAGATGTCGATTGAGATCAATATCTAATTCGTGAATATTACTATATGTTTTTACTTTAACACGACCTAAGAAAATAAAACGTTCAATGACAAACCAAATCATTATAAAGCTCATTAAGCATAATAAACCGAGCACAATATAGTCACTATAAGCTTTTAAAAATTCAAATAATCCTTCTACCATGGTAAAACCTTAATAACGTTAATAAAATGTAAATATAATTGAGAATGAATTTCAATTAGATAGAGAATTCTAGCAAAGTTCGGTTTATTGGTAAATATTTCTATTGCTGTAATTGATAGAATTAATGATTTTTATTAAAAGTGCGGATAAAAAAAGGGAGAATTTTCATTCTCCCAATAAAAGGTCATCATGAGATGAGGAGGTATTAAAACTTGTAAGAGATACTTAATTTATAGTTACGACCTGGATCTAAATCTACAGCACCATAATATTGAGTACTTTGATCTACATAAGCTTTATTAAAGATATTATCAACACCAAAGGTTAATTCTAATCCTTTAACTTGTTTAGGTGCCCAAGAAATATAGGCATTACTCACAGAATAAGCTTCTTTATAAGTATATCCTGGATAATATCTTGCGCTTGGTCCACGGCCTGTGCTTAACTCATCATATAAGTTGATTCCTTTAACCCATAAAGTATTCCAACCTAACTCAATTTGTTGTTCAGGCAGATAATAATTTAAGCCAAAGCTATATCTATCACCTGTATCATCAAAGGCAGCATAGCCTGCGACAGGAGGATTCGCCATAGAACCAATGTTGGTATTTTGTTTACTTCTTGCTCTTGCATAAGAAAGAGAAGCGGTTAAGTTTTCAATACGGTATTTAACGGAAGCTTCCACACCTTTTAAAGTCACTGGGCCTAAGTTACCATAAGCAGAGCGGCCTGCAATTTTTACCGTTCTGCTAATATTGTCGTAATGGGTATGGAAATATTTTGCAGTAAAGGATAGATCATCATCCCCTGTGAATAAATTCGCTGTAGCAAAATTAAAACCAGCTTCATGGTTTTCACCTTTAGTCGCTTCAATGCTGGTATGGTAATTTCTAGCACCACTACGTACCACTAAATCTCCTGCATCAGGGCCTTTAAATAGTTCTGTATAGTTACCAAAAATGACTAAATTTTCGGTTAAAGCATAGCGTAAGCCTAATGCTTTAGAAAAACGATGATAGGATTTATCCACGGTTTCTGATAAATCTGCACGATAGTGATCATAGCGAACACCTGGAATAACAGTGAAATCACCTATTCCAATTTGGTCTTCAATATAGGCAGATGTGCTGTCTAATTTTACTTCATAATTATTAACAGTCGAACCTAAAGCTTTTTCGGTTGTTTTATAATATTCTCCACCAACTAAAATTCTATGATGGGTAAAATTTAGATCTGTTTCAGATGTATTAGATAGGGTTCCACCAACAGTTTTAATATTCGTTTTAGGATTTCCCATCACGGTTGTTTCAGTTTCTGTGCTATAAACATTAGCCTTGAAATTTACCCACGGATTATCAGTTGGATTAATCCCATAACCTAATGTATAGGTTTTACGCAATAATTTTGCATATTGTTTAGCTTCATTTGTCGGACTAGTTTCTAAGCATCCTGACATATTGGCTTTAGCGCAAGCAAATGCACTATTTGAATAGCGTTCTGCAGAAATTTTTACCCATTGATCTTCAGTAATATTATATTTAGCTTTAATTAAATAATCTTGAGCATGGTCTTTATTCGCATTTTTCGTACCATTTCCATCTTTACCATCTAATTGATGGCGATAGTTAAAGTAACCTAATAAATCTAAGTTATTCGCACGACCATATAACATTGCCATGGATTGGTGAGAATTACCGTTGCTGCCCCAACCATATTTAACTTTACCACCTGCATTTTGACCATCTTCTAGCATGTCAGCAGCTTCAACTGTTTCAAATTTAATTGAACCACCTAATGAGCCAGCTCCTGTTGCAACAGAGTTAGAGCCAACATCAATATCAACACGCTTTAACACTTCTGGATCGATTGCATAGTTACCACCATGGTGGAAAGCAAAACCATTTTGACGAGCACCATCAACAGTTACATTTAAGAATTCTTCTGTTACCCCACGAATGTTGTAGCGTTCAACCACAGAACGAGCACCATTTACATTAACACCAGGTACACCACGTAGCACATCAGACATTTTAGTTGCCTGACGTACTTTTACAGTACCTTTACCATTGATATTTTCAGTTTGAGGAGAGTAGTTATCACTTACAACATCAATAGTATCTAACTGGGCAGTGGATTGTGCATGTAGGGTTGTTGCCACAAATAAGGTAAGTGGCAATAAAGTCAACGTTACTTTACGCATTATTTTTTCCTTAGGTTGTTTATAAAAATAAAAACAATTATCATTCATGTGTCAAGTGAAATCAATATATTTATATAAAATTTAATTAAATTAATATTTGATTAAATTAAATTCTAATAAAACTTTACAAAAAGAAAGGGTATTTAAGAGAATATGAATAAAAATAAATTTTATATAAAATAGAAAGCGATGAAGATTTCATCGCTTTCAGAGGAATAACATGAAGTTATAATTTAATAACTTTAGCCTGTTTGACCATATTATCACTTGCTTCTAATATGGTGATTTTTAAACCATCGATCTCACATTCAGTACCTTCTTGAGGGATTTCTTCAAGATGTTCTAGAATCAGTCCATTGAATGTGCGAGCTTCATCTGTATTAAGATTCCAATCAAGTAATTTGTTGATGTCACGAATATTAGCAGAGCCATCAATAATCATTGAACCATCAGATTGCTGAATAATTTCTTCATTAATAGAAGGTGCTGTTGAGGTAGTAAATTCACCCACAATTTCTTCTAAGATATCTTCAAGTGTGACTAGCCCTTGAATACTGCCATATTCATCAACCACTAAACCAATTCGTTCTTTATTATTACGGAAATTGAGTAATTGAGCCGTTAATCCTGTGCCTTCAGGAATATAGTACACTTCATCCACCGCACGAACCAAAATTTCTTTGGTAAATTCATTTTTATCCATCATTAACCGATAAGCTTCACGTACCCGCAAAATACCGAGAATATTTTCTTCCATATTTTCTTTGTAGATGACCACACGGCTATGGGGAGCATGGTTGAGCTGACGCATAATTGATTTCCAATCATCGCTAATATCAATGCCTGAAATATCATTGCGAGGCACCATGATGTCATCCACAGTGACTTTTTCTAAATCAAGGATAGAAAGCAACATTTGTTGGTGGCTTGAAGGAATAAATTTACCTGATTCATTAACAATAGAACGTAATTCATCAGAACTTAATGAATGCGTTTTGTTATCTAATTTTAAGCCTGTAAGTTTGATCACCGCCTTAATAATTAAATTCATTAAGTATACTACTGGTGTCAAAATCTTCATCAAAACCAGAAGAATATGGCTTGATAAAGTTGCTATTTTTTCTGGATAGTTGGCTGCCACCGTTTTAGGATAGATTTCTGAAAAAATCAGCATGACGAAAGTTAATAAACCAGTGGCAATAGCTACTCCAGCATCACCAGAAATACGCATACCAATAATCGTTGCGATTGCAGATGCCGTTATGTTGACAACGTTATTACAGATGAGCAATAAACTGAGTAACTTATCAGTTTGTTTCAGCAGTTTTTCAGCCTTTTGTGCTCCTCGATGGCCTTTTTCAGCAAGGAAACGTAGACGATAACGATTAGCAGCTAAAAGTGCCGTTTCTGAACCTGAAAAGTAGGCAGATAAGATTAAGAGAATGATAAGGGTAATAAATAAGCTACTAAGGGGAATACTGTCCAAAGTATAAAATCCTTTTGTTAATTAACAATAAAAGTGCGGTGTTTTTCAAAAAAATTTTCTATTTTATTACCGCACTTTGTGAAATAGGTTGCCTATGATGAGATTAATCTACTTCCAAAATAAGCAATGGTGAGAAGGATCATACCTGAAATTGTATAAACAATCATCTTTTTTCCTTTCCAATGATATTTCCAGTGTCCAACTAGTCCAATCCCAAAAATAAGCCAGCCTGCACAAGAAAAGGCGGCTTTATGAATAGTTTCAATATTAATTGATTGCAAAAGGTGATAAGTGCCTGAAATTAAAGTGAATGTCAATAACAATTCACTAATTGTAAACAGACAGAAAAAATGACGTTCTACGGTCATTAATGGCGGTATAGCTGGCGAAAATTGAGTTTTTCTTGCTTTTAATGAACGATCAATCCAAACCAATTGAATAGAATAAAGCATTGCAATAAAACATAGGGCATAAGTGAATACGGATAAACCGATATGGAATAGCAATGATGTGTTTTGATTAAGTAATTGGATAATATGGCTTGGGATAAACGTGGCTGCCACGATATTGATAATAGCAAAAGCATAGACTATTGGTAGTAACAACCACATGGTGTTAACACGCAACATAAATAATGCCGCAAATATCGCAATGATAACGCTAAATAATGAGCCAATTTCTAACAAAGTAAAGTTTTGACCCGTAACTAAATCGGTGAGTAATGGATAAATACTAAAGATATGGAACACAATGGCACAAAGTGCGGTAATAAATAAAGGCAGTTTTTGTGGTCTTTTACTATCTTGCACAGATTTTGTATTTAGTAAAATAGGGGCAATCAGCAGCAATGCCAGTACATAAAATACAATAGATAAAATTGAAAACCACATAAATTACTCACTCGATAAAAAACATATGTCTGTTATTTTAGCTATGTACAAGTAAAATCGCTATAAATTTATTTGAAATGATGAAAATCTATTAGATTTCAGTATAATTACAAAAATTTTGAAAAAAGTGGAATTAACAATGTTTGAAAATTTATCCGATCGTCTATCGAAAACTCTGCGTAATATCACAGGGAAAGGACGTTTAACAGAAGATAATATTAAAGAGACATTACGCGAAGTGCGTATGGCTTTGTTAGAAGCTGATGTAGCTTTACCTGTAGTACGTGAATTTATTAATAAAGTTAAAGAACGTGCGATCGGTGAAGAGGTAAATAAAAGCTTAACGCCAGGTCAAGAGTTCTTAAAAATTGTTCAATCTGAGCTTGAACTGGCAATGGGCGAATCAAATGAAGAGCTTAATCTCGCCACTCAGCCTCCTGCAGTCATTTTAATGGCAGGTTTGCAAGGGGCGGGTAAAACAACATCTGTCGGTAAATTAGCAAAATTCTTAAAAGAACGTCATAAGAAAAAAGTATTAGTGGTTTCAGCTGACGTTTACCGTCCTGCGGCAATTAAACAATTGGAAACCTTAGCAGAAGCTGTTGGTGCAGATTTCTTTCCATCAGATGTGCAACAAAACCCAGTTGCCATTGTTCAAGCCGCATTAGCTGATGCAAAATTAAAATTTTATGATGTATTAATTGTCGATACTGCGGGGCGTTTACATGTCGATAGCGATATGATGGATGAGATCAAACAGATTCACGCTGTATTAAATCCAATTGAAACACTATTTACTGTTGATGCGATGACTGGTCAAGATGCTGCTAATACGGCAAAGGCTTTTAATGAGGCTTTACCATTAACAGGTGTAATCTTGACTAAAGTTGATGGTGATGCTCGTGGTGGTGCTGCTTTATCTATTCGCCAAATTACCGGCAAACCAATTAAATTTTTAGGTGTCGGTGAAAAAACAGATGCCTTAGAACCTTTCCATCCAGAGCGAGTTGCCTCTCGTATTTTAGGGATGGGAGATGTGCTTTCATTAATAGAAGATTTACAACGGAATGTGGATCATGAGAAAGCTGAAAAAATTGCCAAGAAATTTAAGCAAGGTAATAGTTTTACTTTAGAAGATTTTCGTGAACAATTAATTGAAATGAAAAAAATGGGCGGTATGATGTCCATGCTTGATAAATTGCCTGGTGCGAAAAATTTACCTGATCATGTTAAAAATCAAGTAGATGATAAAATGTTCGTAAAAATGGAGGCAATCATCAACTCAATGACCCTTAAAGAACGTGCAAATCCTGATATTATTAAAGGCTCACGTCGTCGCCGTATTGCATTAGGTTCAGGTACACAAGTTCAAGATGTGAATAAACTTTTGAAACAATTTGATGAAATGCAACGTATGATGAAAAAAATGCGTAATGGCGGTATGGCGAAAATGATGCGTAGCATGAAAGGCATGATGGGTGGTATGGGCGGACTAGGCGGATTGTTCGGAAAACATTAATAAAAGCCATTTAATTTATATAAGCGGACTTGAATAAGCAGAATATGGCTTAATGAATTGGTGTTGGGAACGTTTCATATGAGTTTTATCATTTATGAATTAAGTTTAATAAGTCTGTAACTGCAAAGATTTCCAAAGTCGGGAATAGACTTGCCTCCACCAATTGATCTAATGATTGATTGGATAAATTAATCCATGCAGCTTGGCAGCCCGCTTGAATAGCACCTTGTACATCGGTAATTAAATTATCACCGACATGCAGAATTTCATTAGGTTGTACTTTGAAATAATCCGCTGCTTGATGGAATAAATCTTGGTGTGGTTTTGCTCGACCATGCACACCTCCAGTTAAAACTAAATCAAATTGATTCAAGCCTGCACGCTGAGGAGTGACATTGCCATTAGTAATCGCAGCTAATTTATAATAGTTTTTTAATTGATTGAGTGCCTCTAGGTTGGCTTGAGGCACTTGCATTTTATGACGCCATTCAAAGAAATTTTCCATCGCTATATTAGAAATTTTTTCAATTTCTACCGCACTTTTCTTATGATGAGTAAGTAACTCATTAATCGTTTGAATACGCCACTCTGTGACATTTTCCATTAATAATGGAAGGCGTTTAGCAATCTGTTCTTTCCATTGGTTCCAATAATCACGGTTTAATTCAGCGATACCACTTAATTCATGTAGTACGTCAACACAACGTTGTTCAGCACCTAAGATAACTTGTGAGTTATCATATAACGTATCATCTAGATCAAAGCTTATCACTTTAAAGGGATAAAGAGTGCGGTAGTATTTCATAAAATTTTCCTATTTATGTCGTTTAGCCCGAGGGTGTGCTTGGTCGTATACTTCGGCTAGATGTTGGAAATTTAAGTGTGTATAAATTTGTGTTGTTGCCAAATTACTATGCCCTAAGAGTTCTTGTACTGCCCGTAAGTCTGAGCTGGCTTCTAACATATGGGTGGCAAAAGAGTGACGTAATTTATGAGGATTCAAATGGCTACTTAATCCTTGGCGTATTCCCCAAATTTCTAAACGTTTTTGAATTGAACGATGGGACATCCGATTACCTAATTGACTCACAAACAATGCATCATCTTTTGGATTAAACAGTGAACGGACTTTGAGCCATTCTTGAATAGCATGAGAAGCATGATGACCAAAGGGTAAAATGCGTTCTTTATTCCCTTTACCTAAGACTTTTACTTCACGGGCTCGGAAGTTTAAATTAGTAAGATTCAATCCTTGTAGCTCTGATAAGCGTAATCCTGAGCTATACATGAGTTCCATCATCGCATGATCACGTATATCAATCGGTTCTTTACTATTTGAGCTTAACAGTTTGTTCACTTGCTCTGCATCAATATTTTTCGGTAAATGTTTAGCTTGTTTAGGTGCCGAAATACCAATTGCTGGATTGACCTTAAGTTCACCTTGGGCAACTAGAAAGCTTAAAAATTGACGTAATGCAGACAGACGTAAGGCAAGGCTTTTTTCATGTAAACCTGATTTTTTACTTTCTGCCAAAATGAAACGGACAACACTTGGCGAAAGTTGTTGCCAACTGCGAATATCATTTGCTTGCATAAGTCCTAATATTGCGTCCATTTGACGCTGATAGTTTGTTAGCGTATAAGGGCTTACTTGGCGTTCAATACGTAAATAATTCCAGTATTTTTGTAACCATTCCGTCATAGTATTATCTTTCAATTATTTTTGATAGTTTAATAACCAACGATGTAAATGTAATTCAACAATATCAATAATATGTCGAATAAAGGTTGTGTCTTGTCCATTATAAAAACGATCAGTTTCTCTTGCACTAAAAATTAGTAAAGCATTGGACTGATGTTGATTAGCTCGCATTCCTAATAAACAACAAGCAAGAGAGCCTACAGGTAATTCTTGAGGAAAAAACAGTAAGGATTTTTCCTTATTGGTTAATTCGCCTAGATAGATTTTACGTAATCCTAAACGCTCTAAACGAATCAATTCAAAGCCTTTACGATCTAGCCAGTATTGTGCTGGTACATCCAAACTTTTTTCCCAGCTATCCGTAAAAAGTAAAATTTTTACTTGTTGTAATTCAAACTCTTTTGCCCAATGATCTAAAACTTCAACACCTTCCATAAAATGTTGAGTGTTAGCCAGCCGCTTTTGTAATGGTAGCAGTGCTAAGAATATATCTTGATCTTGAATGGCTAACCGATAAAACCGCTCTAAATGTGATTCTAATTCTTTAATTCGTTCACGTTGTCGTTCTAATTGCATTTCTACAAGAGATAAATTGCCTTTTTGAACATGAGGAATGACTAATTGTTCAAGCAGATCTAAATGAGTTTCGAAAAAGTGCGGGTGCTTTTTCAAAAAATTGATGACAGTATCTTCAGTTTGTTCATGATACATAATTATGATCTCAATAATTTTATAACGCTAGAGAGAATAAAAGGCGTGATCAGACGCCTTAATCAAATTAAAGTTTAATGAAACCATCATACACATGAGTTGCTTCACCTGTCATATAGAGTGGATGCCCCTCACCTTCCCATTCGATCAGTAAGCTACCACCCACTAAATCTACTTGAACTTTCTTGTCTAATAAACCTTGCATGATACCGATTGCTACTGCTGCACAAGCACCGCTACCACAAGCTTGAGTTTCGCCAGCACCACGTTCATACACACGTAATTTGATATGACCAGGATTCATAATTTGCATAAATCCTGCATTCACACGTTCAGGGAAACGTTCATGGCTTTCAAGTAGTGGACCTAATTCCGCCACATTGGCAGTATCAATATCCTCTACAACTAAAGTACAGTGGGGATTCCCCATGGATACGGCGCCACAAAGCACAGTTTGAATATCAGTACGTAAAATATAGTTTTTCTCAAATTTGTTTGCTGTAAATGGAATTTTTGCAGGCTCCCAAATTGGTTCACCCATATTCACACGAACCATTCCATCTTCTTTTACGGTTAGCACCATACGCCCATTTGATGTACTTACGGCAATATCTTTTTTATCTGTTAAGCCTTTTATAGTGACAAAACGAGCAAAGCAACGAGCACCATTACCACATTGAGCGACTTCGCTACCATCGGCATTAAAAATACGATAGTGAAAATCTAAATCAGGATCATAAGGTGGCTCAACGATTAACATTTGATCAAAGCCAATACCACGATGACGATCTGCTAATTTACGAATTAGCTCTTCAGGAAAATAAACATTTTGTGTCACCGCATCTACAACGACAAAGTCGTTACCTAAACCGTGCATTTTTGAAAATTGCATGCCAATACCTATAAAATTATTTTTATTGAAGGCATTATAGAGGGCAACAAGAGGAGAGTAAATGAGATTATACCGATGAATAGTATTGTTTAATTTCTTCTAACGCTATGGCTAATGGGGGATTCCTCGCTAGCCATTAAGTCTATAAAAGTGCGGGTAGATTTTTGAAAATTTGAACAACGAGAGAAATTCTATTGCGCTCAGAAATTTTGCTAAATTTATTTATTCAGGTAACTCCAGTAATAGATTATTTATTTAACATAAAATATTTTATTTTTAACCTTGAAAGCGAAGAAATCGATCTTATTTACTGTTTTGTGAACAAAAAACGTTCTAAAGATTATAAGGAAGGCAAATATGAATATTGAAAAATTTACCACAAAATTTCAACAAGCTTTAGCCGAAGCACAATCATTAGCCTTGGGTAAAGATAACCAATATATTGAACCTGTCCATGTATTAAGTGCATTACTTAATCAACAGGATGGTTCAGTGGCTCCGATTTTAACCTCTACAGGTGTGAATTTAAGTGCGTTAAAATCAGAATTAGCCAGCGAAATGAATAAATTACCGCAAGTATCAGGCAATGGTGGGGATGTACAAATCTCCCGTCAATTACTTAACTTATTGAATTTATGTGACAAAATCGCGCAACAAAAACAAGATAAATTTATTTCATCAGAATTATTTTTACTTGCTGCATTAGAAGAAAAAGGTGGCGTAGGTGATGTGTTGCGTAAGTGCGGTGCGAAAAAAGAAAATTTACAACAAGCGATTCAACAGATTCGTGGAGGAGAAAGCGTGAAGGATCAAAACGCAGAAGAAAGCCGTCAGGCACTAGAAAAATATACAATAGATTTAACTGCTCGTGCAGAAAGTGGCAAACTTGACCCTGTAATTGGACGTGATGAAGAAATTCGCCGTGCAATTCAAGTGCTACAACGCCGTACCAAAAATAATCCAGTGCTAATTGGTGAGCCAGGTGTGGGTAAAACGGCGATTGTGGAAGGTTTAGCCCAACGAATTGTTAATGGTGAAGTGCCAGAAGGGCTAAAAGGTAAACGTGTACTTTCATTAGATATGGGTGCTCTGATTGCTGGTGCCAAATATCGTGGTGAATTTGAAGAACGTTTAAAAGCGGTTTTAAAAGAGCTTGCTCAAGAAGAAGGCAAAGTCATTCTCTTTATTGATGAAATTCATACTATGGTGGGAGCTGGTAAAACAGATGGAGCAATGGATGCGGGGAATTTATTAAAACCAAGTCTTGCTCGAGGTGAATTGCATTGTGTTGGTGCAACAACTTTAGATGAATATCGTCAATATATTGAAAAAGATGCGGCTCTTGAACGTCGTTTCCAAAAAGTATTTGTAGATGAACCAACGGTGGAAGATACTATTGCAATTTTGCGTGGTTTAAAAGAGCGTTATGAATTGCATCATCATGTGCAGATCACTGATCCTGCGATTGTTGCGGCTGCCACTTTATCTCATCGCTATATTTCTGATCGTCAATTGCCGGATAAAGCCATTGACTTAATTGATGAAGCAGCATCTAGCATTCGTATGGAAATTGATTCTAAACCGCAACCTCTAGATCGTTTAGATCGCCGCATTATTCAATTAAAACTAGAACAGCAAGCTTTGAAAAAAGAAGAAGATGAAGCTAGCCGTAAACGGCTCACCATGCTTGAAAAAGAACTCGCAGAAAAAGAGCGGGAATATGCAGAACTTGATGAAATTTGGAAAAGTGAAAAAGCCACACTTTCAGGTACACAACATATTAAAGCCGAGCTTGAAAATGTGCGTATGCAAATGGAACAAGCACGTCGGGCTGGTGATTTAAATAAAATGTCTGAATTACAATATGGTGTGATTCCTACTTTAGAAAAACAACTTTCTGATGCAAATAAAGCAGAAGGTAAGGAAATGACCTTATTGCGTAATCGAGTGACAGATGAAGAAATTGCAGAAGTGCTTTCACGTGCTACAGGAATTCCTGTTTCTCGCATGATGGAAGGTGAAAAAGAAAAATTACTTCGTATGGAAGATGAATTACATAAACGTGTGATTGGTCAAGGTGAAGCAGTTGAAGCCGTTGCTAATGCTATTCGTCGTAGTCGTGCTGGATTATCTGATCCAAATCGTCCGATTGGCTCATTCTTATTCTTAGGTCCAACGGGGGTTGGTAAAACAGAATTATGTAAAACATTAGCAAACTTTATGTTTGATGACGAAGATGCCATGGTTCGTATTGATATGTCTGAGTTTATGGAAAAACATAGCGTATCTCGTTTAGTTGGTGCACCTCCAGGTTACGTAGGTTATGAAGAAGGCGGATATTTAACTGAAGCGGTACGTCGTCGTCCATATTCAGTGATTTTATTAGATGAAGTGGAAAAAGCACATCATGATGTATTTAATATTTTGTTACAAGTATTAGATGATGGTCGGTTAACTGATGGCCAAGGTAGAACAGTAGATTTCCGTAATACCGTGGTGATTATGACCTCAAATCTTGGTTCAGATTTAATTCAAGGTAATCAAGATCTTGGTTATGATGGCATGAAGGAACTTGTTATGTCGGTAGTCGGACAACATTTCCGCCCTGAATTTATCAATCGTATTGATGAGACTGTGGTATTCCACCCATTGGCTAAAGAAAACATCAAATCTATTGCACAAATTCAATTAGCTCGTTTGATTAAACGAATGGCTGAACATGGATATGACATTCACTTTAGTGATGCTACTTTAGATTTTATCAGTGAAGTAGGTTATGACCCTATTTATGGTGCAAGACCGTTGAAACGTGCAATTCAACAAGAAATCGAAAATCCATTGGCACAACAAATTTTGTCTGGTAAATTATTGCCAGCAAGTCCAGTTACCGTGGATTATGTAGATGGAAAGGTTATTGCTAAGCAATAAAGCATAAAATTTTGTCAATTTATACCGCACTTTGGGAAGACTCAAAGTGCGGTATTTTTTTGGGAGTTTTTAGAAAATTTAAAACAACAAGCGGTCAATTCGCAAAATTGACTGTAAAGGGATTATAGGAAAGAAATTTATAGTTATTAGAAATTGATCAACCCTCGATATCTTCAAACAGTGCAGTACTTAAATAACGTTCTGAAGCAGAAGGAAGAATTACCACAATAAGTTTATCTTGGAATTCTGGTAATTTCGCGATGCGATCTGCTACAGCAACGGCGGCACCTGATGAGATTCCAGCAAGAATGCCTTCTTCAGCCATTAATCGACGGGCGGTGCTGATAGCGGTGTCACTATCTATGGTTTCAACACGGTCGATTAGGCTTAAATCTAAGTTTTTGGGAATAAAGCCTGCACCGATACCTTGGATTTTGTGTGGACCGGGTTTCGCTTCTTCACCTGCAAGGGTTTGTGTAATAACTGGGCTTTCTGCCGGTTCTACGGCAACAGAAGTGATTGCTTTGCCTTTGTCTAATTTGATAGCACGTGAAATACCTGTGATCGTACCGCCAGTACCAACACCTGCCACAATAACATCTACTTTACCTTCGGTAGCTTCCCAAATTTCAGGGCCTGTCGTTTGTTGGTGAATTGCTGGATTAGCAGGGTTTTCAAATTGTTTTAAGGTCACATAACGATTAGGATCTGATGCTGCAATTTCTTCTGCTTTGGCGATTGCACCTTTCATGCCTTTGGCACCTTCTGTTAATACTAGGTTCACACCTAAACCACGCAATAAACGTTTACGTTCTAAGCTCATAGTTTCAGGCATGGTTAAGGTGATTTTATAACCACGTGCAGCCGCTACATAAGCAAGGGCAATACCTGTATTACCACTAGTTGCATCGACAATTTCTTTGCCTTTGGTTAACACACCATCTTTTTCAGCTTGCCATACCATATTTGCACCAATGCGACATTTCACACTAAAACTCGGGTTCCGACTTTCAATTTTAGCAACGATGTTACCGTTGTTGCCAAAGTGTTTTAAACGAACTAATGGAGTATTACCGATAGAATATGAATTATCTGCAAAAATTGTCATAGTTATATTCTCCTTAAAAACTATCAATTTAGTAGCAATAGTTATATCACTGCAACTTATATAAAAAAATAGTTATTAGATCTATTTTATAACTAAATTCTATTTAAGAAAAATTGTCTTATTTTTTAAATAGATACAAAAAAAGCAGATAACCTATCTGCCTAATAACATGAAGAAATAATTATTTAGATTGGATATCCCTATTAGCTCGAACCACTACATCAGCTGCCTTGCTATTATTTTCTTGTGTTGAAACTGCGGTAGATTTTTCTGAATTTTTATTGAGGTATAATTGTTTACGATAAGTATCTACCCACATAGCTGTTGAGCCACAGACGGCGACGGGAATAATTACAAAGTTAAGTAATGGAATAAACGTACAAAGGGTAACAAATGAGCCAAACACTAAACTTTGTGTGCGATTTTCAGCTAATTTAAAACGCATGGTGCCAAATGAAATTTTATGGTTATCAAAGGCATAGTCGCAATATTGGATCGCCATCATCCATGCGGTAAATAAAAAGGTAAGCACTGGAATAATACTTTGTCCCACCACAGGAACAAAATTTAATAAAAATAAACCAATATATTTAGGTAAGCTATAGATTAATTTTTGCCATTCTCGAGCAAGCATACGGGGAGTATCTTTAATAAATTCTGCTGTAGTCATATTTTCAGGGCCTTCGCCTGTTAACATGACTTCAACTTTTTCCGCTAATAGGCCATTAAATGGTGCAGCAATAAAGCCTGATAACGCATTAAAAATAAAGTAGAAGACTAACAGAATCATCAGAATGGATAAGGCTAAGAGAATACCGCTTAACCAGCTTAGCCAGTCAGGAATAAAACTCATAATACTTTCAATCATACTTGAAATTTTACTCACGAAAAGCCAGAATAAGCCACTTAAAAGTACAATATTCAGCAAAATAGGCATAATCACGAAACGGCGTAAGCCTTGTTGTGTAATTAAATGCCAACCCATTACAAAGTAATGAAATCCTGATTTTATTTGTTTTTCTTCAATCATAGCAAATCCTAAATTTTACTTTCCAAATCATGTTAAATCACAGTTAGCATACAAAGTGCGGTAGGAAAATACAATATTTTTTGAACATTGCTTAGTCAGTGTGGACTAAGTGTGAGAACAACACTTGAATTAAATGTGAAGTGTCTTGCAATTTATCAAGATAAACATATCACTAAATTAATAAAATATGATAAGCTAATACCATTTTATAGGTCACATTGATTATGTGATGAGGTTGTAAAAACAGGAAAAGGAATCGCTTAGCAATGGATTTAAATACAATTTTAATTATTTTAGGCATTCTAGCGCTAATTGCTTTAGTTGCTCACGGATTATGGTCAAATCGTCGTGAAAAGTCTCAATATTTTCAGAATGCTAATGCCTTCAGCCATTCTGGACAAGCCCTTAATTCAACTCCACATAATGGACCTTATAATAAAGCAACCAGTGTTGCACCGACATTTACGCAGCCTAAACAGGCGGTTATTCATCAAGAACCGCCCGTGCCAGCAGAACCTTCTATTGCATCAACACAGCAAACCTTGAATTTTGAAAATTATCATGATGATCATTTGCAAGCGGCTCAAGATATGAGACCCGATCCTCAATCTGTCGATCAAATTAAAATTACTTTGCCTAATGTTGATATTGCCCCTATAGAAACGGCTCCTGTATATGAAATGAGACCTTCTACAGCAAGAGTTCAAGCAACATCTCATCCGCAATATTATGCACAAAATGCTTCTGTTCAACCTCAACCTGTACAAAATTTAGCACAGCAAAGTATTGCCGATATTGAAGCTAATATGGATTTAGATGAAGGTATTAATTCTTCATCAGAGTTATTACGTGTACAATTACAAGAAGCTTCACAAGCAGGCAATCAAGTCTTTGCACAGTCACCGATTTCAAAAGCACCATTACAACAACCGATTGAAGTCCAAGAAGAACCTGTTGTTACTGTTCAGGAACAAGCTACACTAGCTTCAGATGAAGACAGTGAATTTGTGATGTTATATGTGGTCGCTCCAGAAAATCGTGAATTCCACGGTGTGACTTTAGTTCAAGTGTTAGAAGACCTCGGCTTTATTTATGGAGAAGGTAGCATTTATCACCGCCATTTGGATTTAACCGTAGCAAGTCCAGTGTTATTTAGTGCTGCCAATATTACTCAACCAGGTACATTCAATCCTTATGCATTGCAAGAGTTATACACTGTCGGTGTGGCAATCTTTATGCGTTTACCTTCGCCTGGTAATAATCTTACTAATTTAAAAATTATGATGCGAGCCGCTAAAACTTTAGCAGAACAGCTTGGTGGTTTTGTGTTAACGGAACAACAAGAATTATTAACTGAGGCATCGGAACAAGAATATTTTGACCGAGTAAAATAAACTTAAATTTTTTGAAAAATCGACCGCACTTTTGAGCACTTGAAAGTGCGGTTTGTTTTGTTGGAAAATCCCATGACAGATATTAATCAACAAATTAAACAATTAAGAGAACAACTTCGTTATCACGAATATCAATATCACGTATTGGATAATTCGCAGATTCCAGATTCGGAATATGACCGTTTATTTCATCAATTGAAAGCTCTAGAACAGCAATATCCTGAATTAGTTACTGCTGATTCACCAACTCAACGTGTAGGCGCCAAACCACTTTCAGGGTTTGCTCAAATTACTCATGAACTGCCGATGTTATCCTTGGATAACGCTTTTTCTGATGAAGAATTTTATGCCTTTGTGAAGCGTATTCAGGATCGTTTAGTTGTTTTACCTGATCCTTTAACCTTTTGTTGTGAGCCTAAGTTAGATGGTTTAGCCGTAAGTATTTTGTATGTGAATGGCGTGCTTACTCAAGCAGCGACAAGAGGTGATGGTACTACTGGCGAAGATATTACCTTAAACATTCGTACGATTCGCAATATTCCATTGCAGTTATTGACTGATCATCCACCAGCACGTTTAGAAGTGCGTGGTGAAGTATTTATGCCTCAAGATGGTTTTAATCGTTTGAATGAACGAGCGTTGGAACATGGTGAGAAAACTTTTGCAAATCCTCGTAATGCTGCCGCAGGCTCATTGCGTCAACTTGATCCGAAAATTACTAGCCAACGCCCATTAGTCCTTAATGCCTATAGTATTGGCATCGCTGAGGGAGTGGAATTGCCACCAACCCAATATGAACGCTTACAATGGTTAAAATCTATTGGTATTCCAGTGAATCCAGAAATTCGCCTTTGTCATGGTGTGGATGACGTATTAGGTTTTTATCGTCACATTCAAGAAGTGCGTCCAACTCTTGGTTATGATATTGATGGAACCGTATTAAAAATTAATGATATTGCGCTTCAACAACAACTTGGTTTTATTTCTAAAGCACCACGTTGGGCAATCGCTTATAAATTCCCTGCACAGGAAGAAATGACTGTACTGAAGGATGTAGAATTCCAAGTGGGACGTACTGGTGCGATTACCCCTGTAGCAAAATTGGAACCTGTGTTTGTTGCTGGGGTAACGGTCAGTAATGCCACACTACATAACGGAGATGAAATTGCTCGTTTAGATATTGCTATTGGTGATACGGTAATTGTTCGTCGTGCAGGTGATGTTATTCCACAAATTATTGGCGTGGTGCATGACCGACGTCCAATGGATGCACAATCGATCATATTTCCTTCAGAATGCCCTGTATGTGGTTCGCAAATTGTCCGAATTGAAGGCGAAGCTGTAGCTCGCTGTACAGGTGGGTTATTTTGTGATGCACAACGTAAAGAAGCACTCAAACATTTTGTTTCTCGTCGAGCCATGGATATTGATGGTGTTGGTGCAAAACTCATTGAGCAATTAGTGGATCGTGAATTGATTCATACACCCGCAGATTTATTTAAACTTGATTTGTTTACCTTGATGCGTTTGGAACGAATGGGCGCTAAATCCGCTGATAATGCCTTAACAAGTTTAGAACGTGCAAAAAATACGACATTATCTCGTTTTATATTTGCTTTAGGTATTCGTGACGTAGGCGAAGCAACCGCTCGTAGTTTAGCAAACTATTTTAAAACTCTTGAGGCTTTACAAGTAGCAAGTTTAGAACAATTGCAAGAAGTACCTGATGTAGGTGAGGTAGTTGCAAACCGTATTTATGTATTCTGGCGTGAGCAACACAATCTTGATGTGGTAAATGACTTAATTCAACAAGGTGTACATTGGGAAACCGTGGAAGTCAAAGAGGTCGGTGAAAATCCATTTAAAGATAAAACTGTGGTTTTAACCGGTACGTTAACCCAAATGGGGCGTAATGAGGCAAAAGAGTTGTTACAACAACTTGGTGCAAAAGTAGCTGGCAGTGTTTCAGCCAAAACACATTTTGTGATTGCGGGAGATAATGCTGGTTCAAAACTGGCTAAAGCTCAAGAGTTTGGTGTACAAGTAATGACTGAAAACGAGTTTTTAGAAATTGTGAATACTTTTCTATAATGCTTGAAATGAATAAGTGCGGTCAGAATTTTGAAAAT
>NZ_AJSX01000007.1 GCF_000262245.1 Pasteurella bettyae CCUG 2042
TTTAAAAATTTTTTCTATATTCTTATATAATCGTTCTAAGATATCTATCTGAATAAATTCTATAATTTATTGATTTAGTTTTATGCTATTTAAATTTAAAGCAGTATAATTAAATTAGTCTATATTTATTTAGTTAATAATATGAAAACTGATTTTTTATCATCACTTTTATTTTCTATTAGTGTTACTTTGCCAACAATATTATTGCTTGCTTTAGGCATGTATTTACGTAATAAGAAAATGATTGATGATAAATTTTGTGAGCAAGCAACTAAAGTTGTTTTTAATGTAACTCTTCCAGTTTTGCTTTTTTTTAGCGTCTATGGAAAAAACATAGATTATCATTCACAACTTAAAATCTTATCTGTTGGTATCATTGGCACCACATTACTTTTTATTTTAGCTGAAATATTTGCGGCTAAATTTATTATAGAAAAACGAGAACGAGGCATTTTTGTTCAAGCAATTTATCGTGGTAATAATGGGATTTTAGGTTTAGCATTTTGTATAGCGGCATTTGGTGAAAGTGCTACTGCACCAGCATCAATTTATTCTGCTGCGGTTATCTTTTTGTATAATATTTTAGCAGTTATTACGCTTACTCGTTCTCTTGCAACAGGAAAAGTAAGTATTCCTTTAATTTTAAAAGGAATTATTAAGAATCCTCTGATTATTGGAATTGTACTAGCTCTTATTGTTAATAGTATGTCTTTAGAGCTACCTAAGCCATTCTTATCAACAGGGCACTATCTTGCTAATGTTACCTTACCATTAGCTTTAATCTGTGCAGGAGCAACAATTAATTTTTCAGTGTTCTCAAATAAAACCTCACAAGTTGTATTATTAGGAAGTCTCGGTCGTCTATTTATCACACCTATATTTATGGTTATTGTTGCAAAATGCTTTGGATTAGATGGCATGCTATTAGGTGTAGTTGCATTAATGAATACAACACCTGTTGCTTCAGCAATGTATGCTATGGTGAGAGGTATGGGAGGTAATGCTACTATTGCAGCGAATATTATTGGTATTACTACTGTTGGCTCTATGATAACGACATCATTAATTATTTTGGTATTATCACAAATTGGTTGGATTTAAAAACTGCGGTCATTTTTTGGTAATTTTATTCAAGTTGAGCATAAAGCAAATAATCAAATATAGTATAAAGTGATGGTGGGTATATCACTTTAAAAAACTCAATTTAATCTTGATAGTGTTGGTTATTTGTGAGCGTTTCTAATAAATTCATTATTGCTTCTTTTTGTAGTTGTGGAAGCATGTTCCATTTTTTATCTAATTCACTTATTTTTACTTCACTTAAAATCATATCATTTGACATACAATCTTGGAAAAACCAACTAATCGGTGTTTTTAAGAAGATTGCAATATCAACTAAATGAGCAACATTAATTTTGCTTACACCTCGCTCATATCTTGATAGTTGTTGCTGTGATAAGTTAATGTATTCTGCTAGTTTTTCAGCTGAATATCCTAATTTTTTACGTTTTTCTTGTATGCGTTTCCCTATCAATTTATCTACTTCAGCTGCTAGTAATTGTGCCATTTCATTCCTTTACATTATTTTACTTATTTATAGATATTTTGTTTATTTTTTTACTTGATAAAAGAGTAATAAATAAGTAATATCAATATTAAATACTCATTAATTGAGTATTTATTGGTTTTATTACTTATTTGAATTAGGGAATTAACTATGAAAAAACTATTTCTTTGCTCAATTGTGAGTTTATCCATCCTATTGACTGCTTGTAGTGGTGGTGGCGGTAGCGGTAGTGCACAAACTCCAGATGCTAGCAAAATAGATTTAACTAACAGTCCAAAAGGTGATGTGGCAGTTAATACGGCGGCAGGAACCTTATATGGAAAAAATCAAAATGACTCTTTTTATGGTGTATGGATGGATGATGCTAAGACAGTAAAAGAATTACGCTATCAAGGTACATCAGCAACTAATTTACCTTCTGGTTCTGCAACTTATACAGGAGAATCATATTGGGTTAGTGGCACAACGGGTGAGATATCAAAGGGTGGTGTTAGCACTTTAAATGTTGATTTTGATCGAAAAGCAGTAGATGGAAAAATCACGTATTCACTTTTAAATGATGGTAGAGTTCAAGATATTACGCTACATTCTACAGCATTGGATGGTACAAAATTTAATGGTAATGCAAGTACCTTATTAGAAAGTGGTAGTTATGAAGGTGCATTATTTGGTAATGGAGCTAAAGAAGCCGCTGGAATAGTGAATTTCCCAAACAATAGTTCTTATAACACATCATTTGGTGGTGTTAGATATTAATTTTTGTTGTTTAAGTTGGGTAGTCCTACCCAACTTTTCTTTTATAGATATAATAATTTTTATAAATTGGTTATGAGATTTTTTCTTTTAGGGCTTATTTTTTGTATTAGTCAGATTGCTTCTGCTAGCAATTCTTTTTTAGAAGAACAACTTAAACAAGCTATTTATCATCAACAACTTGATAATATTCAGATTTTACTCAAGAACTATCAACAGGAAGTAGACTCAGATTTGATTCTTATTGCTTATGCTCAAGCAAAAGTAGCCTATCTTCTGCAAGATTATGCAAAAGCGATTTCTATTTATCGGCAAATAATTAGCCAAAAACCTCAATTAATTTCAATGCGAATGGAACTAGCCGTTGCTTTATTTGTAGATCACCAAGATAATGCAGCTAAACTTCAATTTGAGAGAGTTAAATCAGCTCTAGAGTTACCTAATAGTGCTTATCAGAAAGTTGAAAGCTACTTGGCAGCAATTAATCGGCGTAATGAATGGCAAGCTAACTTTACGTTATCTTATTTAAGAACAGACAATGTAGAAAATGTATCTAACGATTTAAACATTGAAAATACAGGTTTTATTAAAAGTAAAAAAATGTTGCCACAAAAAGCTCATGGTTTTGCTTATAGTATAGATTTTGGAAAAGATTTTAATTTAATAAATTCCCATTATATTAGTATTCAAAACGAAACTTATGGTAAGAATTACTGGGATAATCACAACTTTGATGACCTTTCAACTCGAATATTATTCGGTTATGCGTATAAAAAAATGGATAATACTTTTCGTATTCAGCCTTTTTATGATAAGCGTTGGTATGGAAATCATTCTTTTCATTGGTCTAATGGTATTCAATTCACTTATGATTTTTATTTTTCTAAACAATGGAAAAATCAGACAATAATGTCTTTCGAAAATCGATCGTTTTTTAATGAAGATTTGCAATCAGGTTATATTAAAACATTGTCTGATACTATAATTTGGTATACCAATCCTCAACAGCTTTTTTATTTAGGTGGTGCTATTTCACAGGAAAAAACAAACGATAGACAGTATGGCTCAACGAGTAAAAATATTCGTTTGGGATGGCTTCAAGAATATCAATGGGGTATTTCTAGCCAGCTCAGTTTTTCATTTACTTATCGAAAATTTCACGATGAAGCTATATTAGCGGGGATTTTACCTCTTAATAAAACTAGACGAGACTTTATTTATATTCTGAATACTAAAATTTGGAAAAGAGATTGGTATTTTTGGGGCGTTACCCCAAAACTGAATTTGGTTTGGAAGAAACAGAAAAGTAATTTAGACATTTTATATTCTTATAAAGATAAGCAAATAACAATTCTGTTTGAAAAAACCTTTTAGTTATTTTCTTTATCAATAACACTAATTTTTACCGAAACTTCTTCTCCTAAGGCTAAACGTTTATCAATTCTTGCTGTTTCTACACATACCATAGTTTTATAACTTTCCTTGTTCATTCCGTTTGTTGGTTTATGCCAAGGGTTCCATACTACGATATTACTCGCATTTATATGTTCAACGTTGATTTGGCGTTTTAAGGCTTTATCTTGTATTATCGTAGTAGTAAATTGGGCTGAATAGATGCAATCAATTAATTGATTAATTAATTATTCTCGGAGAAGGAACAGTCTCTTGTTGTTTGTTTAAGGAATTAAAAATGTTGGTCGGTAAGCCATGGAGTTCAACTTGTTCAATATTAGCGATATTAAAATAACTATGTAAGGCAATTTGAGCATTATCTTCAGCATAGTTAGTAAATTTAATTTCACATTCATTTGTAAATGTCATTGAGTTTTTTGCAATAATTAAATTTTCTTTAGAAAATAATGAAAATTCTAACCGCACTTTTTGTTCTGAAATATGGTAATCGCTAAGTTGCCATAAACTCACCCTAGCATAACTATGAGATGGCAGACCATCAGCATTACCAAACCAAGAATAACAAAGTGGAATACCACCACGAATTGCTAAACCTAATTTAAAGGGTTCAATTTTACTTATCCGTAACACACTTTTTGTCGTATGTTGTGGTTTCTAATAAAATAAATGTGCACCTTGTAGAGCAATTTCAGCTTGTCCCACCTTATGTTCTAACTTAATCACAGGAATTTCATTATATTGATATAAATTCAAGCCTGGTGCGATTCTTTTGATGAATTTAGTTTCCATAAAATTTCCTTTTTGTTCATTGGGTTTGATACAATATATCGCAAAATTTACTCGGATTAATAATTGAATTTTAGAATGACTAATATAGATCAAATTGAACAAGTTTTCTCAACAAATGGACAGTTAAGTCAAAATATTAAGGGCTTTCGTCCACGAGTTGAACAACTTGAAATGGCAATTGCGGTAGAAAAAGCGATTACAAATAAAACTACATTAGTTGTTGAAGCTGGCACAGGAACAGGTAAAACCTTTGCTTATTTGACGCCTGCATTGTTAGCTAAAAAGAAAACTATAGTTTCAACAGGGTCTAAAAATTTACAAGATCAATTATTTAATCGAGATCTTCCTACGATTAAAAAAGCCTTAAATTATTCAGGCAAGATCGCCTTATTAAAAGGGCGGGCAAATTATCTTTGTTTAGAACGTTTAGATCAAGTGATTGCACAAGGTGTTCTTGGCGATAAATCAGTGCTCGCAGACTTATCAAAAGTACGTAAGTGGAATAATGCAACTCAAACAGGTGATCTCTCAGAATGTATTGAGCTTTCTGAAGATAGTCCTATTTTGCCACAGTTAACCAGTACTACCGAAAGTTGTTTGGGATCAGATTGTCCTAATTATAACGATTGTTATGTGGTTGCAGCACGAAAAAGAGCCTTAGCGGCAGATTTAGTCGTAGTAAATCATCATTTATTTTGTGCGGATATGGCAGTCAAAGAAAGTGGTTTTGGTGAATTGATTCCAAATGCAGAAGTTATTATTTTTGATGAAGCCCATCAGTTACCAGATATTGCGAGTCAATATTTCGGACAATCTATTACTTCTCGTCAACTATTTGACTTATGTAAAGATATTAATATTGTGTATCGCACTGAAGTTAAAGATATGCAACAATTAGGTACAGGATCAGATCATCTATTAAAAATGGTACAGGATTTTCGTTTATTATTAGGTGAAGGAAATAATCGAGGTAACTGGCGTGAATGGTTAGCTAGAGCAGATGTAAAAAAAGGATTCAAAGTATTACAAGAAAAGCTTGAGTTTATGTCTGAAGTGGTAAAATTGGCTTTAGGTCGTTCACAAACTTTAGATAGTATTTTTGAACGTATAGAAACAATTAAAAAGCAATTAGTGCGTTTAGCGGATACTTCAATTACTGGATATTGTTATTGGTTTGAAACTTTTAATCGTCAGTTTGGTTTACACATCACACCATTAACTGTATCAGATAAATTTAGCGAACAAATGAATAATCACGGAAGTGCTTGGATTTTTACCTCCGCAACGCTTGAAGTTGGTGGTACATTTGATCATTTTTGTCAGCGTTTAGGTATTCAGAGTGCCGATGAGAAGATTTTGCAAAGCCCATTTAATTACTCAGAACAGGCGTTATTGTGTGTACCACGTTATTTACCAAGTAGCAACCAGACTCATACAATGAATAAGCTGGCTGAGATGTTGTTGCCTGTGATTGAGGCAAATAAAGGTCGTTGCTTTATGCTTTGTACCTCAAATTTTATGATGCGGGGATTCGCAGAATATTTCCGTGAACATAGTGAATTATCTATTTTATTACAAGGCGAAACATCTAAGTCTAAACTACTTGAACAATTTGTGCATGAACCTCATAGTGTATTAGTTGCTACTTCGAGTTTTTGGGAAGGCATTGATGTGAGAGGCGATGCCTTATCCCTTGTGATTATTGATAAGTTGCCTTTTACTTCTCCTGATGAACCATTATTAAAGGCTCGTGTAGAAGATTGTCAGTTACAGGGTGGAAACCCATTTAATGATATTCAAATTCCAGAGGCTGTCATTGCTTTAAAACAAGGGGTTGGACGTCTGATTCGCGATGTAACAGATAGTGGAGTCGTGATTATTTGTGACAGTCGTTTAGTGACTCGTTCTTATGGTGAAACCTTTTTAAAGAGTTTACCTGATGCAAAACGTACAAGAGATTTGAATAAAGTGGTAGAATTTCTAAAACAAATTCAAAACAATTAAGAAAAGAGAATTTAATGAGTTTAACATTATTAGCCTTAGACACTTCAACTGAAGCTTGTTCTGTGGCGTTATTATATAATGGGGAAAAGACCCATCTAGATGAGGTCGCACAGCGTTCGCATACAAAACGTATTTTACCTATGATTGATGAAATTTTAAGTCAATCTGGCGTGAGTTTACATCAAGTGGATGCATTAGTATTTGGGCGAGGACCTGGTAGTTTTACAGGAGTACGTGTAGGTACAGGCATTACCCAAGGCTTAGCCTTAGGGGCAGATTTACCAGTCATTCCTGTTTCTAATCTAGCGGTAATGGCACAAGCAGCTTATGAACTTTATCAAATTGAACAAGTAAATGCTGCCATTGATGCTCGTATGAATGAAGTGTATTTTGCACAGTTTAAAGCTGAAAAAGTGCGGTCAAATTTTGGAGAATTTTTGCAATGGCGAGAATTAATTTCTGAACAAGTTTGTGCACCTGAACGAGTGTTGGAACAATTATCTCAGGTTCAAAATTTAGGTGAATGGCTAAATGTAGGAACGGGTTGGGCGGCTTATGAAGTATTAGCTCAGAAGCAGTTGGGAAAAATGTCAGATATTCAATTGCCTTCAGCATTATATATGTTATCACTTGCTTTACCTGCTTGGTATAATAAGCAATATGTGAATGCCGTAGAGGTTGAACCTGTCTATTTACGCAATGAAGTGACATGGAAAAAACTTCCAGGTCGAGAATAATCTTTAACTAATAGTTCATTTACATATGAATAAGTGAGGATAAAATGAAGAAATTACTCATTTTGCCAATGATTGTTTTATTATCAGCTTGTGTTTCAGCCCCTCCAGGACTGGAACGTGATGAATTTACTATTCAAAGCCTTAAAAAAATTGAGGCAGATGATTATGCCTGTAAATGTAAGAAGGTACGCTTAGCTGGACAAGTTATTAATGCAGAGGCATTAAAAGGTAAAACAAAAGTTGAAGTGCTATCTCTTCCTGTATCAACTTATTCTGCAAAACCCGTAATTGACAGCATTTCCGATGGAAGATTTATTGCCTATATAAATGGTTTTATTGATCCTAAAGCATTAAAAGATCAATATATTACCGTATTAGGCGTGCTTAATACTAAACATATTGGTAAAATTGATGAAGTTGATTATCACTATCCTGTTGTAGAGGTATCTGCATATAAACAATGGCGTTTAGCTGAAGAATATTATTATGACTATGATGACTCTTGGGATGATTATTTTGATCATCGTTGGAGATGGGGACCATTTTGGCAGCATCGTTATCCAGAATTAAGAGTTCGTTACAATTTGTATTAAAAACCTATCAAAATTATTAAGGGAATAGAATGGAAAAGGGTTGGTTTAAAAACTATCCAGAAGGAAGTTTACAGGAAATTGATACGTCAGAGTATCGTAGTATTTTGGATATGTTTGATAAGGCAGTACGTGAGCATCCTGATCGTCCAGCTTATATTAACATGGGGAAAGTGCTCACTTTCCGTAAATTAGAAGAGCGTAGTAGAGCATTTGCAGCTTATTTGCAAAATGAATTGAAATTGAAAATGGGTGATCGTGTTGCATTAATGATGCCAAATTTATTGCAATATCCTATTTCATTATTTGGTGTATTAAGAGCAGGATTGGTTGTGGTTAATGTCAATCCACTTTATACACCTAGAGAGCTTGAACATCAATTACAAGATAGTGGAGCAAAAGCGATTGTTGTAGTGTCTAATTTTGCTTCAACGGTTGAAAAAGTGGTGTTTAATACTGATGTAAAACATGTTATTTTGACTCGAATGGGAGATCAACTTGCATTTGGTAAACGTACTTTAGTGAACTTTGTCGTGAAGTATGTTAAGAAACTAGTGCCTAAATATAAGCTACCTCATGCCGTTACTTTTCGTGAAGTGTTAAGTATTGGCAAACAACGCCAGTTTGTTCGTCCTGATTTAGGTCGTCATAATTTAGCCTTTTTGCAATATACCGGCGGAACTACTGGCGTTGCCAAAGGTGCAATGTTATCTCATGGCAATATTATAACTAATATTTTCCAAGCTAAATGGATTGCAGAGCCTTTCGTCGGAGATTCAAGTCGTCAGCGTAATGGATTAATTCCTTTGCCGCTTTATCATGTTTTCTCACTTACTATGAACTGTTTGTTGTTTATAGAATTAGGGATAACTGGATTATTAATTACTAATCCACGTGATATTGACGGATTAGTAAAAGAATTAAAGAAATATCCAGTTGCAGCTATAACAGGTGTAAATACTTTATTTAATGCTTTATTGAATAATGAGAATTTTAAAGAAGTAGATTTTTCACAATTAAAGCTTGCAGTAGGTGGTGGAATGGCTATTCAACAATCTGTTGCTCAACGTTGGCATGATTTAACTGGTGTGAATTTGATTGAAGGTTATGGTATGACTGAATGCTCGCCTTTAATTGCGGCCTCTACAATTTTAAGCAATAAACATGATGGTTCTATTGGTGTACCTGTGCCAAATACTGATATTCGTATTATGAAAGACGATGGTTCAGAATGTGCTTTAGGTGAGCCTGGTGAACTTTGGGTAAAAGGCGATCAAGTGATGCAAGGTTACTGGCAACGTCTTGAAGCAACAGGTGAAGTGTTAAAAGATGGTTGGATGGCAACAGGTGACATTGTCGTAATGGATGATAATTATATTATGCGTATTGTAGATCGCAAAAAAGATATGATTTTGGTTTCAGGGTTTAATGTTTATCCAAATGAAATTGAAGATGCGATCATGCTGAATCCTAAAGTATTAGAAGTGGTGGCTATTGGTGTTCCTCATGAAGTTTCAGGTGAAACGGTAAAAGTATTTGTAGTGAAAAAGGATGAAAGCTTAACACGTGATGAGTTGCGAACCCATTGTCGCCTGTATTTAACAGGTTATAAAGTCCCTAAAGAAGTTGAATTTAGAGAAGAATTGCCTAAGAGTAATGTTGGAAAAATTCTTCGTCGTGTACTTCGGGATGAAGAGCTTGCTAAACGCAAGAATAGCTAACTTATCATATTTTATAAATGGCACGCTGAACAACGTGCCTTTATTTTCAAACTATTGAAGAAAATGCCTGATATAATAAAAGAAATTAAAAGCCTACCACAGTTTTCCTTAGTAACCACTGATGACGCTTTAGCTGAAGTTTGTATGAAAGCTGCATCAAGATCTGTTATTGCTTTAGATACTGAATTTGTCCGTGTTCGTAGCTATTATCCTAAATTAGGACTAATTCAATTATATGATGGTGAACAGGTAAGTTTAATTGATCCAACAAATATTCAAGATTTTACAGCTTTTCAGTCCTTATTAGCTAATCAAAATGTCTTGAAAGTGCTGCATGCATGTTATGAAGATCTAGAAGTCTTTCAGCATTACTATCAACAATTACCTATGCCGATGATGGATACTCAAATAATGGCTAATTTCTTAGGATTTCAAAATTCTATGGGGCTTGCAGCATTGATTAAACATTATTTTGATTTAGAAATTGATAAAGGTGCATCTCGTACGGATTGGTTAGCTCGTCCATTAACTGATAAGCAATTAGCTTATGCAGCGGCAGATGTTTGGTATCTATTGCCCTTATATGAAAAAATGTTATCGGTTTTAGCGTCCACAGAATGGCAAAGTGCGGTTCATTTTGATTGCAATTTATTGATTGAAAAACATACCCAATCAAAGCCATCAGAGAAAGCTTATTTAAATATTCCTTCTGCATGGAAATTAAATCCACCAGAGTTAATGCGTCTAAAACTTCTTGCCAAATGGAGACAAGAAGAAGCTATAAAAAGAGATTTAGCTTTGAATTTTGTTGTGAAAGGTGAACATTTTTGGCTTGTCGCTAAATATAATCCAAAGCATACTTCTGAATTATTAGACTTAGGCTTGGCGCCTAATGAAGTTCGTATTCATGGCAAGAAAATGTTACAAATACTTGAACAAATGAAACGGATTGATGAATCAGAATATCCTTCTGAAATTATTAAATTATCAGATGATCCTCGATATAAACAAACATTAAAGGCTTTACAGAAAAAACTAAAAGAAATTACGCCTATGGGAATAACTCCAGAACTGATTGCAAGTAAACGAAATTTAGAAAGCCTGATGAAATGGGCTTGGTTAAGAAATAAAGATCCTAATAATCTTCCTGATCTTATGCGTAATTGGCGTGCTAAATTTGGAGATGCTTTGTTAAAATTGCTGTAGTGATAAGTTAAACTGCACAAATTAAATGAAAGTGCGGTATTTTTTCATAAAATTTTTATCATAAGGTTATTAAGATATAAAAAATTTGCACTTTAGCTAGTGGTTATTATGCCAATAGTTGAAGTGCAAATTATTATTTATTTAGAATAAACTTAATCAAGTTACATTTTTTCTACTGTTTTGATACCTAATAAATCTAAGCCTTGTTTTAAGGTTTTCTCTGTTAATTGAGCTAATTTCAATCGGCTTAATTTAAGAGTCTCTTCTGCATTAAGAATTGGGCAATGTTCATAAAAACTGGAGAATGTGCCAGCTAATTCATATAAGTAAGTACATAATACGTGAGGTGTACCTTCTTTAGCGACAATTTGTACGGCTTCTTCAAATTGTAATAACTTGATAGCTAAGGCGCGTTCTTTATCATCCGTCATTTGAATTTTGGCTTTACTAAGTGCAACTGCATCTACATCAGTTTTGCTAAAAATTGAGCGGATACGGGTGTAGGCATATTGCATATATGGTGCTGTATTTCCTTCAAAACTGAGCATGTTATCCCAATCGAAAACATAGTCAGTTGTGCGGTTTTTAGAAAGGTCAGCATATTTTACAGAACCAATAGCTACAGCTTCAATGACTTCAGCCTTTTCTTGTTCAGAAAGTGCGGTATTTTTTTCATTAATTAATAGGGTAGCACGTTCTACAGCTTCATCTAATAAATCTGCTAATTTAACTGTACCACCTGAACGAGTTTTAAATGGCTTACCATCTTTACCTAGCATCATACCGAAGTTTTGATGTTCAAGACTGAATGAGTCTGGTACATAACCTGCTTTACGAGTAATCAACCAAGCTTGTTGCATATGTTGACTTTGACGAGTATCTGAAAATACTAATGCACGATCTGCGTGTAATGTATGGTAGCGATATTTCGCAGCAGCAATATCAGTTGTAGTATAAAGAAAACCACCATCTTTTTTCTGCACGATGACGCCCATTGGATCCCCGTCTTTATTTTTGAATTCATCTAAATAAACAACGAGAGCTCCGTCATCTTCAACCGCTAAGCCTTGTTTTTTTAGGTCTTCAACAATACCTGGCAACATTGGGTTATATAAGCTTTCACCCATAACGTCTTTTTCAGTTAAAGTGACATTGAGACGATCATAGTTACGCTGATTTTGTTGCATCGTCATATCAACTAATTTTTTCCACATCGTGCGACAATATGTATCACCACTTTGTAGTTTTACCACATAACTACGAGCTTTAACGGCAAATGCCTCATCTGAATCATAATGCTCTTTAGCTGCACGATAGAATGCTTCTAAATCGCTCAATTCCATGGCATCTGCATGCTCATTTTCCATTTTTTCTAAATAGGCAATAAGCATTCCAAATTGAGTTCCCCAATCTCCTACATGGTTAGCACGAATAACTTTATTTCCCATGAATTCTAATGCACGAGCAACTGCGTCACCAATGATTGTTGAACGTAAGTGACCTACATGCATTTCTTTTGCTACATTGGGAGAAGAATAGTCAATTACGACAGTTTGAGGATGAGCAACTTTGATACCAAAGTTTGGTACAGCTAGAGCAATATCTACATTTTTAGCCACCCAATCTTTATTTAAAAATATATTAATGAAACCAGGTCCAGCAATTTCAGTTTTTTCCGCTATTTCACTCAAATCAACGTTATTTAATACTTTTTGAGCAAATTCACGAGGGTTTTGACCTAGCTTTTTAGCTGCTCCCATAATGCCATTAGCTTGATAATCACCAAATTGGGGTTTGCTTGACTGGCGTACTAAGGGCTCGACATTTTGTTCAGCACCAGCTGAAATCATAGCTTGTTTAATTTTATCCGATAAAATTGATTGAATATTCACTGTGAGATATACCTATATTATCATCTTATTGATTTCAAAAAATAATTCGTTATGATACCTTGCTTTGGGCAGTTATTAAAGATAAAGCGAGAAAAAATGCAAAATTTGAGTCAACAACATGAATTATTTAAAGCTCCGCCAGCTATTTATCATGATTTTCTGGCGTTTGAAGAAAAAATTAGTCAATTAGCTCAAACTATGAAAATTAATTTAGCTGATTTTCAAATAGACCATATGTCAATTAGAGTAAATACTGATGATATGGCAAAAAGTTGGCTGACAAGTTTATTAAAGTGCGGTAAAATTTTGAGCGATAATACTGTAAATGGTCGAGTTATCTATTTAATTCAATTAGATAATCCAATACTATTTATGGGGCAATTTATTGATGTTGTTGAATTGCCATTCCCTAAAAATAAATGTTATCCAATCGAATCTTGGGAACATATTGAAATCGTAATGCCTTTTTTGTTTAAAGAATCAACAGTTGAATGGGTAGAACGAATCCAAAACCAATTTTTATGGAACCAATCAAATAAATTATCCGTCAAAGTGGATGAACCTAAAGTTGATGGTGAACAGTTACCTAATCCATCAATTGCAGTGAGTTTTGCTAATAACTTGCAAAACCACACTTGTATTAAAGTTCATCCATTTCATATTAGAGATATTATTAAGGTTTAGTGAATATGAAAAAAGTTACTTTAGTATTAAGTGGTCTGTTAAGTTTAAGTTTGACAGCTTGTTCGACGAATCAGCAGACAGATAATTCTTCTTATAATGGTGAAATCGTTTTTAGCCAATTTGAAGGGCAAAACCTAAAATTAACTGTTCGTAATAATAATTGCAAACAACAACAAGAAGGTTCCGCTGAGAATATTGTTGTTTCCCAAGCTTATGACTCAGATCTACCTGTTGGAGCCTGTGTCAAAGTATCTAAAGATGAAAATGGTAATACTGTTGTTGATAATATTTCAAGATCTCCATCGAGATCTTGGTTATCAAGAACAGCGATACATTAATATTTTTAAGGATTACTAATAATGAAAAAAATTACATTAGTATTAGCGTTAGCACTAAGTTTAGGGTTAACAGGCTGTGCCAACACAGATGTTTATAGTGGTGATGTTTACACTGGTGCTCAATCCAAAGAAGCTCGTTCAATTAGCTATGGAACAATTGTCTCTGCTCGACCAGTACGAATCCAAGCTGATAACCAAGGTGTCATTGGTACCGTTGGTGGTGGTGCATTAGGTGGCATCGCTGGTTCAGCAATTGGTGGTGGTCGTGGACAAGCAATAGCAACTGTAGTAGGTGCTGTGGCTGGTGCGGTTGTTGGTAGTAAAGTGGAAGAAAAAGCAAGCCAAGTGGATGCTTTGGAACTTGTAATTAAGAAAGATGATGGCAAAGAAATTGTCGTTGTTCAAAAAGCCCATGCATCATTAAAGCCAGGTGCTCGAGTTCGTATCGTTGGTGGTTCTACACTTAATGTTTCTGCAATCTAATTGTTGACTTGAGTATTTTTAAGGCTTTTGGTATTAGATCAAAAGCCTTTATTATTTTCATTAGCATAAGTAATAATATGGCATTTTCAGTATTTTCATCCTATGTAACTTTTCCCATTAAAAGTGCGGTAATTTTTTCTTGTTTTCTAAGCATAACAGCTTGTGATCAAGTGAAATCATTTTGGAGTAAAACGGCTATTGAGTTATCACCAAGTTCGCCGAGTATTAGTAATACGGCGGTAAATTTGTCAAAACAGATCCGAGCCCAGATTGAACAAGAAAACGTTTTATTAGTTCGTGGTGTATATTCTGATCTTGTTTCTAAAGTGACAGATATTCATTCTGCTGATCAAGCTGATTTTCTTCGTGATATTTTAGAAGGATTAGTAATTTTTGATGCAGTGGGTAACATTCAACCTGCGGTGGCACAAAGTTGGACGACTAAAGATAGCAAGATTTGGACATTCACTTTACGTAAAGAGGCTAAATGGTCAAATGGTGAAGATGTAACAGCTCAAGATTTTGTTGCTTCTTGGCAGCAATTAGCATTATCAAAAAATCCACTTAAACAGTATTTAGCATTTATGCATATTAAAAATGCACAAGCTTTTTTTGAAGGAAAAATAGCGGTTGAACAATTAGGAATAAAAGCACTAGATGATAAACATCTACAAATAACTTTGGATAAAAGCCTTCCTTATTTTCCTAAAATGCTAGCACATATTTCATTATTACCTATATATTCAAAAGCTCAAGATAATGTCCATCATTTTTTCAGTAATGGTGCATATCAATTTGCCAAGCAAGAAAATGATATAATTAGTTTGATAAAAAATGATAAATATTGGAATGCTTCAACAGTTAAATTTGAGTCAGTTAATTATAAGAAGATAACAGCTCAATCGGATCTAAAGGGAATTGATTTAATCGTTGATAGCAAATTAAATGATATTCATGTTAAATATTTTCCTAAACTTTGCACGTATTTTTATGAGTTCAATTTGAAAGATCCTGTATTAAAAAATAAGGCAATTAGGGATGCTTTAAGTTCAATGGTTTCATCGCATACAATAGTTCAAAATGAAAATTTAAATGTAAAGAATATTAGTCATTTTGTGCCAGAAGGTATGGACTTTGAACAAGATAGTGGATGGAATCCAACTGTCGTTGAACAAATTTTACAACAAGCTCAGTTTTCAGAAAGTAATCCATTGCATTTAAGAATCACCTATGAGCAAGATGGGGTTCATAGCAATATTGCTACACGCATGATTAGAGCATGGTCACAATCAGATTTGATTTCTGTCCAGACTGAACCTGTCAGTTGGCAAGAATTACAAAATAAGCGAGCCAAAGGGGATTTCCAACTTATTCGTTCAGGCTGGTGTGCTGACTATAATGATCCTTCTGCCTTTTTAAATTTATTACAATCAAAAAATCCTGATAATAAAACAGGATTTAATAATCAAAATGTAGATAATTTACTTGAAAGATTGAATCAACATAATATGTCAGAAACTGACAGAAATAACCTTTATCAACAAATTTTATCTATTGCCCAACAAGAGAAAGTTTTTTTACCTATTTTTCAATATATGCTTCCAGTATACTTAACTCCTTCTTTACAAGGATATGATATAAATAATGTGAGTGAAGTTATTTATTCAAAAGATCTTTCTCGTAAGAGTTTTAAATAGAGGTATTATTTTCGGATTTTTTTATGAGTAAGAAAACAAATTCTAAAATTTTTTTAGTGTTATTATTAGGAACATTGTCTGCATTTGGTCCATTTATTACCGATCTTTATTTGCCTGCATTGCCTCAAATGGGCACATTTTTTAATACAACAGCTTCCATGACTCAGCTGAGTTTGACTACTAGTGTAGTAGGGCTATCTGTCGGACAATTATTTATTGGACCAATTAGTGATAAATTTGGTCGTAAGTTACCATTAATTATTTCATTAGTACTATATATCATAAGCACAATAACGATTATTTTTGCAAAAGATATCAATCAGTTAATTTTTTTACGAGCTATTCAAGGTTTGGCATCATCAGGTAGTGTCGTGATTTCTCGAGCTATTGCGACAGATTTATATCGTGGTCGAGAAATGACTCGTTTTTTTGGTTTGCTGATGGCTGTAAATGGTATAGCACCAGTGGTTTCTCCTGTGATTGGTAGTTTATTATTAGAGATCACGGATTGGCGAGGTATTTTTATCGTATTAGCCTTAATTGGTATTCTATTATTGATGGTCTGCTTAGGTTTAAAAGAGAGTCTTTGCACGGATAATCGCTTGCAGGGTTCAATTTTAACTAGCTTTAGACCATTTATTCATATTATCAAAAATAAAGTTTTTATGACTTTTGTTGGAATGCAATCATTTTTAGTTGCCTCTTTCTTCGGCTATTTAGCCTCTTCAGCCTTTATTTTCCAAGATTTTTATAAGATAACAGCACTGAACTATAGCTTAATTTTTGCATTAAATGGTATTGCAATTGTCATTGGTGTGAATATTGCAGCTAAAATGGCTACTCGTAAAGCATTAAGTATTGGTATTTGGGGATTTTTAGCAGCAACTGTTTTTATTTCTTGTATTTTAATAAGTAAAGAGAATGTTCTATTATTAGAAATTGGCTTTTTTATTATGATGTTATGTTTTGGTCTAGTTGTACCTGGTTCTTCTTCGCTGGCTATGGATACTGAACGACAATATGCAGGCAGTGCATCCGCAATACTAGGATTTTGTCCATTCTTTTTAGGTGGTATTGTTTCACCCTTAGTTGGATTAGGAAATTTATTTTATTCAACTTCATTTATTTTAGTATTTTTTTCTATATTAGGTGTGATCGCTTATAGAAAAGTTTTTCATTTAATAGATAACTAAATAGGTGTATTCGATATAAAAAAGACCAGTTACATTTGCCCCTTTGTAGGTAATTGATTAAAATAACAGAGTTTTATAATTTTTTTATGTGGGCATTGATTGGGGTGATTTTATTTTGCACCAGTAAATGTTGAAGTGATTTTCAAATGACAATTTTAGTTCTTGGTATTAACCATAAAACAGCGAGCGTTGCATTGCGTGAAAAAGTCGCTTTTTCTCCTGAAAAGCGAGTATTAGCTTTGCAACAAATTCAGCAATCTGAGTTAGCCCAAAGTGAAGTGATTTTATCTACCTGTAATAGAACAGAAATTTATTTGCATAATAAAAATATTTCTCCTGAAGCTGATTTAGAAAATAAAAAATGGCTTGAACAATGTGTCGATTGGTTTGCAGGGATTCATCAGCTTGATAAGAATGATATTAAAGATAGTTTATATATCAAGCAAAACCAAGCTGCTGTAAATCATCTAATGCGAGTATCTTCTGGTTTAGACTCATTAATTCTTGGCGAACCTCAAATTCTAGGTCAAGTAAAACAAGCTTATCAATATACAGAAGAATATTTTCAACAACAACATTTGCCCGTCTCAAGTGAATTATCTCGTTTATTTCAAAAAAACTTTTCTGTTGCAAAACGTGTTCGAACAGAAACCAATATTGGCAATAGTGCGGTATCAGTAGCTTATGCAGCTTGTAGCTTAGCTCGGCAGATCTTTGAAGGATTGAGAGATCTAAATATTTTGCTCGTGGGAGCGGGAGAAACTATAGAACTCGTCGCACGCCATTTATTACGTCATGGTGTAAAAAAATTAATTATTTCGAACCGCACTTTAGTTCGTGCAGAGTTATTAATTGAAAAATTAGAATCAAGTAATCCAATTCAAGTATTATCTTTAGAACAATTGCAAGAAGGTTTAAATCAAGCAGATATTGTCATTAGCTCAACAGGAAGTCCTACTGTGTTAATTACTCAGGAAATGGTAAAACTGGCACAAAAAGCTCGTTGTGATAAGCCAATGCTTATTGTCGATATTGCCGTTCCTAGAGATGTTGCAGAGAGCGTGAATGAATTAGATAGTGTTTATCATTATACAGTAGATGATTTACATAATATTATTCAGCAAAATATGTCTGAGCGTGAAAAAGCTTCTAAAGAAGCAGAAAATATTATTGATCAGGAAGCTAATGATTTTTTTGAATGGATGAAAGTTCATCAATTTTCTAATTTAATCCGCACTTATCGTGAAACTGCCGAACAAACAAGACAAGAGCTATTAGAGAAAGCAATACAAGCGCTTCAACAACATGAAGATCCTGAAAAAGTATTGCAAGAGTTAAGTTATAAATTAATGAATAAATTAATTCACTCGCCTACACAAGCGATGCAAACCATGATGAAATTAGGAAGTATTCAGGGGTTACGTAGTTTTTCTAGTGCATTAGGCGTAGAGAAGACCGATATAAAATGAGAATTTATTTGTTTTTAGCGTTTTTGAAAGCTTTTATATTGTTCCCCTTATTTTTTGTCATCATTTATTCTATTTACTCAAGTATATTTTACTTGGCAATTTATTAAATTTATTGTACTCTTTAATCTCCCTATACGGGTAGAGGTGCGGATATTATTAGTATTTTTCCTGAGTGGATAACGTTGAAGGAAAATGAAAGGAATATTTGCCGAAATCAGTTAGGCGTCATCTTAACTGGTTGGGAGCGTTTCCGAAAGGAACGTTACTGCCATAGTATTTTTGATTAACTATGGAGCGCTACTAGTTTAGTGAGAGGATCGTTTCTTTGGTTTTTTCCTGCCTTATTAATCTCTCGATTACTTAATCTCAGTAGCTGTTCCTAATTTTTATATTTAGGTAAACCAATGCAACTTGCAGATTTTTCGACTTCTATTTGGTCTATATTGCCTCCTCTTCTGGCACTTGGCTTAGCAATTATTACTCGTAAAGTTTTACTTTCATTAAGTGTCGGGATTATTGTCGGTGCATTAATGCTATCTTCGGGTAATATTTTTGAAGGACTCAATTATTTATTTGATCGTGTTTCCTCATTAATGTTTAGTTTTAATGAAAATGATCAATTTGTATTAAATGATAATAATGTGAATATTATTATTTTCCTCTTATTGTTAGGAATATTAACTTCACTTCTTAGCGTATCTGGCAGCAATCAGGCATTCGCTGAATGGGCTCAAAAGCATATAAAAGGCAGACGTGGTGCTAAAATTATGGCTGCATGTTTAGTCTTTGTAACGTTTATTGATGATTATTTTCATAGTTTGGCGGTAGGCGCCATTGCTCGTCCAGTCACTGACAGATTTAAAGTGTCTCGTCCAAAACTAGCCTATATCCTAGACTCCACCGCTGCACCAATGTGTGTATTGATGCCTGTTTCTAGTTGGGGTGCATATATTATTACCCTAGTTGCTGGAGTATTAGCTGAACATTCAATTAGTGGTTATACGCCTATTGGTGCATTTATGTCCATGAGCGCGATGAATTTTTATGCTATTTTCTCCATTATTTTTGTTTTTATTGTGGCATATTTTTCTTTTGATATTGGACCAATGGCTCGTCATGAAAAATTAGCATTAGAACAGCATGATTTAAATGAAGTTGAGCAAAATGTGGTGAAAGGTCAGGTACGTAATTTGATTTTACCTATAGTCGTATTAATCATTGCGACAATTGGTATGATGATGTATACAGGAAATCAGGTCTTATCAGCAGACGGAAAGCCATTTTCGGTGTTAGGCGCATTTGAAAATACTACTGTAGGTATTTCGCTCGTTACAGGTGGAATAAGTGCGGTATTAATTTCAACAATTTTAATTTTATTGGCTGGTAAACTAAATTTTTCAGATTATATCAAAGCGTGGATGGTTGGTATGAAATCAATGTTAGGCGCTATCCTGATTTTATTTTTCGCTTGGACAATTAATAAAGTTGTTGGCGATATGCAAACAGGAACCTATTTATCTGGGCTAATTTCAGGTAATTTATCTCCAGCTTTATTACCTACTTTATTATTTATACTTGCTACAGTTATGGCTTTTTCCACAGGGACAAGTTGGGGAACCTTTGGAATTATGTTACCAATTGCAGCAGCTATTGCTGTTAATGCCGCACCAGAACTCTTATTGCCTTGTCTATCAGCTGTAATGGCTGGCGCTGTATGTGGTGATCATTGCTCACCCGTGTCGGATACTACAATATTATCTTCTACAGGCGCTCAATGTAACCATATGGATCATGTAACAACGCAGTTACCGTATGCAATAATTTTAGCTTCGGCAACGATTTGCGGTTATTTAATTATAGGCTTTACAGAATCTCCATTATTAGGGTTTATTACTACGGCGGCTGTATTATTTGCTTTAATTTTTATCGTAAAAAAACGTTAAAACTGGTTATTAAAAATAAAATTTTTATTTTAGCTATTTTATAAAGTGCAACATTATGTTGCACTTTTTTATTATATGTATTTTATTTTATCCTGATAATTTAGATTTTTTAGTTTTTTATCCTGTCAAAAAATGTTTTCTGCGAAGAAAAAGAATAGACAACTTCATCGCTATGAGTAAAACTGTAGTCATTAGATAGTATTTTTTGATAACAATAACAATGATTTTCTGAATGTTGGGAGGTGGCAATGAAAAAATTATCTGGTGCAGAAATGGTTGTACAATCCTTGAGGGATCAAGGCGTGAAGTATGTATTTGGTTATCCAGGTGGCTCTGTTTTGGATATTTATGATGCAATTCATACCTTAGGTGGTATTGAACATGTGTTAGTTCGCCATGAGCAAGCAGCTGTGCATATGGCTGATGGTTATGCTCGCTCTACAGGAGAAGTTGGTTGTGTGTTAGTAACCTCAGGTCCAGGTGCGACGAATGCAGTCACTGGAATTTTAACGGCTTATACCGATTCAGTCCCTTTAGTAATTATTACAGGACAAGTACGTAGTAATCTTATTGGAACAGATGCATTTCAAGAATGCGATACAATTGGTTTAACGCGACCTGTAGTTAAACATAGCTTTATGGTGAAACATACGGAAGACATTCCCACAATTATTAAAAAAGCATTTTATATTGCCTCAACAGGACGTCCAGGTCCTGTTGTAGTGGATATACCAAAAGATATTATGAATCCTATGAATAAATATCTATATGAATATCCAAAAGAAGTTAGCTTGCGTTCTTATAACCCTAATATTCAAGGTCATAAAGGTCAAATTAATAGAGCATTAAAGGCCTTGTTGGTTGCTAAGAAACCAATATTATTTATTGGCGGTGGTGTTATTATTGGTAACAGTAGTGAAAAATTAACACAATTTGCTAAACAATTAAATTTACCTGTTACTTCATCATTAATGGGATTAGGTGGTTTTCCGGGGACGGATAGACAGTTTCTTGGCATGTTAGGTATGCACGGTACTTATCAGGCAAATTGTGCAATGCATCATGCAGATCTTATTTTAGGTATTGGGGTTCGTTTTGATGATCGAACAACCAATAATGTAGAAAAATATTGCCCAACAGCAAAAATAATTCATATTGATATTGATCCAGCATCAATTTCTAAAAATATTACCGCAGATATTCCTATCGTTGGCAGTGTGGATAATGTATTAACTGAATTTTTATCCTTATTACAAGATACCGATTTACTTAAATCACAATCAGATTTAAGTGATTGGTGGAAGGAAATTGATGCATGGAAAGCAAAAAATTGTTTGGAATTTGACCGCACTTCTCAACATATTAAACCACAAGCAGTTATTGAAATGATCTATCGGTTAACTAAAGGTGAAGCTTATATTGCATCAGATGTTGGTCAGCACCAAATGTTTGTTGCATTGCATCACCCATTTGATAAACCTCGACATTGGATTAATTCTGGAGGAGCAGGAACTATGGGATTTGGTTTGCCTGCCGCAATTGGTACTAAATTTGCGCACCCAGAAAGTACAGTGGTTTGTGTGACTGGTGATGGTAGTATTCAAATGAATATTCAAGAATTATCAACGGCTAAACAATATACAACACCAATTGTCATCGTGAGTTTAAATAACCGTTTCTTAGGTATGGTTAAACAATGGCAAGATTTAATTTATTCAGGTCGACATTCTCAAGTTTATATGAACTCATTACCAGATTTTGCAAAACTTGCAGAGGCTTATGGTCATGTAGGTATTCAAATTAATGCGGTGGATGAATTAGAAGAAAAATTAACTCAAGCCTTTGCTATAAAGGATAAATTAGTCTTTGTCGATGTACTTGTGGATGCCACAGAAAATGTATACCCGATGCAAATCAGCGGTGGTGCAATGGATGAAATGCTCTTAGGTAAACCAGTGGAGAAATAATATGCGTAGAATTTTATCGGTTTTGTTAGAAAATGAATCAGGTGCGTTATCTCGTGTGGTTGCGTTATTTTCACAACGTGCATTTAATATTGAGAGTTTAACAGTTGCACCAACAGATGATCCAACCTTGTCTCGAATGACTATTGAAGCTTTTGGAGAGGCTCAAGTACTAGAACAAATAGAGAAACAATTGCATAAATTGGTCGATGTTTTTAAAGTCGTAAGTTTAAGTGATTGTGAACATGTAGAACGAGAAGTGATGTTATTGAAAGTACGTGCTACAGGTGCATCAAGAGATGAAATTAAGCGATTAACAGATATATTTCGAGGACAAATATTAGATGTGACGACAAAATCTTATAGTATTCAATTAACCGGGACAAAAGAAAAATTAAATGCATTTATCAGTGCAATTAAAGAGGAAACGTCCATAATTGAAATAGTTCGCTCTGGTTTAATCAGCTTATCTCGAGGTGAGAAAAACTGTTTATAGATTTTTTTTATAGTTTGCTGTTAAATTAGCTATAATTTCAGCAAACTAGTTAAATATTACAAATTAATATCACTATTTTGAGAGGTAGATCATATATTTAGAAAGTTAGGCTAAAAAAATTTTTTTACTAAGGCTATAATCGTTTCAGCTATTCCACATTTTAAGGATAAAATATGAAATTAGATGAATTAGCCAAACTTGCTGGTGTATCTCGAACAACCGCCAGCTATGTTGTTAATGGCAAAGCTAAACAATATCGCGTAAGCGATAAAACGATTGAAAAAGTTCAAGCCTTAATAAAAGAATATGATTTTAAACCAAATGCTATGGCGGCAGGGTTACGGGCAGGGAAGAGCAATACCATCGGTTTAATTATTCCTGATTTTGAAAACTCCAGCTATGCAAAAATAGCTAATCAACTTGAACAGCTATGTCGTGAAAATGGATATCAACTTTTAATTACTTGTTCTAATGACAGTGTAAATAATGAGTTAGAATGTGCTAAGCATCTATTTCAACGTCAAGTTGATGCGTTGTTTGTTTCCACAGTATTGCCAGCAGATAATCATTATTATCAGCAACACAATTTACCTATTATTGGTTTTGATCGTCATATTAGCTCAGATGGTATTGAAAATGTTCTTACTGATGATATTTATGATGCTTATGAACTGGCGACTCAATTAGTGAATCAGCAAAATTATAATTCTATCCTTTTTCTAGGTGCATTACCCGAACTCGCTATGAGTAAAGCAAGAGAAGAGGGCTTTAAAAAAGCCTTATCAGGGAAAAATATTAATGTAAATTATCTCTATGCCAATAAATTTAGAAAAGAAAATGCTGAACAGTTAGTGACAGAATGGATTAAAAAAAATGGTGTTCCTGATGCTATTTTTTCAACTTCTTTAACTTTGTTACGGGGGTTATTAATTTCCTTTATAAAAGAATTTAAAGGGGTCCCAAAAGAACTTGTGATTGCGACTTTCGGTACTCATGAAATGCTTGAGTTACTTGAAAATAAAGTTATTTGTAGTATTCAAGATCATACTAAAATAGTTGAGTCTTTATTAGGTATTGCATTACATAAAATGCGAATTAAAAAGTTAAATCAACCTCGTACAGTCATTCAAAGACAGCTGACTTATCATAATTGCTAATTAAAATGCCGAGTTATTTTACTCGGCATTTTTTCAGTAAGATTGAGAGGATTATTTTACTTTAACAATCCATCCCTCAGGTGCTTCTATATCACCAAATTGAATACCTACTAGTTCATCATATAGACGTTTGGTTACAGGGCCAATTTCTGTTTCTGAATAAAATATATGGAAGTGATCGTTCAATTGTACACCACTAATAGGGGTAATGATCGCGGCTGTACCACAAGCACCAGCTTCAGCAAATTTATCTAATTCAGCCACATAAACATCGCCTTCTTCCACTTCCATATTTAAACGCTCTTTTGCTAGATAAAGAAGAGAGTATTTAGTAATACTTGGTAAGATTGATGGAGAAATAGGTGTAATAAATTTATTATCTTTAGTAATACCAAAGAAGTTAGCTGAACCAACTTCTTCAATTTTGGTATGAGTAGCTGGATCTAAATAGATACAGTCAGCAAACCCATTTTCCTTAGCATATTTACCAGGATATAAACTTGCTGCATAGTTTCCACCTACTTTAGCTGCACCAGTACCATGCGGAGCCGCTCGATCAAAGTGAGTTGAAATTAAAAACTTACTTGGTGCAAGTCCGCCTTTGAAATAAGCACCAACAGGGCAAACAAAAATAGAGAAAATATATTCAGTAGCAGGGTGTACACCAATATTATCACCTACACCAATTAAGAATGGACGTAAATATAAAGTTGCACCAGAGCCATAAGGACCTACCCATTCTTCATTAGCTTTGACTACTTGTTTACAGGCATCAATAAACATTTCTACTGGAACCCGAGGCATTAATAAGCGATCGCAACTTTGTTGCATACGAAGTGCGTTTTGATCAGGACGGAATAATTGAATAGAACCATCTTTGGTACGATAGGCTTTTAAACCTTCAAAACACTGTTGACCATAGTGTAAAGCTGGCGACCCTTCACTAATGTGCAGAACATTATCTTTTGTTAGTTCACCTTTCTGCCACTCACCATTTTTCCAATGAGCAATATAGCGATAGTCTGTTTTTATATATCCAAAACCTAAGTTTTTCCAATCAAGATCTTTCATTTTTTATCCTTATTTTGTGTATTACATATTGTATCGAATGTACACCATTATAGTTTGAAATAAAACAATTATTTAGGAAATATTATAAATTATCTGTGGTTACTAAAGGAGTTATGGTAATATATCCATATCATTTTTATTCTGGAACATAAAACTAAAGATTGTGTCTTAGAGAGGGATGAAAGAAAAAAACACCGCTCAAAGAGCGGTGCATTACGAACCCAAATTTAGGTTTAAAATATACAGGAAGTTAAAATAAGTAACTAAAATTAAGTTACTTGAGTTCGGTTTCCCGAACAATATGCAAACACAACATAATACTTAATAAGAATAAATTCTTACAAAAAGGAATTCCTAATCATTAAGTACGGGCGCATTATAGGGAGGTCTGATGAGATGAACAAACGACTTTTTTTTATTTGAAACATTAAAAAAACTAATCCGAACAGTTTTAATTTAGTATAAACCAAAAATGATTAATTGGAAAGATAAAATGTTTAAACGATTGCCCCCCTTGAATTCACTAAAGGCATTCGAGAGTGCAGCTAGATTTTTAAGTTTTACAAAAGCAGCAGATGAACTTTTCGTGACTCAAGCAGCAGTAAGCCACCAGATTAAATTATTAGAAGATTTTTTAGGCATTAAGTTATTTATTCGAAAAAATAGAGCATTAGAATTAACTGAACAAGGAAAAAATTACTTTTTAGATATTTCTCCCATTTTGCAAAAATTAGCAGATGTAACAGGAAAACTTATGACTGAGGAAAATCAGCATTTAACAATTAGTGTACCGCAAAGTTTTGGTATTCATTGGCTTGTTCCTCGGTTATCTGATTTTAATCAACGCTATCCTGGTTTAGAAGTTAGAATTAAAAGTACTGAACAAGATGAAGGTTTATTGACCAATGATACTGATGTTGCTATTTATTATGGACATGGGAATTGGGATAATTTACAAGCAGAACGTCTTTCTACGGATAATTTGCTGATTTTAGCTTCGCCTCGATTACTAGCGGATAAGCCAGTAAATAAAAAAGAGGATTTATTAAATCACACCTTGATTCATGTATATACTCGAGATAACTGGCAAATGATGGCGATAGCTTTAGGCGTAGATAATTTAAATATTCAGCATGGTCCATTATTTAGCCATACTTTTATGGCGTTACAAGCCGCCGTGCATGGACAAGGTATCGTATTAGCTAATAGTATTTTGGCTCAACAAGAGATGGATAAAGGTAATTTGCAAGTAGTGTTACCAATGGAATTACATGATCCTAAGTCTTTTTATGTGGTCAGTGATGCAAATCGTATTAAAGATCCGAATATCATTGCTTTCCGTGAATGGATTATGCAAGAAATGCAAATTAGCAAAAATTAACAAAAGAGAAACACTTGAATAAATTAGTATTATATTGCCGTATTGGCTTTGAAAAAGAAGTCGCAGCTGAAATTACAGACAAAGCTGCAGATAAGGGGATTTTTGGTTTTGCACGAGTTATTGATAACAGTGGTTATGTTATTTTCGAATGTTATCAAGACGGAGAAGCCGATCAGCTAGCTCGAGAGATACCATTTAATCAATTAATTTTTGCACGTCAAATGATAGTTATCTCGGATTTATTGAGAAATTTAGATCCAGCAGATCGTATTACTCCAATTATAAAAGAATATGAGAAAGTCGCAGAACAAGTAAATTTTCGTCAGACAACAGAACTTTTTGTTGAAACGGCAGATACTAATGAAGCAAAAGAGCTTTCTACATTTTGTCGTAAATTTACCGTGCCATTACGACAAGCTTTACGTAAAAAAGGTTGGTTAGGTTTTAAAGAAGTTAAAAAAAGTGGGTTAACTTTTCATGTTTTCTTTATTGAGCCTAATTGTTGTTATGTAGGTTATTCATACAATAACAATCATTCTCCAAATTTTATGGGAATTTTACGCTTAAAATTCCCATCTCAAGCACCAAGTCGTTCAACCTTAAAATTACATGAAGCGATTCTCACTTTTTTATCTAGAGAAGAAGAACAAGCTAGAATGAATGAGAATATGTATGGCGTAGATTTAGGTGCTTGCCCAGGAGGTTGGACTTATCAGTTAGTAAAACGAGGTTTATTTGTCTATGCGGTTGATCATGGAAAAATGGCAGCAAGTTTACATGATACAGGGCGAATCGATCACTGTCCTGAAGATGGATTTAAATTTCAGCCACCGAAACGTAGTAAAATTGATTGGTTGGTTTGCGATATGGTAGAACAACCTATTCGAGTTGCTGCGTTGATTGCTAAATGGTTAGTCAATGAATGGTGTCGTGAAACTATTTTTAATCTTAAATTACCGATGAAAAAACGTTATTTAGAAGTACAAAACTGTTTGCAAGTAATTACAGATGCGCTAGATAACGCAGAGCTCAAATATAAAATTCAAGCTAAACATCTTTATCATGATCGTGAAGAAATTACAGTTCATATTTCCGTCAGAAAAGCATAAATAGAGCGCCATCATAAGATGGCGTTCTAATTTAAAAAGTGCGGTTAAATTATGAAAAATTTTTATTTATTGACCGCACTTTTATTCGGAGTAACGAATTAATCCTTCTTGTTGAGTGGTTGCAATAAGGCGACCGGATTTATCAAAAATTTGACCTCGGGCTAAACCACGAGCTGCATAAGCATTATTGCTTTCAATGGCGTAAAGCAACCAATCATTTAAATCAAATGAGCGATGGAACCAAATACTGTGGTCAATAGTGGCAACTTTCATACCTTGTTGTAAAAAACCTTTCGCATGAGGGTGGAGTGCGGTCAAAATACAATGAAAATCAGAGAAGTAGGCTAACAAACATTTTTGAATATTTTGATTGTGTGCTACTTTTCCATTTGCTTTCACCCATGCATATTGTTCTGGGGGTAATTCCTTTCCATTAAAAGGGTTATTAATATATTTTGCTCGAATATCAAAAGGACGTTCAGTGGTAAATTTATCACGCACCGCCTCAGGGATATATTTTGCAGCAGCTTGTAAAGCCTCTGATTCAGAAATAAAGTCTTCAGGTGCACCAATATTTGGCATTTTTGTTTGATGCTCGAAACCTTGTTCTTCTATTTGGAATGAGGCGGTTACATGGCAAATAGGGCGACCATGCTGAATTGCTTTTACTCGTAATGCAGTAAAGTTACGGCCTTCACGTAAGGTTTCTACGTCATAAATAATTAGGTGTTGGCTATCTCCAGGTGCAAGGAAATATGCATGGCAAGAATGAAGTAAGCGATCTTGTGGTGCAACTTGCATTGCCGCCGAGAGCGCTTGAGCCACCACTTGTCCACCAAATACTTGGCGGAAACCTAAATCTTGGCTATGACCTCTGAAGAGAGCATCATCAATTTGTTCTAATTTTAGTAATTCAATTAGGTTATTTAAGACTTCTGACATAATTTTCCCTTGGTAATTTATGATGTGCATAATTTTTCGCCTGACAAGTATAAACCTTAGAGAAAGATTTGCAATCCTAGGGGAGTTATAGCATAATGAGCACCACTAACCTGTTGGTTAGCTCAATGGAGACCCTTTCGGTTCCTCGCAATGATGTCTGGTTTACCCGGTCAGGTTCGGAAGAAAGCAGCCAAGGTCAGAATTTTCGTGTGCCGAGATCAAGCTGGGAGGGTTTCCACCCAACTTTCTCTTTTCTTATTAAATTCTCTCTACTAATCCTTTAAAGAAACCTTGTTGTTTATTGATTAAATCTTGATATGAACCTTGTTCTACCAAATTACTATCATCGATCACACAAATTTGATCAAATTGTTCGAGAGCCGTTAAACGGTGGGTGACCATCACTAAGGTTTTATTTTCACAGTGTTTTAGAATCATTGCTAAAATTTTACGCTCAGTTTTTCGATCTAAGCCTTCAGTTGGTTCATCTAATAATAAAATAGGCGCATCATTTAAGAGCACTCGGGCTAAACCTAAACGGCGTTGTTCACCACCAGATAATGGGCGTCCACCATCACCAAGCCATAAATTTAAATCTTGTTCTAATAATTTATCCAAGCCTACTTGACATAATACTTCACGCATTTTTTCATCAGTTATTTGGGTTTTATTGGCAATTTGTAAATTATTACGTAAGGTATCACTAAAGGTATGAACTCGTTGTGTTAAGAAACAAATTTGCTCACGTAGACAACTTTCTGTATAAACGGAAAGCTGTTGTCCAGCTAATAAAATTTCGCCTTGAGTTGGGTTATAGTTTCTTACTAAAAGTTGTAATAAGGTAGATTTACCACTACCAGTTTTGCCAAGAATTGCGACTTTTTTACCTTTTGAAATAGTCAAATTGATCTCCTTGAGTGCAATAGTTTCACGTTCAGGATAAGTGAAAGAGAGATCTGTTATTTCAATTAAGTGTTCTGTGGGGAAAAGTGCGGTTTGATTTCCAGAAAATTTTACTAATGCAGGTTGTTCAATAATTTCAGTAACACGCTCCGCAGAGGCAATAACTTGGCCAATATGCAAGAAAGCTGCACCTAATGGCATTAGAATTTCAAAGGATGCTAGAGCAGCAAAAGCAAGTAAAGCTAACAGCGCGGCTTTATATATTCCTGTACCTAAATCTGCATAAGCGGCAAAATATAGTGTGAAGGATAAAATTAAACCATTGGCAAATAGCAGAATAGCACTGGATAATCCGGAAAGATTAGCTTCTTGCTGTTGGTAAGATTGCCATTCAGCTTCAGTTTTGCTTAAACCTTGTTTTACTTTATCTTCAGCATTGAATAACAATAATTCTGCTTGTGCTTGAATAAATTCTACAAATTGAGAACGATAGGTTGCACGAGAACGGGTAAGTTGCTGACCAAATTTTGTTCCTAATTTATAAAAGACTGTGGGAATGATCAATAGCAAAATAAATAAGCTAATCCCGATAAATAAAGCGATGGGTAGATTAATAAAACTTAAGCCAATTGTCATACCAGCGATGACAATAATTGCACTAATAAATGGAGCAATAAGGCGAAGATAAAGGTTATCTAAGGTATCAACATCCGCCACTAGGCGATTCAATAAATCAGAATTACGGTAGCGATTTAATACCGCTGGGCTTAAGGGAATAATTTTACTAAACACTTGTACGCGCAATTTAGATAAGATTCTAAAGGTAGCATCATGGGTTACGACTTTTTCGAAATAACGTGCGACTGTCCGTCCAATGGCTAATCCACGAACGCTGGAAGACGGGTAGAAAAAGTTAAATAATGTGCCTGCACCAGCAATAGCCGTAGCAGCAAGAAACCAGCCAGATAAAGTAAGTAATCCAAGACTAGCTGCAAGGCCCACAATCATTAGGATTACACCTAAGATTAATGAGAATTTAGCATGTTTAAATAAACCTAAAAAGGGAAGCAGTGAACGCATTTTTATCCTTTAAAATTTTCTAAAATTTGACCGCACTTTTATAAATGCTAGAGTTAAAACTGTTCTATGAAATATCTTGATTTCGTTGAGCTAATAGTTCAGCAAAATAGCCTTGTTGTTCCAATTGTTCAAACTGCCCTTGTTGAACAATTTCACCTTTTTGCATAACTAAAATTTGATCACATTGTTTTAAATCTTCAATACGGTGCGTGATCATTAATGTAGTTTGACCTTGGCTAATTTGATTAAGTGCTTGTAATACCTGATTTTCAGATTGAGCATCTAAGCTTGCAGTAGGCTCGTCTAATAACAATAATGATCCTTTGCGTAATAAAGCTCGAGCAATAGCTAAACGTTGTGCTTGACCTACAGAAATCCCAAAGCCACCGTCTTTAATTTCACTGGCTAAACCTAATTTATAGGTAAATTCTTTCGCTTTTGCTTGTGATAAGGCTTGCTTTATTTCTTGCTCATTTGCTTGAATATTGCCGAGTAATAAATTTTCACGAATACTTCCTTGTAGTAGTAATGGGTTTTGCCCTACCCAGGCAATATGCTGCCTCCACTCATTTAGGCTGAGTTCATTTAATTCTATACCATTAATTTTTAAACTGCCTTGATAAGGTAGAAAACCTAAGAGCGCATTCATTAATGAGGTTTTCCCCGCACCGCTTTGTCCCACTAATGCGGTATGACTTAATGGTGTTAAACGGAAATTTAATGGTTTTGTTAAGGCTTGTTTTTGCGGAGAAAGTACTACTAAATTTTCAGCTTCAATTTCTACTGCCGTTTGCATAGGCAATGTTCGAGTTTGTGTAGACTGAGTATTTAAATTATCTTGTTCTAAAAATTCAACAATAGCATCAGCAGCACCTATTGCAGCAGCACGATCATGATAATATGTACCGAGGTCACGCAATGGTTGATAAAATTCTGGTGCAAGAATTAAGCAAAAAAATCCTGCAAATAATGTTAAACCTGTACCATAAGAACCAAAATTAATTTGACCTAAATAGCTAAAACCAAAATATACTGCCATAATCGCAATAGAAATAGATGTGAAAAATTCTAGAACTGCAGAAGATAAAAAGGCAAGTTTAAGTACATCCATTGTCGTTTTTCGATAAGATTCAGTGGCAATTTCAATATGGTTTGTTTGCTCATCTGCACGATCAAATAAACGTAAAGTTTCTAAACCACGCAGGCGATCCAAAAATTGTGCACTTAAGCGAGCGAGTGTAGACATGTTCTTTTGACTACTATCAGCGGCTGCGATTCCCACAATAATCATAAATACAGGGACTAATGGGGCAGTTGCCATTAAGATTATCCCAGCAGCCCAGTTAATGGGGAATACAGCAATCAAAATGATCATCGGAGCAATGACTGATAACATTTGTTGAGGAAAATAACGGGCGTAGAAGTTATGTAAATTTTCTACTTGTTCTAACATAATGCTAGCCCAAGCACCAGCAGGTTTATTATTGATCGTTGCAGGCCCTACTTGGTGAATTTTATTCAGAATTTTCTGACGGATAATATTTCGCAATTGTTGACCGCACTTAAAGCCAATGCGTTCACGAATCCATAAAATTAATGCACGTAAAACAAAACCAATAATTAAATTGATAAAGAGAGGCATTAATTCTCTAGGTGAGCTATTTAGCATAATTAAATGATCTAATAGTGTAGCTAATAGCCAAGTTTGTCCGACTAAAATAACCGAAGATATGCTAGCTAAGAGAATATTTAGGCTAAGTAATTTTTTTACAGGTTTTTGCTGGGCACCTAGCCATTTAAAAAGATAGCGTTGACGCGACTTTTCCATAAGTTTTTGAGTATATAAGTAAATAGTAAAAGTACGGTAAATTTTACCGCACTTTTTTGTTTTTAAGAAAGATTAAATTAATTAAGATTCCAATGCATCTAAATAGCGTTCTGCATCTAGGGCTGCCATGCATCCTGTACCAGCAGAGGTAATCGCCTGACGATAGTTGTGATCCATGACATCACCTGCGGCAAATATACCTTCAATAGAGGTTGCCGTAGCGTTACCATCTAGACCAGATTTTACAACTATATAACCATTATTTAGTGCTAGTTGATTTTGAAAGATTTCGGTATTTGGTGCATGACCAATGGCAATAAAGACACCTTCTAAATAAAAGTCTTCAGTATTACCCGTTTGCACATCTTTTAAACGAACACCAGTTACGCCCATGTTATCACCTAAAACTTCTTCTAAAGTGCGGTGAGTGTGAAGTATAATTTTTCCTTCTTCAACTTTTTTATTTAAACGATCTACTAAGATTTTTTCAGCTCGAAAACTATCTCTACGATGAATTAAATGGACTTCACTTGCGATATTAGCTAGATAGAGAGCTTCTTCAACCGCAGTATTGCCACCGCCGACAACAGCCACAGGTTTGTTACGATAAAAGAAACCATCACAGGTTGCACAAGCAGAAACACCACGACCTTTATATGCAGTTTCTGATTCCAAACCAAGATAACGGGCTGAAGCCCCAGTTGCAATAATTAAAGCATCACAACTGAAAGTATTTACATCTCCATATAATTTGAATGGTCGAGTAGAGAAATCTACACGATTAATATGATCAAAAACAATTTCGGTATCAAATTTTTCTGCGTGTTGTAACATTCGTTGCATCAGCTGCGGGCCTGTAGTATCACCAAAGTCTCCAGGCCAGTTTTCAATTTCAGTCGTTGTAGTTAATTGGCCACCTTGTTCTAAACCTGTGACTAACACTGGTTTTAAATTAGCACGTGCAGCATAAATCGCGGCAGTATATCCCGCTGGGCCTGAGCCTAAAATAAGTAATTTGCTATGTTTAATCTCTGACATAAATTTCTTTTCCTGATGACTATTATTATCGACAAGTTCATGCATTATAGAGGCTTATTGCGCTAAGATCTATTAGTACAATAGCGAATAGAGTAATCGGCGATACTTATTAGTAATAGGATCATTATTACCAATAGCCGATAAAATGGATAAGAATTGTTGTTTTACTTCACCATTTTCAGCATTTAGATCTTGTTTGAGAATATCAAATAATAAGCCTAGTGCCTCTTCATTACGATTGGCTTGATGCAATTGTATTGCTAATTTTAAAGCAATTTCAGCATTTGGATTTTTAGCGAAGTCAGCTTGTAATTGTTGAATTTCTGGTGTGTCAGAGGCTTTAATAAGTAACTCAATTTGAGCTTGTAAACCTTGCCAACGGCTATCACGATCTTGTAATGGAATTTTATTTAAGATCTCTGTGGCGGGTTCAGTTTTTTTCATGGCAATATAGGTTTCTGCATAGAGTAGCGCAATGTCACTATTTTTATGATCTGAGAGTTCCCAAGCATCTTTCAATAAAGGTAATGCATGCTCATAATCTTCCATTTGCAAGAAATCTAAAGCTTGATTGAATTTAATTTCCTCTTCTTTTGGTAAGATCACTGATAAACGTTGTTTAAGCTCTTCTTCTGAAATGACATTCTGAAATGCATCAATTGCTTGTGCTTCTTTAAATAAATAGACAGTTGGAAGATTGCGAATTTGGAATTGCATCACAATAGCTTGTTGAGTTTCACAATTGACTTTTGCTAGGGTAAATTGACCTTGATATTGCTCTGCATAACGCTCTAATAATGTAGTGAATTCAACAGATGGTTGATGACTAGGGGCGTAGAATGCCAGTACTAAAGGATGTTCTTGAGAAAGTTGCAAGGTTTCAGTGAGATTTTGTTCAGTAATATCAATGAGATATTTTTTTAATTCTGCCATATATTCTCTCGTTTTATTTGAAAACAATGGCTTGATTGTAACATAGAAATGAGAGAATAAAAGAAGATTCGTCTATGGAAAATATTCATTAGAATAAAATATTTTTTAGACAATGTTTTATATAAATGAAAACTTATTTATGTTTGTTCAATATGGGGATATAGTATCTAAATTAAATATTATTTGATGCCTTGAATAAATTTTTTTAATTTAACCCGCACTTTAATAGGACCATTATGCTTCATTAGAAGGAGGAAACATGCAGAATAAATTTGCTATTTATTTAGCTGCCATAGGGCATTTAGTCACGGATATGGCACAAGGTGCTTTGCCAGCGTTGCTTCCTCTGTTCATTAAAACTTATGGTCTAACTTATCAAGAGGCGGGAGGGCTTATTTTTGCTAATACAGCATTAGCGTCTCTTGCTCAGCCTTTCTTCGGTTATTTGGCTGATAAACGCTCAATGCCTTGGTTAATTCCATCAGGAATGTTACTTTCTGGTCTTTGTATTGCGGGCATGGGATTTGTACATTCTTACTGGAGTCTATTTGGATTAGCCATGATTGCGGGTATAGGTTCTGCTTTATTTCACCCTGAAGGTGCTCGTTTGATTAACCGCATGTCAGGTGATAAAAAAGGCAAAGCGATGGGTATTTTTGCCGTTGGCGGAAATGGTGGTTTGGCTATAGGCCCAATACTTGCTGGCACTGCCTATATTTGGGGAGCAGAAGCTTTAACTATATTTGCCTTTATTAATGGTATTATTGCACTGATTATTTATCTTCAATTACCGAAAATATCAGGCAAACAAACGATTGTTGCTAAAAAACAATTCGATCTTTCTCAACAACAAAATGATTGGAAGAGTTTTGCTAAGCTATCGGTGATTATCTTTGTTAGAGCGACTAATTTCACCGTATTAAATGCCTTTATTCCAATCTATTGGATTGCTATTTTGGCTCAGAAAGAGACTGATGCTAACTTTGCGTTGACATTATTTTCATCAATTGGTGTGATGATTACCTTTATCGGAGGATTATTAGCCGATCGTTGGGGTTATATTAAAGTAATTCGTTATGCTTATTTATGTCTTGTTCCTAGCTTATTGATATTTACACGTAGTGAGAATTTATGGCTTTCTTTTATATTATTAATTCCTCTAGGTTTTGGTGTTTTTAGCCAATATAGTCCAATTGTCGTATTGGGACAAAGCTATTTAGCTAGAAGTGTTGGTTTCGCGGCTGGAGTTACTCTTGGTTTAGGCATTACTATGGGCGGGATATTTTCACCAATTGTGGGCTGGTTAGCAGATCATTATGGGATTCAAATGGCATTACAAACACTTTGCATACTGAGTGTTTGTGCTTTAGTTTTCTCCTTTCTTTTAAAAAATCCGAGTTTGAAAAAATAATATTATTGTGAAATATAACTAAGCGTTTTCGAGTTATAAAAAAGTGCGGTAAATTTACCGCACTTTTTATGTAGATGATTCGGAATTAAAGAATTAGGCTACCGATAAAGGCAATGATGAAACCAATAATACCAATAAGTGTTTCTTGAACTGTCCAAGTTTTTAAGGTGGTTTTAGTATCCATTTCTAAGAAACGGCTGACCAACCAGAATCCTGAGTCGTTTACGTGAGAGAATGCAGTTGAACCTGCAGCAATTGCAATCACGATAAAACATAAGTCAAATTGAGTTAATGTAGGATCTGCAGATACCAATGGTGAAATCAACGCTGCCGTTGTTGTTAATGCTACAGTTGCAGAACCTTGGGCGATACGTAATGCCGTTGAGATAATGAACGCTGCAACGATAACAGGCATTCCCGTGTCTGAAAGCATTGATGCTAATACATCACCGATACCACTTGCTCGCAATACACCCCCGAACATACCACCCGCACCAGTAACTAAAACAATTGCACAAATAGGACCTAATGAGCTGTCACAAATTTTTTCAATTTGTTCATAGCTTCGTTGATCTTTTAATAAGAGTATAGCAACGATTAGTGTAATCAATAATGCAATAGGCGTTTTACCGAGTAAACGTAGTGATTCAACCCACATTTGTGAACCATCAATAACTTTTGAGATAGCAAGTGTATTCAACACGGTATCTAACATAATAAGTAGTAATGGCAATAATAGAATAGTGATGACTTTCTTGAAGCTAGGTGGATTTAATACCGCTGTATCGTTTATTGGCATTGCATTTAAGAAAGCTTTAGGTAAATCTAAATGATATTTTTTACTTAAACGTAAACCAAATAAATAGGTAGCAAAATACCAAGTTGGAATTGCACAACATAAGCCGACGATGGTTAATAAACCTATGTTGGCTCCGAGAAGATCGCCTGCTGCAACAGGGCCAGGATGGGGAACTGAGAATGCATGCATAACTGCAAAGGCACCGGCGGCTGGGAAGGCATAACGAATCACTGAACCACCAAATTGTTTTGCTACACTAAATATGATTGGTAGCATCACAACTAAACCGGCATCAAAGAAGATTGGAAACCCAAACATTAATGATGCTATACCTAAAGCAAAAGGCGCTTTTTGTTCTCCAAATTTATTAATCAATGTATCAGCAAGGACTTTTGCACCACCTGTTATTTCAAGTAACCGACCAATCATGGCACCTAAACCAACCAGTAATGCAACACTCGCTAATGTACCACCAAAACCATTAAGTAGGGTTGGTAAAATTTTTTCAATCGGCATGCCTGTAGCAAATGCAGTTAATAGGCTGACAATAATTAAAGCAACGAATGCATGAACTTTAAACTTCATAATTAATATGAGAAGTAATGCAATAGAGGCTAACATAATAAAAATTAACATAATATTCCTTATAAAATAGTTCTATTTTAAACTGCGGCTAACATACCACCGTCAACAAATAATAAATGACCATTAACAAAATTTGAGGCAGATGATGATAAAAACACAGCTGCACCAATTAATTCTCGAGGATCACCCCAACGACCAGCAGGTGTACGTTTACATAACCAAGAACTAAATTCTTGATTTTCAACTAATGGCTTAGTTAATTCTGTTGCAAAATAACCAGGCGCAATGCCATTGACTTGGATATTGTAACGAGCTAACTCAACACACATTCCTCGAGTTAACATTTTCACAGCACCTTTAGATGCTGCATAAGGTGTGATAGTGTCACGACCTAATTCACTCTGCATTGAACCAATATTAATGATTTTACCGCTCTTGCGTTTCACCATATAACGAGCCACTGCTTGAGAAATAATAAATACTGATTTTTGATTGACATTGATTACATCGTCGTAATCTTTTTCTGGAAATTCACAGAAAGGGTGGCGGCGCTGAATACCAGCATTGTTAACAAGCACATCAATAGGACCAATTTCTTTTTCGATATAGTCGATAGTTTCTTGCGCAGCTTTTGAATTAGTCACATCAAATGCTACTGCATGAGCTTTGAATCCTTTTGTTGCAAATTCAGCGGCGACTTTTTGCGCATTTTCAAGTTTTGTACCATGAATAATTACTTCTGCTCCATGTTCAGCTAAACCTGTAGCTAATAAATTACCAATGCCTCGAGTAGAACCTGTGATTAAAATACGCTTGTTTTTTAAAGAAAATAACTCACTCATTTTATTCTCCTTATGCAAATGAAAGCTGAACCTTGGAAACATGGGTTTTATCACCCGCTTTAATTAATGCTTGTTCTAGATTATGGTATGGAACAACTGCGGATAAGAGTGGTAACGGATTGATTTTACCTGAACTCAACCATTCAACTGAGGTATTAAATTCTTCAGTGAAACGGAATGAGCCGACTAAATTAATTTCCTTAGCAATTAATGTCATGATAGGAAAGTCTGGAACATTACCTCCCATGCCGATTTGTACGATATGACCTCTTGCACGAGTTACAGTTAAGCAACGTTCAAGAGAAGAAGGGTGCCCTGAAGCTTCAAAGGATACATCGAATGCACCTTTGTGTGCACTATATTCAGAGAAGTCATCGGTTGCTGCATTTAAGGCTTTGGTGGCTCCCATTTGCAGAGCAATATCTAAACAGCGTTGACTTAAGTCTGCAACCACAATTTCTTTGGCACCCAATGCTTTTGCCGCGGCGACAGTTAAGCAACCGATTGGCCCTACACCTGAAATAAAAACTCGTTTATTGATTAAATCGCCAGGTTGTTTTGCAGCATGAATTGAGACCGCTAAAGGTTCTGCAAATGTCATCACATCGTCAGCTGCTTCTTGTGAATAGGCAATACATTGTGCATTATCAACAACTTTAAATTGCGTGTAACCTCCATCTATATGTGGGTTATACATTGCACTACCAAAGAAACGCATCGTTTCGCATTGATTAGATTCATTAGATAAACAGTATTTACAGTGGCCACAAGGTTTACTTGGATTAATTGCTACTTTCTGACCGACATATAATTTCGGATCATTAGTTTTAACCACTTCGGCAATCATTTCATGGCCTAATACCATTGGATGCTTAACTTCAAAATTACCTACTTTACCATGTTGATAATAATGTAAGTCTGAACCACAGATTCCTCCCCGTATCATTTTCACCAAGGTATGCGTTTGATCTGATTCATCATAATTTACCGTTTGTTCAATAATATCAACATCTTTAGGGCCTTTAACTACACAGGAATGTGTTTTAATTTCCATAAGATTTTCCTTTTTTGTACATTGAATTGTTATCGGTAACATATCTTAATTTGGCAAAATCGTAAACAAAACTCTATTTAAATTGTGATCAACTTCAAATAAATGATAATTATTTATAAATAATGTTAAAAAATAATAGTATTAAATAAAAAAATATTGTTATCGGTAACTATTTGAATGTATGCTATTATTTAATAATAGATATGAGGGTAGGAGTTCTATATGTCTCAAGGTAAAAGTTTTATTTTGATGGGGGTTTCCAGTACAGGGAAAACCTCGATCGGTACAGAGGTCGCCCATCGCCTAGGAATTAAATTAATTGATGGTGACGATCTTCATCCTAGAGCAAATATTATCAAAATGGGGCAAGGCTTTCCTTTAAATGATGAGGATCGAGCCCCTTGGCTAGAACGAATTAGCGATGCGGCCTTTAGTTTAGAGCAAAAAAGTGAAGTTGGTATTATTATTTGTTCAGCATTGAAGAAAAAATACCGAGACCAAATTCGTGAAGGTAATCAACATATGAAGTTTATTTTTCTTCATGGTAGCTTCGACTTGATTCTTGAACGTATGCGTCAACGTAAAGGTCATTATATGAAAGAAGAAATGTTGAAGAGTCAATTTGCTACATTAGAAGTGCCAGGTCCAGAAGAAACGGATGTGATTCCAATTGATATCAATGGCAGTTTTGAAGAGGTGGTTGAACGCTGTTCTATTGCCTTGAAACCTTATTTATAATGATATAATTATTTTATTAAAAGTGCGGTAAAATTTTTGAGAATTTCCACCGCACTTTTTATTGCTTAAATGCTCTCGCCTAAATGAATTTGATAACCTAGATTAATCATTGTGCTTTGTGCTGGAATATCTTGTAAGCGATGAATTAATTCACGAGCAGCAACTCGCCCAATTTCTAAACGTGGAGTGATTACTGTCGCTAATTGAGGGGTAATAGATTGCCCAACATTATGTCCATGAAAACCCGCAATAGCAATTTGTGTTGGCACCTTAATACCTAATCGCTGGCATTCAAAGATCGCACCAATAGCAATGTCATCATTCGTACAGAAAATGCCATCTAACTCAGGGTGTTCTTGTAATGCTTGATGTAATAATTTACCCCCTAATGTAAAGGAAGAATGTTCTTTCGTATTAATGACAATGCTTGAAAGGTTATGTTTTTTTAGTGCCATTTCATAACCTTGCTGACGTAATTTGGTCCGTTTATCTTGACGTACAGAAAAGTAAGCAATATGTTGATGATTGCGCTTAATCATAGTTTCAACCATAGCTTGTGCTGCGGCAATATTGTCATAACCAATTACTTGGTGGCATCCTATTTCCGTAGTATCCATAATTTGAATAACCGGAATATTTGCGACTTGTAGCATTTTATTAGTACGTTCTGAATGATGACTTTCAGAAAGAATTAATCCATCAATATTATAAGATAATAAACTTTCAATACGTTGTTCTTCTTTTTTTTCACTATAACCATAATGAGCAAGCATAGTTTGATAACCTGCTTTATCAGTGATTTCTTCAATGCCTTTAATAACATCAGCAAAAACATGGTTGGTGAGCGAGGGAACTAATACCCCAATAGAATGGCTTTTGGCATTTGACAGGATATCTGGTGCTCGGTTGGGAAAATAACCAAATTCTTCAATAGCCAGTGCAATTTTTTTTCCTGTGGCTTCTGCAACAGATGATGGATTACGCAAATAACGACTGACAGTCATTTTGGTAATACCTAAATGGCTTGCAATATCTTGTAGGGTAGGACGCTTATTTTTAATCATAATCCACATTATCATTTAAATTATTATATTTCTTATTCTACTGTATGATGGCGCTGGAAAAAACTAATCTAAGTCATAAATAATTAAAATAAGCTAAGATTTTGCCTAAATTATAAAAAGAGTATAATAAATCTATGATATTTCATGAACAAGGAGCTTAGCATGCAAAATGATGCGAATACTGTTCCGTCAGACCCAGATAACAAAATTGAACAATCCAATATTCGACTGACCCAGTATAGCCATGGTGCAGGTTGAGGCTGTAAGATTTCGCCTAAGGTGTTAGGGACAATTTTACACAGTCAATTAGAACCATTTGTTGATCCGCATTTATTAGTGGGTAACGAAACTGCAGATGATGCGGCAGTATATGATCTTGGAAATGGTACCAGTATTATTAGCACCACGGATTTTTTCATGCCAATCGTGGACGACGCTTTTGATTTTGGACGTATTGCGGCTACTAATGCTATCAGTGATATTTTTGCGATGGGAGGAAAGCCTATTATGGCAATTGCTATTTTGGGTTTTCCAATTAATGTATTACCAGCAGAAATTGCTCAAAAAATTGTAGATGGTGGGCGTTATGCTTGTCGTCAAGCTGGTATTGCTCTTGCTGGTGGGCATTCTATTGATGCACCAGAACCTATTTTTGGTTTGGCTGTAACAGGGATTGTGGCAACAGAGAAAATAAAACGTAATGCTTCAGCGGAAGCTGGCTGTAAACTATATCTCACTAAACCACTTGGTATTGGCATTTTAGCTACGGCAGAAAAACGTGGTCAGTTAAAGCCTGAGCATGTAGGCTTAGCTACGCAAGCCATGTGCACAATGAATTTAGTCGGTAGCCAATTTTCAGAATTGGAATCTGTTACTGCCATGACAGATGTGACAGGGTTTGGATTATTAGGGCATTTACTAGAAGTTTGTGAATCCGCTAATTTAGTTGCAAATGTTCACTTTAATAAAATCAAGACATTAGCTGGTACAAGCTATTATATTGAACAAGGTTGTCTTGCTGGTGGAGTGAACCGTAATTATGAAAGTTATGGTCACAAGATTAGTCAAATGACAGATTTACAAAAAGCGGTCTTGTGTGATCCGCAAACTTCGGGGGGATTACTGATTGCGGTTCGTCCTGAAGGTGAACAAGAAGTGCTTGAAATTGCAAAAAAAGCGGGAATTGAGCTCAGTGAAGTGGGCGAATTAAGCACTAGAGAAAACGAGCAAGATCCTGTGATTATTCATATTCAAGATTAATCTCAGATTATCATCTAAAGTGCGGTTAAAATTTTTGAAATTCTAACCGCACTTTTTTATGATTCAGTGACAGAACAATACTTATTAGGCAAAGTTCAGATAAAATCCCGACACCTCTAAAACATTATCGGAATAATACTGAAAAATTAGATTTTTTATGATAGAATTTCGAACCAAATTTATTCCATTCAATTTTAATTAGGATATATCATGAAAGTATTAGAAGGTGGCTTAGCAGCTCCAAAAGCACGTGTTGCTGTAGTTGTAGCTCGTTTTAACAGTTTTATTAATGACAGCTTAGTTGAAGGTGCTGTAGATGCATTAAAACGTATTGGTCAAGTTAAAGATGAAAATATTACGTTAGTACGTGTACCTGGTGCATATGAATTGCCTTTAACTGTACGTCGTTTGGCTGATAGCAAACAATATGATGCAATTGTTGCATTAGGTACCGTAATTCGTGGTGGTACAGCACACTTTGAATATGTTGCAGGTGGTGCAAGTAATGGTATTGCACATGTTTCGGTTGAAGCGAATATTCCAGTTGCATTTGGTGTATTGACTACTGAAAATATTGAGCAAGCCATTGACCGAGCTGGTACAAAATCCGGTAATAAAGGTGCAGAAGCAGCTTTAGTTGCCTTAGAAATGGTTAACTTATTAGATCAAATCAAAGCATAATTGGTACGATCATGACTGAACAAAATAAAAAACGTCCATCACCCCGTCGTCGTGCAAGAGAATGTGCGGTACAAGCATTATATTCTTGGTATATTTCTCAAAATCCAGTAGAAACTGTGGAACTATCATTTGTGACAGATCAAGATATGAAAGGTGTTGATATGCCTTATTTCCGTAAATTGTTCCGCCAAACGGTAGAAAATATACCAAGCGTAGATAGTACGATGGCACCTTGTTTAGATCGTTGCTCAGATGAGTTAGATCCCATTGAGAAATCTATTTTACGCTTAGCTGTTTATGAACTTAAATATGAATTAGATGTGCCTTACAAAGTCGTTATCAATGAAGCGATTGAATTAGCTAAAACATTTGGTGCAGAAGAAAGCCACAAATATATCAATGGTGTTCTTGATAAAGTAGCACCCGCACTAAATCGAAAATAATTAAATAATCTGAGTGAGGATTTTTATGGCTGAAGGTGAATTTGACTTAATCAATCACTATTTTGCTACGTCTAAACAACCATCTCGCTCAGATGTTATTCTTTCCATCGGTGATGATTGTGCTATCACACAGTTGAAACCTAATCAACGTTTAGCCATCACCACTGATACGATGGTTGAAAACTCGCATTTCTATCCAGACATTCCTCCTCGAGCTTTAGGTTATAAAGCGATAGCAACAAATCTCAGTGATCTTGCTGCAATGGGGGCAAGACCTGCTTGGGTATCATTAGCCTTAACTTTACCGAAAATAGATACATATTGGCTTTCAGAATTTAGCCAAGGGATGTTTGACATATTAAATCAATATAATGTGACATTAATTGGTGGAGATACCACGAAAGGGCCCATCCCAACCATTACTATTACTGCGCACGGTATTCTAGGCGATTATGCACTCCGCCGTGATCAGGCTAAAGTGGAAGATTGGATCTATGTGACAGGGCAGTTAGGTGATGCACTGGCAGGCTTTTATCTCAGCAGAGATCGGCAACAAGGACGAAAAAGTGCGGTTGCAAATCAAGAAAATTTTTTCATTCAACGTAATCTTTACCCTGTTCCTCGTGTTGAATTTGGTCAAGTGCTAGCACAGCATTATTTAGCCAATGCAGCAATGGATCTTTCTGATGGATTAATGGGAGATTTGATGCATATTCTTGAGCGTAGCCATAAAAGTGCGGTATTGAATTTAGAAAATTTACCCATTTCTCCACAATTGGAAGCTTATTATGGGCGAGAAGAAGCTGAACGTATGGCGTTGCAAGGCGGAGAAGATTATGAGCTATGTTTTACCGTTTCAGATGAACAACAAGCCAAACTCGAACAATATTTAACCCCATTAAATGTCCCTTATACTTGTATTGGACGTATTATTCAGCAAAATTCACTGCAACCTATTCAACTACAACGATATAACCAAAAGATTGAATTGGATATTCAGAGTTTTGATCATTTTAAATAGGATAACTTAATGAAATCTTTTAATTCATCAAGTGAAGTATTATCACGAGTAACATTACGTAATCCTATCCATTTCTTTGCCTTAGGATTAGGGAGTGGGCTACTTCGTCCCGCACCTGGTACATGGGGGAGTTTTGTTGCGGTCATTATTGGTGCATTTTTGCTTTCATTCATGGGCAATACTGCTTTCCTGATTTTTACTGTAGCCAGTTTCTTTATCGGTATTTATTTCTGTCAAAAAACATCTGATGATATGGGCGTGCATGATCATGGTGCGATTGTTTGGGATGAGTTTGTAGCCGTTTGGTTAGTGCTATTAACTGTGCCAGCAATAAATTGGCAATGGTGCTTAATAGCTTTTGTCATTTTTCGTTTATTTGATATTTTAAAACCTTTCCCTATTCGCTATTTTGACAATAAATTAGAAAGTGGTTTTGGCATTATGATTGATGATGTATTAGCTGCAATTTATTCGATAATGGTGATTTGGTTCATTCATCAGTATTAAGCGTGAATATGTTAAATTTAATTATTGTGCATTTTTTCGGACTCATTACCCCCGGGCCTGATTTCTTTTATGTGAGCCGTATGGCAGCTAGTAATTCTCGACGTAATGTCATCTGTGGAATAATTGGTATTACCTTGGGTGTAGCATTTTGGGCAGCTACCGCAATGTTAGGCTTAGCCATTGTGTTTACCACGATGCCTGTGTTGCATGGCATCGTTATGTTACTTGGCGGTGGCTATCTTGCCTATTTAGGCATGTTGATGGTGAAAAGCCGTACTAATGTGACCTTTGATTCGCTTTCTATTGCAGAACTGAATCAAGCGACAACAATTAAAAAAGAGATATTAAAAGGTCTATTTGTTAATCTTTCGAATGCTAAGGCGATTATTTATTTTGCCAGTGTGATGTCATTAGTTTTAGTTAATATTACAGAAACTTGGCAGGTGCTTTTAGCTTTTGGTATTATCGTGGTAGAAACCTTTGTTTATTTTTATTTAATTTCCTTATTTTTCTCACGACCATTTGCAAAAAATTTTTATAGCAAATATAGTCGTTACATTGATAATATCGCAGGCGTAATCTTTTTGTTATTCGGCATTATTCTTGCCTATACTGGCATTGTGGAAATGCTGAATTAATTTATTACATAAAAAAGAAAAGGACAAAACATGACATTAAAAATTGCAATCGTCGGAGCGGGTGGACGTATGGGGCGCCAACTCATTCAAGCCGTACAAAATGCACAAGGCGTGGAACTTGGTGCCGCATTTGGACGTAAAGGTTCATCTCTAGTGGGTTCAGATGCAGGTGAATTAGCTGGCATTGGTGCATTAGGTATAAAAGTGGCAGAAGACCTTGCCAGCCAAAAAGATAACTTCGATCTCATTATCGACTTCACTCGCCCTGAAGGCTCCCTTGAACACATTAAATTCTGCGTAGAAAATAATAAAAAATTAATTTTGGGCACCACAGGATTTGATGAAGCAGGTAAAGCCAAAATTCAAGCCGCAGCAGAAAAAATCGCAATTGTATTTGCTTCCAATTACAGCGTAGGCGTAAATCTGGTCTTCAAACTATTAGAAAAAGCGGCAAAAGTGATGGGAGATTCTTGTGATATTGAAATTATCGAAGCTCACCACCGCCATAAAGTTGATGCACCATCAGGCACTGCACTTTCTATGGGCGAACATATTGCTAAAACCTTGGGGCGTGATTTAAAAACTAATGGGGTTTTTGCTCGAGAAGGCATTACTGGTGAGCGTAAACATGAGGATATCGGTTTTTCAACTATTCGAGCAGCTGATGTTGTTGGTGAACATACAGTTTGGTTTGCTGATATTGGTGAAAGAGTGGAAATTTCTCATAAAGCTTCAAGCCGTATGACCTTTGCAAATGGCGCTGTTCGAGCTGCTAAATGGATTGCTAATAAAGATAAAGGTTTATTTGATATGACAGATGTATTAGATTTAAATAATCTGTAATTTAACATGAATCTTGAAGAAGCACAGTATTGAACTGTGCTTTTTTATTGGAAAACTGCGGTCAATTTTTTGAAAATTTTAATTAGCTTAATAAATTAGTTTAATTATTTCATAAAAAATAAAGCCTATTTTTTTAAAGCTAAATCATTCTTGATCAATAAATGATAAAGATGTTTAAGAAGTTTATTTATTACTCTTTAGAACCATGGTATTTTATAGAAGTTACTAAGGATGGTAGAGTTAAATGATTAAGGGAATATGGATATATTCCCTTTTTTATTTTTGTAAAATCTTTTTAAGAGAACCATGATATGAATCTTCAAACAACTCCAATTGTCGAGGTAAAACTCGGCTTTAAATGGCAAGGATTACTCATTGCTATTCTGGTGGGGCTAGCAATTTGGATTATTCCAACGCCAGAGGGCTTAAGCTCTAAAGCATGGGGAATGCTTGCTCTTTTCGTTGCAACTATTGTTGCAATTATTGCAAAAGCTATGCCTATGGGCGCCGCAACATTAGTTGCTTTAGTCATCAGTGGTATTACTGGTTTAACACCGATTCAAGCAGGTAAAAATGAAGTTGCAATGTTATCGGGTTTTGCTAATAGCACAATTTGGCTCATTGCAATTGCTATGTTCTTATCTCGAGCAGTAATTAAAACAGGTTTAGGCAAACGTATTGCCTTATACTTCGTTTCTCGCTTTGGTAAAAAAATGATGGGTGTAGCTTATGCAATGGCATTAGCTGATATTGTTGTTGGCCCAGGTATTCCATCAGCATCAGCGCGTGGAGGCGGAATTATGTATCCAATTATGCGCTCGATCGCTGAAACCTATGATTCAAAACCAGGCCCTACAGCTCGCCGTGCTGGTGCATTCTTAGCCATTGCAGTATCACAAATTGATACTATCGTTTGTACCATGTTCTTAACAGCAATGGCAGGTAACCCATTAATTGCTGAATTAGCTAAAGGTCAAGGTGTAGAAATTACTTGGATGAGCTGGTTCTTAGGTGCCATTGTTCCTGGTATTGTAAGTTTAATTGTTTTACCTTATTTTGTGTATCTCATTTATCCACCAGAGTTAAAAGATACACCTAAAATGGCTCAAATGGCAAAAGATGAATTAACTGCAATGGGGCCAATGAGTAAAGCTGAATGGATACTTGCATTAGATTTTATCTTATTACTTTTCCTTTGGACGGTTGGTGATTTAGTATTCCATATTCCTGCAACGGTATCGGCATTCGTAGGTTTAGTGATTTTATTATTAACTAATATAATGAGTTGGAAAAACATCATTGAAGAAAGCACGGCATGGGATACAATGTTTTGGTTTGCTGTGTTAGTTATGATGGCAAATGCATTAAATAAATATGGCACGATCGCATGGATTTCTAATCATATTTCCTCTTCTGTTGGTATATTTGATTGGCCGATTGCTTTTACAATTTTAGTATTAGTATATTTCTATACTCGTTACTTCTTCGCATCAGCAATGGCACATATTTCAGCAATGTATTTGGCTTTCGTCGCTGCTGCAATCGCTTGTGGCACACCACCAATTATTGCAGCATTAGGCTTAGGTTATACATCAACATTATCAATGAGTTTAACTCAATATGCAGGTGGCCCAGGCCCCGCATTATTTGGTTCGGGTTATAACTCTACAGGTCAATGGTGGGGGGTGAGCTTCGTAGTTTCACTTCTTTCTCTTGCTATCTGGTTCGGTGTCGGCGGTGTTTGGATGAAAATATTAGGTTGGTGGTAAAATGAATTATCCAAAGGTCATTTGAGCAAGAAGTTTAATTAAATGAATAAAGTGCGGTAAATTTTTTCAAAAATTTACCGCACTTTTTATATAACGCTGTGAGTTTTTGATATATGGTGTATTATATGGCTCAAATGCTTAAGGTATAGGTAGAGGTTATGGAAAATAAAGGTACGATTTTTCAACGTATTGAACAGCATAAAGGAATATTTTCGGCTAAACAGAGAAAGCTTTCAGATTATATTATTGCTAATTATCAAACTGCGGCATTTCTTAATTCAACGGATTTAGCTTATACGGCTGGAGTCAGCGGCTCTACAGTTATTCGTTTTGCTGAAACTTTAGGATATGATGGTTTTCCTAAAATGAAAGAGGCATTGCATCAAATTATTCAGCAAGATATTAATACAGTTGATGCTTTTATGGATAGTGAACAGCAACTAGGCAGTTATAGAGCATTAACTGATAAGAGTATTTTTCAACCTTGTATTCAAACTTTTCATACTATAGAACGTTCATTATCACCAGAGTTATTAGATCAATCTGCGGAGTTATTAGCCAAAGCAGATAATATTTTTATTATTGGTTTTCAAGGTGCTGCTTTTTTATCTGAATATATGGCCTATTTTTTATCTAAAGTTAGAAAAAATGTGAAAAGAGTTAATTCTTTAGATAGTGTATTATTTGAAAAGATTTTATCAACCGATTTAAAGCATGATGCCGTGCTTATTTATGCTTTCCCTAGATTTCCGACATTAACATTACAATTGGCACAATATTTTCACAACAATAATGTGCCAATTGTTTGTATGAGTTCTACGACAGAAAATCCAATTTCAGAGTTAGCTAATATTGTTATTCCTATTGATATTGAATATAGAGCTTATATTGATCACCTTGCACCAGTGGTGTATTTATCTGAAGTATTAGGTAAAAAGATTGCCAAATTAAATCAAATGGAATCAATGAAACAATTGGCTGCATTTGAACAATATGCAGAAGCCGCTCATATATTCTGTTCAAATAAATAAAATTAATAAAAAAGCCGAGTTTAATGTTTTATACTCGGCTTTTAAAATTAATATACATTAATTATTTTGCTTTGATTTCTTCTTGAGAAATTATTTTGCTACTTTCTTTCCAATCAGTCATCATTAATGGATCAAATAATTTATTGACCTCTTGGTCAGAAAATAACCCCATTTCTTTGATAACTTGTTTCACTGTTTTACCTTCTGCAACAGCTTTTTTGGCAATTTCAGTACCTTTAGGATAACCAAGTAAAGCTGAGGCTACAGTTGCATTTGCCATTGTACCTTCAGCGAAGCTTTCACAACGCTCTCTATTTGCTTGAATGCCATCAATACAAAGTTCTGTGAATTTTTTTATTCCTCCAGTTAACAAGGTAAATTCTTCAGCTAAGTTTTTGATAATCACAGGTTCCCATACGTTAAGATCTAATTCACCACCTTCAACAGACATGGTAATTGCCATATCGTTACCACATACTTGATAACATACTTGGTTCATTAATTCAGGTATTACAGGATTAATTTTCCCTGGCATAATAGAAGATCCTGGTTGTACAGAAGGAAGAATAATTTCTTGAAAACCACAACGAGGACCTGAAGACATCATGCGTAAGTCAGTTGCAATTTTTCCTAAACCTGTTGCTAAACCTTTTAGGTAACCAGATAAGCGAACATATTCATCACCCTGTTGCAAACCATCGAAAAGATTTTCTTTTTGTCTGACATTGATACCAGTGACTTTTTTGAGTTCAACAAAAACTGCTTCCATATAACCTTCAAATGTTCCAAGGTCTGTGCCTGATGCAGTGGCACCTAATGGTAATTCTAATGGCTCTGCAAGCATGCTATCTAATAGTGCTAAATTACGTTTAGCAAAAGTATAATAGCCACTAAATTCTTGTCCAAGTGTTATGGGTACTGCATCTTGGATGCAAGTTCTTGAAGCTTTCACTATATCTTTAAATTCTTCTGCTTTTTGTGCTAAAGATTCTGTAAGTTGTGCTAAAGATGGACGAAGTTTTTCAGCATAACGATAGCAAGCAATACCAATTGCAGTTGGAATAACATCATTAGTTGATTGGGCACGGTTAACATGAGTGTTAGGATGAACTTTGTTATAACCTTTATGACCAGTTAACATTTCATTTGCACGTTTAGCGATAACTTCATTAACATTCATATTTGTTGAAGTGGAGCCACCACCTTGTAGTACATCTAATGGAAACATGTTAGCCATTTTTCCTGCTATGATTTCATCTGCTGCATTAGCAATAGCATTTGCAACATCTTGATCTAATTTACCTATTTTAGCATTAGCTATAGCTGCTGCTTTTTTTATTTCGGCAATCGCTCGGATAAACTCAGGCATTTGTCCTATAGTCGTGCCTGAAATATCAAAGTTATTTCTAGCACGTTCAGTTTGAATACCATAATATACTTCTTCTGAAATTTCCATTTCTCCGATGCAATCTACTTCTTTAATCATTTTATTTTCCTCCAAGAGCGAAAGTGTTTTATTTGTGAATGAATAGTTAAGTTATAGAATCATATTTGCTAATGTCATACCAATAGCTACACTTACAATAGTTGTAATTAATCCAGGTATCATGAAACTATGGTTAAATACGTATTTACCAATATGTGTTGTTCCTGTACGATCAAAAGCAATACCAGCAAGAACTGTTGCATAAATAGGAATAAAGAAATAACCATTTACAGCTGGGAACATCCCTATCATATCTGGTGCTTGAACACCTAATGCCATACCAAGAACAGCCAATGCACCTAATGTACCTGCTTGGCTTAGAATGATAGTGGACATAAAAAATAGTAGTAAAGCAAATAGCCAAGGATTAGCAGCGATGGCATCTTGGGCACCATTTTTCAAAAATTCTAGATTATTCTTAAGTAAGGTATCACCAGCCCAAGATAAACCGAAGATTGCATAAACGCCCATTAAGCCTTGTTTAAAAACAGATTGTTCAATAATTTCAGGTACATTGACTTTACATACCATAACAATTACACCAGCCATAAGCATCATGACAATTTCAATTGTCATCGTCATAGATAACGTGACAGTTTTATCTCCAAGGATAAAATCAGGACGAAGATTAGGAAACAAGCCAAAAGATATTACAATAATTGCAGCTAATAGATACAAACCGACAGAAAGCTTTTCTTTTTTACCGAAAGAATTTTGATTATTAACTACAGATCTTTCATTAATTGCTGTTGATTTACCTTCAGCAACACGTTTCAAATATTCACTATCTTTTTCTAAATCTTTTCCTATTCGTGATGCATATAATGCACCAACTAAAACACCAATTAATGTGGCTGGAATACAAACTACTAGAATATCAATAAGTGTAATACCTGATGGAGCTAAGAAATCTAATAAAGCAACTGTAGCTGCAGATATAGGGCAAGCGGTAATCGCTTGTTGTGAAGCAACGACAGAAATGGAGATTGGTCGTTCAGGTCGAATACCCGCTTCACGAGAAACTTCGGCAATAACAGGTAAAATACTAAAGACGATGTTACCTGTACCACACATAAATGTGAATAAGTAGCTAATTAATGGTCCATAGAACGTAATTCTAGATGGGTTTCTCTTTAAGAGTCGAATAGCGAGTTGAACAAGATAATTCATACCACCAGAGGCTTGAAGAACTGAGGCAATAACAACAACAGTCATAATGATCATCATAACATCAATGGCAGGTGTACCAGGTACACAACCAAAAACAAAGATTAAGATCCCTACAGCGAGACCGCTAGACATTCCTAAAAATATGCCACCATATCTAGCTCCCACAAGGATCATCCCTAATACAATGATAAGCTCCAACCAAAACATTTTTCTATCCTCCTTATATTTTTTATGGATATTTGGTGAAAAATATTCTTCATATAATTGTATTATATTCCTTGTTAAATTATTCTTGAATAAAAATATTCAAATAACTGAAAAAAATGATATTTATTGAATAATTTTATTCATTAATGTGATTTTGATCACAGTGAGAATTTAAAATATTTAGAATAAGAGAATGTTTATTGGAGTAAAAATGAGGAGGTTATAAATCAATTTCTAAATCATCTTCCACTTGGCAACAACAAAGTAGAATTTCATTAGGATTAAGAAAGGCAAGTGGGCGTTCTTTATAAGAAACTTTTCCTTTTTTAAGTTTTGTACGACAGGAGCCACAGTAACCAGAACGACATTGATATTCAGGGCTTAAACCATTTCTTTCTAAAGTCGCAAGAAGAGATGTCTCATTACTATGTATGAGTGTTTTATCTTGTTGAGAAAGATGGATCTGATAGACTTTCATGATTACAGTGATGTGTGTGAAATTATATAAAGTGCGGTTAGTTTGCGAAAAATTTTTATAAAACTACCGCACTTTTTATGATTAATTATAAGTCAAAATCACCAAAGTCATTAGTATCCACTTTAGAATCAATTTGACCAATTAAGTATGAACTGATTTCTACCTCTTGAGGTGCCACTTGAACATTGTCTGATACTAACCAAGCATTAATCCAAGGAATCGGGTTTGAACGAGCTTCAAATGGTAGAGGTAGCCCTACAGCTTGCATTCGAATATTAGTAATATATTCAACATATTGAACTAATATATCTTTATTAAGACCAATCATTGATCCATCTTTGAATAAATAATCTGCCCAAGCTTTTTCTTGTTCTGCTGCGGCTAAGAATAAATCGTAAGCCTCTTGTTTACATTCTTCTGCAATTTCGGCCATTTCAGGATCATCTTGACCTGCTGCCATAATATTCAAAATGTGCTGTGTACCTGTTAAATGTAATGCTTCATCACGAGCGATAAATTTAATAATTTTTGCATTACCTTCCATCAATTGACGTTCAGCAAAAGCAAATGAACAAGCAAAGGAGACATAGAAACGAATAGCTTCTAATGCATTGACACTCATTAAACAAAGATAAAGTTGTCTTTTAAGATTGCGCAAAGTAACAGTATAGTTTTTACCGTCCACTTCGTAATTTCCTTCACCATATAAACCATAAAGCTGACTATCACGGATTAGATCATCATAGTAAGCAGAAATATCTTTTGCTCGTTTGATAATTTCTTCATTGGTTACAATATCATCAAACACTATTGAAGGATCATTAACGATATTGCGAATAATATGCGTATATGAACGACTGTGAATAGTTTCACTGAAAGTCCAAGTTTCAATCCAGGTTTCTAATTCTGGAATAGAAACTAAAGGTAATAATGCCACATTTGGACTACGACCTTGAATAGAATCTAACAAGGTTTGGTATTTTAAGTTACTAATGAAAATATGTTTTTCATGTTCTGGTAATGCGGCATAGTCGATGCGATCTTGTGCCACATCGACTTCTTCAGGGCGCCAGAAGAATGAAAGTTGTTTTTCAATCAGTTTCTCAAAAGTTTCATATTTTTGTTGATCGTAACGTGAAACGTTAACGTTTTGACCGAAGAACATAGGTTCTTTTAATTGGTCATTTTTATTTTGGGAAAAAGTAGTGTATGCCATAAAGTTCTCAGTGTAATAAAAAGATTAGAATATTTTACCTTAACATCCAAGCTAACGAAAGTTTAACTTAACGTATTCCTATTTTTAATAACACAGTAAATTATTACTTAACGATGTAGAGGTTGATATTAACATCTGTTGCATTTTGAGCAGTTGTTTTAAATTATGCTTAATTGTCAGCATAAAAATCAGTTACATAGGCATGGAGTGATAGTAATAGTTTCAATTCTTATGTCTATGTAAAATGAGGAACACCGAACACTATAGCAGGGTGGTTCATTCCGTTGTTTCAATCCACGCTCCCGTGTGGGAGCGGAGACACGAACACGCAACCAAGGTCGCATTTTCGATTGTTTCAATCCACGCTCCCGTGTGGGAGCGGAGAAATCGTTTATCAGAAGATGACCAACAATTATTGGTTTCAATCCACGCTCCCGTGTGGGAGCGGAGGATTGTTTACGATAGCAGCGAAGCCAATACTGGCAGTTTCAATCCACGCTCCCGTGTGGGAGCGGAGACTTTGAAATCAGCCACATGACTGAACGCGTTTTGGGTTTCAATCCACGCTCCCGTGTGGGAGCGGAGTATCGTCCACCGTGGCGAATATGTCATCACCAAAGTTTCAATCCACGCTCCCGTGTGGGAGCGGAGGTGTTAAAAATTAAGACCAACACTAACACAGGCTGGTTTCAATCCACGCTCCCGTGTGGGATCGGAGTCACACTAGACCCGACTTATTACCCCGTCAGTCCCGTTTCAATCCACGCTCCCGTGTGGGAGCGGAGAAATCGTCAATGAGAGCGTTTTAACCTTATACTGGTTTCAATCCACGCTCCCGTGTGGGAGCGGAGCCTATACAAGATTCTAACTTGTAACCTATTGCTTAGTTTCAATCCACGCTCCCGTGTGGGAGCGGAGTGATTACCGTCGGCACAAGCACCCTTGATCAAGTGGTTTCAATCCACGCTCCCGTGTGGGAGCGGAGGGGTAAACCTGTTGAAGCGTAGCGGTAACTTGTGGTTTCAATCCACGCTCCCGTGTGGGAGCGGAGAATTAGTAATAACTGAAAATGTCGCAACCGATCCGTTTCAATCCACGCTCCCGTGTGGGAGCGGAGGTTTATTGATATGGGATCACGATACGCCAATCTATGTTTCAATCCACGCTCCCGTGTGGGAGCGGAGTCAGTAAAATCTTTTACCTCAATCAAAGGTGTTAAAGTTTCAATCCACGCTCCCGTGTGGGAGCGGAGTTTTAGTCGGGTTGGTCGATAGTGAGATTTTAACCGTTTCAATCCACGCTCCCGTGTGGGAGCGGAATTAAAGATGGGGGCTTACCTATATCTTTAGTAGGTTTCAATCCACGCTCCCGTGTGGGAGCGGAGGCCGTTAAATCGTCCATAAGTTTGACCGAGCAAGTTTCAATCCACGCTCCCGTGTGGGAGCGGAGGCAAAGTGATAGAATTTTTTGATAGTGTACTGAAGTTTCAATCCACGCTCCCGTGTGGGAGCGGAGAACAATATCCAGTGTTAGTTTCTATAGTAAAACTGTTTCAATCCACGCTCCCGTGTGGGAGCGGAGTAAAGGCTCAAGCCAAACCTTGAGCTATTCAGCTTGTTTCAATCCACGCTCCCGTGTGGGAGCGGACCAAGAAAGCCTTGACGGTAACATCGACACATTGGTTTCAATCCACGCTCCCGTGTGGGAGCGGAGTTGGGGGATATCTGGATATTTAAACCAATTATTGTTTCAATCCACGCTCCCGTGTGGGAGCGGAGGGAACGGAACCGCCCATTAATTAACACGCTGAAAGTTTCAATCCACGCTCCCGTGTGGGAGCGGAGGCAAACATTGCAATCAGGTGTGCGCCACGCAATGAGTTTCAATCCACGCTCCCGTGTGGGAGCGGAGTTAATTCAAGGCGGAGAAAATAGCTGGCTTGTTAAGTTTCAATCCACGCTCCCGTGTGGGAGCGGAGGTTTTCAATTCAATCACTTTTCCCATTAATGCGAGTTTCAATCCACGCTCCCGTGTGGGAGCGGAGATATATTTAAAACTAAAGTATAAAGGTGAGGGTATGTTTCAATCCACGCTCCCGTGTGGGAGCGGAGTCATTCCGGCTTAAAACTACATCATTACACCGAGGTTTCAATCCACGCTCCCGTGTGGGAGCGGAGTACTATATTGATAGTGGCACGTTATATCTGGTTTGAAAAGCGAGGTTTCGCTAATCATGCCAGATATAATAGGGCTCAGTATATCAACAAATCATAATGAAATTTAACTCATTAATTTTATTATAAAAATAAATTCGCTAATCGGTGATAGATTTGATGAGAACTGAGGGTTAGCGATGGACTAAATGATTAACACATCGCGGAAAATATCTATCGCAGCTTTAGCTCCATGATGTTCGACACGGTGTTTCCAGTTTGCACCGAGTTGATAAAAGCGCAAGCTATCAGTTTCACTGTCGTAGGTGTTGAGGAGTTTATCTTTGAGTTCAACCCATTGAGCAGGAGTTACTTCGCATTCAAAGACAGAATATTGTACGCGGATTCCATAATCAAGGCAATGTTTGGCAATATGCCGAAGACGACGTTGTCCACCTTCAGTTTCGAGCGATACATCATAGGTAATTAAAATCATCATAGAGTATTCCTTAAGAGTATGTACAAACTGATCGCTTTTTAAAACCAAATTGTTAAAGAACAGGGTTAACGCATTAAAAATGGTGGATATTCAGCTAAATCACCGCGTAAATGACGAGCTAGAAGCATTGCTTGAATATAAGGCAGTAAGCCGATTTCCACTGCTTCACCTAAAAAAGGATGTTCAATTTTTTCCTGTTTTTTCTGTTGTAAAGTTTGTAATAAGAGTTTGCGCGTGTCGTCTTTCATTTGTACTGCACCACTGGCATCAATACTGAAATCGTTGGCTTTAACTTGCAGACGATTGACTAAACTTAGCACCATTCTGTCAATCCACCAAGCGCGAAATTCTTCTAACAGATCTTGTGCAAGGCTATCTCGTCCAGGGCGATCAGCATGTAGAAAACCAACTTGTGGATCTAGCCCAACACTTTGTAATGCGCCACTAATCTGATTGCCTAATACACTGTAAAGGAATGATAACATTGCATTAATAGGGTCACGCGGAGGACGGCGATTGCGTCCATCAAATTGAAAATGAGGCTGTGCTTGTAGAGTAAGAAGATGAGAAAAAACAGAAAAATAGCGGGCTGCTGCTTCACCTTCAATACCACGAATTAGTTCTAAATTTACCGCACTTTTAAGCCGAGTGACACTGTTGCCTAGTAAGGCAATAACTCGTTCCATTTCAGGATCGTTACCGTGATTGCGAATATGTCGCTGTAATACTTTTCGGCTTGCTTGAATTTTGGCAGCGATAATATTGCGAGCAATTAGAACGGGATTTGTTTCCGCCATACGATATTGAGCTTTACGTAATAAAATATTGCCGCTTTGTTTGCCTTGGAATCGTCCAAGATAACGTCCGTATTCGGAAAAATAAGCTAAATTTACGTTATTTTCACCACAGAAACCTATGAGAAATGGTGAGACCAACACATTGCCAAAACAGAAAATATGTTCAATTGAATGAATAGGCAGTTGAAAGACTTTTTCCCACTCATATTCAATTACTAGAGTTTCGCGTTCTTTGTGCAAGTAACTACCTTGTTTGGTGATATAAAGAGAATTTTGTAGTTTACGCATCGTCATTCTCCGTAAACAATTGCTCGATATAAGCTTTGGAACGATCTTTCTGTAAAAGTTGTGGTTGGCAAAGATCCATTAAAGAGCAGGCTTTGCAACGCTTAGCATAAACGGGCTGAGGGGTTACGCCTGAGGCAAGCAACGTTTGCACAGCTTCAATAGCTTGCAAGGTTTCAGTACGAAGTGCGGTCGAAAACGGGACAATTTCTCGGTGGCGTGTTTGTCCATACCAAAGGGCGCCTTCAGTGATTTCAATGCCTTTCATTTCTTCCAAACATATGGCTTGCGAACACAGCTGAATCTTGTCCCAATTTGTAGGTTTCGGCTTGCCCCGTTTATATTCCACGGGACGTAACTGCCCCGTGCTGAGCTCCACTTCTAATAAATCCAATTTGCCTGCAAGATCCAATTTCTCTGACGACACCAACACTGCGCGTTCAAATCGCACCCCTTTACGTGTCTCAGGTTCACCGCTGTCCACGCGCTCGTGCAGAATATTGCCTTGCGCGGTCAAAAAGTTCTCCGCCCACAACTGTTCATTGTGAATCAACGCACATTGCCGAGGGCAAAAGGCATAATGCTGAAGAGCGGAGAGGGAGATTGGCATATTAGAATCCTTCAATTTCTTCTGGTGTTAAACCATCTAAATTTGCCAATGAGTAACTGCCATCAGTATTAACGGTTAAACTTTGATGAACCTTAGCTGAAGAATGTTGCCCCGATTTACAATTATGTTCCCACCAAATTAATTTTAGCACTTGCATTGAGCCTTCAGGGCGAGCAGAAGAGGCATCACCCTCAAATAGTTTTGTTAAAACCTTTTTGATTTTGTTTGCATCCTCATCTGAAAAGCCAGTGCGTTCAGCAAGTTGAGGAGTTATCGCACCATAAGCCACATAAATCCCGTTATCTACGCGGTGTTTCATCCCCATAGTATCTGAGCTTTTTTTCGTACCATCACCTTCGCCACTAACACTTTTTGTAATTTGTGTGCTAGTGATATTGATTGGTTCGATACTGAATGCAGATTGGATTGTAACAGGACCACGGATTGCAATAGATACACCAGAACCTTCATCTGATTTACCAAATGCGAAAACTTGCCCAAATGCTCGAACATCAAGCCATTTGGCACAGGCTTTTTGAGCTGTTTCATCTTTACTTTTAGCTTTAAATGCTTCTTTCCCCAATCCAAACTCACTTGATTCTGCACGATTTTTTAAGCTGGTCATACTATCGATTTTTCTATCATCAGATTGAACAAAAATGTTTTCGCCAGAATCTTGTAAACGATCACGAATTTTGCGTTTTAAGCAAACATCGGTTATTTCTCCTACACCTGAAAAATTGGTACGAGGACGGTTACCGTTGAGAGGGTCACCATTAGGATTAGCATTAGTTACTTTTAAAATTAAGGCAAAGTCGATTTTTTTAGTTAAGCTCATTTTGAATTCCTTTGTGATAATAATTATTAATCAGTTTTTTCACTTTTTTCAGTTTTAGTTTTACTATATTCGGAAATTTTGCTAGTAATTTCCATTTTTTGGCTATGATAACCTAGTAGAAATTCACCCGTTAATTTGTCATCACAAGTGAAATCCGCAGGGTTAAATAATTCCATAATTTTACTAATTGCTTGAGACCCCGTATCTTTATCATTATTACGTAATCTTTCTTGATAAGGCCGTAAAGCTAGCTCAATATTGCGCCAAGTTGAAAATGGTCGTTCGGCGAATCGTTGCATATAGCGTTCAGCAGTGGTCGAACGTTTCTCTCCAGCGAGGTAAAGTGCGTATGATTCAATGTTTTCCGCGGTGGCTAGGAGCCTGCCGTATAAATAATCTCTTGATTTTATTGTTTTATCTAAAGCCATAGTATAAGTTCTCCGTTGTGATGAAATATGATGACGAGCGCGCCAGCCTTTGTATAAGGCACAAGCAATACCGATATTACGTTCCCATTCCCAATGTTCTGAACCATCTGGATTACAAGCTATTTGGAAACTTTTTTGTACTAAATCGTAAGGAATTTGAATACTCTTACCACCCGAAATAACGGGTAATAGGCGAGCATAAAGTTGTTTTTTTAATGTGTCACTTAATGCTTTTCCATAAACTGCCTGCCCAATCGCAAATGGTGAGGGTGGAATGCCTACCCAAATTGTTTTTTTGTTACCTGATTTTTTTGATAGTTTTTCATTTTGCTTTTCTATTGTATGGCGTTGATACCAAGAAAAGTCATCAATCCAAGCATCTAAATTAGCAAAATAGGTTTCGGGCAAATATTCTTGATAATAGGTAAGTGCCATTCTGCCTTTTCCTGGTGTTGTTCCGTCTACAATAAGTAGCGTAATTTGGTCATATTGTTCTAATTTTGCTTGATAACCACGTAGTTTCTTTTTCAGTATTTCAGCTGCTTTTGCCCCTAAATTAACTGACCAATCTTTAGTTGAAATTGGTGTTGCGGATACAATATCCTCTTCATTCGAAGCTGAAATATCTATATCATCATCCAAATAAAAATGGGAGTCTTCCATTGGAGATGGAATTTCTTTCCCACTTAATGCCCATGCGACAGTGACCTGGTTTTCATTGCGAATGCCTTGTCCTCTCTCAATAAGCCAGCGTAGTGCTGCATGTGCTTTATGAGATACTTCAGCAGATATAGATGCTGCTTGGTTTGCATTTTCAAATCGACCTAAGTAGGTAAATCCAGATGTATCATTAGATGAAATTAATTTAGCTTTATCCCCTGAGTAAATTAGTTTAGCTGGGTGGCTATCACGAGTTTGTTGTTCTTCACCTAGAACAGAGCAAAACTGACTCGTTAAAGTAGTTTGATAATATTCTCCCCAGCTTTTTTGTACATTTTTATCTTTCCAGGTCTGGGGGCATAAGTCATTGGGAATTGTTACTGACCATACAACTAGAGCTTTACGAATTTCAGCATTTTGACCTAAGACTTCAAGTAATGCTGGTTTGCATTGTGTTATATTATCGCTTTTGTTCCATTTTTCTAAAATATTCCCGTTGTTATCAACAGGAACCACTTGGGATTTGATTAGGTCTGACAAAACGGTACCTTTATGTACGTATTTTTGTATAGCTAAAATTTTAGGGTTATCTGTACAAGCACACCATTCATCTAATTGTTTTGCATATAGATTGAAAATAAGTTCTTCTTTTTTCTCTTTAACTATTTTCTTTTTGCCATTTTTATCTTCAAGTTCTTTGGTTATTTCGGCGATATGGGTAAGTCCAAGATCTTTAGCAATATACTGTAAGCTATCTGCTAGCGCATGAGGAGCAAGTCCACTTGTTCGTCCTTCTGAAGTTTCAGTAACAGGTAGCATAATAATAGGTTTATCTCTGAGAACCTCTGCTGAAATAAAATTACCATTTTGATCCAATATAATTTCAATGTGTGCAGTTTGTGGACTATGCCATAATGGAGCCAATTTATCTAAATCGGATAAGTTAGAATTTTTCTCGGCCTCATTATAGGTTCTATATAACTTTTGTATCCAACTCATAATCCTAACTCCTTAGTTTCGTTTTCTACAGAATTTATATTTTGTTCTTGGTTGAATACTTTTTCTGGTTTCATATTACGAATAAACCGCGTTTTTAGTTTTTCATTATCCGTTGTGCTTGGGAACGTAATAATACCTCGCTGCATATTAGCGTTCCAAAATCGGGTTACTAATTTATTTTCACCTATTTCATCAGGATAACCAAAACTATGAAACATTAAGCCAAAATCAAGGTTGTTAATATCATCATAAAAACCTTTATTACCATCACGGCTTAAATCATCAAATTCACAAGGCTCAACATATCCTTGGCAATCTCTTGTGCCAAGGAAAATATCTTGTCTTCCCCCGCGCTCAAGCATACGTCTTGCTATTGCCATATGCTTGCCTAAATTACGATCAGCTTTTAATTCTTCTCGATATTCATTCCAGGTAAAGTGGGCTTCTACCTGATATTCAACATCTTGCAGAAATGTGTAAATTGCCAAAGTATTGCCACCATTCCATTCTAATGGCTTAGTTGATTTGCTCTGAGTCTGAATTGGTTTCATAATTCTAACCCTATCTATGTGCCAGATCAGGGTCGGTTTCCAATAAATGCTTTTTAAAATGCCTTTTAATGCTTCATAAGTTGGTACTTGGTAGCTGAACTTTTCGCCACCAATTTTAGTAATGGGATCGGTGAATAAAGCTTGTCGTCCCCACACACGGAAAGTAAATTTGCTATTCATATTTCTCCTTATCATATTCCATAAAAGGGCATTTCCCCAGTTTCATCAAAGGACAATCCATATTCGTCAAGATAATTTTTTTCTTCTAAATAATAGATTTCTGAATCTGGAAAAATTTTATGGATTACATTTTCATTCTGTAATTTTTCCCATACATTAGGAAATACATTCACACTATATCGTTGTGCTTGGGCTAAAGTGCGGTGTTTTTCCTGAGAGTTTTGCTCGCCACATAAGTCAGTAATTAATTGTTTACCTTTCCCATAAGGAACAATTATCGCCCGAGTTGGTGCATCAATGGATTGAAATACTCGACCAGCACTTTGAAAAGATTGCATTAGTAATGGAATTTTCCCAGCTCGATTCTTATTTTTATTACCATAAACATTCAATGCATTATCTGAAAGCCAATCTAATAAGGAGCCTGATGTGCTGTTACTAATGTCATAAGACATTTCATCGCTACGTTCATAAAAATAATAGTTAAAATATTGTTGCATTGCCTTCGGTTGTAAAATATCTTGTTCTCCAAATTCACGGAATATTCGATCGGCATTGCGTTGCCCTTGGTAAATATCTGGTAGAACTTTAGCAAAATTAGGTTCTTGCAAATTTAATACATAAACTTGTCCTTTGCCTTGCTTTTCGCCATGGCGATTACAACGCCCAGCTGCTTGAGCAATGCTATCTAATCCGCCAAGAGCACGAATGACGTACGACATTGATATATCTACACCAGCTTCAATCAACTGCGTGCTAATGCAAATGACAGGTTCATTATTCTTTAAACGATATTTAATTTTATCGAATAAATCTTTACGGTGTGCAGAACATTGATTCGTGCTTAAATGAAATAGTGCGTTAGCAGGTACCTTTTCCTTACAATATTTGTAAAGCTCTTGAGCACATTTTTTAGTATTTACAATAAATAAGCAGCTTGAAGAATATTCAAATTTTTCTAATAAAAAATCACCAGCTTCATCAACTGTCCAACCAGCAATTTTAGATTTATAATGAATTTCAACACGGGATAAATCACTAAATAGTTTATTTCTAGCTATACTATCTCCGATAATTTCAGCATTATTGGCTAAGTTTAATGAGCCTAATTCTGGATTGTGCAACTTATCTAGTAAGGGCTGGGTTGCTGTACATAAAATAGCACTACTTTTACCAAAAGTTGTGAGCCAATTTAATACATTGCAAAACAAATGGACACACTTAATAGGAAGAGTTTGAATTTCATCGAAAATTAATACTGCATTGGTCATTGGGTGAATATGGCGTGCACCACGTGTTCCACCACCAAACCACGCATCTAAAAATTGCACCATTGTGGTAAAAATAATAGGCTTATCCCAATTTTCTGCCAGTAATTTATCTTGCCAAGTTTGTTTTTCGGGTTCAATATTTGAGTGATGCTCTAATATCCAATCTTCACCTAAAATATCCCGAACTGTAGTAGCATTTTGCTCAATAATAGAAGTGTAAGGAATAATATAAATAATGCGGTCAAGATTATGCTTTTGTGCGTGGTGGAGTGCATAACGTAAACTGGCTAAGGTTTTTCCGCCCCCTGTTGGCACGGTTAAAGTATAGATTCCTTGTTCATCAGAAGATCGTTGTAAGCAAGTATCCGAAATATCTCGACGAATCTTGTCTATTTCATAGCGTATGGCAAAATTTGCTAAGTGATTTTCTAAATGATTAATTGCAATGTGCCAATCAGGTTTTGATGTTAGACTACGAATATCTTTTTGTGCCTCATTTTCAAAATCAGAACTATTAATTCGGTCAGCATCAATCAGACAACTAAATAGGAAGCGGGTGAGACAACCAAGGTGAAACTCTTTAAGTTTATCGTGAGTTTCTTGCTGTTTTAATATTGCTTTAATAGGACTTAATAAAGATTTTATTAAATTTTCGCTGGCTAAAGATTCTGCTCGTTGCAAGATGGAGAGATCTGCATTTTTTTCAGCTTCAGATAAATGAGAGAGGGAATCGTCTTTAGAAAAACGGTCAAAACATTTTGGAGTGCCATCAAGTGTTAAACAATCAATAAGCCCTTCACCATGATGAGACGCAATACAGAGTCCTAAAATTTGTCCAATAAGTTCTCCAATGCCATTTTTAACACCAAACTTTCTCAAATGTCGATAAATCCATTGTGCGCCAGCTGTAGAATGATCTGGTTTATTTGGCAAATTGGATTCAGGTTCGTCAATATCAAAATCGATATAATTCAAATTATTCTTTCGATGTATTCGTTTTTGAAATGGAATAGAGTACTTACCGAAATCATGCATTAAACCCAATAATTCACCTACATCTGCTAAATCTAATTTATTCGCAAATTTTCGCGTAATTTCGGCAGTTTGGGTTAAATGTTCATAAACGGTTTGCTTTTTTTGATCGGACTGTCGGATGTGGGCAATGGGTGTAATATGCTCCATTCTTATCCTCCTGGCTTATTTATTAGCAAATTGATTTTAACGAAGATTAAAAGTAAATTATATATATTTTTCTAATATATATTTAATTTAAATCAAATTTTTATTAATAAATATTATGTTAGATAGTTTGGTACATCAATATAAACTATTTAATAGTTTGGTAGAATATATAAGATCTATAGTAGCTTTCGACTTTCTTCAGAATTCTATTTAACCAATAATATTTCATTAAATTCTTTTCTTTCACATTCATAAAATTTTTGCTAAACTGACCGCAGTTTTGGGGCTGATTCTGGATTCGACGGGATTGGCAAAGCCCAAGGTGCACGTCGAGGTGCGGTAGGCCTCGTAAATAAACCGCAAAAAAATAGTCGCAAACGACGAACAATACGCTTTAGCAGCTTAATAACCTGCATTTAGCCTTCGCTCCCTAGCTTCCGCTCGTAAGACGGGGATCAAGCGGAGTCAAAATCAAACGAGATCGTGTGGATGCTTCGGCTTGGAGATCGAAACATTAAATTGAATCAAGCTAGTTTATTCTTCGCGTGTCTGTCCGCAGGGGATAAATGAAATTAAAGATTAGACTAAACGTGTAGTACTGAAGGTAGAGTAATTTCGGACGCGGGTTCAACTCCCGCCAGCTCCACCAAATAACAATCCAAAGCAAACTTATCAAACCCTAAAGCCCTTGAAAATATTGAACCCAAGGGCTTTTTTATATCCTAAGCGTTCCTATCCAATCCTATAAAATCCTTGAATTTTAGTTATACGTTTAGTTATACTGATAACCGTATAACAAAGTCGGTATAACTAAAATCGCACAAAACCTGTTAGAAAAAAGTGTTAACGATGTTTTAGCTATACCCGATTTTTTAAAAGTCTGAATTGCCGTCAGAGTTATTCAGAATAATTTTCAACTCTCAGAACTAAGCGATATGGCACGCACAATCACACCACTAAACAGCACGAAAATAGATAAAGCTAAGCCGCAGGAAAAGGAATTTACCCTATCCGATGGCAAAGGGCTTTATCTGTTGGTTAAGCCCAATGGGGCTAAGTTATGGCGGTTTAATTATTACAAACCTTTCACGCAACCAAAGAAAAGGGCGTTAATTGGCGTTGGCAAATACCCTGATATTTCTTTACAGCAAGCAAGAGCAATTAGAGATGAGTATCTATCTTTACTTGCGCAGAATATCGATCCAGCAATCTATCGCCAACAGCAAGAACAAGAGAAACAAAATGAGCTGAATAATACCTATGAGGCGGTGGCGTGGGCGTGGCTTGAGTATCGCAAAACCAAAAAGAACTTTTCAGATAATTATCAAAAAGACGTTATAAGCCTGATCAATCGTTGCTTATTGCCGCACTTTGGCCATTTGCCTATTTCCCAAATTACCGCGCCAATGGCATTAAAGGCATTTAAGCAGTATCAAGACGAAGGTCATTTAGAAAAGCTTAAACGGACGATTCAGAAGCATAACGAGATAATGACTTATGCTCTACACCGAGAATTAATCTCTTTTAATCCAACGGCGAATATCGCAAAGGAATTTGACAGCCCAACGGTTGAACATTTTAAAACCCTTAAGCCTGAGGATTTAAGCGAATTTATGTTCACGCTACAAAACGCTCAGATTCACTTACAGACGCGTTATTTGATTTTATGGCAATTGCTCACCATGACAAGACCGAACGAGGCAGCTACAGCGAAATGGGCGGATATTGACGAGAAAAACAGAATATGGACTATTCCAGCGGAACAAATGAAACGTGGCATTGAACATAGAATCACGTTATCACGGCAAGCCTTAGCTCTATTAGGGCAAATTAAAAAATTAAGTGGCGGAAAAACTTACCTATTCCCCAGTGTAAAGAACCCACAATCCCACGTTAATACGCAAACGGCAAATGCTGCGATTAAGCGAATGGGCTATGCCGGTAAATTGGTAGCGCATGGTTTACGCAGTATCGCTAGCACCTATTTAAACGATCAGGGCTTTAATAGTGATTTGATTGAGGTAGCACTATCACACCTCAATTCAGACCGAGTAAAAACCGCCTATGACAGAGGGGAAAAATTAGAACAGCGATTCAAGCTATTGCAAGCATGGGCGGATTTTGTAGAACAATCCTCACAAGGCACATTGCCGCAATTTCATTTAAAGATTGTGGCTTAGAGACTGATAAAACATGAAGTAAAGTGCGGTCGATTTTGACAGCGTTTTAGTGCTTAAAAATACCTTAGATTAAATATTAAGATTGAACAGATGAAACTAAAAATATCAGAAATAAAAAATCAGTTCTGGGGGAATTATAGAAATATTGTAAAACTTGATACTGTAATCTCTCTCCTATCAAGAAATGCACCATTAGATTTTATTCTAACCGAATTAGATAGGGTTAAAATGGAGCTTAAAAGAAAAGATCATGAAATCAACTTTATAATGATTGATAAAAAGGATAAACCCAAAGAAATTGAGGGAAAATTGATCTTTGATAATATTCGCTATGTGTTAGACGGAATGTTTGATATTCAAACGTTTAAATTATTTTATGAACAATATTCAATAAGTGATATTTATAATGAATTTTACAAGAATAATGAGTGTACTTCCTTTGTAGAGGATAAAAGCAACAAAACCAATTTTGAAGAGTTTATTGATAAGCAAATAGAGGGTTTAAATGGCATTAGAAATGATTTAAAAAGCAACGATGTTTACTTGTTGAAAACTGATCTAGATAGCCTTATTGATGATATTCAATTAACAAATAATGATATATTTTTTATCTATAATTATGGCGGTATTGATGGAGATAAATCAGATGATTTTGAGTTCTTACAAAACATGAGTGAGTTTGAACAGTGTGGTGCATGTGATTTAGCTTTTGATATATGGGTAAAGGATAAGGATAATTTTTTAAAGAATCTAAAAAACGCCAATTCAAAAAATCAAGTTTCAGAAGGTCAAAATAAGGAAGTAACGCAAAAATCAGAAACTTCCTACCTAAATATTATTCAAGCTTTGAAAGATGAGTTACTCAATAGAGGGTTATTTGAAAATCAAAGCAGTCTTATCAGTTATTTATCTAACTCATATACAGGTTACACAGGATTAAGCGAAACCAATCTAAGAGAAAAATTCAGTAAAGCCAATAAAATAAAATAAAATTAAACTAAAACACTTTACCAAAAATCCGGATAGATCCAAATGGACTTGTCCGGATTTTTTCTTTTCTGTGCTTTTTTAATAATCCACTCCAACACAACGAAGCCCGAAACGGCTTTAACCATTCCAACCAGTACGGAGTAAACACAATGAATCAATCAGATCGCATTATCCGCCGCCTTGAGACCATGAAAATGTTAGGCGTAAGCAAATCCACCTTTGCCGATTGGCAAAACCCTAAATCGAAACGTTACCGCCCGGACTTTCCAAAGAAAATTCAATTAGGGGTTAATTCAGTCGGTTACTTGGAAAGTGAAATCAACTCTTACATTGCCAAACTGGCAGAAGCAAGAGCATAGGAGGGCATTAATGATTATTTCCACCACCAGCACCGGCGAACAGCGCCGCTTTATGCTTGAGCGTTTAAGAGAGCGCCCACACAGCACCAACGAGCTACGACAAATGGGCGTTTATTACCCACCGGCACGCATTAAGGAATTGCGCAATCAAGGTTATTTGATTGATACGTTCTACCGAGAGGAAACCGACAGCACCGGCTTAACTCACCGTGTAGGCGTTTATGTGCTACATGAAAACGCAGTAAGCCAAAATCATCAATATAACGACTAAGGAGAAATTAAAAATGACCGATTGCAAAGACTGCTCAACAGAACAAGGGCGCAAAGATTTAATTAATACCCCGATTTTAATTACTTATTCAAAGGCGCAATTTCCACATTTAACGGCAACTTCTGAAGATTGGGGGGTAAATACCGTTTTATGGCTTGAAGTGGGCGATTTTCTACCCTTAGGCATTGATGCTGACACGATGCAAGAGGCGTTGATCATGATTGCTTTTCTTCAACAAAGCACAAAAGCCACGTTACTGATTGATGAGGAAATGCAACAAGAACTCACCGCACTTTCTGAAAATGGCATTGCATTTAACCCAATGAAAAAAGCAAATGGCGCACTCATTCCACTTGCTGAAATCCTTTCCACTGATACCAAACAAGAAACCATGCGACACCTCGAAGAAAAGTTCTCACAGGGCGAGAAGTTCCAGTTTGTAGAAATAGGCGGAATGTTGAATTAAACAAGCAAGGAGCGATTGAAAAAATGACTAATACAAATCAACAGTACAACACTGAAAAACGAGAGTATGCAACGCTATGGAGTATTTACCGAGCTATTGAGGAAACTTACGAAATAGCAGATGCAACATTAGATGGCAAAATTACCAAAACAGCCACCACCGAAGATGGGGAGAAAGTACAAATCCCATTCACTCACAAAGACGGCTTAGAGTTTGTTTTAGATAGGTTAAGTGTAGTGCTATCAGATATTGACGACTTGAAACGGCAAATCGAAGTGTTGATTATTCATCAAGAACACAAAGCCGATGCGAATTATTTACCGCTGGTGGATTAACAAGAGTTTTTGGAGCAGTACGCGCGCGAGGGTGCGCCCAAATTTAGGCATACCCAAAGATAAGAGGTTTAAAAAATGAGTTACGGAAAAGAGATACAAAGCCAATTTGCGAAAGCCTATGCCCGAATGGGTAACGCTAAGCACGCTTTATTGGCGGTTCTGGGTGATGAGCGAGCTAATCGAATGAAACCCCACACTCTACGAGCGAAAGCCAGCGGGCTATTGAATCATTACCGAGTATGGGAACAAATCGAGCAGGAAAAAGCAGAGATGCAACAACGTGGGGAGACTTTACCTCATTACAGGGGAAGAACATGGCGGGCGGATTTAATGACTGATGAAGTCTATGAGCCGATAAAGATACCGCCCCGCCCTGTTGTTATTCCTCGTGGAATGAAAGGGTTGTTTAAAGAGGTGGAGCGGTTAAAAAGATCCACCATGAAAACCCTAGCATTTTTTTAATTGGGAACAAAAAGATCCGCTAATAAAAGGGTAAGTATTTAATGAAATGCACCATAGCAAAAAACAATGAATTACTGCTTCAACAAGCAATTCAACACTATAGAAAATCGTCTCAAATCTTCACGTTTGTGAGCCTATACAGCGATAACGAGCCATACCCGATAGATGAGGTCATTCAAGTGTTAGAACAGCGTCTTAATGCGATTCAGTGCGAAATAGACAACTTCACGAAGATGACAGCAGGGCTACGGAAGAACGAGCGATTAGAAACGAGTTTTTACGCTACAAAGAAACATTTAGACGTGATGAGAAAAAGAAAACAGGAGATAGACAATGAAATGTAATGCAATTGAAAAGCCATTAATGCAAGAAATCTCAATAGAGCAAATTTTTAACTTAGATTTACCCCTTACGAATGAAAAAGACGGTGCAGTGTTTGCGCATAAGTTTAAAGGGGATTTGGTGGCAATGACAACCTCTCTTATTGTGGCGAAGTATTTTGATAAAGAGCATAAAAACGTTATTAGAGCGATTAAAGATTTAGATTGTTCAGATGATTTTAGACGGCTCAATTTCCAGCCGTCCTATTATCAAAATGAACAAAATAAACGCCAGCCAATGTACCGAATGACCCGAGACGGCTTTATGTTTTTGGTGATGGGATTTACCGGCAAAAAGGCGGCGAAGTTCAAATTAGGCTTGAGTTATCGAGAGCGTGAAAGCCGATTAAAAGATACCGCCCTTTTCTTTTGGGCAAAACAACAGCGCAAAGCAGCGTAAGGGGAAACACAATGAATGACTTTACCGAGATGATTCAATTTCTAATCTTTATCGCCTTATTGCTGGTGGCTTTTAGCCTTGCATCAACCCTATAAAACAAAACGCCTATGCTTTCACAAGAATGGGCATAGGCAAGATTAAATATAAATTGAACGGGTTTATTATATGAAGAGTTACGCAGAAAGAAAAGGCAGAAGTTCAAAAAAAACAGAATCAATTCAAGAAATCAGTAAACGGCAGCACTTTTTCAATGTTGCGCCATGATGTTGTTCTTGGTCAAGAAATCGAGCCTCTAAGCCTAGCGGCTAAATGGGTTTTGATGAAGATGATCGGCTTGTACAACAAGGGCAATAATGGCAACTTATCCGCGCCGTTGAATGTAACCAACCACTTAAAATGAGAAACAAAAACAAATAGGGATTTGGTTGAAATAATTTGAATTAAGCGGGTATTGATAAAAGATTATTTCGGGATATAATGGGAAATAAAGAAAGCAAAAGGAATAATGAAATGGCGCGAAAATCTTTTATATCCAGTCTCCCGAAAGACGTTGTTCTAGAGTTAAATGATGTTATTCGACAACATGAATATGGCGATCATGAAAGCAATGTGGCGTGGTTGAAACAGAAAGGTTTTCAGGTTTCTAGGTCGGCTATGCACCGCTATACTGCGGAATTAAAGGCTAGAGATGGCTTTGATGGTTCTGCCGGTTCTTTCAAGCTAATAGCTGATTTAATGGCTAAAGACAGCAACCTTGATCTACTCTATCAAGAACTGGGGCAGATTGAATTTAGAAAGCAAGAAATCTTAGAAAGAATTCGGGAGTTAACGGGAAAATAAAGAAAGGGGCGTTTGCCCCTTTTTTGTTACTTTCAGAAAATTACAAAATGGGAAAAAATTTCCAAAACTCACCGCTTTAACCGCTAAATTTGGGAAACGTTAAAGCGGGTTTAAATGGTGTTTAAATCATATTTTTGCTGAGGTGGGCGAGTTGTCCTATAACTTGAAGATTTTCGGCTTCATCCTTTGAAAGTATGATTGGGGGATATTCTTCTCTATTGTCTGAAATCAGCTCCACGCCGTCCCAACGAATTTTCACGCGTTTCACCCACACGCTTGCTCCGTTTTGCACTAAATAGATTTTATCGCCTTTGATTTCCTTTCTTTTTAAATCCACCAACATCTGATCGCCGTCTTCAAAGACTACACAGTAAACATTTATTCTGTGTAATTTTCTATGTAGCATATAAATACTATAATTATTTGAATTTATTAGTTATTTTTTTTAACTCTTTTTCTTTCTGTGTTGTTAAACATTTTATTTTCTGTGTACTCAATAAGCTTCATTTGAGCCAATAATGTTTCATGAGTCATCTTTGCAAGATCAAAAATGAGTTTTTTGCCTTTTGTATCACTTCTTCTGTACCAGTTAAGTAATATTTTTTCTTCCATATTTACTAAAACGTATGAGTCAGCATCTTTTGGCGTAATTGGCTGCTCCTCTTTTGGAATATCGTCCATCCCTATATGCCGTTCAATTTTTTCTTTCGCAGTTTTAGATAAAAACTGGCTCAGTTCATCTCCTCTTTTACCAGTCAAAATATATTCGACATCGAGCTTTAGTTCTGAGTGTTGTAAATCAGCTAACATTAAAGCTTCTTTTGGAAACGCTCCTCTACGCTTTCTTTCTGCGAAAGCACTTTTAGACATGCCTAAAAATTCAGCCACATCTTTATCCATAGTTACGGAAAGTTCAGTTTTTAATCTATTGACGATATCTGTGAAATTTTTCATAAAAAAACCTTGCAATTCATAAAATTCATATTAATACTAAACTCAGTAAATAATAATGAACTATATGATTTAATATTAAATTAGATCATTGATTTTAGTTCATTAAATGATTTTAGTCCATAAAAGAGGTGAGATTTATGAAAAAAAGAACAAGAGAGGAAGTAAAAGTGTGGCTCAAGGAGCTAAATATCACGCAAACTGAATGGGGGAGAAGAAACGGTTACAGTTCAAATGAGATCAGCCGAGTTCTAAGTGGAAAATCTAAATTGAATTATGGAAGAGAAAGAGAAATTGCACTCAAGTTAAATATTCAAATTGATTGTTAGGGATTCATATGAATGAACTTAAATCACATTACTCTGTGCAAGAGTTGGTTGATTTTAGCTTGCTCTCTTTGCCAAGAACTAAAAAAGCTATTTTAACAATGGCAAAACGAGAAAGTTGGCAATTCCAAGCTCGCCAAGGAAAAGGTGGTGGTTACGAATACGCCTTCTCCTCTCTCCCACAAGCAACCCAAGCAGAGCTTTTATTAAAACAAAGTGCGGTGGAAATCGACAACGTTTCAGAAACACCCCGCGCGAGAAAAGAACTCAACTATTTGCCCGAAGTGATTTGGAAACCTTATGAAAAGGCGACTGATAAACAAAGGGAACACGCCAAAGCGAAACTCGTGCCACTACATAAATTAGACGATTTAGTGAGAAACGGCTTGGAATTGATGACTGCTTTGGATGCTGTCGCGGAAGAATGCAACATTGCGAAAGGATCGCTCAAACGTTGGTATTACCAAGTGCGGTCGTTTGAACGACCAGATTGGTTACCGTTATTGATTGCTAAACACAATAACAAGAAATCTGGTAAGGAAGCGGCATTTACGGAAGATGCCTGGGAAGCCTTTAAAGCAGATTATTTCCGTAACGAACAACCGCAATTCGGCAGTTGCTACGAACGTTTAAAACGCGCTGCGAGGGAAAACGGCTGGAACATCCCATCGGCAAGTAGCATAAAACGCAAAATTGAGCGTGAAGTGCCGAAATTGGTGCAAGTGCAATTACGCGAAGGTGATCATGCTGTGATGCAGTATTACCCATCCATGCGCCGCACCGTGGCGGAAATTGAAGCCCTTGAATGGATCAACGGCGACGGCTACCAACACAACGTGTTCGTGCGTTGGCATAACGGAGAGATTGTCCGCCCTAAAACCTGGATTTGGCAAGACATTCGCACCCGCAAAATCTTAGCTTACCGTGTGGATTTGAGCGAAAACAGCGACACCATTCGCTTGAGCTTAATGGATTTGATTTGGAAATACGGCATCCCGAAAAAATGCACCATTGATAACACCCGCGCGGCGGCAAATAAATGGATGACTGGGGGCGTGAAGAACCGCTATCGCTTTAAAGTAAAAGAAGATGATGTGACTGGGATTATCCCGATGCTTGGCATCGAATTGTTGTGGACATCGGTGCAATTTGGCAAAGGTCACGGGCAAGCGAAACCAATCGAACGTGTGTTTTCACACGGTGGTTTAGGCGAATTGGTCGATAAACCCCCAAGTCTTGCAGGTTTTTACGCAGGCGAGAACGTTTATAACAAGCCCGATAACTACAACGGCGGGAAAGATGGCGTGGATTACGGCACATTTATTTTAGCCATAGAAGATGGCATCCGCACTTTCAATGAACGCGAAGGCAGACAAACCGAAATTTGCCAAGGCATTTACAGTTTCAGCCAAGTATTTGAGCGCGATTATGCCAAGGCGCAAATTCGCAAGGCAAGTGCAGAACAAATGCGGTTTTTAATGTTGATGAGCGAAGCCGTTACATTGAGAAAAGATGGCACATTTGAGTTAGAAGCAGGCGGCAAGGTCAATAATCGCAAAAACCGCTATTTAGCGAGCGAGCTGATTGCCACCGCACACCGCAAGGTGGTGGTGAAATTCGACCCGCAAGACTTGCACAACAAAGTGTGGGTTTATGGTTTGGATGGCGTGTTCTTAGCCGAAGCGAAATGTACAGATGCGGTGGCATTTGGTGATAAAGCGAAAGGCCGCGAACACGATAAAGCACGCAAACAAATGGTGAAAGCGGTGAAAGCGGTAGCGAAAGCCACACTCACGATGAATGCACAAGAAGCAGCGCGTTATCAGCCTCAATTCGAGGAAGAAGTACCGCTAGAACCGAAAATCATCGAGCTATTCCGACAAGAAGGTAACGCAGTGCGCAAACACGAAGCGGTATTAGATGACGATGAAGATACCAACGATTTTGAACAAGGCTGGCAAAAAGGGCTGGCAATGTTGAAAAAGGAAAAGGGGCTTTAAGCCGTATTTAAGGAGCGTTAAACATGACTTTAATTAACCAAATCAAACAACTCTTAGACAACCAAACCTACACCCAGCGCGAGATTGCTGCACAATCTGGTGTCAATCCTGGGGCATTAAGTGCGTATTTAAAAGGCACTTATGCTGGCAATGTAGAAAAGGTTGAATACGCATTAAACAACTGGCTCGCTACGCGTGAGAAGAAAGAAAAAGTGTTTGTGGAAGCACCACACTTTATTGAGATTCCGACAGCCAAGAAAGTGTTCAACGCCTTAGATATGGCCAAAATTTTACCAACCATGGTGACCGTTTACGGCGCAAGCGGTGTGGGCAAAACCAAAGCATGCCAAGAATACAAAAAAGTGAACCAAAACGTGTGGATGATTACCGCAAGCCCAGCGCGCGCCACATTAAGCAGTGTTTTGTATGAGTTAGCCCTTGAGTTAGGTATTAACGATGCGCCACGCCGTAAAGACCGCTTATCACGCCTAATTACTAAAAAGCTCAAAGGCACACAAGGCTTAGTGATTATCGACGAAAGCGACCACCTGCCTTATGATAAACCCGCGCAACATAACCGCCCCTAAAAAAGCAAGATAATTTCCTTTTCTTGCTTTTTTCATTTAGTGAAATGGCGTTACATATCTGCACTTATCTATGCACTAGACAAGAAAGCTACAAACAAGTCACCTATTTTGACTTGATTGACTTCTTGCGGTTGGTCAATATCACGCGACCACCTTATATATTCTTCAGTTCAACAAAGTCGGAATTTGTGCGATTTATTGAGTATATGGTCGATGATAAAGTGCATAATTGGCAAACCTTTGATAATGCGCAACGAATTGTAGTCAATGCGTCAGCAAGTTATTCAGGCAAGTATTGAGGATAATATGGTTTACAAGTTCTAAAGTAGAAAATTTAAACGCCCTTTAATGATGATTTAAAGGGCGTTTTTATTTCTCAAATTTAGCAATTTTTAACCTCTTAAAATGGGAAACAGCCAAGATTTCAGATTTCTCACTTTTAACGGTTATGTTTCTCAAAATTTGCGGACGGCAACATTGGGAATATGAAAAAGGCGGCTATTTCTTTGAATTGAGTGAATTTCTTACCGAGAATTTACCGCACTTTGATTTTGCTTTGCCTTTTATAAATATGCAGTCCAATAAGAAAGTGGGGCGGGAGCCTTGGCATATCAGTTATTTGCCGTTAGCTGAATTGGCAAGCCAGCAATTTTCACCAGACATTTTGCAACAGGCATGGAAAGGGGAAAATATTTTAGGCGCAGACTGTTTAATATCAAATCTTGAACAAATTTTTTCTGAATATATTGTTTAAAAATAAAGCCTTATCGTGAAGATAAGGTTTTATTCTTAGGCGTAAAACAGCCCTTTTCCATGCAAATAAATAGGCAACTCATCGCCAATCGATAAATCGGGGGAAATGATGTTCTCAATCCATATTGCGTAGCCATTAATTTCAATTTGAATAGCGGTAATTTTCCCTTTAAATTCAATTTGTTTTACTTGCCCTTTGAAAAGTGCGGTTGGATTTTCCGATGTTTTAAACAGGTTGAATTGTTCTGGACGAAGCAAAATTTTACCTTGTTTCTGAGTGATTGATTTATTTTTTACAGGAATATTACCTAATTGGCATTGAACTGTGTTTTCATCAATCAGGTTCGCCGATAGCACGATGTTGTCACCAATAAAACTTGCGGTTTCAATATGATTAGGCGACCAATAAAGTGTGCGAGGTGTATCAATTTGCAAGATTTTTCCTTGCTGAATTACGGCAATTTTATCTGCGTAACGCAAGGCTTCATCGCGGTCGTGAGTGACGAAAATCGCTGATGCACCACTTTGACACAGTGCTTTTAGCATATCATGACGAATTTGCTGGCGAAGATGTTCATCTAAGGCACTAAAAGGTTCGTCTAATAAAATCAGTTCTGGATTTGGTGCTAGTGCTCGAGCTAGCGCCACACGTTGTTGTTGTCCACCTGACAGTTGGTGAGGAAAACGTTCTGTCAGTTCACTAATTCCCGTGAGTTGCATTGCTTGCTCAATCCGCATTTTCTCTTCATCCGTTTTTCCTTTGCCATTCCCCAATCCGTAAGCAATATTGCGATAGACATTTAAGTGAGGGAAAAGCACACCTTCTTGCACCACATAACCTAGATGGCGCTGTTGCGTTGGCACATTAGAATTCTCGCCAAAAATTAACCGCTCTTTTAGCCAAATTTCGCCAGTATTGGGTTGTTCAAATCCTGCGATCGCTCGCAATAACGTTGTTTTTCCACAACCAGAGGCACCTAGCAAAAAGAGGATTTCACCTCGTTGTAAGGTAAAGGAAATATCGTGTAGAACTTGTTGTTCATTAAAAAATTTATTGAGATTTTTAACGGTTAATAAAGGATTATTTATCATTTTATTTAAATGCATATTTTTTCAATAAAAACACAGGAATCCCTGAAAAGAGAACGAGCATGAGTGCATAAGGCGTTGCCGCAGCGTATTGCGCATCACTGGTATATTCCCAAACGGCAATAGAAAGGGTTTTGATGTCGTTTGGCGTGAGCAAAAGTGTTGCAGTAAGCTCTTTCATTAAATTCAAAAATACTAGAGAGAATGCCGCCGCAATGCCTGGTAGCATTGCGGGTAATGTTAAAGTTCGGAAAATATAGAATGGGCTTCGTCCTAGGCTTTGTCCGACTTTATCAATATTATCAGAAAGTTGCTCAAGCGAGGCTCTAAGTGTGGTTTGTGCCATTGGTAAATAGAGCATAAAGTAAGCCACGATAATAACTAAAAAGGTTTGATATAAGCTGTTGGCATAGTTGATCGTAAAGTAAATCAGCGATAATGCGATAACTAAGCCAGGTACGGCGTGTAATAGGTAAGGTAATCGATCGATCCAAACGGTTAATTTGCTGCGATAGCGTACAGCAGCCCAAACCAATGGAAACGCACAAACTACGGTGAGCAATGCGCCTAAGCCTGAAATAATAAATGAATTGCTGAATGCCGATAAAAATTCTGAAAAATCACCCACACTTTCGAGTGAATGCCCTACGATAAGCCAGTAAATTAACATAATCACAGGCACGCCAATGCTTAAGATGAATATGCTAGAGAAAAATCCGAAGGTTAAACATTGTTTGCCAAAGGAAAGTGTTTTTACCGGATAAGGACGAGTGACACCTTTGCCACTGTTGTAAAGTGTTTGTTTACCACGGAAGAATGTTTCTCCCAACACAATAATGCTACAAATTGCCATTAATACAGCGGAAAGTAGTGCTGCGGTGCTGTTATTAAAAGACATTTCATATTCTTGGAAAATCGCTGTGGTGAATGTTTGGTAATTCAAAATTGAAACCGCACCGAAATCCACGAGCATATGTAATGCTATTAGCAATAAACTACTACCGATTGCTGGTTTTAATTGCGGAAAAATAGCGTGCCAAAATGTGTAAGTTTGGCTTTTTCCTAATGAAAGGCTTACTTCTTCAAGGGACCGATCTAGTCGTTTAAGTGTAGCTGAAATAGGCAAGTAAGCGAGTGGGAAAGAGCTTAATGTCATGATGCCAATCGTTCCCCAAAAACCTTCTACTCGAAAGGTTAGGCTGATCCAAGTAAAACAGCTCACAAAGGCTGGAATACAAAGCGGCAAACTCATCGCCACTTCAAAAAATGATTTTCCAAAAAAGCGATAACGTTCAAGTAAAAATGCACAAAGTGTACCGAGAAAAATGGAACCAATGGTTACGCAGACCATTAGAAGCATTGTGTTGGTGAGTAATTCCGCCATTCTTGGGCGAATAAGAAGCTCAAGGCTACGATCTAATCCGACTTCAATCGCACGGAAAAGAATATACAGAAATGGTAATAAGAGCGGTAAACCAATAAGTAAAATAATGATAGTGAGCCAAAGTGGGGGAGTTCGGGTCAAAAGATAATCCTTTATATGTTACAACTGTATTTTCACTTTTGGTGAAAATACAGTTGCGACGTTAGCGGGCTTATTTTAAACCAGCTTCTTCAATTAATTTATTTGCTTGTTCTTTGTCTTGAGCAGTAGTTGCTGAAACTACTGGAGCTTGCAATTTAGCATAAGGTTCCATATTGAATGGAGAAGTCACATCTGTACGTAATGGATATTCTGCACGTACAGCAACTAAGGCTTCTTGACCTTTTTTGCTTGCTAAGAAGTCCACGAATTTTTTCGCTTCTTCTTTATTTTTAGATGATTTTAGGATTGCAGCACCTGAGTAAGTAACTAACGCACCAGGGTCTTTATGACGAATAAAGTACAAGCGAGTTTTTAAGTTTTCTGCACCTTTTTCTTTTGCTAATGCATACCAGTAGTAGTTATTAATTAAGGCTGCAGGCACTTCGCCATTTTCAACTGCTTGCAATGCAACACTGTTTTTCGCATAAAGTTTACCATTTTCTTTTAAGCCTTTTAACCAATTAAGCGCAACTTTCTCGCCTTTTAGTTTAACAATAGCTACAACTTGTTCTAAGAATGCGCCAGAGGTTGGTACATAACCGATTTTATCTTTCCATTTTGGTGTCGCGTAATCAAGCACTGATTTTTCCATATCTTTTTCAGATAATTTAGTGTGATCATAAACCACAACACGAGAACGACCACTTAATGCGATCCAATCTTTTTTAGGCGCAACCGGTACACCTTGGTGAGAGGTTTGTTTGATAGTATTGGCTGAAAGTGGTTCTAATAAACCCGCTTCAGAAAGTGAGGCAAATGGAGATGTTTGTTCTGAATAGAATACATCGGCTGGACTTTTATCGCCTTCTTCTTTAAGTTGACCAGCTAACTGTTCGCTTTTAGCACTATTTAAAGTAACTTTGATGCCAGTTTCTTGCGTAAATGCATCAGCTACGGCTTTTGCAGCTTCTTTATGTTGGCCGTTGTAAACGGTAATGTCGGCAAAGCTACTTGCTGAGAATGTAAGTGCGGCAGCGAGTGTCGCAATTTTGAAAGATTTGAATGTCATTGAAAACTCCTTGTTTTATGAGAATGAATGTTTTAATTAAGCCTGTATAACCTTTATTCTATTTCCAAACCTATTTAAATGCAAATAATTCTCAATTTTTTTGACAAAGAAAAAGGAGAGCGATTAGCTCTCCTTCAATATATTGATTGCTTTGAATTTTGCTTATAGTGCGTCTGGTTGAATGTAACCTAAGTCTGCTAATACTGTACAAATAGAATCACATAATCCTGAACAATCAAACTCTTCATCAATGAGTTTTTCGTTATTGTTCATGTCTTTGTAGCCATTTTCAATTAAATATACTTTGAGTGACGCATTAAGAGTCGCTTTAGTGGTCGGTTTTTCCATTTGAGACATTATATAAACATGCAGTTCATTTAAATCTTCAACTCCGCAGTTATACATATTGCCAGCACCGATATATTGATTTGTACCATCTAATAAAGCTTGTGCATATTGAGTAAAGCGTTTAGGTATATAGGTTTTGTTATCTTCAAATGTATATGTTTGATAAGGTGTAAGAAATACATTGATATAGCCTAGGACTATAGCTAACAATACAGAAGAGTAAATTTCATTCTCTGTGAGATTTTCAAATTCTTTATGTTCAGCAACGTAATCAATTAATGATTGAATAGTGAAATGACCTACTTGATAGATAAAGTGTTCAAGTAATTTTTCTACATCTTGATTATTAAATATATTGCTCAGATTATTTTCTTTGCCTTGATTAATGAAAGTTAGTTTGTTTAATAAATCTGTCTTTATGTTCTCAGTGCGGTTAATGTTATCTTGTAAATGAGCATGGCATAGTAAACTTCTTCTAAATGCTACATCGTAAAGATAATCGAGGCATTGCTCACGTGCAACATAATCTGTTTCGGATAATTGATTGATCATGTCACGTAAATGTTGTGGTATCCAAGAAATATATGAAAGTTGAAAATCTGTATCACCAATATAAGCCAATTGATGTTGATGTAGGCTATCAATAAATTGATTTAAATAGAGAGGTGGTTGTGATATTCGAGATATTCATGTGCGATGTAATGATCGCCTTTAGTTTGAATACTATCGAAGTTATTGATTCGGCTCTTGTTATTGTTTTTTTCAGACTCAATCGATTTAATTGCATCTGAGAATAATTGAACAACGGCTTTGCCACGACGAGTTTGTTCAGAGAGCGGTAAATCCTGAGTGTATTTATTCGCATAAAGCATAATATCTCGTGCAACTTCTCGGTTTTTCCAACCTGGATAGGTGTTGTAAGAAATATAAGCAATACCGTTTGGCGTTAAATTTTCTCGGCAAACTTCAAGAATTTTATCTTTAACATTATTTGGTACCCAAGAATAAATGCCATGTACAATAATGTAGTCAAACACGCCAAATTCAGGCGTAATATCGAGAATATTTTTTGCTTCTAAACGAACATTTGTTAATCCCATTGATTTAATGATTTCATTACCTTGAGTAATTTGACTATCTGATAAATCAATACCTACAAATTCTGTATCTGGATAATAAACCGCTTGAGAAATTAAGTTTCCGCCAAAAGAAGAACCTAATTCTAATACTTTAGCACCTTTGAGTGCTGGCGGTGTTAATCCCCATAATGTTGCATTTCCTTCCAAAAGCGCAATGCTCGTATAAGAAAAGGGTTTTGAGTAGTATCTAAGTTCGTCATAAGGGTTATTTTGTTCAGTCATAATATATCCAGCTTGTCACATAATTAAGAGTGCATATTATAGAGGGGATATGGGTGAAAACAAAGTGATGATTATTTCCCATGAAGTGGTAATTACGCTAGAATAACCGCAATTTTCACCAGCTTAGTATTCCCATGCTTTCATTTACTCTCGAACATCAAGATAACGCACGTTTGCAATCTTTATGTGGTGCATTTGATGATCATCTAAAACTTATCGAAAAAGAATTTAATCTTGTCATTGCTCGTCATAATTTCACTTTTAATATTGATACAGTAGAAGAGGATCCAAAACCTCATCATTTAAAATTGATAAAAAGTGCGGTGAAATTAATCCAAGATTTATATGTTGAAACTGCGCCCGTAAAAGGTAAAGTGAAAGAGTTAGATTTGGAAGATGTGCATATGGCTTTACAAGAAAGCCGAATACTATCTCAAGTTGAACCGAACCGTGCTGAAAATAATGTTTTCAGTACAACGATTAAAACTAAACGAGGTGTGATTAAACCTCGAGGCGAAAATCAAGTTCAATATTTGCATAATATTTTAACTCACGATATTAGTTTTGGTATTGGCCCAGCAGGAACGGGGAAAACATTCTTAGCGGTTGCTGCAGCAGTTGAAGCATTAGAGCGTCAAGAAATTCGTCGCGTGTTACTTACTCGTCCTGCAGTTGAAGCGGGCGAAAAGCTAGGTTTTTTACCTGGGGATTTAGGTCAGAAAATCGAACCTTATTTACGTCCGCTTTATGATGCTTTGTTTGAAATGCTAGGTTTTGAGCGTGTGCAAAAATTAATGGAACGTAATATTATTGAAATTGCCCCTTTGGCTTATATGCGAGGGCGTACACTCAATGATAGTTTTATTATTTTAGATGAAAGCCAAAACACAACAGTTGAGCAAATGAAAATGTTTTTAACCCGCATTGGTTTTAATTCTAAAGCCGTGATTACGGGCGATATTACGCAAATTGACTTACCTCGTAGCACAAAATCTGGTTTACGCCATGCTATTGAAGTGTTGGAAAAAGTACCAGAATTAAGTTTTAACTATTTTGATAGCAAAGATATTGTGCGTCATCCAGTGGTGGCTAAAGTGGTGCAAGCATACGAAGAATGGGAAGTGCAAGATGAAATTCGTCGCAAAGAATTAGCGGAGTTTCGTAAAGCCGAACGTGAAAAAGAGCGGTCAGAAATTGAAAAGAATTTAGGAGAGTGAAATGGGACGTATATTCGTTGATCTGCAAATTGCCACAGAAAATATAGAGAATTTACCAACAGAAGAGCAAATTGTGCAGTGGGCAACAGCCGCTGTTCAACCTGAAGGGGATGAAGTTGAAATGACGGTTCGTATTGTGGATGAAGCCGAAAGCCATGAATTAAATTTAACTTATCGTGGCAAGGATCGCCCGACTAACGTACTTTCATTTCCATTTGAATGCCCCGATGAGGTGGAGTTGCCATTGTTAGGGGATCTCGTTATTTGCTGTCAAGTCGTGGAGCGAGAAGCTGCAGAACAAGAGAAACCATTAATGGCACATTGGGCACATATGGTCGTGCATGGTAGCTTACATTTACTCGGTTACGATCATATTGAAGACGATGAAGCTGAAGAAATGGAAAGTTTAGAAACACAAATTATGCAAACACAAATTATGCAAGGATTAGGCTTTGATGATCCTTATTTAGCAGAGAAATAATCTTTATTCGGAGTAATGATGTATAAAGCGGTATTTAGTGATTTTGATGGTACCTTATTAACCTCTCAACATACTATTTCCCCTCGAACTGTTGCTGCAATTAAGCGTTTAACGGCGAATGGTATTCCTTTTGTGCCAATTTCGGCGCGTTCTCCTTTAGGTATTTTGCCTTATTGGAAACAGCTTGAAATGAATAATGTGCTTGTTGCATTTAGTGGTGCGCTTATTTTGAATCAACATCTTGAACCAATTTATAGCGTACAAATTGATCCGAAAGATATTTTAGACATTAATACCGTTTTGGCGGATCACCCTTTGCTTGGTGTAAATTATTATACAAATAATGATTGCCATGCTCGTGACGTAGAAAATAAATGGGTGATTTTTGAACGCAGCGTCACTAAAATTGAGATTCATCCTTTTGATGAAGTAGCGACACGTTCGCCGCATAAAATTCAAATTATTGGGGAAGCTCAAGAAATCATTGAGATTGAAATTATTTTAAAGGAAAAATTTCCACATCTGAGTATTTGTCGTTCCCATGCTAATTTTTTAGAGGTGATGCATAAGAGTGCTACCAAAGGAAGTGCGGTTCGTTTTTTGGAAGATTATTTTGGCGTACAGACCAATGAGGTGATTGCGTTTGGTGATAACTTTAATGATCTGGATATGCTAGAACATGCGGGGCTTGGGGTGGCAATGGGAAATGCACCTGATGAAATTAAACAAGCTGCAAATGTAGTCATCGCGACCAATAATGAAGATGGGTTAGCATTAATTTTGGAAGAAAAATTTCCTGAATAATTGGCAAGAAAAAGGCTCTCAAACGAGAGCCTTTTAGTTATGAATTTTTTGATTCTTTTGAATTATACATATCTTCAATTTGCTTACGATAACGCTCTAAAATCACTTTTCTACGTAATTTTAATGTTGGTGTAATTTCACCCAATTTAATGCTAAAGGCTTGAGAAAGTAACGTGAATTTTTTTACTTGTTCAAAATGAGCCAATTCTTTTTGCACCGCATTAATACGCTGCTCAAACATTTTCAGAATTTCAGAATTTTTTAATAATTCTAAACGGTCATGATATTTAATATTGATCTGTTTAGCGTACTCTTCCAAACTATCAAAGCAAGGCACAATAAGTGCAGACACATATTTTTTCGCATCGGCAATGATTGCAATTTGTTCGATAAATTTATCTTTCCCGATTTTGCTTTCGATATATTGTGGCGCGATATAGAAACAAAAACCAAATTTCACAAATCCAGCAATAACAACACTTATAAGCGACAATTCAGATCACGCCAGCCCACCAATATATTAAAAAGCCTTAACTTTATGAGTTAAGGCTTTTTTTCTAAATCGGAATAGACGAAAAAAACACTAATAAAATTGGTGGGGCTATGTTGGTGATAAATCCAAAGCTAATGGCTAGGGGTACGACTTCTATGCCTCCTGAACGTTGGATAATTGGTAACGTACAGTCTAATGCTGTTGCACCAGCTAAACCTACGGCAGTAGAGCGATAATGAAACATAAAAAAGGGAATAATGAATAAGCTAAAAACTTCACGAGATAAATCGTTAAAGAAAGCAATACTTCCGAATACAGGACCCCAAGCATCATTAATTACTACACTTGAAAGCGAATACCAGCCTAATCCTGAAGCAATTGCTAAGCCTTGAAAAACAGGTAGATTGAGCCATAAACTAGCAAGTATTCCGCCGATAAGCGAAGTTGTGATCATAATTAATCCTGTATAAATCCCTCGTTTATTAAAGAGTACTTCTCTTAATGAAATACCGTTATTACGTAGTTGAACGCCTACAAAAAATATTAATACAATTAGAACATAAGTACTGGCGTGGAGTGGTAATTCAAAATGACCTTTAGTTATTAATCCAAAAATAAAACCGATGATAACCATAGAACAGAGTTTGAAACTGTCTAATAATAGTTTCCAACGTGGCGGAATATCCTTACCCAGATATTTAAGTGGCTGAGGATAGAGTTTGTCGTAAGTGATTAATCCCACCATATTACAACTGAGAATGCAAATGATAAAAATGAGTGCAGAAATTCCAATCATCGGTAATTTTCTTGCCAAATCATCTAATTGTCCGAGAGAAATCCCCATCACAAATAAAATAATAAATAATAATATCATTATGACATTATTAATTCGTTTTAATATTTGTTGATTGGTTGTTTTGATAAGATAGCCCAATAACATAGGCACGAGAACAATTAGTAAGCCTTCCATAAAATCCATTCTTTTTAAATTAATTGATATATAAGTATATCAACTGTTGGTAATTTGCGGTAGGCTATCAAAAATTATAGAGGATATTTCTATGTATTTACGTCAATTAGATATTTCAGGTTTTAGAGGGATTAAGCGTCTTTCCATCATGTTACGTGCCAACATGGTATTGATTGGTGAAAATTCTTGGGGTAAATCCAGTTTGTTATCGGCATTAAGCCTGATTTTAAATGCAGAGAATGGATTATACCATTTTACAGAAGCTGATTTTCACCGTTCAGAGGATATGAAAAGTATTACCTTATTATTTACTTTCAGTGAGGGAAATGTAAATGAAGAGCATGATCAGTTTGATGCACCAGTGCAACGATTGTTCGTTCCTCATGAAGATGGCTATAAACGAATTTATTTACGTGTGACTGGAGAATTAAATTCGCAAAATGAGGTTATTACACAATATTCATTTTTAGATCAGTTAGGTCATTGTATTAAACTTGATAATATAGAAGATATTGTACAAAAAATGATTCAATATCATCCTATTTATCGTTTTCGAGATGCTCGTCTTAATCATCATAAGGCTAATTCACAGCCACTTAAATATGCTGAATGTGCAGATCAGACTATTAAAGAAATTTATGCGGTGATGGAATTAGTAAAATATTATTTTGTGGAAGAACAGCCATCACAGACGATCATGTCAATGGATCCTGGTAAATTATGGGATATGGCTCAGTCACTTTGTTATCGTCTAGAACAGGATGCTGATCATTCATTGCAAAAACGGCTTATTGATACTATTTTCCCGCTTTTTGAGTATCATCAAAAGCCGAATGAAAAGATAATTCATTCAGAACGTATTCGTCCTATTCTCTTGCTAGAAGATCTCGCTACTAGACTGCATCCTCGTATGGTTGCTATTGTTTGGAAACTTACTTCTTATTTGCCTATTCAGCGTATTACTACGACGAATTCTGTCGATTTAATTTCATTGGTTGAGTTAAAAAGTATTTGTAAACTTGTACGTTATGCGGATCGTACAATAGCTTATCAATTAAAACGTCATGACTTGGGCAAAGAAGATTTACGTCGGTTAACTTTCCATATCCATCATAATCGTAGCTTAGCTTTATTTGCCCGAACATGGATTTTAGTGGAGGGGGAAACTGAGGTTTGGATTTTATCTGAATTAGCTAAGTTATTAGGAATTGATTTAGATATTGAGGGAATTCGTATTGTAGAGTTTGCCCAATCGGGAATTCGTCCATTAATAAAATATGCTAAGGCAATGGGAATAGAGTGGTATGCTTTAACAGATGGTGATGAGGCTGGTCGTAAATACACAGAAACCGTGAAAGATATGTTGTCTGAGGATGAATCTGTAAGCCAAAGAGTAATGACTTTACCAAAACAAGATATTGAACATTTCTTTTATACACAAGGTTTTGAAGAGGTATTTATTCGCTTATCTCATTGGCAACCGCAAGGTGAGCATTATCCTATGCATAAAATTATTCAGCGTGCAATTCAACGTACTTCTAAACCAGATCTCGCTATTGCTATTTCAAATGAAATAGAAAAACGAGGAAAAGAGTCAATTCCATTCTTATTTAAACGACTATTTTCTAAAGTTGTCAATTTAACTAAAACACAAGAATCATAAAACTGTTTTTATATACAGTATTTTGTGTTAAAGTGCGGTAAAAATTTTGAAAATTTTACCGCACTTTTAATTAATTATGCCTAAACCCCGTAAAATCATTCATATTGATATGGATTGTTTCTATGCTGCAATAGAAATGCGAGAAAATCCATCACTTAAAGATAAACCTATTGCTGTTGGTGGAAACGTGCAGCAACGAGGGGTTTTGACCACGTGCAATTATCCAGCTCGTAAATTTGGTTTACATAGCGCAATGCCAACCGCTCAGGCTTTAAAGCTTTGTCCTAAATTGATTTTATTACCTGTGAATATGCCTTTATATAAACAAGTATCAAAACAAATCCATGAAATTTTTCACCGCTATACTGATAATATTGAGCCGCTTTCTCTTGATGAAGCTTATCTTGATGTGACCGATTGTGAGCAATGTTCTGGTTCAGCAACTTGGATTGCGGAAGAAATTCGCCAAACAATTTTTAATGAGTTGAATTTAACAGCATCAGCAGGCGTTGCACCTTTAAAATTTTTAGCGAAGATTGCCTCTGATCAAAATAAACCAAATGGTATTTTTGTTATTAAACCTGAAGACGTTGATGATTTTATTAAAAAATTGCCGCTAAATAAAATCCCTGGCGTAGGAAAAGTGACAACGCAACGTTTACTAAATATGAACTTAGAAACCTGTGCAGACGTGCAAAAATTGGATTTAAGCATTCTATTGAATCAATTTGGTAAATTTGGTCAACGTTTGTGGCAGTTTTGTCATGGAATTGATGAACGTGAAGTTCAAACGGATTGGAAACGCAAATCTATTGGTGTAGAAGATACTTTATTAAAAAATATATCTTCTGTAGAAGAGGCTATTGATGAAGTGAATCGCTTATATCCAACACTTGAAGAGCGAATTAGACGAGCTTGTCCAGATATTCCATTAAATTCATTTAAAAAAATTGGTATAAAATTAAAATTTGAAGATTTTCAAACTACCACTTTAGAAAAAACGGGCTTGGAATTAACTAAGGATAATTTTGTCCAATTGATGCATCAAATTTGGTATAGATGTATAGGGCGTTCAGTTCGATTAGTTGGGTTGCATGTTAATATTCCTGATAATTCAAAGGAGCAGCAGATGAGTTTATGGTAATAATTATAGATTAGCCTCTTGAAATTACTAAAATTAACACCATTTTATGGTAAGCCTTGCATGGTAACTATACTGAATATCTAACGATTTTATTGACGACTTTATGAAGGATGATTTTCTATGATGAGAATTCTTTTATTTTTAGCAACGAATATGGCGGTATTGGTTGTTTTTAATATTATTTTAAGCTTAACAGGAATACAAAGCCGAGATGCCATGGGATTACTCATTATGGCTGGTTTATTTGGTTTTACAGGATCAATTATTTCATTGTTAATGTCAAAACGTTCAGCACTTGCTGCAACAGGGGCTGAAATTATTACTACTCCACAAAATGATGTAGAGCGTTGGTTAGTGCAAACTGTTCATTCACAAGCACAAAAAGCAGGCTTACCTAACCCTGAGGTTGCAATTTATCATTCAAATGATGTGAATGCTTTTGCTACAGGACCAAGTAAAACGAATGCTTTAGTGGCTGTGAGCACAGCACTATTAAACAATATGACTCGTGATGAAGCTGAAGGGGTATTAGCCCATGAGGTGAGTCATATAAAAAATGGTGATATGGTCACCATGACCTTATTACAAGGTGTATTAAATACCTTTGTTATTTTTGCAGCACGTATGATCGCCAAAGTGGCATCAAGTAGCCGTGATGGAGAAAGCAATACGGGGATGTACTATACCGTATCAATGGTACTTGAATTAGTATTTGGTTTCTTAGCAAGCATGATTGCAATGTGGTTCTCAAGATTTCGTGAATTCCGTGCGGATGCAGGTTCTGCACAATTAGTCGGTAAACAAAAAATGATTGCAGCATTAAAACGCTTACAAACTATTCATGAGCCTCAAGAAACTGAAGGGCAATTAGCTGCATTTGCGATTAATGGTAAACGCGGTGGTTTAGCCTCATTATTCTTAAGCCATCCTCCATTAGAAAAACGTATTGAAGCATTGGAAAATGCAAGTGATTTAATGAAATAAATTGTATAGAAAAGGTACTGTAAAGTACCTTTTTATTTTTTATCATATGATATTCATCATCGTTCATTTCCTTGATCTATCACTAATTAAATTCATTTAATTCGATTTGTTAGTTTATTTTATTAATAAAAACCTTTACTCTTTACTTCTAAAAAAAGCTCAATTGGAATAGACAATGGAACATACATTAGAAGATATTATTCGTATTTTTAATCAATGTTTTGAACAAGAATATAATACAAAATTGGAAAAAGGGGGCGAGTACCCAATTTATTTACCTGCATTCTTAGATGAAAATGGGACTAAAAGTGAACGATCATACAATGTAATTTATTTTGCTCGTGAATTTTATAGTAGTGCACTGCATGAAATTTCTCACTGGTTAGTCGCAGGTACTGAGCGTCGTAAATTAGAAGACTTTGGTTATTGGTATGAGCCTGATGGTCGTTCTACAGAACGACAACGAGAATTTGAACAAGTAGAAGTCAAACCACAGGCTATAGAATGGGTATTAGCCACCGCAGCAGGCTTTCGTTATTTTGCCAGTTCAGATAATTTAAATGGTAATCCAGGTGATACGCAACCTTTTAAACATGCGGTATATGAACAAGTAAAAGTTTATGCGCAACGTGGTTATTTGCCAAAACGAGCAGAAAAATTGCGTAAAGCACTTACTCATTTCTATGGTACAGAAGATAAAATTGATTTAGAGAAGTTTGATGTGACAAAAATTTAATTAGGTTAATTTTTTGCGTTAATGATAAAGTGCGGTAAATTTTTTGAAATTTAACCGCACTTTATTTTTATAATGTTATTTCGTCGCCATTTTCATGCGATGAACAAAGTCCGCTAATTCGGCTAAGCATCGCTGATGGTCCTCTAAATTTTGTTCTATAATTTTGACAATTGCAGAACCAGAAATAGCACCAGCAGCACCTAGTGCAATGGCTTCTTTTACTTGTTCAGGTGTTGCAATACCAAAACCTTGTAATATAGGTGGGGCATTATGTTGTTTTAGTTGGTCAACAAGAGTATCTAAGTTTGTTGCATATGCTTGGTTGTCTGCACTGGTTACGCCAGCTCGAGAAACTAAATAAGTATAGCCTTGGCTATTTTCAGCGACACCTTGCACTATTTTAGCACTTGCATTTGGTGGACAAATAAATACGGGTTGAATGCCATGTTTTTTAGCTGATTCACAATATTTCTCTTTTGCAAGTAATGGGATATCAGCCACTAAAACTGCATCTACACCTATATCTTTACAACGTTTATAGAAATTATCTAATCCTTTGGCAAAAATTAAGTTGGCACAAAGTAACAAACTAATCGGAATATCAGGATATTTATTTCTGATTTTTTCTAATAGCTTGAAGCTGTCTTCAGTGCTATGACCTGCACTTAAGGCTCGATTATTAGCGGCTTGAATCACAGGACCATCTAATAACGGATCTGAAAAAGGGAAGCCAAGTTCTAGAGCATCCGCACCGTTATCTACTAATGTGCAGATAATTTCAAAAGAACGTTCAAAAGTAGGATCACATAATGTTACAAAAGGAACAAAGGCACCTTCTTTCTTGTTTGCAAGTGCGGCAAATTTAGTATCAAAACGACTCATTATTGCATTCCCTTTTCTGTTAAAATTTTATCTACGGTGAAAATATCTTTATCTCCACGACCAGATAAGTTCACCACAAGAATTTGTTCTTTATTTGGATCTTGCTTAATCATTTTTAATGCGTAAGCAAGAGCATGAGAGCTTTCTAATGCAGGAATAATGCCTTCATGTTTGGCTAATTGTTGGAATGCATCTAATGCTTCATCATCAGTAATGGAAGGATATTCTGCTCGTCCAATACTTTGTAAATATGCATGTTGTGGGCCAACAGAAGGGAAGTCAAGGCCTGCTGAGATACTATAAGATTCCTCTACTTGCCCATCTTTGGTTTGCATAAGCGGGGAAACCATACCAAGATAGATACCGACTTTTGCATTACCTAAAGGCGCACCATGTTCTCCCGTTTCAATTCCTTTACCCGCAGGTTCAACACCAATTAAACGTACTGAAGGTTCATTAATAAAATCTGTAAACATACCAATAGCATTTGAACCACCACCTACAGCAGCAATGACCGCATCAGGTAAACGTCCTTCTTTTTCTTTTAATTGACGCTTGGTTTCTTCACCAATCATTTTTTGGAATTCACGGACAATAGTTGGAAATGGATGAGGGCCTGCTGCAGTACCTAGTAGATAATGCGTATTTTCGTAGTTTGCAGACCAGTCACGCATTGCCTCACAACAGGCATCTTTTAATGAACAAGAACCTTTTTGTACGGAAATGACTTCAGCTCCCATCAAACGCATACGGAATACATTTGGTGATTGACGTTCAACATCTTTGGCTCCCATATAGACACGGCAAGGCATATCAAGCATTGCACAAGCCAGAGCTGTAGCAACACCATGCTGACCTGCACCAGTTTCAGCAATAATACGGGTTTTTCCCATACGTTTTGCCAATAGAATTTGACCTAATACTTGGTTAGTTTTATGTGCACCACCATGTAATAAATCTTCACGTTTCAGATAAAGTTTAGTTTTTGTATTTTTGGTAAGATTACGACAAAGAGTGAGTGCTGTAGGGCGACCTGCGTAATTTTTGAGTAAATCTTGAAATTTTTTTTGAAATTCAGGATCATCTTTAGCTTCAACAAAAGCTTTTTCTAATTGTTGGAGTACAGGGACGAGAATTTCGGGTACGTACATCCCGCCAAATTCGCCAAAGTAGGGGTTCAAAATTGTATCTGTCATGTAAAACTTCCTCAAAGTAATATGAATATCTTATAAATACATACTATTACACTAGTACAATACATGTAAAGTTATTTTTGTAAAATTTATGATTAATAAATTATTTTTAAAAATAAAATAAGGTATATAAATACGACCTGATAAAAGATTTAGAAATCAATAATATCTTTAAACACGGCAACCAGCTTTTGATGATCTTTAATGCCTGCTGTCGTTTCTATACCTGAGTTTAGATCAATACCACTACAATGTTGTTCAAGTGCTTGTTTTATATTACTCGGATTGATACCGCCCGCTAATAAAATGTGTTGTTTTAATTTCCTTGGAATTTTAGACCAATCAAAACTTACACCCGTGCCGCCTTGTTGTGAACCTTGTTTGCTGTCTAGTAGATAGCGATCCACGGCAGAAATTTTTGAAATTTTCACCGCACTTTTATCATGAATATCTATTGAAATGGCTTTCCAGATTTGAATTTGTTTAGGTAATTGAGTGCGAAGTAGACTAATAAATTCAGCATTTTCTGAACCATGTAATTGCACTGCATATAAGTTTAATTGACTAGCAATTTTTACAATAAAGTCAATTTCTTGATTTTGGAAAACACCGACAAAACGTAGTGGTGCCGTAGTTACGAGTTCTTGTGCTTGACGTAAAGATACACAACGTTTTGAATTCTCAACAAAAATTAAACCACCATATAGAGAACCATTGTCATATACAGCTTGAACATCTTGAGCACGGGTTAAACCGCAGACTTTATTTTCACCAAAAATAATAGAACGAATGGCATTATTTAAATCATCACTACTCATTAAGCTACTACCAATGAGAAATGCATGTACATAGGGTTTAAGTTGTTGGACTTCTTTATGAGAATAAATACCTGATTCACTGATAATAATACGGTCAGTTGGAATTTGTGTCGCTAGTGGTGGAGTGCGGTTAAGATCAACAGTTAAATCATGAAGATTACGATTATTTATTCCTATGACTTTTGCTCCAAGTGCGATAGCACGCTCAAGTTCAGCTTGATTTGAAGTTTCTGTTAATACCCCCATGCCTAATTCATGAGCAAGTTTTGCAAGGGTCAGGTAAGATTCATCATTAAGCACTGAAAGCATTAATAAAATGGCATCAGCTTGATAATAACGAGCTAAATAGACTTGATATTCACTAATCATGAAGTCTTTACATAAAACAGGTTGAGAGACAATATCACGTACTTGTTTAATATAATTAAAATCACCTTGGAAGTATTTTTCATCGGTGAGTACTGAAATTGCCGTAGCATAATTTTTATAGACACGGGCGATTTCAGATAAGTTAAATTGCTCACGAATTAAACCTTTTGAAGGAGAAGCTTTTTTACACTCTAAAATAAATGCGGGGCGTTGATGCGTTCCTTTACTTAACGCATCATAAAAACTGCGGTCAGATTGGGTAATTTTATGGCTAAATTCGCTGAGTGGAAATTCCGCTTTTTTTCTTTTATCCAAAGTGCTTTATCTAACACAATATTTTGCAGAACGGTTGCACCTTCAATTGGTTTACTAAAATCTTGTTTAATCATTGTTCTATCTTCTTATTGTTGGGAAGGGTTATTGTCAGCCCACATAAATCTAAAATAATTTTTAGACAGTCACTAAAACTGTCTCAATAAATCATTATTAATTAATAGGTTGTTAATTTCTGCAAGGTTGCAAAGGCTTTGCCACTTGCTAATTGATTTAGCACGTCTTGAACATTTTGTTTTAAATTATCATGACCAAATAAACGCAATAATAAAGCCGTATTTGCCGCAATAGCATTATTGTGAGCAGGTTTGCCTCTGCCTTGTAAAATCTCGGTCAGAATATGTGCATTTTCAGTAGGCTCACCACCACAGAGATCTTCAATTTTTTGTGTAGGTAAACCAAAATCTTGTGGCGTAAGTGTATAGTACTCAATTTTTCCCTCTTTGATTTCTGCAACTTGAGTGCTTCCATGTAAAGCCACTTCATCTAAACCTGCTCCATGTACTACAAAACTATGCTTTTGACCCAGTGAAAGTGCAAGTTGAGCATAAAGTGGAATTAATTCAGATGAATATACGCCAAGTAATTGATGTGAAGGGCGAGCAGGATTAATTAATGGCCCTAATATATTAAATAAGGTATGTGTTTTTAACGCACTTCGGACAGCGCCAACAAATCGAAAACCAGGGTGATATTGTTGAGCAAAGATAAAACAAATACCAGTTTCATCTAGTGCTTGACGAGCTATTTCACTAGGCATATTAATATTCACTTCGAGAGCGGTTAACACATCACTGGCTCCGGTTTTACTAGACACACTACGGTTACCATGTTTTGCGACTTTAACTCCCATAGAAGCAGCAACAATGGCACTTGCTGTAGAGATATTAATAGTATGATGACCATCGCCACCAGTTCCAACAATATCTGCAAAGGGATAATTTGGACGAGGAAAAGGTTGTGCATTATTTAATGCTGCATTGACAGCACCTTGAACTTCTTCGGGCGTTTCACCACGAATTTTCAAAGCGATTAATAATGCACTAATTTGCTCATTACTAAACTGACCTTGCATAATTTGATTAAATAAAAATTCGCTTTCGCCAACAGAAAGAGGTTGTGATTGATAGAGTTTTTCGAGTAATCCAGCGGTTTGCATAATATATTCCTTTGTATTTTTTATTAGCGACACCAAAAGTGCGGTTATATTTTTAAAAATTTTATCGATGAATATCGTAATCTAAGTCTTTCGCTTCATCGCCAGTCATACCACGGAATCCCCAACAATGAGCAGGTTGTTCTTTAATTGTGATTTCTATATCCAATGCATTTAATTTTGCTTTATATTCCAATTCACTAAATAACATTTTAATTAAACGTTTTTTGGTTTCTTCAGTACGCCCTTGCATCAAATTAATTTCAATCGCAATAAAACGTTCAGTTCGGTTAATCGGTAAATAGAAATCTTCTTTTTCTAAACCTACAAATCTTAAAGTGTGTTTTCTTGGAGGAATGCCTAAGCCAATATGTAAGCAATGAAAAATAGCATCTGCAATCTGTTTTCGGTAAGGTGCAAGTGATTTTTTTAAACCATAAACGGTAATCATAATGTCTCCTTACGAGCTAATAGCCATTCAATGGATTGTTGAAGTAGTTTTGAACCTTGTACGGTTAAAATACTTTCGGGGTGAAATTGAAAAGCACAAATTGGTAAAGTTTGATGGCGAATTGCCATGACAATACCTTTATAATTAGCATTCACAATTAACTCCTGTGGTAATTCTATGCCCATTAATGAATGATAACGAGCCACGGGCATTGGATTTTGTAATCCTTCAAACATAGCTTGATTATCATGATCAATTCTTGAAATTTTGCCATGCAATACTTCACCCGCATGAATCACTTTCCCGCCGAAAGCTTGAATTAATGCTTGATGACCTAAACAAATACCGATAATCGGACATTTATTTTTTAAACGCTCAATTAATGATAATAAAATACCCGCTTCTTCAGGTGTTCCAGGGCCTGGAGATAGAGCAAGAATAGTCTCAGGCAGTTCTAATGCTGTTTTGACTAATTGCTCTAAATTACAGTCATTTCGATAAACTTTGACCTCATGACCTAATATGCGGAATTGATCCACAAGGTTATAGGTGAAAGAGTCAAAGTTATCTAAAAATAAAATGTTAGCCATACTCTTTCTCCTTATTTAGCTTGTGTATTAATTTGAGAAATTGCGGTAAGCACTGCAGCTGCTTTATGACGAGTTTCATCAGCTTCCATTTGTGGATCAGAATCTAATACTTCACCACAACCAGCTTGAATATAGGCAATACCATTTTGAACAAAGGCTGAACGGATAACGATACAAGTATCAAAAGTCCCATCAGACGTGATATAACCCACCGCACCACCATAACTATGGCGTTTTTGTTGTTCAAACTGATAGATTAATTGCATCGCTTTAATTTTAGGGGCACCAGTTAATGTATCCATATTCATACAAGCTTGGTAAGCATGTAAAGCATCAAATTCTGGACGTAATTTACCTACTACACGAGACACCAAATGCATAATATGAGAATAGCGATCTACTTGCATTAATTGGGCAACTTTTCGAGTGCCCGTTTCACAAACCCTTGCGATATCATTACGAGCTAAATCTACTAACATCAAATGTTCTGCTTGTTCTTTTTGATCTAAGCGTAATTCTAATTCTAGGCGTACATCTAGCTCTGGATCAATATTACCATGAGCATCAAAACCTCGAGGACGAGAACCCGCAATAGGATAAATTTCTAATTGTCTTGTTTTAGCTTCGTATTTCAATGCACTTTCAGGTGATGCACCAAATAAAGTGAATTCATCATCTTGCATATAAAACATATAAGGACTGGGATTGTTATGCTTAAGTTTATCGTAGCTAGCAAGAGTGTTTGGACAAGCTAAAGAAAAACGACGAGAAGGCACAATTTGGAATACATCACCCGCATTAATATGATGTTTTAATGCTTTTATAATATCAATAAATTGTGGATCTTCTGCGTTTGTCGAAATTTCATTACTTGCAGGTTTAATGGGAAGTACAGTATCAATATTTTTTAATTTTTGGCTAATTGAAAGTGCTATTTTAGCAACTTCCACCTGTTCTTCTTGGGCAAAACAGAAACTTTTTAATGTGGCTTGTTGCGTTTGGTGATTGATGCTAATTAAATGTTCGGCTAGATAGAAACTATAATCAGGGCAGTTAATACCATCTGATTTTAGTTCAATATCTTGCATTGGAATAAAATTGGCTATTAAATCATAAGTAAATAAACCGCCTAAAAAGATAGGTGAAGTGCTTAATTGATAGGTATTATTAATTACACGTAATCCATCGAAAATGGTGGCAGATTGTAATTTGCTATCTTCATCTAATTGGTTATTTAAAGGTGCAAAATCTGCAAAAATTTCTCTAGAATTGACCGCACTTGTAGAGCTGATTTCTTGTAGTTTAGGTAAAATTGCTTGGAGAACTTGTTCACCGTTTTTATTTAATGCTGTAAAGCAAACACGATTGGCAAAGCAAGTGATTTTTACCGCCGTATTGACAAGTAAGAGGCTTTGTAAACTATTTTTACTACCAATTTCGGCTGAGTCTAATAATAATGTATTGTTATGTGAACATAAGGTGTTAAAAATAGCGGTAGTGTCTGCATAATAAGTCACTGGTTGTGTAGTGACTGAAATAAAAGGGGTATTTATCATAATAAATCCTTTGAAAAAAACTTTTAAACTATTAAACTAGTACAAGTGTATTTTGTCAAGGAATTATTTTAGATAAATAATATTTTTTAGTAGTTTGCTTAAGGTTCATATTTAAATAACTGCGGTAGGTTTTTGATAGATTTTTTAAAAGCCTGTATGATAATGCTTATCACAGTCTTAATTGATAACAAGGAGATAAAAAGTGTGGTCTGAAATTTTTGTTGGTTATGGTATTTTCATATTAGAAATTCTTACTGTTTTATTGATAACCGCAGGTATTATTGTGGCAATCGTTACTTTTAAACAAAATAAAAATGCTCAGTCAGGCGAGTTACAATTAACAGATTTAACTAAGACTTATCAAGATAACTCAAAAAAATTACGTCATTTTCGTTTAACTGAAGACGAATTAAAAGAGGTTGAAAAAGCACAGAAAAAGGCAGATAAAGCACAAGCTAAAGAAGAAAAAGCAAAACGCAAAAAAGGTGAAGTCGCAAAAGAAATCAAACCATGTCTTTATGTATTAGATTTTAAAGGTGATATTCATGCTTCTGAAACGAATGCATTAAGAGAAGAAATTAGTGCTATTTTAGAAGTAGCTAAGCCTGAGCAAGATGAGGTGTTATTGAGATTAGAAAGCCCTGGTGGTGTAGTGCATGGTTATGGGCTTGCTGCATCACAATTAGCACGCTTAAAACAACAAGGTATTAAATTAACAGTAGCGGTGGATAAAGTAGCTGCTAGTGGTGGTTATATGATGGCTTGTGTGGCAGATAAGATTATTTCAGCTCCATTTGCAATTATTGGGTCTGTTGGGGTAGTGGCTCAAGTGCCTAATCTTCATCGCTTATTAAAGAAACATGACGTGGATGTGGATGTGATGACTGCGGGTGAATATAAACGTACAGTAACACTATTGGGTGAAAACACGGAGAAAGGAAAACAAAAATTCCAACAAGAATTGGAAGAAACTCATGGTTTATTTAAACAATTTGTTGCTAAAAATCGTCCTCAATTAGATGTAGAAAAAATTGCTACTGGTGAACATTGGTTTGGTCAACAAGCATTAGAATTAAATTTAGTAGATGAAATTGCGACAAGTGATGATTTGATTTTAGAATCAATTAAGCAAAAAGATGTTATCTCAGTAAAATATCAAATTAAGAAATCGTTGATGCAAAAATTTGGTAAACAAGCAGAAGAGAGTACTCATAATATGTTGTTAAATTGGCTAAAAAAAGATAAAAAAATGTTTATTTAATGTTCTTTGCATTAATTTACATTAATTGACTTTTGTAGATAAAAATAAAAATTAATTTAATCTTAAGAACTATTTTTCCATTTACTTTCAAGGCATTTACATTTAGTATAGTCAATGGAATTTATAGATGATTTTATAATATATATGGGGTTATTTAGAATCGTATATAATATGTATAGTTTAGCAATAATCTTACTGAGATTATTAATTAAAAAGGTAAACCTAATGAAATTATCACGTCTTTTATTATCAGCTGTAGCAGCCGCAACTTTAGCCGCTTGTGGAAACTTAAGTGATGTTACAGATGAAGGTACATCTGACAATTTAGTATGGTCAAAAGTTGATCAATCAACTTTTAATCATGATGGTAGCCAATTTGGTTCATGGCCAAACTGGGATAACGTTCGTATGATCGAACGTGGTATGAATAAAGATCAAATTCGTCATTTAATTGGTAATCCGCAATTTTCTGAAGGCCTATATGGTGTTAGAGAATTTGACTACGTATTTAACTATCGTGAAAACGGTGTTCATAAAATTTGTCAATATAAAGTATTATTTGATAAAAATATGAATGCTCAGAGCTTCTTCTGGTATCCAAATGGCTGTAATGGAAACTCATCATTTAATTTAAGTGGCGATTTCTTATTTGATTTTGATAAAGACACTTTAACTGCTAAGGGTAAAGGCGTTGTTGATAATGTGGCTAGTCAATTAAAATCAACTGGTGCTAAAAATGTTAAAGTTGCAGGTTTTACAGATCGCCTTGGTTCTGATAAATATAATTTAGATTTATCACAACGACGTGCGGATCGTGTTAAAGCTAGATTAATTGAACAAGGTGTTGTATCACAAATTGATGCCGTTGGTTATGGTAAAGCTCAACAAGTTAAAGCTTGTAATGACGTTCCAGCAGGTAAAGAATTACAAGATTGTTTACGTCCTAATCGTCGTGTAGAAATTAGTGCTTCAGGTACAGTTTTAAAACAAGCTGAAAGTGGTGCAAAAGCAGGTACAACAGGTCCAACTCCTCTTTATCAAAAATAGTAATTAACTAAAAGTTTAAAAGGCTAGTGTTTGATCTAGCCTTTTTTATTGTTTGAAAAATGGAAATAGGGAAGTATAAATAATAGAATTTTATTTTTCAGTTGGTTAGTCTTCTAATTGTTTAATTATCTGTTGATTTATTTCTAATAAGGAACTTAGCTTTTTATCTGCTAATGACCAGCGAGGGTCATTGGGTCCTATAATGCCAGGCACAACAATACATTTCATTGATGCCGCCTTTACTGAGATCATGCCAATGATAGAATCTTCAATACCAATACATTCATAGCAATCAACACCTAAAACTTTAGCTGCATTCAACCAAACCTCTGGATGTGGTTTATTGTAGGATAGTTCTGTTGCTGAAGATAAATAAGTAAAATATTGATCTATTCCACAGCTTTTAGTAATTCCCTCTAATAAACTTCTTGGAGACGCAGAGGCAATTGCCATCTTATAGCCCAGTGCGGTTAACTTTTCTAAAGTTTCTTTGACACCTGAGATAAGAGGTTTTTTCTCTAAAATCAAATTAATTGCATGTTGATTGAATTTATCAGCCATTTCATCAATAGGTAATGGAGATAAATGGTATTTTTCATACAATAATGTGGCGACACCTTTAGCAGGAATCCCCGTTAAAGCCATCATATCTTCCCATGTTACGGGAATTCCATAAGTGTTAAAAGTCTCTATCCCCGCTTGTTTCCATAATGGTTCAGAATCAATTAACACGCCATCCATATCAAATATGATTGCTTTTATTGTCATTATTTTTCCTCTGACATTAAAAAATTAAGTAATTTTTGCGTTAAAGTAATGTAATGTCCTTTAAATCTATGGCTAAAGTTAATTAAATAATAGAGTTGATAGAGTGGTTTACGCTCTCTATATCCCTCCATATCTAGCGGGTAGGTTTCATTATATTTATCATAGAAGCTCTGAGGGAATGGTTCGAATATTTCAGTAAAGGCTAAGTCACATTCACGATCCCCCCAATAGCAAGCAGGGTCATAGATATAAATTTCTCCATTTACCTCACCGCAGTTTTCAATCCATAAGTTACCATGTAACAAGGACGGTTGAGGTTTATGCTTAGCAAGACGGTTAACCGCCATTTTTACAATGCTAGGAATATCACCGAATTCAATCCCTTTTTCTTTACAGATCTGCAATTGCCAACCAATACGTTGATCAGAAAAAAAGGTTGCCCAATTAGTTTTCCAGTCATTGGGTTGATATAAAGGACCTAGCCAAGTATCAAAATCTAAGCCAAAGCTTTCACTGGTGTGTTGAGCATGAAGTTTAGCTAATTTAACTCCGAATTCGCTCATGCCTGTATCCGTAATAGGTGCTAACGGTAATGCTTCTAGTAAGATAAAGCTATGATTTTGCGAACATCCTATTCCATAAACTTGAGGCACAGAAACCGTTTTTGTACGAGCAAGTAATTGAAGTTGATCAGCTTCACTACGGAACATAGAGCGATAAGATTTTTCATCCATTTTGACAAAGACTGGTTGAACGCCATCGCTAATAAGCCAGGCTTCATGTACTTCACCAGTATGAATTTTTTCTTTATCTTTGATGTTATAATAAGCACCAAATTGTTCTGCTAGCGTTTGAGAAATGGATTTCCACATACTTTCCCCCTAAATTCAACGACATTTAAGATTGTACTAATCATAGACAAAAATTCTCAGATAATCTGTGATAAAGTTCAAGTTTTTTAAAGTTATTGAATTAAAAAATAATAATGATAGAAAATCATGTTCTTTCTTATATTTTCAGATTTGCTTCATCCTTGCACCGATTGATTTTTATTCCATAAAGCAGCATTACAAGTAGTAAAATTCGTGATAAAATAACTGCACTTTTACTGTACATGGTAGGTACAAAGCAAAAGTGCGGTGCGTTTTGCGCCTTTTTTATTTACTCATTAAGCACACGTCATCTTTCGTATGGATGACCACTGTATAAGGATTCAACATGCCAATTATTACTTTACCTGACGGTTCACAACGTCAATTCGATAATCCCGTTTCTGTTCTTGAAGTCGCTCAATCTATAGGTTCAGGGCTTGCCAAAGCAACAATTGCTGGTCGTGTTAATGGCGAACGCCACGATGCTAGCGATATTATCAGCGAAGACAGTACACTTGAGATCATCACCGCAAAAGATGAAGACGGTTTAGAGATTATCCGCCATTCCTGCGCGCACTTGCTTGGTCACGCAATCAAACAATTATTCCCAGATGTGAAAATGGCGATCGGTCCAACCATCGAAAATGGTTTCTATTATGATGTGGATTTAGATCGTTCTTTGACGCAAGAAGACATTGACGCATTGGAAAAACGCATGTTGGAACTTGCAAAAACGAATTATGACGTAGTGAAACAACGTGTAACTTGGCAACAAGCACGTGATACCTTTGAAAAACGCGGTGAACCCTACAAAATGGCTATCTTAGATGAAAATATCGCAAAAGATGATCAGCCTGCGTTATATCATCACCAAGAATATATTGATATGTGCCGCGGTCCGCATGTACCGAATATGCGTTTCTGCCATCACTTTAAATTAATGAAAATTGCAGGCGCATACTGGCGTGGTAATAGTGATAACAAAATGTTACAACGTATTTATGGTACCGCTTGGGCAGACAAAAAACAATTAAGTGAATATTTAACTCGTTTAGAAGAAGCTGCAAAACGAGATCATCGTAAAATTGGTAAAGCCTTAGATTTATATCATATGCAAGAAGAAGCGCCTGGAATGGTGTTCTGGCACAATGATGGTTGGACGATTTTCCGTGAATTAGAAACCTTCGTGCGTACCAAATTAAAGCAATATGATTACCAAGAAGTGAAGGGTCCGTTTATGATGGATCGCGTACTTTGGGAACGTACTGGACACTGGCAAAATTACGGTGATTTAATGTTCACCACTCAATCAGAAAATCGTGAATATGCGATTAAACCTATGAACTGTCCTGGTCACGTACAAATCTTTAACCAAGGTTTGAAATCTTACCGTGACTTGCCAATTCGTATGGCGGAATTTGGTTCGTGCCACCGTAACGAACCATCAGGCTCATTACATGGCTTAATGCGTGTGCGTGGTTTTACTCAAGATGATGCGCATATTTTCTGTACTGAAGACCAAATTGAAAGTGAAGTGACTTCATGTATTAAAATGGTTTACGATATGTATACTACATTCGGTTTTACCAAAATTGCAGTGAAATTATCTACTCGCCCAGAAAAACGTATTGGTGCAGAAGAAATGTGGGATCGTGCTGAACAAGGTTTAGCTAATGCATTGGCGCATAATGGCTTAGAATATGAAATTCAAGAAGGTGAAGGCGCATTCTACGGACCAAAAATTGAGTTTGCATTACGCGACTGTTTAGATCGTGAATGGCAATGTGGTACGATTCAATTAGACTTTGCACTACCTGGACGTTTAAACGCCTCTTATGTGGCAGAAGATAATGATCGTCGTACACCAGTTATGATTCACCGTGCTATTTTAGGTTCAATTGAACGTTTCATCGGTATTATTACTGAAGAATATGCAGGTTTCTTCCCCGCATGGTTAGCACCAGTTCAAGCTGTGGTAATGAATATCACTGATAGCCAAGCGGATTATGTGAAACAAGTAACTAAAGCATTATCAGATGCTGGCTTACGTGTGAAATCAGATTTACGTAATGAAAAAGTAGGCTTTAAAATTCGTGAACATACCTTACGCCGTGTGCCATACATGCTAGTTTGCGGCGATAAAGAAATTGAGGCTGGAAAAGTAGCAGTACGTACTCGTAAAGGCACCGATTTAGGCACTTATAAAGTGGAAGAATTTGTGGAAATTCTTAAAAAACAAGTAATAGCAAGAGAATTAGCATTGCTTGGAGATGCGTAATTTATACTAAAAGCATGATTAAAAGAAAAGACGAACATTATGTTCGTCTTTTTTATGTGAATGATATTTGCATACAATTAAATAGTTAATAAACAAGCTTGATGATATTTAGATTGTTGTTTAACAAAAACTAGATAAAAATGGCTTTTATCATAATCATTCAATTTAAATGAATTATCGACCTCGTAAAAAGAAAGAAACAACAGCGATTACGATTACAGCACCTAATATAGAGGGAATTAATGCCATACCAGCAAGAGAAGGCCCCCAACTTCCAAATAAAGATTGACCTACACTTGAACCGATTAAACCAGCAAATATATTTGCAATCCAGCCCATTGAGCCACCTTTATTAGTTAACATTCCTGCAATGACACCAATTAATGCACCAACAATGATTGACCATAACATATGAATACCTCTCTTTTTGTGAATAAAAATAATAAAGATTCCTCTGTCTCATATATTGTTATAGTACATATTTAGATCAAATTGCAAGCTTTTATTAAAAAAATGTTACGGTAGAATTTAATTATTAAGCATTTTTTGTTGATAAAATATATTATACAAATCGGTATTATTTGAAACTATTAAGCTTTAATGCACAGAAATTTAATCAGAAATCTACCGCACTTTTTATCTTTGTAATGGAGGTAATCCATTTAGAATTTGATTAGCATTTTCTGCACTTAATTCATAGTGGTAATATTTCTTATAGAATTCTTGCGTTTTTTTCACCATATCTACATCTTCAAACTTTTCTGGATAAAAAGTTTTTGCTGCCCATAATACTTGTAGTGCCTCTTCTGCAGAGTAGCGATCCCAAGGAAATGTGCCTAATGGGTTAATTATTACTTTACCATTTTTAACCGCATTAATATTTTTCCATGTTGGATCGGATTTAATGGTTTCCACGGCTTTATCTGCATTAAAACTTCCAACGATGATAATGTCTGGATTCACTTTTAAAATATCTTCTAAAGTGATATCAACAAGGTTAGCTTGATCATCAAAGGCATTTTTAGCACCTGCTAAATGAATCCACTCACCCACAATGGACATACCACCATCAATTTTAGTGAGATTGGTTCCATTAGAAATATGTAATACTTTAGGGCGTTGTTCATCTCTAATATTTTTTAAACGATTTCTTACAAATTGAATATTACTTTCAAGCTCTTTAATATATTCATCGGCAATTTTATGCGCATTACCACCAATCACATCGGCGGTGACTTTCACTGTGTTTTTAAGCCCTTCAAAATCTTGAAACATCACTAATATCCCCGTCATACCTGCTTGTTTTACTTGGTTTAATAAACTTTTATTAGAAACTAAAATCGCATCAGGTTTTTGTGCTAATAATGATTCTGCATTACTATCATTACCTAAGGCTAGAGTGGGTACATTTTTAATATTTGGATAGATTTCAGCAAACCAGGCATTAGTTTTAATCGGTTTCACTGTGCCGACTAACTTATCTGCACCGCCAAGTAATAAAACTACTTGGTTATTGGCGGGCCATAGATCAATAATGCGATTAACTTGTTCAGCTACTTCTACAGGATTATTTTCGATATCTTGTACTGTACGTGCTTGTGCTAAAGGGATAATAAAATTTGAAAATAATAATGTACTTAGTATGTATTTAAATGTTTTGTGAATCATGGTTATTCCTTATTAAAGTTTTGCAATTGTACAAACGTTACGTTGTAATTCTTTTACGGGGAATAAACGTAAATTTGCTTGATCATAAAGTTGAGTGAGATTCGATTGAGTAATGATTTTTGGGGTTTCTCCAACTAGTAATTTGCCCTCATTGGTTAAAAGTGCGGTCAAACTTTCATTAATTTCTTTTTGCAGCAGAATAGGATGTTCGGGATTATGAGTGGTCATAATTACGGAGAATGATTGTTCCACTAATTCTTTTACGAGTTTTAATACTCGGAATACATTACCGTAGTCTAGTGCTGAAGTGGGTTCATCAAACAGAATTAATTGTGGTTGTTGAACGAGCACTTTGGCAATGTTTACCATTTGTTTTTGTCCACCACTAAGTTGCATATAAACCTTATCGCAGAGATGAGAAATATCTAATATTGCTAAAGCTTTTTCTACATAGTAATAATCTTCTTCCTTCGGCTTATCAAATATATTTAAATGGCTTGCTCGCCCAAGAACTACGTAATCCTTTACCGTATATTGATAAGTTTGTGGTGACTGTTGTGAAATATAAGCAACTTGCTGTGCAATTTGTTTTGAACTGAGCTGTTTAATATCTTTTTCTTTGAGGAAGACTTTACCTTGATTAGGCGTAATTAATCCTGAAATACAATTTAATAAGGTTGATTTACCAGCACCGTTTGCACCTAATAAAGTGAGTAGTTGTCCTTGTTTTAAGGTTAGATTTACATCATTAAGAATAATGTGTTGACCTCGTCGAAAAGTAAGATTTTCAATTTTTAACATAGTCATTTCTTAATCCACCACTTTTTGACGAATCAGTATCCACGCAAAGAAAGGCGCACCAATCAAACCTGTGAGAATGCCTAAGGGAATTTCTTGCACATAGAGATTACGAGCAAGGGTATCAATAACTAATAAGAAGATTGAACCGATTAATGCAGCTATTGGTAATGTTTGTAAATTATTGTCACCGATAAACATTCGAGCTAAATGAGGGATAATCAAACCAATCCAGCCAATTGTTCCACTTAAACAAACTGATGATGCCGTTAATAATGTGGAACATGCAATCATTATATTACGTTCTAATTTAATATTGACACCAATCAGTTTCGCTTCTTGTTCTCCTAAGGAGAGTAAATTGATATGCCAACGCATCGCAAAAAGTGCAACACCAGAAATAATAATGATAGGGGAAAGATAAAGAAGATTGGTATAGTTAGATTTTGTTAAGCTTCCTAATTGCCAATAAACAATATCAGCCAGTTGAGTTTCAGGATCCGCCATATAGGTAATTAAGCCCATGCAAGCTCCCATAAAGCCTGAAACGATGACACCAGCTAAGACTAAAATAATGGCAGAATCTTTTTTCATAATTTGTGGAACCGCTAATGTGAGAGTGACTGCAAAAATTCCACCAATGAAGGCGGCGATCTGAATTCCCCAAATATTCCAACTCCAAATTATTGCTAATGCTGCACCAATACAAGCACCACTGGAAACACCTAACATTCCAGGTGAAACTAAAGGATTGCGAAACACACCTTGAAATGTTGTACCAGCAATTGCCATGGAGGCACCAATCAAAATAGCTGCAATCACACGGGGTAAACGCAAGTTAAAAATAACGTTTTGTTGAATTTCATCGCCACCTTGTAAGATGAGAATTTTCCAAACTTGTTCGATTGGAATGGCAAAACGTCCAAGAGAAAGGGACAAAAGTGCGGTAAAAATTAATAAAATTATAAAACTGATAACAGTGATTGAATAATTTTTCATAAGTTCGTTGGATATATCAAAATATATTTTATTATATGACGAAATATCCTCCTTTCAATGATATTTTATATAAATAACTATATAGCGTTATGCGAAAAGATTTTTTCTAAATTATCATTTTTAGGCATAACTACTATATATTTTTATTGACGAGTTTGTGATTTGCTTAATGCTATACTTGTAATCATAAAATTCACTATTTTTCTCCAACAGTGGAAGAATACAGAATATTGGGGAAAAATATCATTATATATAAATAATAACTATATGAATTACTTTTGGTTATTGCATAACATTATGGTATAGAGTAGAATCTCGACGTTTATGTTTAATTTACTCATAAAGTAAAGACAAATGTTAGTTTAATCAATAGAGGAATATCGCTATTAAAACCGTAAAAAAAGCACCAGCAATCGCTCGTCCTCATCGTATTAATGATGAGATTAAAGTGAAAGAAGTTCGTTTAACTGATCAAGAAGGCGAACAAGTAGGTATCGTATCAATTCAGCAAGCATTAGAATTAGCTGAACAGGCTAATTTAGATTTAGTTGAAATTAGCCCAAATGCAGAACCGCCAGTGTGTCGCATTATGAACTATGGTAAATTCCTTTATGAAAAAGCGAAAACTGCAAAAGAGCAGAAGAAAAAGCAAAAAGTAGTACAAGTGAAGGAAATTAAATTCCGTCCAGGTACTGATGAAGGAGACTATCAAGTTAAACTTCGTAGTATTGTTCGATTCTTGGAAGATGGCGATAAAGTAAAAATTACAGTCCGTTTCCGTGGTCGTGAGATGGCTCATCAAGATATCGGCTTTGACGTATTAGAACGTGTTAAACAGGACACGGATGAGTTAGCAATGGTAGAATCAGCACCAGGTAAACTTGAAGGGCGCCAAGCTGTTATGGTTATTGCACCTAAGAAAAAATAATTTTATTTAATCAGTTTATCTAATTTATTAGGGCGTGTTATATACGCCCTTTTTATATTATTAAAAGGCGTATTTTACTTGCATAACAATCAAAACATGGGTAAAATTCTCCAGTTTTCTTATGCGATCCTTCAAATAAGAAAGAAAAACCAATTTCAGGCACACTACGCAGCCTGAATGGTTTATAAATAGCGATATACATCGCTTAAGTGTAGAGAGTCGGTGCTTTTTCAAGTAATTCAGTAATGAATTCGCCTGACAATCAGTGTTTAACAAAACAATGCGGAGTTATTTCAACAATGCCTAAAATTAAAACAGTACGTGGTGCTGCTAAGCGTTTCAAAAAAACAGCTTCTGGCGGTTTCAAACGTAAACAATCTCACTTACGTCATATTTTGACTAAGAAAACCACTAAACGTAAACGTCATCTACGTCATAAATCAATGGTTGCGAAAGCAGACAATGTTTTAGTAGTAGCATGCTTACCATACGTATAAGCAAAGCGTACTTTAGTGAATTTTAGTTAATTATATACATAGGAGATTAAATAATGGCTCGTGTAAAACGTGGTGTTATTGCAAGAGCACGCCATAAGAAAGTTCTTAAGGCTGCTAAAGGTTATTATGGTGCGCGTTCACGTGTTTATCGCGTTGCGTTCCAAGCAGTGATTAAAGCTGGTCAATATGCTTACCGTGACCGTCGTCAACGTAAACGTCAATTCCGTCAATTATGGATTGCTCGTATCAATGCGGCAGCTCGTCAAAACGGTTTATCTTACAGTAAATTCATCAACGGCTTGAAAAAAGCTTCAGTTGAAATCGATCGTAAGATTCTTGCTGACATCGCTGTATTCGACAAAGTTGCTTTTGCAGCTTTAGTTGAAAAAGCAAAATCTGCTCTTTAATTTTAAAGAATAGAGATTAGGACGCCAAATGGCGTCCTTTTTTCGTTTAATTAAAATAGAAAAAATAATTAAATTTGCATAAAAAAACCGCTATCAATTTGATAGCGGTGAATCTCAAAATTATAAAGATTTTAAAAAAGACGACTGCATTGCAGTGCACTAGCATTTAATAAGACTTAAAGAATTTGAAAAAGTTCATTAAATATTAAAAAACTAAATAAAATTTAAGAAATTTTTAATTTGTTTTTCTATACCATCAGAATTTAATTCTAATTCTGCTAAAACCTCTGGTTGGGTGCCTTGAGAAATAAATTGATCTGGCAAACCTAAATGCAATACATTGACTTTATGTTGCTGAATATTCAAAATTTCAGATACCGCACTACCAGCCCCTCCTTGAATTGCATTTTCTTCTAAAGTTACTAATGTATCATGGGTCTGAGCAAGCTCGTTAATTCTCGTGGTATCTAATGGTTTTACAAAGCGCATGTCAACAACCGTAGCGTTCAATTTTTCTGCCACAGCTAAAGCATCGGGTAATAATGTACCAAAATTAAGAATAGCGATCTTTTTACCTTCACGAATAGTCTTAGATTTACCAATTTCTAATTCATGTAATGATTCTAATTCAACACCAATAGCATTGCCTCGTGGATAACGCACTGCAGCAGGTTTACCACAATGATAACCAGTATGAAGCATTAAGCGACATTCATTTTCATCACTTGGCGTCATAATAACTAAATTAGGGATGCAACGCATGAAACTGATATCAAATGCACCTTGGTGAGTCGGACCATCAGCACCAACAATTCCAGCGCGATCAATAGCAAACAACACTGGTAGATTTTGAATAGCTACATCATGAATGACTTGATCGTAGGCTCGTTGTAAGAATGTAGAATAAATAGCAACGACAGGTTTATAACCGCCGATGGCTAAACCTGCGGCTAATGTCACAGCATGCTGTTCAGCAATAGCAACATCAAAATATTGTTCAGGAAAACGATTTGAGAATTCTACCATACCAGAGCCTTCTCTCATCGCAGGGGTGATTGCCATTAATTTAGGATTATGTTCTGCGGTTTCACATAACCATTGACCAAACACTTGTGAATAGGTTGGTTTTGCATTAGATTTTGGTAGTTCACCTGTATGATAGTCAAACTTAGGAACGCCATGAAAACCAATAGGATCCTGTTCTGCGGGTTGGTATCCCTTACCTTTTTTAGTACGAATATGTAAGAATTGGGGGCCTTTTAAAGTTCTCATATTGCCTAATGTAGCAATAAGTTCTTCAATATTATGTCCATCAATTGGACCAATATAATTAAAGCCTAATTCTTCAAATAATGTACTAACAGGTGAAATAACTCCTTTTACGTGTTCTTCAGTTTTTTTCATGAAATTCTTAATTGGAGGAATATTATCAAGAATTTTTTTACTTCCATCACGTAAGCTAGAATAAAGCGTACCAGAAAAAATACGAGCAAGATGATTGTTTAAGGCTCCCACATTTTCAGAAATAGACATTTCATTATCATTTAAGATAACTAACATATCGGTATGCAATGCACCAGCATGATTCATTGCCTCAAAGGCCATACCTGCTGTAATTGCACCATCACCAATCACACACACAGTTTTTCGACCTGCATTTTCTTTTTCTGCAGCAATTGCAATACCTAATCCAGCACTGATTGATGTAGAAGAGTGACCTACACTTAATACATCAAATTCACTTTCTTCACGCCATGGGAAGGGATGAATCCCATTTTTTTGTCGAATTGTTGACATACGATCTCGACGACCTGTGAGGATTTTATGTGGATAAGCTTGATGCCCAACATCCCATATCAGTTGATCAAAGGGTGTTTTAAAAACGTAATGTAAGGCAACAGTAAGTTCCACTGTTCCTAAACCAGAGGCCAAATGACCACTTGTTTGACTAACGCTTTCTAATAAATATTCACGTAACTCATTACAGACTTGAGGCAGTTGCTCTTTATTTAAAAGACGCAAATCATCTGGAGAATTAATTAAGGATAAAAGTGGATAATTTTGCATTTGTTAGTCAGTCCCACAAATTAACTTTGTCTATTAATAATAAATTCGGCTAGTGCTCGAAGTGCGGTTGTATCAAAAGGTAAATTTTCTAAAGTTGCTACCGCTGTTTGATAAAGCTCTTGAGCTTTTTGTTTTGCTCCTGCTAAGCCTAATAATTTTGGATAAGTACTTTTATCTGATTCTAGATCGGAACCTACATTTTTACCAATAGTAAGTTGATCGCCTTCAATATCTAAAATATCGTCTTGTACTTGAAAAGCTAAACCTATTGCGGCTGCATAACGCATTAACTGTTGTTCCAATGCTTTATTTTCAAAATGTGGCGAACAAATAAATCCCATAATTAATGCAGCAGAAAGTAAAGCACCTGTTTTATTTTGATGAATCAATTCTAATTCAGCTAATTGAATTTGTTTATGTTCTGAGATTAGATCTAGGCTTTGACCTAAACACATGCCAAAAACGCCTGAATGATGGCTCAATACTTGTACTAAACGTAATCGTTGTTCAGCGGAAAGTGCGGTAGCATTTGTGATAATTTCAAAAGCAAGAGCTTGTAACGCATCGCCAGCTAAAATAGCCGTCGCATGATCAAAAGCAATATGACAAGTTGGCTGGCCCCGACGCAATGTATCGTTATCCATTGCAGGTAAATCATCATGAATCAATGAATATGCATGAATAGCTTCAATAGCCGCCGCTGCATAATCAAGTTGAGCCATATCCGCACCAAGCATACGTCCTGTTGCATAGACTAAAAAAGGACGAATACGTTTTCCTCCTAACAATAATCCATATTTCATGGCTTCAGCGAGAGGAGATGAATGACTATCAATATGTTGAAATTGATTAGTTAAAAATTGATTAATTCGATGTTGTGTTTGTTGTAAATCATCAGCAAATTGATACATTATAGACTCACTTATTCATCGCTAGCTTGATATTCCTCTAATTTAGCAGAGGTGTTTTTTTCTAGCAAAATTTGAATACGTTGTTCGGCTTGCTGCAAACGTTGTTGCCCTAATTTAGCGAGCTTGATGCCACTTTCAAATTGCTGTAAGGCTTCTTCAAGGGGTAAATCGCCACTTTCTAAACGAGTAACAATGGTTTCTAATTGTGTTAGTACTGTTTCAAAGTCTAAACTTGAATCTTGTTTGGGCTTACGAGCCATAATATTATCCTTTGGGTGATAATTTTGATTTTGTATTGTACTGCATTTTTAATCAGATGTTAAAAAAATAAAATCCCTAAAATCAATTCTTTAGGGATTTCAATAAGAGCCTATCTGATTAGAAACGGTATTCTATTTTAAATCCTACCTCATGTGTATAGTTTTTCGGTTCAGAAAGTGCGAATTGTTCTCCTGTATCTTCATCAATTTCGGTGACTGAATCAGATTTAAAAACTTTCCAACCACGATAGAATGGACCCACAGCTAACGTAGTATTATTAGCAAATTTTTTTGCAAGTAATAATTCTACTTCAATACCTTTACCATTATGTTGATGATTAAGAATTGTAGAATCAATGTAGGAATATTGTTTGCCTTGTAATAATTGATGATAGCTGATTTTAGGTGAGAACATATAGTTTTCCGCAAATGGAATATTTAACCCTATGCCTAAATGAGCATATACAATTTCATTTTTACGATCGTAATCGTCAGTAGCCACTTTACTACTTAAATCACGTAATACACGATATCCAATACCAGGCTCAACGAACATTTCTGTAGCTGAATTAAATGGATTCCAACGATATTGATATAAGGCTCTGATATCATATACTTTACGAGGAAGATTTTTATTAACTACAGAACCATAATTTCCTTCTTGTTCTGCACCTGTATAAGTAATTTTCCCTTTAGAAAAACGCCCTTCTACTTTAACTGCATGATGTTCATTGAATAAATAGGCAGCTGAACCAGTGAGAGACCAAAGATTTCCACGTTGTTGCATAAAACATTGACCATCTTGATATTCACGATAGGTTTCTTTATAGAACTCACTTCCTATAGCAAATTCCACAGGCATTGCTATAACATTTTGTGCACATAAAAAGGATGAAATGGCGAGAGTCATAACATATTTTTTCATTTTGTTTCCTTACAAATTTATGAGAAATTTCTGCTTCAGCAGATGAATAAAGTCTAAATACCCTTATTCACAGTGTTAGTACAAAATATTATTTTTCTTAGAAAAATAGGAAATATACAGATCTGAGCAGTACAGCTGATGATGATTGGGTATCCTTAAAAAATTTGTTATAATAATACGTTTCCTATAACTGATATAACTGATAACTATGAAATTTGTAATTAAATTATTTCCTGAAATTATGATTAAAAGCGAAAGTGTACGTAAACGCTTTGTAAAAATTTTAACGGGTAATATTCGTAATGTATTAAATAAATATGATGATGGCGTTGCGGTGGTTCGCCATTGGGATTACATCGAAGTGCGGTCAAAAAATGAAGAAAATCGTGAGATGTTGATTGACTTGCTAGGTCGTATTCCTGGTATTCATCATTTTTTAGAAGTAGAAGAGAAACCTTTTACTACAATGCATGATATTTTTGAAAAAACTTTAGCAGATGTGGGATCTTCCTTAGTAAATAAAACTTTCTGTGTTCGTGTGCGTCGTAAGGGTAAACATGAATTTAGCTCATTGGATGTGGAACGTTATGTAGGTGGTGGTTTAAATCAACATATTGAATCAGCTAAAGTTAAATTAAGTCATCCTGAAGTCACCGTGCGTATTGATATTGAGAACGATCACATGATGCTTGTTAAAGCACGTCATGATGGCATCGGTGGTTATCCGATTGGTACCCAAGAAGATGTTTTATCACTTATTTCAGGTGGTTTCGATTCGGGGGTTTCAAGCTATATGTTTATTCGCCGTGGTTCTCGAGTACATTACTGTTTTTTTAATCTTGGTGGTGTAGCTCACGAAATCGGTGTGAAGCAAATGGCTTATCATATTTGGAATCGTTATAGTGGCTCACATAAAGTTCGTTTTATTGCAATTAACTTTGAAGACGTCGTAGGCGAAATTCTAGAGAAAGTGGATAATGGTCAAATGGGGGTTGTACTAAAACGTATGATGGTGCGTGCAGCAAGCCGTGTAGCAGAACGTTTTGGTATTCAAGCCATTGTGACAGGGGAGGCTTTAGGACAAGTTTCAAGCCAAACATTGACCAATTTACGCTTAATTGATGAAGCCGCTAGTGCATTGGTGTTACGTCCGTTAATTACTCATGACAAAGAGACAATTATCGCCTTGGCGAAACAAATTGGTACAGAAGATATTGCTAAATCAATGCCTGAATTCTGCGGTGTCATTTCAAAAAATCCTACTGTGAAAGCGATTAAAGAAAAAATTGAAAAAGAAGAAATAAACTTCAATTTTCACGTATTAGATAGTGCGGTAGAAAATGCGCAATATTTAGATATTCGTCAGATTGCTGAACAAACAGAAAAAGAGATTGTTGAAATAGATACAGTTTCCGTACTTACGCTAAATGATATTATTCTTGATATTCGTAGCCCTGAAGAACATGATGAACGTCCATTTAGCTTAGAAGGGTATGAGGTTAAACATTTACCATTCTATAAATTGTCTTCTCAATTTAGTACATTACCACAAGATAAAACTTATGCGTTGTATTGTGAAAGAGGTGTGATGAGCAAGTTACAAGCACTTTATCTCAAAGAAAATGGTTTTACTAATGTAAAAGTGTTTGCTCATAAAAAATAATCCAAAGCATAGTAGAAGTGCGGTTTATTTGTCATAATTTTATGCAAACCAACCGCACTTTTTGTTTGTGCAATCAACAAATTTGATGAACCTTCGTACAATTTAAATTTTTCTATAAAAAATATTTGATCTGACAAATAAAAATTGCATCTAATCAATGCAATTGCTGAAATTTTTTGTTATTGTTAATCTCGGTTTAATTTAGAAGGAATAATAATGAATACTGTTTTATTAAAACTTAAACCTATTACAGCTGTTTTTTTGGCTCTTATTGCAGTTGCTATTCTTGGTTTTACGATGATTTTTCTTGGCTGGGTGCCACAAATTTCTATTCTTCTAGTCGTTATTACATTATTAATGTTTGGACTTGTTAATAAAGTTCCTTTTGTCAAAATGCAAGAAGGTATGGCGAAAGGGCTAATGTCTGGTATTGGTGCGATTTATCTATTATTTTTTATTGGATTATTAGTTTCAGCTTTAATGTTGTCAGGCGCTATCCCAACTTTAATGTATTATGGTTTAAGCGGTATTTCTCCTAACCTTTTCTATATTTCAGCCTTTGTATTGTCTTCTATTTTTGGTGTGTCATTAGGAAGTAGCTTAACGACCAGTGCGACAGTCGGAGTTGCATTTATGGGCATGGCTTCTGCGTTTGGTGCTAATCCTGCGATTGTGGCTGGGGCAGTAGTTTCAGGGGCATTCTTTGCGGATAAAACTTCTCCGCTTTCAGATACCACCACTATTGCAGCATCTATTGTGGGAATTGATATGTTTTCACATATTCGTAATATGATGTACACCACAGTGCCAGCCTGGATTCTCACTGTAATCTTATTATGGTTCTTTACTGAACCTGCAACAGCAAATGACTTTGCAAATATTGAAGAATTGAAAGCAAAATTAGTTTCTACAGGCTTAGTACACTGGTATGCATTATTGCCTTTTATGGCACTTATTGTAATGGCAATTAAACGTGTTAATGCGATTTATATTATTGTAACTACAATCCTTTTATCACTCATTGTGACCTATATTCATAGCTCACCAACATTAGAAGAATTAGGTGGATATTTCTTCTCAGGTTATAAACCTGCTGAAAGCCTGAATTTAGGTGAAGTAGCATCACTTATTTCACGTGGTGGCATTAATAGTATGTTCTTTACTATTAGTATTGTAGTATTAGCTTTAAGTTTAGGTGGATTGTTACAAGTATTAGGGATTTTGCCCGCATTACTTGCGGGAATTAATCGCTTCTTAACTACAACTGGGCGTGTAACTTTTGTAGTGGCAAGTACTGCGGTTGGAGTCAATTTTTTAGTTGGGGAACAATATCTCAGTCTATTATTATCTGGTAATGCATTTAAACCTGTTTATGATCGTTTAGGTTTAGCGCCTAAAAATCTATCTCGTACATTAGAAGATGCGGGTACTGTGATTAATCCATTAGTTCCTTGGAGTGTCTGTGGTGTATTTGTTAGCAGTGTATTGGGTATTCCAGTATTAGATTATGTACCTTATGCATTTTTCTGTTATCTTTGCTTAATTCTTACGTTACTGTTTGGATTTACAGGGGTTACGATCAGTAAAGCTAAAAAATAACCTAATAAAAAACCGCTTTAAATAAGCGGTTTTTTATTAAAACTGAATATAGTGAGAGTAGAATTTTACAGAAAACTACCGCACTATAAAGATTACTATAAATTAAGAAGTACTTTTGCCTTTTCAACGCCTAAACGCGGGCTAGTTAAAACAGGCTTTCTAATTAGCGTTAATTGAGGTTCTAAAACAGCCATGCTCCCCTGAGCTAACACTATTACATCGACTTGTTCTTGAATTTGTTCCAGTTTTTCTAAAATATATTGATTATGTTCTTCAGGACCTTTTTTCATCAAAATATCCAATACACCATCAATTAAACAAGGAATAATTTCTACTTGCTTTTGTTGTTTATGTGCCTCTTTTTCAATAAGTTGGCAACTTGGCTCCATTGTTGATGCAACAGTACCAACAACGGCAATGCATTGACCTAAGCTAATTGCTTTTTCTGCCATTGCTTGATCTATACGCAGAACTGGAACATTAACAGATTTTGCTGCAATTTCAGCGGCTTCTCCAACAGAAGAACATTGATTAAAAATTAAATTTGCACCGCATTTTTCTGCATTTTTAAAATATTCAACCATACGGCTAACAATATTAGGAGTAATATGACCAACAGTTTTTACTTCTTCCAGTAAACTATCATCAACAATATTATGCACTTTAACGTCGGGCATAATCTCATGGAAAAGTGCATTTAAATCTTTATGGCTTACAAGACTGGTATGCACAATAAATACTTTTTTAGTCATAAATCCTCCTTAGCTCTTATGAGGTTAATTCCCCAATTAGTTCATCAATTGCTTGGCATAGCAAAATTCGATCATGGCGATATGATACATCATCTGCATTTAATCGTCTTGCTATTATTGTAATACCTAAGTTATCGCAATCGTGAGAAAATTTAGGATCCGTAATGACACCGTGAATGATTTTTTTACCAACAGTTTTATTTATCCAACAAATTCGTTGATCTAAACTAAGATTTGCGGCTACACTTTTTTCATGTCCAAGATTATCAATAAAAATAATTTTAGCTTTTGTCGTTCGAAGAGTAGCCTTTATTTCCTCAAGTAATAATGCTGGCATAATACTTGTTAAGAAGCTACCTGGACCTAATAAAATAATATCTGCTTTTTCTAGAGCCAATACTGATTCAGGTGTAGCAATCACATTAGGTTCTAAATAAAGTGATACTGGTGGTTCAGGTAATCTATCAATTTCCACTTCACCAATAATACGCTCACCATTTTTTAACACTGCGGCTAAATCTACAGGAATATCAGACATTGGAATAATTGAAGATTTAACTCGTAAGAAGTTTTTAATTAGATTAACCGCTTCCGTTGGTCGAATTTCCATATTGGCGAGAGCAGTCAAAATCAAATTACCTAAATTGTGACCAGCTAAATCTCCAGTTCCTGTGAAACGATATTCAAATACAGCAGATGCAGTGGTGGGTTTGGCAATAATTTGGCTTAAACAATTGCGTAAATCTCCCCAAGCAATGCCTCCTTGTTGTAAGCGGATACGTCCAGTTGATCCTCCATTATCAGTTGTAGTCACAATGCCAGATAAGTTTTCTTTCATAAAACTTAAAGAAGACATGACACGTCCAAGTCCATGGCCACCGCCAATTGCCACAATATGTTTTGATTCATTCAAATATTGATGTGTATAAGTTGGCTCTATCATTGTAAATATTCCTTATTATTCCTTATTTATACAATAATATTCATTTTTTTGATTCTGGCAACGTAAAAGATTGTAAGTGACTATTATAATAAATAATTCTTTTGTTTTACATTTGTCATATGAATAAGTTTAAAATTCGCATACTCGCTATATACTATATTATATAATTGATTTTAAACAATTTTTTGTTTTTTATATCTAGATCAAAGTATCTTAATGTATTACACTTGTACTCATCTTATGAGTCTTTTAAAATGATTCAAATTTTGATTATACCGAGCTTGTTTACCTACATTTTTTAGAAAATAGGGTAGCAATGCCAGCAACAGCAGTTCATGTTGCTCAGGGATAAGATTGGAAACGATTTATCCTCTCATTTTTAGTAAAGGTATTAAATGAACACGATTCCTATCAAAAATGTTGGAAGCGAGCGCTTAGTCGATGCATTCCAACGTGAATACTATTATTTGCGATTGTCGATAACAGACGTTTGCAATTTCCGTTGTACTTACTGTTTGCCTAATGGCTATCATCCTCCAGCTCATAGAGAAAGTTTCTTGACTGTTGATGAAATTCGTCGCATCACCACTGCTTTTGCTGCAATGGGAACTGAAAAAGTTCGTATTACAGGTGGAGAACCTACTTTATGTAAAGATTTTTTAGCCATAGCTGAAACTATTAGCCAAATAGAGAATATTAAAAAAGTAGCGTTAACCACCAATGGTTATCGCATGGCTAAAGAAGTAGATGATTGGCAAAAAGCAGGTATTACTTCAATTAACGTGAGTGTGGATAGCCTTGATCCAAGGATGTTTCATAGTATCACGGGCGAAAATAAATTTCATGAAGTGATGCAAGGTATTGATCGTGCGTTTGAAATTGGTTATTCAAAAGTAAAAGTCAATTCGGTATTAATGCGTGATTTAAATGATAAAGAATTTTCTCAATTTGTTGCTTGGGTAAAAGATAAACCAATTCAAATGCGTTTTATTGAATTAATGCAAACGGGTGAAATGGATAGTTTCTTTGATAAATATCATTTATCGGGCCAAGTGTTAGCAGATAAACTAATTAGAGATGGTTGGCAATTGCAACAAAAAGAACGTTCAGATGGGCCAGCAAAAGTTTTTAGCCATCCTGATTATATTGGAGAGATTGGTCTGATCATGCCTTATGAAAAGAATTTCTGTGCGAGTTGTAATCGGTTAAGAGTTTCTGCAAAAGGTAAGCTTCACTTATGTTTGTTTGGTGAGGAAGGTATTGAATTGAGAGATTTATTATCTTCAGATGAGCAGCAAGTGATTCTACAATCACGCTTATATGCCGCTTTACAAAGCAAGCGAGAACATCATTTCCTACACGAAGGAAATGCAGGTATTCGTACAAATTTAGCGACAATTGGTGGTTAAAAATTTTTTAAATTTTTACCGCACTTAGAGTAATTTAAATAAAAAATCTTATGACAACATTTACCCATATCAATAGTAATGGCGAAGCCAATATGGTGGACGTTTCTGCTAAACAAGAAACTGTTCGAGAAGCAAGAGCAGAGGTTTATGTGACAATGTCACCTAAAACTTTAGAGATGATTATTTCAGGTCAACATCATAAAGGCGATGTTTTTGCTACAGCTCGCATTGCTGGTATTCAAGCTGCAAAACGCACATGGGAGCTTATTCCTTTATGTCATCCTTTGTTACTTTCTAAGGTGGAAGTTTCATTACAAGCTTTGCCAGAAACAAATCAAGTCCGTATCGAAAGCCTATGTAAATTAACGGGCAAAACGGGAGTAGAAATGGAAGCTTTAACCGCTGCAAGTGTGGCTGCTTTAACTATTTATGATATGTGTAAAGCAGTACAAAAGGATATGCTCATTTCTAATCTTAGATTATTAGAAAAGAGTGGTGGTAAATCTGGGCATTTCATTGCTAATAAAGTAGAGATAGAAGTATGTTAAGAGTATTATTTTTTGCTCAGACTAGAGAATTAGTTGGTGTTGATGAATTAAATATTTCAGCAGAATTTCCAACTGCTGAAGCATTACGTGTACACTTAGCCAATCAAGGGGGAAAATGGCCCCTTGCTTTAGAGGCCGATAAATTATTAGTTGCCATTAATCAAACCTTATCTCCATTAGATTCTGCGATTAAAGCAGGCGATGAAATTGCATTTTTTCCGCCTGTAACAGGTGGTTAAAATGACTGATGTAAAAATTGCTGTTCATGAAGCTGAATTTGATCAAAATGCAGAATATCGTTGGTTATCTGAGCCTAATTCTGTAGGTGCAGCCGTCGTTTTTGTAGGTAAAGTACGTGATTTAAATTTAGGTGATGAAGTATCAAGTCTTTATCTAGAACATTATCCTGTAATGACAGAAAAAGCATTGAGAGAAATTGTCGATGAGGCAATACAGCGTTGGCAGCTTCAACGTGTTTCAGTGATTCATCGTGTTGGCTTATTGCATACGGGGGATGAAATTGTTTTGGTTGGCGTGAGTTCTGCACATCGTGGTGATGCTTATCATGCTAATGAATTTATTATGGATTATTTAAAATCTAAAGCACCTTTTTGGAAAAAAGAACAGACAGATAAAGGTGAACGTTGGATTGAGGCAAGACATTCAGATAAAGAAGCATTAGAAAAATGGTAGATGCTGTTTTTATATGATAAATGTAAAAAAAGTGCGGTATTTTTACCGCACTTTTTGTTTCTATTGCACTATCCTAGCTATTAAAGCACTTTCACAATGCTTTCTGCTAAATAGCGAATGTTATGTTCTGTAATTCCTGCAACGTTGATTCGTCCAGAACGAACAGCATAAATTGCAAATTCTTCTTTTAAACGATCAACTTGTTCTGCGGTTAACCCACTAAATGAAAACATTCCTTTTTGATCAATGATATAACTAAAATCTTCTTGTGCACCAAATTCTTTTAATAAGGAGACTAATTGTTCACGCATCGTTTTAATGCGTTCACGCATTTCAGTTAATTCATTATCCCATTCTTGACGTAAAGTTGGATCAGCCAATACCGTTGCAACAGCTTTAGCGCCATGTGATGGTGGATTAGAATAAATTGTACGAATAATAGATTTCACTTGAGTTAACACTTTATTGGCCGTTTCTGCATCATCTGCAATAATCGTTAAAGCACCCACTCGTTCGTTATATAATCCAAAATTTTTAGAGAACGAACTGGCAATCAGTAATTCACGATGGGTTTCAGCAAAAATACGTAAACCTGTTGCATCTTCATCTAAACCATTAGCCAAACCTTGATATGCAAAATCGAATAGTGGTAACCAGCCATTTTTTACTGATAATTCAGCTAGTGTTTTCCATTGTTCAGGTGTTGGGTCAATACCTGTAGGATTATGACAACAACCATGAAGCAATACCACATCCCCAGGATTTGCCGCTTCTAGATCCGCAATTAAATTATCCCAATCTAAGCCTTTTGTTTCTGGGTTATACCAACGATATTCTTGAATGGTCACACCTGCCGCATTGAAAATTGCATGATGATTTGGCCAGGTTGGTTTACTAATCCATACGTTTTGTGCTTTTGTTTGACGACGTATAAATTCCGCTGCCACACGTAATGCACCTGTACCACCAAGAGTTTGAGCTGTAATTGCACGATTTTCTTTAATTATTTTAGAGTCTTTACCTAGTAGTAATTCTCGTACATAGGTACCATATTCTGGAATACCATGAATAGCTAAATAATTTTTAGTGGTTTCAGCTTCTAATAATCGTGTTTCTGCTTTTTTTACAGCACTCATAATAGGTGTTACACCATTACCATCCATGTAAACACCAATACCCAAATTTACCTTTGGACTACGTGGATCTTTTTTATATGAATCAGCTAAACCTAAAATAGGATCATTGGGGGCAGCAGTAATATTTTTAAACATCATAATAAAATTTCCTTCTGTTCTGAATGTTGTGTTTGAAATTGCATGTTATTTTTATACTGCAACAACTACAATTTGCAACCTTTGATTTAAAAAAATTTTATGATTTCTACTATTATTTAGATGAATCACAAAAAGTGCGGTTAAAAAATGATTTATTTTAATTTTTCAGCCACCCAGTCTAAACCAGAATGATAATCCTCTGGTAATTCATAACGTAATTTTTTAAGTTGTTCAATAATCTGTGCTTTATCAGGATGTGCAATATTAATATGACCAACTTTACGACCAGCGCGAACTTCTTTACCATACCAATGAATTTGACTAAAAGGAGTATTTAACCATTGAGGATGATGTGCCGTACCGATTAAATTAATCATAACACTCGGTGCAAAAGGAGTTAAGGTAGGAGTTGGTAAATCTAATAATGCTCTTAAATGTAATTCAAATTGGCTTATAGAACAGCCTAGTTGTGACCAGTGACCACTATTATGAACACGTGGAGCCAGTTCATTAATTAATAATTTTTCACCTATCACAAAACATTCCATTGCCATCACACCAACATAATTCAAATTCTCCATAATTTTACTAAGCATGCTTTCTGCTTGTTTTTGTTGCTGTGTTTGTTGTGGAAAACTTATATCAGTTACGCTATAACGCAAAATACCATTTTGTTGTAGATTATGTGTGACTGGATAAAAACGTGTTTCACCATTTCTAAATCTAGCGCCAACTAAAGAAATTTCATAATCGAAGGGAATAAATTTCTCTGCAATCACTTCACCGAATAAATCTTCACTAATTAGCTCTTTATTATCCTTTGTTACAATCCATTGACCACGACCATCATATCCGCCCATACGGCGTTTAACGACAACTTTTTCACCTATATTAGTGAAAATTTCAGGCCATTGATTAGGATTTTCTACTACACACCAAGGTGAAGTAGGCAAATTTAATTCATCTAATAAAGATTTTTGTGTCAAACGATCCGCAGTTTTTCCAAATACATCTCGATTGATAAATTTATCATGCTGAGCAAGCATAGTTGTTAATGGTGTTTCTTCCCAACGTTCAATTTCTGCCGTAATAATAGCATCTGAGGGTAAATCAAATACTGGAGCATTAAACGCTAAAGGTTCTACATTAATATCTAGTGGGGCTCCAGCATAGCGAAGCATACGACCTAATTGACCATTACCTAATACATAAACTGTAGGGTAGAGCGCACTTTTTTGCATATTAAATCTCTTATATTTAGGACTTGTTAAACTCTTGGATCTGGATTTTCTAATACGGACTGAGTTTGTTCAGTTCTGAATTTTTGTAAACGTGCTGATAATTCAGTATCCCAGCAACCAAGGATTTGTGCCGCAAGTAGCCCCGCATTGGCAGCTCCAGCAGGTCCAATAGCTAAAGTACCCACTGGAATTCCTTTAGGCATTTGCACGATAGAGTAAAGGCTATCAACACCACTTAACATTGAGCTTTTTACAGGAACACCTAATACAGGCACTAGTGTTTTGGCTGCAATCATACCTGGTAAATGTGCAGCGCCTCCCGCTCCAGCAATAATAACTTTATATCCGTTTTCAACCGCACTTTCTGCAAAACTAAATAATTTATCAGGCGTACGATGAGCGGAAACAATTTCAACATGATATGTTACATTTAGTTGGTCAAGAACAGCAGTTGCTTCTTGCATAGTCGCCCAGTCACTTTTCGAGCCCATGACAATAGCAATTTGAGGTTTTATATTTGACATAATAATTTGTTATCCATTAAAAATGATAAGTATAAACTTGATTAGAATAGCATAGCAAGCAAACGATTGCGATAGCTTTTTAGAGCAACTTTTAAATTCATTATTATGCTATAATATAACTTGAAAAACTGAAAAAAACTGAAAAAAACTTTGCAAGTTTGCCTAGAAAATCATATCCTACATATTGATTTTTAGCCCCCAATAAATGGATTACTTTATGCATGCTAAAGCAAAATATAGAAAAGACTATAAAAATCCGGACTTTACTGTTACAGATATTTATCTTGATTTCCAACTTGACCCATATAAGACAGTTGTTACTGCAAAAACTCAATTTACACGTTTAAATGCTGAATCAACAACATTGTGTTTAGATGGTCATAGTTTTCAATTCGTATCAATCAAATTAAATGGTGAAGATTTTACATCTTATAAACAAGATAGTGAAAGCTTAACCCTCGATTTATCTAATACTAATCCAGATCAATTTGAATTAGAAATTGTGACCAATTTAGTGCCAGCAGAAAACACCTCTCTACAAGGGTTATATCAATCTGGAGATGGCATTTGTACACAATGTGAAGCGGAAGGCTTTCGTCAAATCACATATATGTTAGACCGCCCTGATGTATTGGCTCGTTACACCACAAAAATTACGGCAGATAAAACGAAATACCCATTCCTACTTTCAAATGGTAATCGTATTGCGAGTAGTGATTTAGACGATAAGCGTTATTGGGTAGAGTGGCAAGATCCATTCCCGAAACCAAGTTATTTATTTGCTTTAGTGGCAGGTGATTTTGATTTATTAGAAGATCATTTCATAACTAAAAGTGGTCGTAATGTAAAACTTGAGCTCTATGTTGACAGAGGAAATCTTAATCGTGCCACTTGGGCAATGCAAAGCCTCAAAACTGCAATGAAATGGGATGAAGAACGTTTCGATCTAGAATATGACCTCGATATTTATATGATTGTTGCTGTGGATTTCTTCAACATGGGAGCAATGGAAAATAAAGGTCTAAACGTCTTTAATAGTAAATATGTTTTAGCCAATCCAGAAACAGCGACAGATGCTGATTATTTAGCTATTGAATCGGTGATTGGGCATGAATATTTCCATAACTGGACAGGTAATCGTGTAACTTGTCGTGACTGGTTCCAGTTAAGTTTAAAAGAAGGCTTAACGGTTTTCCGTGATCAAGAGTTTTCATCGGATGTCGGTTCTCGTGCAATCAATCGCATTAAAAATGTGAAGTTATTACGTACTGCACAATTTGCAGAAGATGCGAGTCCAATGTCTCACCCAATTCGTCCTGAAAAAGTATTAGAAATGAATAACTTCTATACTATGACCGTATATGAAAAAGGTGCGGAAGTGATTCGCATGATTCATACGTTATTAGGTGAGAAACGTTTCCAACAGGGCATGAAATTGTATATTGAACGTAATGATGGTAAAGCAGCAACTTGTGATGATTTTGTGCAAGCAATGCAAGATGCATCTGGCGTTGATTTGAAATTATTCAGTCGTTGGTATAGTCAATCAGGCACTCCTGAATTAACGATCACTGATAGCTATGACGACAAAAAACATATTTATAAATTATTTGTGTCACAAATGACACCACAAACCGCAGATCAAATGGATAAAGCAAATTTACATATTCCATTGAAAATTGCCTTATATGATATCAAAGGTATGCCATTTACTTTATTAAATGGTGGGCAAGCCGTGAGTGATGTTTTAGATGTGGTGCTTAAAGATCAAGTGTTTGAGTTCCATGGCGTCACTAGCAAACCAGTACCTGCTTTATTATGTGATTTTTCTGCTCCTGTAAAATTAGATTATGATTACAGCAGAGAACAATTAATTACATTATTAAAATTTGCTCATAATGAATTTGTTCGTTGGGATGCAATGCAAATGTTATTTGCACAAGAGTTACGACGTAACTTAACTGCCTATCAACAAAATATGGAATTGACATTCTCACCAGAACTTCTCAATGCATTAAAGCAAGTTTTAGAAAATTATCAAAGCAACATTGAATTAACTACATTAATTCTAACATTACCAAAAGAAACAGAATTTGCTGAGCTATTTAAAATCATTGATCCTGAAGGTATTGCCGTGGTATGTGATTTTATGCAACGTTCAATTGCAGAAGGTTTACAGGAGTTATGGTTAAAAACTTACCATGAAATTCATTTAGATGAATATCGTATTAATATGCAAGATATTGCATTACGTGGCATGCGGAATCTTTGCTTACAATATTTAGCCTTTACGGATTATGGTAATACATTAGTCCATAAACATTATACATATGCTAATAATATGACGGATACTTTATCAGCCTTAAATGCTGCCACAAAAGCACAACTGACTTGCCGTGATAACATCATGAAAGATTTTGAGGAAAAATGGCAACATGATGGTTTAGTGATGGATAAATGGTTTAACTTGCAAGCTACTCGTCCAGATGAAAATGTCCTATTGTTAGTGCAACAATTAATGGAACATCCAAGTTTTAACTTTAATAATCCGAATCGCTTACGTGCATTGGTAAGTAGTTTTGTCAATCAAAATGTTAGAGCATTCCATGCTAATAATGGCTCTGGTTATCGTTTCTTGACGGATATTTTGATTAGATTAAATGAAAGTAATCCTCAGGTTGCAGCACGTTTAATTGAACCATTAATTCGTTTTGCTCGCTATGATAGCCAACGCCAAACCTTAATGAAACGTGCATTAGAGCGTTTGAATGAAGTCGAAAATCTATCTAAAGATTTGTTTGAAAAAATAGAAAAAGCGCTTCAATAATTTAATAAAAGTGCGGTAAAATTCACCGCACTTTTTATTTTGTATTAAAATAATCCAGTGAGATGAAAATATGTTATATCCGTTAATTCGCAAGGGAATCTTTTCATTAGAGCCTGAAAATGCCCATGATTTAGCTATTAAAGCACTTCATTTAGCTAATAATCCATTTCTTAATCAGTTAATACACATCGTTTTTGCTTGTCCTCAAGGTTGTGAGAAAACAGTCATGGGCATTAAATTTAAAAATCCCATTGGTTTGGCAGCGGGTGCCGATAAAAATGGTGATGCAATTGATGGATTTGGTGCAATGGGTTTCGGTTTTGTGGAAGTCGGAACTGTAACGCCCTTACCACAAGATGGTAATGAAAAACCACGTCAATTTCGTATTATTGAAGCCGAAGGGATTATTAATCGCAATGGTTTTAATAATTACGGTATAGATTATCTTATTGAAAATGTGAAAAAAGCAAAATTCGATGGGGTGATTGGCATCAATATTGGTAAAAATAAAGTGACTCCTGTTGAGCATGGTAAAGATGATTATATTTTCTGTTTAAATAAAGCCTATAACTATGCAGATTATATTACTATTAATATTTCATCTCCGAATACACCAGGATTGCGTCAGTTACAATATGGTGATGCTTTAGATGATTTATTGAAATCCATTAAAGAACGCCAAGCTTATTTAGCTAATGTTTATAATAAATACGTGCCAATTACAGTAAAAATTGCACCTGATCAGACGGAAGAAGAATTAGTACAAATTGCAGATACATTACGTCGCCATAAAATGGATGGTGTGATTGCAACAAATACTACAATTTCACGTGATACGGTTGTTGGCATGGAAAATTCAGAACAGATAGGTGGATTAAGTGGTAAACCATTGCAAAATAAGAGCACTGAAATTATTCGTCGTTTATATCAAGAATTAAAGGGTGAAATTCCTATTATTGGTAGTGGTGGTATTGATGGCGTGCCAAATGCAAAAGAAAAAATTGCCGCTGGTGCAGAATTATTACAGGTTTATTCAGGTTTAATTTATCACGGACCCACCTTAGTTAGAACGCTGGTTGAAGCTATCAAATAGCGTAGTTAAAGTGCGGTAAAATTTACCGCATTTTTTTATTTATAAGAGAAAACAATGTTAACTAAAATTTATGACTTGCATTGTCATAGCACGGCTTCTGATGGAGTGTTATCTCCAAGTGAAGTGGTACAACGCGCCTATGAGCATGGAGTTCAAGTATTAGCAATTACCGATCATGATACGATTTCTGGTTTATCAGAGGCTAGAGCTCAAGCTAAAAAGTTGGGTATGCAATTTATTAATGGGGTAGAAATTTCTACATCATGGGAAAACAAAGGTATTCATATCGTCGGATTAGGATTTGATGAAAATTCTGCAGAATTGACCGCACTTTTGACACGTCAGGCTGAGTTACGTTATCAACGAGCATTAACTATTAGTGAAAAACTGGCGAAAGTGGGTGTGCCTAACGCTTTTGAAGGCGCAAAAACTTTTGCCTCTGGTGAAGTTACTCGAGCGCATTATGCCAGATATCTCGTACAAATTGGCAAAGTTGCCAATGAAAGCCAAGCGTTCAAACGTTATTTGGGGCAAGGTAAATCTTGTTTTGTAAAATCAGAATGGACGGATATTCCTAGTGCAATTAATGTGATTAAACAAGCAGGTGGAGTATCAATTATTGCCCATCCATTACGCTATACAATGACCAGTCGTTGGGTTAAACGCTTAATTGCTGACTTTAAATCTTGGGGCGGACAAGGTATAGAAATTTCAAATTGTGGGCAAACACCAGATCAACGCCAATTATTAGCAAAGTGGGCAAATGAGCATCAGTTATTCGGATCTGTGGGTTCAGACTTTCATTTTCCTTGTAGTTGGGTAGAGTTAGGAAAATCGCTATGGTTACCAGAAAATGTCATGCCAGTTTGGTCTATATTAAATATTGATTAATTTTGGTATGCAATTTGGGTAATTTAGTGTTGGCAAGGTTTGTTATTTTTATATAACTAAACAAGAACTAATCGCTTAGTACAAAATGTTATAACATCTCTTAAAATTGCGTTATAATTAGCCGTATTTTATTTGATGTGGGGCAGTATTATGAGCCAATTCTTTTATATTCATCCAGATAATCCACAAGTACGATTAATTAATCAAGCCGTTGAAATTTTACGCAATGGTGGTGTGATTGTATATCCAACGGATTCAGGTTATGCATTGGGTTGTATGATTGGAGATAAACATGCGATGGATAGAATTGTGCAGATTCGTCATTTACCTGAAGGTCATAATTTTACTTTAGTATGTAGCGATTTATCAGAGCTTTCAAATTATGCTCATGTCAGTAATACGGCTTATCGTCTTATCAAAAATAATACACCAGGTCGTTATACCTTTATTTTAACAGCAACAAAAGAATTACCTCATCGCTTAATGACATCCAAGCGTAAAACGATCGGTATTCGTGTTCCAGATAATCAAATTGCCTTAGATTTATTAAAAGCTCTTGGTGAACCAATTTTATCTTGTTCCCTTATGTTGCCCAATGAAGAACATATTGCACAATCTGACCCAGAAGAAATTAGGGAAAGATTAGAGCATCACATTGATTTAATTATTCATGGTGGCTATTTAGGACAAGAACCCACAACAGTGGTTGATTTAACAGAAGATACGCCTGTTATATTGCGTAAAGGAAGTGGCTCAATCGAACCATTTAATTAATTTAACTTACTGGCAAAATTTGCAAGTAATAAGACGCTTGTGAAAGCGACAAGGAAACTTATGAAATTTCAAACAGGAAAATTCCACAATAAAAACGCTCAGCAAAAAAATTTAGCAAACAGACCGCACTTTGAGCGTGGTGAACGTTCAGAAAGAGGAGAAAAACCTTCATTTGAACGTAAAGGTCGCTCTGATGAACGCCGTTCTTTTAATAGAAATGAAAGAAATGATAATCGTCGTAGTTCATCATTTGATAGAAAAGAATCTCCTGATAATCGCCGAACAGATTCTAATGGGAATAACTTTAGTCGTCATGTTCATTCAGAACGACGTAATGAAAGAAAGACTATGGAACGCAAGCCTTTACCAATGCGTAAACCTAAACCTGATCAACCTGTAGAACGAACAGCTACAGTAGAGGGTGAAAAATTACAAAAAGTATTGGCTCGTGCAGGGCAAGGTTCTCGCCGAGAACTAGAAACTATTATTGCTGAAGGCCGTGTCAGCGTTGATGGTAAAATTGCCTCCTTAGGGGATCGTGTGACGGTTCACCCAGGTCTAAAAATTCGTATTGATGGACATTTAATTAATTTAACTGTAGCACAAAAAGAAGTTTGTCGTGTATTAATGTATTACAAACCAGAAGGCGAGTTGTGTACACGCCATGACCCTGAAGGTCGCGCAACTGTTTTTGACCGTTTGCCTCGTTTAACTGGCTCTCGCTGGATTGCGGTAGGACGTCTCGATATTAATACATCTGGATTATTGCTATTTACCACAGATGGCGAACTTGCCAATCGTCTAATGCATCCAAGCCAAGAAGTTGAACGTGAATATTCTGTGCGAGTATTTGGTCAAGTAGATGACTCAATGCTCCAACGTTTAAGAAAAGGCGTTCAATTAGAAGATGGACCTGCAAACTTCAAAACAATTAAAGCTGTGGGTGGCGTTGGATTAAACCAATGGTTTGATGTAACCTTAATGGAAGGTCGTAATCGTGAAGTCCGTCGTTTATGGGAAAGTCAAGGCATACAAGTAAGCCGCTTAATCCGTATTCGTTATGGTAATATCCAATTAATGAAAAGCTTACCTCGTGGCGGTTGGGAAGAAATGAGCTTAGAAAAAGTCAATTATCTTCGTGAATTAGTCGGATTACCAGCTGAAACAGAAACTAAACTCGATGTAACAAACCCTAAACGTCGAGCAAAAACAGGACAAATTCGTAAAGCAGTAAAACGTTATTCAGAAATGACTAAACGTTATAAAAAGTAGCCTATAAAATTTTTAAAAATTAGACTGCACTTTGATCTGTATCTAGAATTCAAATACTAAATTTTAGATACAGATTCCTTTTGTATCTTTTTATCTTTGTTAATTACTATTACATTAATTTTTAAGTAAAAATTTGCTTGCCTATTATGTCGAGGTCATTAATATATTGATAAAATAATCTTATTAAAGTGATTATAACTATTTGATGTTATTTAGTAGCTAGAAGTTCGTTTAATCTAAATAAAAAAATTAAATATTTTTGCAAAAAATAGCATTAGCCGAAAAATTTTACTTGACAACATTTTTAGAGATACCACAATGCCAAACAGCACAGCACAGCACAGCACAGCACAGCACAGCACAGCACAGCACAGCACAGCAAGAGTATGATTTTCAATCACTTAAACTGCAACAATTAAAATCGGTTTTACCTGAAATTTTTTCTGAAAATCAGATTGATTTTGAGAAATTCCAACAGCTTTTTGGCGATCAAATTGCGACTTCTCCCGACCGCTACGGTCTAAACTGGGCGGGCAAATCTGCCGCTTATCAAACCTTACAATCTCCCACTTTTAAAACGCTTACTCCTTGTGTGGGAGAGAGTGTGAATTTCGACACCACCCAAAATCTCTTCATTGAGGGCGAAAATTTGGATGTGTTGAAAGCCTTGCAAAAATCCTACTTTAATTCGGTAAAAATGATCTACATTGATCCGCCGTACAATACGGGCAATGATTTTGTCTATAACGATAGTTTTGCTCAAAGCAAAGCGGAATATGCCGAGGCAGTGGGCGATTTAGACGAACAGGGCAAACTCAAAAAAGCCTTTGTGAAAAACAGCAAAGAGAACGGGCATTATCACAGCAACTGGCTCAATATGATGCTGCCACGCTTGCACCTCGCCCGCAATTTGCTCAAAGATGACGGCGTGATTTTTATTTCTATTGATGATAACGAACAGGCACAGCTGAAATTATTGTGTGATGAAGTGTTTGGGGAGGAGAATTTTGTTAATGCTATAGCAATTAATATGAAAAATATAGCTGGTGCGTCTGGCGGTGGTGAAGATAAAAGATTAAAGAAAAATGTAGAAATACTATTAATTTATGTTAAATCATACGAATCTTTCAATGGTTTTGAAAATGTTTATGAATATAGAGAAATTAGTGAATTAGTTGAAGAGTATAAACAAACAGGGAAAAGTTGGAAATATACAAGTGTATTAGTTGATAAAGGTAATGCTAATTATATTTGTTCTACTGTTGATGGCGAAGGCAATGAAATCAAAATTTATTCAAGAAAAGGATATCAAATTAATTCAGTATCAGAACTATCAAAATTAGAAAATTTACCTGAGAAAGAAATTTATAAAAAATATGCAACTAAAATTTTTCAAACAGCGATGCCACAAAGTTCAATAAGATCTAGAGTTATGAAAGCAGTATCGGAATTAAGTATTGAAAATGACTTTTTTTCTATTGAGTATATCCCTAGAAGTGGGAGAAATAAGGGGATTTTATATGAACAATTTTATAAAGGAGATAATTTTAGATTATTAGCTTGGCTCAAAGATGTTTCGGAAGAAATCAATGGGGAATTATATAAAAAAGAAATGCAAGGAACATTTTGGGATTTTGTTTCTGAGACAAAAAATTTAACAAAAGAAGGAAACATTCCTTTTCCAAATGGTAAAAAACCAGTTGCATTATTAAAACGATTACTCGAAATGCAAGATGATAAAAATTGTTTAGTTTTAGATTTTTTCTGTGGTAGTGGTACGACAGCTCATTCTGTAATGAAACTCAACTATGAAGATAATGGAAAGCGTAGATATATTTGCGTACAAATTCCTGAGATTTTAGATCCAGATGATAAAGATCAGAAATTAGCATATGAGTTATGCAATGAATTAAATAAACCAACAAATATTGCCGAAATTTCCAAAGAACGTATTCGCCGAGCAGGAAAACAAATTTCGGAACAACATAAAGAAATTGATACAGGCTTTAAAGTCTTTAAGCTCACCGACAGCCATTTCAAACAATGGCAACAGCCAACCAAAGAAAATCTAGCCGATCAGCTGGAAATGTTTGTTGAGCCCTTGAAAAAAGACGCAGGACCGCAAGCGGTGCTGTATGAAATTTTATTGCGTTTAGGGCTGAAACTGACCGCAAAAGTGCGGTGGGAAAACGGCGTATTTTGGGTGGAAGAAGAAAATATCACGGTAGCATTGCTTTTAACCGATTTACAAGCGGTCAATTTTGATGAGATTTTTGCAAAATGCCCACAAAAAGTGGTGGCGTTAGACAGCTTGTTTGCAAACAACGATGCGTTGAAGAAAAATACCGAATTGCAAATGAACGATGCCGGTATTGCGTTTGTGGTGATTTAACGCTGAATAACCGTTTCTTCCCCCAAAGAGGGAAGAAAAAGAACGAGATAAAAATGAAACTTCAATTTGAAACCCTAGACTACCAACAAAATGCCGTGCGAGCGGTGTTGAACCTGTTTGATGGGCAGCCGCCATCAGCCGATGTTTTTTCACTGCATTCGCCGAATGATTTTCGGGTCAATGCCAATGCGGAATTAGCATTGAGCGATGAACAGTTACAGCAAAATTTAGAGGCACAACAAAACCGACACACGCTTGACCGCACGTTGATTGAGCAACAAGGCAAAAATTTTACCGTTGAAATGGAAACAGGAACGGGGAAGACCTATGTCTATTTACGGACGATTTTTGAGCTAAATCAACGCTATGGCTGGCAGAAATTCGTGATTGTGGTGCCAAGTGTGGCGATTCGGGAAGGTGTGTTGCATACACTAGTTGCCACCAAAGAACACTTTGATTTAGCCTTTGACAAACCGAGCGTCAATCCAAAATTTGAATATCGCAGCGATCAGCTTTCTCGCCTCAAAAACTTTGCTGAAAGCCGCCATATTGAGATTTTGGTGATGAACATTGATGCGTTCGCCAAAGATGAAAATATCATCAACAAAGAAAATGAAAGCGGCACCAAACCGATTAGCCATATTCAAGCAGCAAAGCCGATTGTGATAATTGATGAGCCACAAAATATGGAAACCGAGATCCGCCGTAAAGCGATTGAAAGCCTTAACCCGCTTTTTACCTTGCGTTATTCGGCAACCCACAAAAATGCGTATAACCCGATTTTCAGCCTAAACCCTGTGCAGGCGTATGAAATGGGGCTGGTGAAGCAAATTGAAGTGGATAGTGTGCTTGCCGATAACGAGGTGAATGGGGCATTTGTGGCGTTAAAAGAGATTAGAACGGCAGCCAAAAGCTGGTCGGCGAAAGTAGAAATTCTCTATAACGACAAAAAAGCCACCAAGAAAAAAGTGGTAAGCGTAAAGCCGAATCAAGATCTGTTTGAGCTTTCCAACCAAAACGAAAGTTATCGGGGCTATATTTTAAGCGGAATGGATTTAGACGAACAGAAAATCAGTTTTGCCAATGGCGTAGAGATTTATCAAGGGGCAGATAATTCGCTGTTGAAAGAAGAACTGCAAAAAATGCAGATCCGCCGCACCATTGCCGAACATTTACAAAAAGAACGCAAATTCCGACCGCTTGGCATTAAGGTGCTTTCGTTGTTTTTCATTGATAAAGTGGAAAATTACCGCAATGACGGCAAATTTTATCGCTGGTTTGAGGAAATTTATCGAGAACTCGCCAAGGCAGAGCCAACAGGCGTGCATAACGGCTATTTTTCGCAAGATAAAAAAGGCGTGGCGAAAGACACCAATGGCAACACACAGGCGGATAACGACACTTACCAGCTGATTATGCGTGATAAAGAGCGGTTGCTTTCGTTAGATAATCCGTTACGGTTTATTTTTTCGCATTCCGCTTTGCGTGAGGGCTGGGATAACCCGAATGTCTTTCAGATTTGTACGCTGAATGACACTGCAAGCGAGATCAAAAAACGCCAAGAAATTGGGCGTGGCTTGCGATTGCCAGTAGATCAAACGGGCGTGCGTTATCACGATAAAACGCAAAATGTGCTGACCGTGATTGCCAATGAAAGCTACGAGGAATTTGCCACAAAATTACAACGGGAAATTGAAGACGATTGCGGTGTGCAGTTTGCGAAAAGCCATATTAAAAACAAAGCAGATAAAGCGATGTTGCGTTATCGCAAAGATTTCAGCCTACACCCTGATTTTGCTGCCATTTGGGAGAGGATTAAGCATAAAACCAGCTATCTGGTGCAGTTTGAACACAGCGAATTGGTGGAAAAAGCGGTGCAAAATCTTGCCAAAATGCCACAGGTTCAAGCTGCAAAAATCAAAAGCGAAAAAGTGGCAATCAAAATGAGTGAAAACGGCGTTGAAACGGAATATCGCCGCAGCGGTGAAATACAAAGCCAAACAGATTGGGCGATTCCTGATTTGCTGAATGCCTTGCAGAAGAAAACGGGCTTAACCCGCTCACACTTTGCAAAATTCTGACAAAATCTGACCGCTTGCAGACAGTTTTTGCTAATCCGCAACGCTTTATTGATTTAGTCGCAGAGCAAATTAACCTTGCGTTACAAGGGATTATGGCAGACGGTGTGGAATATCACAAAATTGCCGATAAAACCTATGCGATGACGATTTTCAATGATTTTGAGTTTTTTAAAAATCAATATACGGTGAGTGTGGAACATTCCGCCAAAACGGTGTATGAAAATTACTTGCCGTTAGACAGCCAAACCGAAAGCAAATTTGCCAAAGATTGTGAAAGCAGCGAACAGGTCGCATTTTATTTCAAACTGCCGCCGAAGTTCAAAATTCCAACGCCGCTTGGCAATTACAATCCCGATTGGGCAGTGGTTTTCAAAGGCGAAAATAAAATCTATTTGGTTGCCGAAACGAAAAATACCGAAAGTATTCAAGCGGGCGTAGATGAAAGCAAATTGCGTGAAAGCGAGCAGATGAAAATTGCCTATGCGAGAAAGCATTTTGCGGCTTATGAAGATTTAGATTATCAGGTTGTGCAGAAAGTGAGAGAGTTAGTCAAATATTATAAAGTAGATAAAAAAGAATTATAGGACTGTTTGAGTATTCATGTAACTAAACTTTATTTATTATTAGGTGAATAAAATATTTCGTGAAAATATACTATATGAAGTAAAATTATCAATTGTTAACTTATAAGGAAATAAATGTAAATTTTCTTCTATGTCAAGATAACAGCTCATATTCTAGTTTTACAGAAATATACATTATATTATGATGGTGTTTATTAAAAATATATGCTCAATAGAAATTTTTTATTATAGGTTAAATATAAGAATTTTTGGTATATTACAACTAAAATTAAGTTTATTTTAATTATTAAATTGAGTATATCTAGCCTAACATTTAAGACAGTTCACTTATATCATAATAGGGTGCATCAAAAGGAATATTTTATGAAAATTCAACAACTTCGCTATATTGTAGAAATTGTAAATCAAAATCTAAATGTAACTGAAGCTGCGAATGCGCTTTATACTTCACAACCAGGAATTAGTAAACAAGTGCGGTTACTTGAAGATGAACTAGGTTTGGAAATTTTCGAGCGTAATGGTAAGCATATTAAGGCGATCACTCCTGCAGGCAATAAAATAGTTGCGATTGCTCGTGAATTGTTAGTCAAAACGCAGGCAATTAAATCTGTTGCAAATGAATATACGCAGCCAAATCACGGGGTTTTACGTATTGCAACGACAAATACACAAGCTCGTTATATGCTACCTGGTGTGATTGAGCGTTTTTCTAAACAATATCCTGATGTTAGTTTGCATGTTCATCAGGGATCACCAAATCAGTTGTATGATGCGTTATTATCAGGTGAAGTGGATTTAGCTATTACTACAGAAGCTCAATATTTATTCGATGATGTAGTGTTATTACCTTGTTATATGTGGAATCGTTCTATCGTTGTGAATCCTGGTCACCCATTAGCTAAATGTAAAAATCTTACTATTGAGGAATTAGGCAAATATCCATTAGTAACTTATACCTTTGGTTTTACTGGGGTTTCAGATTTAGATTATGCTTTTAGTAGTGCAGGTATTTTGCCAAATATTGTTTTTACGGCAACGGATGCTGATGTGATTAAAACTTATGTGCGTTTAGGGCTAGGCGTTGGCATTATTGCTTCTATGGCACATACTCCAGAAGATACTGATTTAGTAAAGATTGATGCAAGTCATTTATTTAAATCAAGCATGACGCAGATTGCCTTTAAACATAGCACTTTTTTACGTAATTATATGTATGATTTTATTAATTATTTTTCACCACATCTGACTCGTACATTAGTAGAAAAAGCTGAGAAGCGAAGGGATAAAACGGCAGTACAAAAATTATTTGATGGTCTTGAATTAGAGCAAAAATAATTCGATAGATTAAATTTTGTAGATAATTGAACCGCACTTTTTTGATAAAGTGCGGTAATTTTTTAGAAAAAATTAGGGAATGCTATGAAAAAGATAGTGAAATATTTTGTCATTTTAATTGTTTTTTCATTCTTTGCATTTTGGTTTTATACCATTTATATGACTAAACTTACTGGTTGTTCGGTAAAATCTGGCGATGCTGTATTTCAAGATAGATTAGTTTGTGACAAACAAGAAATTGTGCCTACGGGGTATTTAAGTTCAATGTTGCAAGAACCTAATTTGATAGCAAGAGCGGTTTCGACCTATAAAGAGGGAGATAAACTTTGTTATACGGATGAGCAAAAATTTTATATTTACAATATCAAAAAGAAAACGACACAAGTACTTAGCCTTGAAGAATTTATTAAAGTTAATCACAGTCAGTTTAAGTTATCTTCAGATTTTTATACATTACCTGATGACTACTTAAAAGAATTTGCTAATAATTGCAAAAAATAAGAACAAACTAAAAGACCACAGATAAAATGCGGTCTTTTTTTGTCATTTTTTGCTCTTGATAAGATTTACCGTGAAGCAGATCACATTTTTAAGAAAATTCCTCTAATCTTCCCACTTAATAAATATAAATAATAATTATTCTCTTTTATTGGAATAAATAATAATGTACTATTTCGAATGTTAAATGTTCGAAAACGAACATTTTATTTGAAGCTTATTTAGGAGAACCTAATATGAAAAGAAATGAACAATTAGAAAAAATCAGTTCAGTTGAAAAATGGGACTTCATTGTTATTGGTGGTGGTGCTAGTGGATTAGGCATCGCATTAGATGCGAGTTCAAGAGGATATAAAACTTTATTGTTAGAAGCTTATGATTTCGCTAAAGGGACTTCAAGCCGTAGTACTAAATTAGTGCATGGTGGTGTACGTTATCTCGCTAATGGTGATGTGGCTTTAGTTAAAGAAGCTTTACGTGAGCGTGGACGCTTAGCTAAAAATGCGGGTCATTTATTTAAAAATCAGAATTTTATTATTCCTAATTACACATTGAAAGATAGTGTGATGTATCGGATCGGCTTGGGTATATATGATTATCTAGCTGGGAAATTAAGCCTCGGCAAAACAATTGCGATTAGCAAACAAGAAGCTAAAAATCGCTTACCGACCCTAAATGATAAAGATCTTAAAAATGGGGTAGTTTATAAAGATGGGCAGTTTGATGACGCACGCTTAGCCATTAACCTCGCTCAAACAATTGTAGAGCAGGGCGGAACAGTTTTAAATTATGCCAAAGTCACCGAGCTACATAAAAATAGCCAAGGTAAAATCGATGGTGTGACATTTATTGACGGATTAAGCCAGCAAGAACATAAAATATTGGGAACGTCCATTATTAATGCTACTGGCGTATTTATGAACGATATTCTTTCTATGGATCATGGCATAAATAAAAAATTTGTTGTGCCAAGTCAAGGGATTCATTTAATTTTAGATAAATCATTCTTACCAAGTGATGATGCTTTGATGATTCCAAAAACCTCTGATGGACGAGTATTATTTGCTGTTCCTTGGCATGATCGTATTGTGGTTGGAACAACAGATACGTTAATTGAAGAGCCTTCTTACGAGCCTATTCCACTAGAACAAGAAATTACTTTTATTTTGGATACCGCAGGGCAGTATCTTACTAAACAACCAACACGAGATGATGTGTTGTCTATTTTTGCAGGATTACGACCACTAGCGGCACCTGAAAAAGCAGGACAAAGCACAAAAGAAGTTTCTCGTAGCCATAAAGTGATTACCGATCCAACGAGTGGATTAGTGACAATTACAGGTGGTAAATGGACAACCTATCGTCAAATGTCAGAAGATACTGTTGATGAAGCATTAAAAGTTCATTCAGAATTAGTCGCCAAACCTTGTGTTACTGTAAATCTATCTATTCACGGAAATATTCCTCGTGAACAAGTGAATTTAAACGATCATCTTTATGTGTATGGGGCGGATATTCCAGCGTTAAAAGAGTTAATGAATAGCCATGCGGAAATGGCAGAAAAACTTCATCCAAACCAACCTTATACTGTCGCTGAAGTGATATGGGCTGTACGTGAAGAGATGGCTCAAACGGTCGAAGATGTATTATCACGTCGTGTCAGAATGCTATTTTTAGATTCTCGAGCAGCTATTGATAGTGCAGCTAAAGTGGCTCATATTATGGCACAAGAGTTAGGTAAAGATGAGCAATGGCAACAGCAACAAGTAGCTAAATTCTTAGAAGTGGCTCGCCATTATTTGCTTGTAGATTATCAGCCACAAGCTTAAAAGTGCGGTTAAATTTTAACAATTTTTATAAACTAAAAAGCCCTGAAATGATAGGGCTTTAAAAGTAGACTTTTAATTTCGAGGACTGGGTTCTGTACTGCACAGGACCCAGTCCTTTTAATTAGTTAATTAGAAACTCGCATTACGCGGTGTACGAGGGAATGGAATAACTTCACGAATGTTTTGTAAACCTGTTACATATACGATTAAACGTTCAAAACCTAGACCAAAACCAGAATGTGGAACAGTACCATATTTACGTAAATCACGATACCACCAGTAATCTTCTGGATTTAATCCCATTTCAGCCATTCGGGCATCTAATACGTCTAAACGCTCTTCACGTTGTGAGCCACCAATAATTTCACCAATTCCAGGCGCTAAAACATCCATTGCCGCAACAGTTTTACCATCTTCATTGAGACGCATATAGAATGCTTTAATATCTTTTGGATAGTTTTTAACAACTACAGGTGATTTGAAGTGTTCTTCTGCTAAATAGCGTTCATGTTCAGAAGAAAGGTCAATGCCCCAAGATACTGGGAATTCGAATTTTTTGCCTGATTTCAATAATACGTCAATGGCATCTGTATAGTCGATTTGAGCAAAATCAGAAGCAACGAATCTTTCTAAACGAGAAATGACATCTTTATCAATGTGTTTCTCAAAGAATTTTAAATCATCCATACGTTCTTTTAATACTGCATTGAATACGTATTTCAACATATCTTCTGCTAATTTTGCGTTATCTGCTAAAGTGGCGAATGCAACTTCAGGTTCAACCATCCAGAATTCTGCGAGGTGACGTGTTGTATTTGAGTTTTCTGCACGGAAAGTAGGTCCAAAGGTATAGATTTTACTTAATGCACAAGCATAAGTTTCACCATTTAACTGACCAGATACGGTTAAGAATGATTCCTTGCCAAAGAAGTCTTGGCTGAAATCAACTTTACCACTTTCAGTACGAGGTAGATTTTCTAAATCTAAAGTAGAAACACGGAACATTTCCCCAGCACCTTCGGTATCTGAAGCAGTAATTAATGGTGTGGCAACCCAGTAAAAACCTTGTTCATTAAAGAAACGGTGAATTGCTTGTGCCAAACAATGGCGAACACGAGCAACAGCGCCGATAATATTCGTACGTGGGCGTAAATGAGCTACTTCTCGTAAGTATTCGATACTATGACGTTTTGCTGCCATTGGATAAGTATCAGGATCTTCAACCCAACCAGTAACTTCTACAGAACTTGTTTGTAATTCAAGTGATTGACCTGCCGCTGGAGATTCAGTAACAGTACCGGTCACAATAACAGAACACCCTGTAGTTAAACGTAAAACTTCCGATTCATAATTTGCGATATCATTATTGATGATGGCTTGAATAGGATCAAAGCAAGAACCATCATAAACGGCTAAAAAAGAAAGCCCAGCTTTAGAGTCACGACGAGTACGTACCCAACCACGCACGGTTACAGTATCACCAACTGCAATTTTACCTTGTAGCACGTCAGCTACAGATGCGATTTTTGACATTTTAAACCTCAAAATTTGTTTTAAATTTTTTTAAAATAGAAACGCAGAGTAGTTTACCTTAAGTTGTCTGATTTACCAAAAATTAAATGTAATATTAAGTATACTTTAGCCTAGCTTTAACTTATTCGAATGTCATGAAAATTTCATTACTGAAAGTGAATATGTTGGTTTTTTATTGTTTCATAATTTGCTAGAATAGCGCGACGAATTTATCGGAGAGAGTTAATGACAATAATTTCAGCAGAGGCGGAGAAAGTCCGTAATGCATTAATCGAAAAAGGAATTGAAACTCCGATGATTGCACTTACTCAAACTAAAGACGAACGTCGTACGCATATTGAAAAACATATGCGAGAGGTTATGCAATTAATCGGGTTAGATTTAACAGATGATAGCTTAGAAGAAACACCTGTTCGTTTAGCTAAAATGTTTGTAGATGAAATTTTTAGTGGCTTGGATTATGTTAATTTTCCTAAAATTACTAATATTGAAAATCGCATGAAAGTTAGCGAGATGGTATTGGTCAATGATATCACTTTGACCAGTACTTGTGAGCATCATTTTGTGACTATTGATGGCTTAGTTTCTGTTGCGTATTATCCGAAAAAATGGGTAATTGGCTTATCTAAAATCAATCGTGTCGTCAAATTTTTTGCACAGCGTCCGCAGGTTCAAGAACGGTTAACAGAACAAATTTTATTAGCATTTCAAACGATTTTAGAAACGGAAGATGTTGCTGTATATATGAAAGCCACCCATTTCTGTGTAAAATGTCGAGGTATAGAAGATAGCAATAGTTATACGGTAACATCCGCATTTGGTGGTGTATTCTTACAAGATAGAGAAACTCGAAAAGAATTTTTAACTTTAATCAATAAATAATCCTCAACGCAGAATCAACATTCTGCGTTTTTGTTTTTAATTATGCAAAAACTCATTATTGTTCGTGGACATTCTGGCTCTGGTAAAACGACTTTCGCTCAACAACAAATTGCCCAATTTGAATTATCGTATCCACAAAGTAAATATTTTCATATTGAAAATGATCTATTTTTGATGGAAGGCAACAACTATGTTTGGAGCGAATCACGTTTTCAAGAAGCAAAACTAAAAGCGCGTAATGCTCTTAAGTCCGCCTTTAAATTTTGTCAAAAACATACCGCACTTGATTGTTTAATCATCGTGAGTAATGTGGGTATTAATCGCAATGAAATTTATCGTATGATCAAGCAAGCTGAAAAACAGCATATACAAGTGGAGATTTATCGTTTAAAAACTTTCTATAACAATATCCATCAAGTTTCAGATGAGGTTGTTAAAAGTATGTTTAATCGCTTGAATGAATTACCAATTGAAGGTGAGATGATCATTGAGTAAAAGTGCGGTAAACTTTATAAAAATTTTTAGATATTAATGGATGTAATCAATAATGAAAATTGCGCTTGGGATTGAATATAGCGGGCAGAATTATTTTGGCTGGCAACGCCAAGAAAAAGTCCATTCTGTGCAAGAAGAATTAGAAAAAGCCATTTCTTTTGTGGCAAATGAAAAGATTGAAGTCTTTTGTGCGGGGCGTACTGATTCTGGCGTTCATGGGACAGGTCAAGTAGTACATTTTGAAACTCATGCTATTCGTCCAGAAAAAGCTTGGGCTTTTGGAACTAATGCCAACTTACCTGATGATATTGCAGTAAAATGGGCAAAACAAGTACCAGACGATTTTCATGCTCGTTTTAGTGCCACCGCAAGACGTTATCGTTATATTTTATATTGTAATAAATTACGGTCAGCTATTTTGCCTTATGGCATTACGCATACCCATCTTGAGCTTGATCATCATTTGATGCAACAAGCTGGGCAATTTTTATTAGGCGAAAATGATTTTTCTTCATTCCGAGCCGCACAATGTCAATCTAAAACCCCTTGGCGTAATATTCATCATTTACAGGTGATTAGAAAAGGTGATTTTATTATTGTCGATATTAAAGCTAATGCCTTTGTGCATCACATGGTACGCAATATTGTTGGCAGTTTAATGGAAGTAGGTTGTGGTCGTCAGCCTGTAGAATGGATGAAATGGCTATTAGAACAAAAAAATCGTTCTCTCGCTGCTCCCACAGCTAAACCTGAGGGGTTATATCTAGTACATGTTACTTATCCTGAAAACTATAATTTACCAACGAGCCCATTAGGACCATTGTTTTTAGAAAATGATTTATGGTAGGTCAGAGCAGTTGTAAAATAAAATAGTGTAAAATAAGTTAAATTTGTGGTTAAATAAGCACAATTTTACTGTTTTATAAAAAAATGCGATATATCGTATTTTTGCTAATTAAATTAATCATAAATAAGGTTAAAAATGAGCTGGATTGATAAGATTTTTAGTAAAAACCCCATTTCTAATTCTCATAAAGCAAACGTACCAGAAGGGGTTTGGACAAAATGTACATCTTGCGAACAAGTTTTATATCGTGATGAACTCACTCGTCACTTGGAAGTGTGTCCTAAATGTGGGCACCATATGCGAATTGATGCTCGTAAACGTTTATTAGTGCTACTTGATAGTGAAGGTGTACAAGAATTAGTGGCGGAGTTAGAGCCTAAAGATATTCTTAAGTTTCGTGATTTAAAAAAATATAAAGATCGTTTAACTACCGCTCAAAAAGAAACAGGTGAAAAAGATGCTCTTATCGTTTTGACGGGAACATTACATGGATTACCTGTTGTTGCAGCAGCATCTAACTTTGCATTTATGGGCGGCTCTATGGGTTCTGTCGTTGGTGCTAAATTTGTGGCAGCTGCGGAAGATGCAATAGCAAAAAACTGCCCATTTATTTGTTTCTCTGCTAGTGGTGGGGCTCGTATGCAAGAAGCACTTTTCTCATTAATGCAAATGGCAAAAACCAGTGCCGTTTTAGCTAAAATGCGTGAGCAAGGGGTGCCGTTTATTTCAGTGTTAACGGATCCAACATTAGGTGGTGTATCTGCAAGTTTTGCTATGTTAGGTGATATCAATATTGCTGAACCAAAAGCATTAATTGGTTTTGCAGGTCCTCGTGTTATTGAGCAAACCGTTCGTGAAAAATTACCAGAGGGTTTCCAACGTGCTGAGTTCTTATTAGAACATGGCGCAATTGATATGATCGTAAAACGTGCAGAGATGCGTGATACATTAGCAAGCTTATTAAGCAAATTAATGAATAAACCATCACCATTTGTTTCTGAAGCTGAATTAGTATCAGAATAAAACATTAACGAATCAAAACATAGTTAGGCATTAGCTAATGCAAAATAATCATAATTTACAAGCCACTTCATCACTCGATGAGTGGCTTTCTTATTTAGAAAATAGTCATTTTAAATCTATTGATTTAGGTTTAGAACGTATCACAGCTGTTGCAAAAGAATTGGATATTCTTAATCCCGCCCCTTTTGTGATTACCGTAGGTGGAACAAATGGTAAAGGCACCACTTGTCGTTTATTAGAAACTATTCTTATCAATTCTGGCTTACGTGTTGGTGTCTATTCTTCACCACATTTATTACGCTATAACGAACGTGTTCGTATTCAAAATCAAGATTTACCTGATGATTCTCACACACAATCATTTGCCTATATTGAACAACATAAAAAAGAATCTTTAACTTATTTTGAATTTAGTACTTTATCTGCATTGTATTTATTTAAACAAGCTAATTTAGATGTAGTCATTCTAGAAGTTGGATTAGGTGGTCGTTTAGATGCCACTAATATTGTAGATAGTGATATCGCAGTTATCACTAGTATTGATATTGATCATGTTGATTTTTTAGGTTCAACAAGAGAACAAATCGGATTTGAAAAAGCTGGTATTTTTCGGACAAACAAACCAGTAATTATTGGTGAACCTGATATTCCCTATTCTATATTAGCGCATGCTGAAAAGTTACATTGTCAGTTATCTTGTCGAGATAGAGACTGGTTTTATTCCGCTGAACATAATCGTTGGCATTGGCATAATCAAAATAGAAATTTCGAAAATTTACCGATTTGTTCTATTCCAATACAAAATGCAGCGACAGCTCTTGCTGTAGTACAATATCTGCCTTTTGTAATATCAGAAGAAATAATTCGAAAATCATTGCAAGAAGTAGAGTTAACAGGTCGTTTTCAAACTATTAAAGTAGAACATTTGCAACCTATTGCAAGTTTAATAAATCGTCCAATAGAAGAGTTACCGAGAATTATTATTGATGTCGGGCATAACCCTCATGCAGCACGTTATCTTGCTAGCAAATTAATTGAAATAAAATCAAAAAATTCTCAAAAAATTACCGCAGTTTGTGGCGTATTAAAAGATAAAGATGCCGATGGGGTATTATTACCTTTATTATCTATTATTGATCGATGGCATTGTGTCACCTTAGAAGGACCTAGAGGGCAATCAGGTCAAGATTTATTTGCTAAATTACAACAACTAGCAGATAAAAATCAGCTTGCTATTGATGGAAAAGGCAATAGTTCTATTGAATCAGGTATTAAAGAGGCAATTTCTGAAACTAATAAAAATGACATTGTACTAATCTTTGGTTCTTTTGTTACAGTCACAGGGTTTTTAGAATTACTCTAATTTTTATATAAAAAGTGCGGTTAAATTTTCTGAAATTTTTAACCGCACTTTTTTAGTGCTATTTTAAATGTTCGTCATCATTAATTTTTTCAATAATAAATTGTCCTTCAGATTCATTATCTTGTTGAACATATCTGACAATATTAATTGCAGTATTTAACATAGAAACACTACGACCTTCCTCTCGGTGATTTTGCCAAGTTGAACCCGCAAATAATGCCATCAACAAACGAACTGTATGTCCATGAGATACAATTAATATATTGCCTTCATTGTGAATTTTAATAATATCTTGGATCGCTTTAATCACACGGTTTGTAAAAACTTCCCAAGTTTCACCACCATTAGTACGAGCCATATAATTCACAGGATCATGGAGCATTTGCTGAAATTCTTCTGTGTGTCGAATGGTTTCTGTACTTACACCTTCCCAAGAACCAAAAAAATGTTCATTTAAACCTTGATGTTGAAATAATGGCACATCACGATGGCTCAAAATATGATTGGCAGTATCAATTGTGCGTTGTAAACAGCTTGAATAAGCAGCAATAAAAGGCACATTTGCTAATGCTTTGCCCGTAAGTTTTGCTCCACGAATACCTTGTTCTGTTAGAGCAGAATTCCCCCAACCTTGCATCAGCCCTTGATCATTCCAAAGGGTTCGTCCATGGCGAATAAGATAGAGACGAAGTTCTTTTTTCATTAGATATCCTTTTTACTTCTTTAGATTAATTTTTCTTATTATAACAAGGGGCTAAATAAGAAAAATAATTTTTCAATAATTCTAGTAATAACTGATCGATTGAACCATATATTTTCATCTATAAGTTCTGATTCATTCATATAATTTTCGTGGAGTAACGAAATTTCATTTGCAAAGACCTGATCTTCTATCAGAAGAGTAACTTCAAAATTTAAATGAAAACTTCGCATATCCATATTTACTGTGCCTACCATAACAAGCTGGTTATCAATAAGGATACTTTTTGTATGTAGGAGTCCTTGTGTGAACGTATAAATTTTAACGCCTGCTTTTAATAATGTATCAAAATAATTTCGACTTGCCCATTTAACCATTAAAGAATCATTTTCCATTGGTAAAATGAGTGATACATTAACTCCTCGTAGTGCTGCAATTTCTAAAGCATCAATAATATTTTGTGAGGGTACAAAATATGGCGTTGTAATAGTGATACTTTGATTTGCTGAAAAAATTGCAGTCACAAGAGATTGTACCATTAAATCATCAGGTAGCCCAGGACCTGTAGCTAAAACCTGAACTGCATGGATATTGTTATTTTCCATAGGCAATCTTTGTTGAGACGGTAGGGGAACCTCTAATTCTTGCTGAGTTTCCATTTCCCAATCCCATGCATGTAAGCCATTTAGAACAGGTGAAACCGGCCCATCGATACGCACCATAATATCGACCCATTTACCAACATTACTGCCTTGTTTAAAATAATCCGGATCAACCATATTCATACTTCCTGTATAAGAAATTTGGTTATCGATCACAATAATTTTTCGATGCTGGCGTAAATCAATTCTGCGTAAAAATATTCGCCATAGATTCACATGAAGAGCTTCTTCAATCTCAATGCCTTGCTCAATTAATTGCTTACAATGTGTACTTTTTAAAAAATCACGGCTTCCTACCGAATCTAATAAAATATGCACATTTACACCACGCTGTTTGGCTTCAATAAGTGCGGTTTCGACAAAATCAATTAGCCCACCATTAGACCAAATATAGAACACCATATTAATGGATTGTTTGGCTTGTTGAATATCCTTGATGATATTTTTGATAATGCTTTCTGGCGTGTCTAAGATATGTAATTCATTCCCTTGAATACAAGGAATCCCTAAACGTCGTTGGGCTAATTCAAATAATGGGTAGGCAATAGAAGATTGGCTTGAGTCAATAAGTAATTTTTTTTGTTTATTTAAATTTGCAAACCATAGCATATATTTGGGGAGTAACTGCTTAGAAATATTGCTACGACGTTTACCTAAATTAATTTCGCCGAATATCAAATAAGCTAAAATGCCTACTATAGGAACAAGATAAATAAGCATTAACCAAGAAAGCATAGCCGCTGATGATTGTTTTTTGACAAGTTGTCTGATGGTAATCGAGACAATTAAAGCCCACATTATTGCTGGCACAATATATGCTATAATCTGTTCTAAATTAATATTCATATTAACTATACTTCCGAGAATTTTATGCAAGAATTTAAAATTATACATAAACATCCTGACTTTATCATTATTGATAAACCAAATGAAGTATCAGTTCATAAGGATAATGAAGAAGTCGGATTAGTTCAAAAGCTTGCAAAACAATTGAATGTTCCTAAATTGTGGTTAGTTCATCGTTTAGATAAGGTGACCTCAGGATTGCTAATATTGGCTTTAAATGAATATGCTGCATCAGAATTATCACAACTATTTGCCAAACACCAAATTCGTAAAACTTATTTAGCACTATCTACACAGAAACCTAAAAAGAAACAAGGATTGATTATTGGTGATCTTGAGAAGGCGAGAAGAGGCGCTTGGAAACTGTGTCAGAGTAAAAATAATCCAGCTATTACAAGATTTGAATCTGTTAGTTGTGAAGCTAATTTGAGATTATTCATTTTAAAACCACAAACAGGTAAAACTCACCAGTTACGTGTTGCGATGAAAAGCTTGGGAAGTCCCATTTGGGGGGACGAGTTATATGGTGGAAATTTGCTAAAAGCTGACCGCACTTATTTACATGCTTTCCAATTAGAATTCACTTATCATGGCGAATTATTCGAAATAGAATCTTTTCCTAATACGGGTGTTTATTTTCTAAAAGAATCTGTTATTGAAAAAATAGAATCCCTTAAATTCCCCCTCAAACAGCGAGGGGGAATAGACATGATTTCTACTGAAAGTCTAAAATATATTGAAGATCAGCTTCAATGAGTTGCTTAGTTTTCTGCATATCGTAATGGCTTTGCAAATTTAGCCAACTTTCTGCATTAGTACCAAAAAATGCACCTAAACGTAAGGCAATATTAGCAGTAATAGGGCATTTCCCCGTAGATATCTCACTGATCTTTCTGGGAGAAAGTAAAATTGCTTTGGATAATTCAAATTGAGTAATGCCTAAAGGTTTCAGCCATTCCTCATAAAGAATTTCTCCTGGATGAGCAAAAAGAACAGGTGAATTATAAGCGTTGCTCATGTTCACCTCCATGACGTTCTAACAATTTTACATTTACAGCAGCATTATGTTTCCATGTAAAATTTAAAACCCATTCATCATTAATATTGATGGAGTATTGCCCATCCTCATCATTTTCGAGAATATCTAGTTTATTATTAGGTAATTTATTTAAGAACTTAATTGATGCAGCAGCATTTAGTTGTTGCAACTTACGCATCGCTTGCTTTTCACAAGATATAAAACGAACGATACGAGCACCTTGAAATAACTCCTGTGTATCCTTACACGCAAAATGAATTATCATTAAGTAAACCTCATATTTTAAAGGAATTGTAAACATCGAGAATGAATTCATGGCTATTCTGTGTTTTTTTACTGAATTAAACTGAATGCAAATGCTTCAGTTTAGACCATAATTTGTGATTCCTATCACAAATTATGGCATATATATACACAAAAATATCTATTAGGTCAAAAAATATATTGAATTTATTTAATAAGAGATTATGCTTAGTTTCTGAGAGTTTTTCTCAAATTAATATTTAATTATTTGATTTTTCAATAGGAGAAAGAAAATGGCATTGGGTTGGTATGAATTAAAATTAGCTAAAGATGGACAATTTATGTTCAATTTAAAAGCGGCAAATAGCCAAGTTATTCTAACTAGCGAGCTTTATAAATCTTGTGCAGCAGTAGAAAATGGTATTGCTTCTGTACAAAAAAATGGCGTAACTGAAAAAAACTTTGAGTTAAAAGAAAATAAAAAAGGTGAACCTTATTTTATTTTAAAAGCTCAAAATCACCAAGAAATTGGTCGTAGTGAATACTATTCATCTAAGGCATCTGCTGAAAATGGAATTAAATCAGTAATGAAAAATGCAGCCACTACAGTAATTAAAGATAAAACTCAGGCATAGATAGTATATTGTCGAGTTTTTGACATAGAATTTTAATAAGGGCAATCGATAGAGATTGCCTTTTTATCTTTATAGAATGGCTGAATTCTTTTAGCAACAGAAGAAAGTGCGGTTATTTCCAGTAAAATTTTCTCTATTTACATAATAATAACGTGATTTTTTAATAAGTTAGTATTATTATAAGGAGTATTTTATCAAATTAGACAAGTAAATAGAGGATGGGTATGCAAAACCTAAAAGAAATTACTGAACAAGCTCGTTCAGCGCTAGAAATGTTACATGATAAAGGGCTAGATGCACTGGAAGCATTTCGTGTTGAATATTTTGGAAAAAAAGGGCATTTTACTCAGTTAATGCAAGGCTTGCGAGATGTTGCTGCCGAAGAACGTCCAGCACTAGGTGCAAAAATTAATGAAGCTAAACAAACAGTATTAGAAATTTTAAATGCTAAAAAAGAAGAATTTGAAAAAGCAGCATTAAATGCACAATTAGAAAAAGAACGTATTGATGTAAGTTTGCCTGGACATAAAGTTGAGTTGGGTGGTTTACATCCGGTCAGTTTAACCATTGAGCGGGTAACAAAATTCTTTTCAGAATTAGGTTTTTCTGTTGAATCTGGCCCTGAAATCGAAAGTGATTACTATAATTTTGATGCATTAAATATTCCTAAACATCATCCGGCACGTGCTGATCATGATACATTCTGGTTTAATCCTGACTTATTGCTTCGCACACAAACATCTGGCGTACAAATTCGTTCTATGGAAAAACAAAAACCACCTATTCGAATTATTGTACCTGGCAAAGTTTATCGTAATGACTATGACCAAACTCATACGCCGATGTTCCATCAAATTGAATTGCTGTATGTGGATAAAAAAGTCAATTTCACCGAATTAAAAGGTGTGCTTTATGATTTCTTACGTGCATTCTTTGAAGAAGATTTACAAGTACGTTTTCGCCCATCTTACTTCCCATTTACAGAGCCTTCTGCTGAAGTTGATATTATGGGCAAAAATGGTAAATGGTTAGAAGTATTAGGTTGCGGAATAGTCCATCCTAATGTATTACGTAATGTAGGTATTGACCCAAATGAATATTCAGGATTTGCGGTAGGTATGGGAGTTGAACGTTTAACCATGTTACGCTACAACGTAACAGATTTACGTTCATTTTTTGAAAATGACCTACGATTCTTAAAACAATTCAGATAAATAATGTGTAATAGCGTATTGTTTACGCTAACTGAGCAGAATAAAAGAATACAAAATAAAGGATAGAATTAATGAAATTCAGTGAACAATGGGTCCGTGAGTGGGTAAATCCCGCTGTCAATACAGAGCAATTATGTGAACAAATCACCATGCTTGGATTAGAAGTAGATGGAGTGGAAGCTGTCGCTGGCGATTTTACTGGCGTTGTTGTAGGTGAGGTGGTTGAGTGTGCTCCACATCCAGATGCAGATAAATTACGTGTAACAAAAATTAATGTTGGTAGTGAACGACTATTAGATATAGTTTGTGGTGCACCAAACTGTCGCCAAGGTCTAAAAGTCGCTTGTGCAACTGATGGCGCAGTATTACCTGGTAATTTTAAAATTAAGAAAACTAAATTACGCGGACAACCTTCAGAAGGGATGCTTTGCTCATATAGCGAATTAGGCATTTCTGAAGATCATAGCGGTATTATTGAATTACCTACAGATGCACCTGTCGGTATGAACCTCCGTGAATATCTTAGTTTAGATGATAAAGAAATTGAAATTAGCTTAACACCAAACCGTGCAGATTGTTTAAGTATTGCGGGTATCGCTCGTGAAATTGGTGTGGTAAATCAATTGCCAATAACTGAGCCTGAAATCAACACTGTATCGGTAACAACAAATGAGAAAGTGGCTATTGAACTTATTGCTCCAGACGCTTGTCCTCGCTATTTGTTGCGCTCAGTAAAAAATGTGAATGTAAAAGCACCAACACCACTATGGATGAAAGAGAAATTACGTCGTTGTGGTATTCGTTCTATTGATCCAATCGTCGATATTACCAATTACGTGTTGCTTGAATTAGGTCAACCGATGCATGCTTTCGATGCGGACAAAGTGGTTCAGCCTATTCAGGTTCGTTTAGCTAAAGATGATGAAGAATTAGTGTTACTAGATGGTTCAGTGGCTAAATTACAAAGCAATACCTTAGTTATTGCGGATCAAAAAGGTCCAATTGCTATGGCTGGTATTTTTGGTGGTCAAGCCAGTGGTGTTAATACAGAAACAAAAGATGTTATTTTAGAAGCCGCATTTTTTGCACCATTAGCCATTACAGGTCGTGCTCGTCAATATGGTTTACATACAGATGCTTCACACCGCTTTGAGCGAGGTGTAGATTTTGCATTACAACATAAAGCAATGGAGAGAGCTACCGCACTTTTAGTTGAAATCTGCGGTGGTGAAGTAGGTGAAATTTGTGAGGCAGTAAGTGAACCACATTTACCTAAATTAAATGAAGTAATATTACGCCGTAGCAAATTAGATTCACTTTTAGGACATCATATTGAAACTGAAATAGTGACAGAAATTTTCCATCGCTTAGGTTTGCCTGTTCATTATGAAAATGATATGTGGACTGTCACTTCGGCAAGTTGGCGTTTTGATATTGAAATTGAAGAAGACTTAATTGAAGAAATTGCTCGTATTTATGGTTATAACAGCATTCCAAATAATGCACCTTTAGCACATTTAACTATGCGTGAACATCGTGAGTCTGAGCTTGAATTATCACGTATTAAATCAACATTAGTAGATAATGATTTCCATGAAGCAATTACATATAGCTTTGTTGATCCAAAATTACAATCCATTCTACATCCAGACCAAGAAGCTTGGATTTTACCTAATCCAATTTCAAGTGAAATGTCAGCAATGCGTGTTTCATTATTGACGGGGTTATTAAGTGCGGTAGTATATAATCAAAATCGTCAGCAAAACCGTGTTCGCTTATTTGAAACAGGGTTACGTTTTATTCCTAATGCAAAATCAGAATTCGGTATTCGTCAAGAATTAATGTTTGCAGCTGTGATGACAGGCTCCCGTTTAAATGAACATTGGGCAACTAAAACAGCACCAGCCGATTTCTTTGATTTAAAAGGTAACATTGAGAACCTTTTAGCATTAACAAAAGCTGGCGGCCGTGTTAAATTTGTAGCGAAAGAATTTCCTGCGTTTCATCCAGGTCAATCAGCGGCAATGGTATTAGATGGTGAAGAAATTGGTTATATTGGTCAAATTCACCCAATAGTTGCACAAAAATTAGGGATCAATGGTAAAGCATTTGCTTGTGAATTATTGGTATCTAAAGTTGCTGAACGCAATGTTGCTAGTGCAAAAGAAATTTCTAAATTTCCTTCAAATAAACGTGACTTAGCATTAGTTGTTGAGGAAAATGTAGCTGCAAGCGATATTATTGATGCATGTCGTGAAGCAGCAGGTAATAAATTAACTCAAGTTAATTTATTTGATGTGTACCAAGGTCAAGGTGTTCCTGAAGGCTATAAAAGCCTTGCAATTAGTTTAACTATTCAAGATACTGAGAAAACTTTGGAAGAAGATGATATTAATGCGGTAATTTCTGTTGTATTATCCGAGTTAAAAGAACGTTTTAATGCTTACTTAAGAGATTAAACTTATGACTTTAACTAAAATAGAACTTGCAGACAATCTAATTGAAAAACATGGTTTAAATAAATCAGATGCTAAAGCCTTAGTAGAGGATTTTTTTGAAGAAATTCGCATTGCCTTAGAGCAAGGTCAAGATGTAAAGCTCTCTGGCTTTGGTAATTTCGAATTACGAAATAAATCATCTCGTCCAGGACGCAACCCTAAAACAGGCGAGAGTGTTCCTGTTTCAGCACGTCGTGTTGTGGTATTTAAGCCAGGTCAAAAATTACGTACTCGTGTAGAAAAAACCAAACCGAAAAGTTAATTTTTTCTAATATGAATATAAAAGCTATCTATAAGAGGATTATAGATAGCTTTATTTGTATACAGGAGAGTTTTATGAGCTTTTCATTTAGAAAATTTTGTTTAATACTTTCTATTGCTACATTAACAGCTTGTTCAAGTAATTTCTCATCTATTAATTATAAAGGACAATTAAATGATCCTATCATGGTAATTACATTATTGAGCGAGCAACAAAGAGAATGGGCTGGAGCACCTTATGTTTTAGGTGGAACATCAAGAAATGGTGTAGATTGTTCAGGATTTGTGCAAACTACTTTCATGGATCGATTTAATATCGCATTACCTAGAACAACTACAGCACAAGCTAAATATGGTAGAGAAGTAGATTTAGATAATATTCAAACTGGTGATCTTGTATTCTTTAAAACTGGACGTGGACCTAATGGATACCATGTAGGAATTTATGTAAAAGATAATAAATTTTTGCACGCCTCAACTAAAGGTGGTGTAATTTATTCTTCAATGAATAATCCATATTGGAAGGATGCCTACTGGCAAACTAGAAGAATTTAGTCTAAAAGCCACAATTATGTGGCTTTTATTTTATAGTCAATTAACAGACTTCTTTAAATTGAATAAGTTGTTCTTCTTCAATTTCTATTTCATTATCATCAAGTAAAGGTGAAATTGGCAGTTCTTCTTTATCAAAAGCAATATCACCCTCAACCCCATCTAAAACTTGTCCCTGTTTAATACCTTTAAAATCAAAGAGTTTTGGATCACACATATGTGACAACGTAATATTTTGCATGGCACTAAACATCGTTTCTAGGCGACCAGGATATTGTCTATCCCAAGTATTCAACATTTCCTTAACCACTTGACGTTGTAAATTGGGCTGTGAGCCACATAAATTACAAGGAATGATAGGGAATTGTTTAGCAATAGCATATTTTTCAATATCTTTTTCTTTGCAATAAGCCAATGGACGAATCACCACTTGTTTACCATCATCGGAGATCAATTTAGGTGGCATAGATTTTAATTTACCGCCATAAAACATATTTAAAAATAATGTTGCCAACATATCATCACGATGATGACCTAAGGCAATTTTAGTTGCCCCGAGTTCTGTTGCTGTACGATATAAAATACCACGGCGTAAACGAGAACAAAGTGAGCAAGTTGTTTTACCTTCAGGGATTTTTTCTTTAACAATTCCGTATGTGTTTTCTTCAACAATTTTGTAATCTACACCAATACTTTTTAAATATTGAGGAAGAATATGTTCAGGAAAACCAGGTTGTTTTTGGTCTAAATTTACTGCCACAATATCAAAGTGGACAGGAGCGTTATGGCGTAAATTCAATAAAATATCAAGCAGCGTATAGCTGTCTTTGCCACCAGATAAACATACCATCACTTTGTCGCCATCTTCAATCATACTAAAATCAGCGATAGCATTTCCTACATTGCGTCTTAAACGCTTCTGTAATTTATTAAAGTTATAAGCTTGTTTTTTTTCTTGTTGAGTTGTCAATTCAGTCATTTTTTATCTTAAAATTCATGTTAAATATCAAAAAACCTGCGTATAGTAAGGCTTTATAAAAAATTTTCCAATAAAAATTATTTATTTACGATAAATCACTCAGTTTTTGTCATAATTTCAAGCTGTAAGAATGGTTAAAATACTGTATACTTTAAAAAATTTTTATGTATTTTAAACTGGTTGTGAGAAACCTTAATGCTTGAAACATCACAAACAATTCCTGAATTAGTTTCTTGGGCAAAAGAGCGAGAATTTTCTTTAAGTTTGTCCACTGATCGTTTAGCGTTTTTATTAGCTATTGCTATTTATAATAATGAGCGCTTTGATGGCGAAATGATTGAATCTGATTTAGTAGATATTTTCCGTCATGTATCGAATGAGTTCGAACAGTCTCAGGATACCATTTCAACACGTGCAAACAATGCGATTAATGAATTGGTGAAACAACGTTTTCTTAATCGTTTTAGTAGCGAATTTACCGAAGGATTATCAATTTACCGCTTAACTCCATTAGGTGTTGGTGTATCTGATTATTATATCCGTCAACGTGAATTTTCTGCCTTACGTCTTTCTGTGCAATTAGCCATTGTAGCTGATGAAATTCAACGTGCATCAGAAGCGGCAGAAGAAGGAGTAGAATCAAATAGTGATGAGTTCTATTGGCGTCGTAATGTTTTTGCGCCTCTTAAATATTCTGTTGCAGAAATTTTCGATAGTATCGATTTATCACAACGTGTAATGGATGAAAATCAACAAAACATCAAAGATGAAATTGCTGAACTCTTAACCAAAGACTGGCAAGCGGCTATTGCTAGTTGTGAACGTTTGTTAGATGAAACTTCAGGTAATCTACGTGAGTTGCAAGATACATTAAATGCAGCTGGTGATAAGCTACAAGAGCAATTATTACGTATTCAAGACTGTGTAATTGGTCATGATGAATTATATTTCATCGAACAACTCATTACTGATTTACAAGCAAAATTAGATCGTATTATTAGCTGGGGACAACAAGCTATTGACTTATGGATTGGTTATGACCGCCATGTTCATAAGTTTATTCGTACCGCTATTGATATGGATAAAAATCGTGTATTCTCACAACGCCTACGTAATTCAATTCGTAACTACTTTGATATGCCATGGTATTTATGGATAGCACAAGCTGAACGCTTAGTGGATTTACGTGATGAAGAGTTAGCATTACGTGCAGAAGATGCCCTAGGTGAATTACCAGCAGAGTTAGAATTCGAACAACTTTCAGATTTACATGATCAAATAGTAGATTATATGCAAAACTTACTCATTGAGTATCGTGAACATAATCGTCCGATTAATTTAAGCAAAATATTACATGATCAATTAGCCGGTTATCCATTAGCTCGTCAATTTGATGTAGCAAGAATCATTGTTGACCAAGCCGTACGCCTTGGTATGGCAAGTGATGATTTATCGGGTAAGTACCCTGAATGGCAAGAAATTAATCATCGTGGTGCGGAAGTCCAAGCAAATACCATTGATGAATACCGTTAAAAGTGCGGTTGATTTTTGCAAAATTTCTAGAATAAATTCAATGGTGTAAAACATCATTGATAAAGTTTAGCAGGTGTTACCACCTAAACACAGAGAAGAAAAAATGACAGACAATCTTCAAGAACTTATTTCACCTAAGCTCGCAGCAGCAATTGCCAATCCATTATTCCCTGACGTGGATAGTCAATTACGTTCAGGCAGACATATTAGCCAAGAACATTTAGATAATTATTCATTTTTAGCCGATTTTCAAAATGAATTAGATGGTTTTTATCGCCGTTATAATGTAGAACTTATTCGTGCCCCAGAAGGCTTTTTCTATTTACGCCCTAAAGCAACTACGTTGATTTCACGTTCAGTTCTGAGTGAACTTGAAATGCTAGTAGGTAAAGTGTTGTGTTATTTATATCTAAGCCCAGAACGCTTAGCACAGCAAGGCATTTTCACGACACAAGAAGTCTATGATGAATTATTAAATCTTGCAGATGAAAGTAAATTACTCAAAGCTGTCAATCAACGTTCCAGCGGTTCTGATTTAGATAAGCAAAAACTGGCTGAGAAAGTGAGAGCCGCAATTAGTCGTTTACGTCGTTTAGGTATGATTTACACTGTTGGTGAACAAAATAGTGGCAAGTTCACTATTTCTGAATCAGTATTTCGTTTTGGTGCTGAGGTTCGTGCAGGAGATGATGCTCGTGAAGCACAATTACGTTTAATTCGTGATGGAGAAGCAGCAACACCAGAATCATTACAACAAACAGAACAAAGTGCGGTTAAATCTGACGAAAATTTTGAAGATGAATTAAATGATGAGTTAGGAGACGAAGAATAATGTCCGAAGAATTAGAACTAGAAAATGAATTTCTGGAAGAAAAAATCGAAGAAACTTCAGCTCCCACTGCAGTATTAGCTCAATCAACTGTCGAACGTGGCAAGTTCCGTTCATTAACGTTAATTAACTGGAATGGTTTTTTCGCACGTACATTTGATTTAGATGAATTAGTAACCACCTTATCTGGTGGCAATGGTGCTGGTAAATCAACCACGATGGCTGGTTTTGTTACCGCATTAATTCCTGACTTAACATTATTACATTTTCGTAATACCACAGAAGCAGGTGCCACTAGTGGTTCTCGTGATCGAGGTTTACATGGTAAATTACGTCCTGGGGTTTGTTATGCAGTACTTGATACAGTAAATTCTCGCCATCAACGTGTGTTAGTCGGTGTGCGTCTGCAACAAATTGCTGGTCGTGATAAAAAAGTTGATATCAAAACTTTCTCTATTCAAGGATTAGAACTGTCATTTCATCCAACGCATATTTTGACAGAAGCTTTAGGTGAACGCCAAGCTCGTGTACTGAATTTAACTGAGTTAAAAGATAAAATGGATGAAATAGGTGCACAATTTAAACAATATCATTCTGTTGCTGATTATCACAGCATGATGTTTGAATTGGGAATTATCCCTAGACGTCTACGTTCATCATCAGATCGAAGCAAATTCTATAAATTAATTGAAGCCTCATTATATGGTGGTATTTCAAGTGCAATTACTAAGTCATTACGTGAATATTTATTGCCTGAAAACTTAGGCGTACGTAAGGCTTTCCAAGATATGGAAAGTGCTTTACGTGAAAACCGAATGACTCTTGAAGCCATTAAGATGACACAATCTGATCGTGATTTATTCAAACATTTAATCACTGAGACGACTAATTATGTTGCTTCAGATTATATGCGTAATGCTAATGAAAGACAGGGTAATATTGAGTCTGCCTTAAATTTCCGTAAAGAATGGTATTCAGCAAAATCTGAACAAGATTTATCACAACATAAATTAATTGATTTAAGTCGTGAAGCCGCTGAATTAACTGAAAATGAAAAAACATTAGAAGTCGATCACCAAAGTGCATCAGACCACTTAAATTTAGTTCTTAATGCATTACGTCACCAAGAGCGTATTGAGCGTTATCAAGAAGATGTGTCTGAATTAACAGAACGTCTAGAAGAACAAAAAGTCGTGGTGGAAAATGCAAATGAACAGCTAGAAGAAAGCCAGGCTCAATTTGAAAATTTAGAAAATGAAGTTGACCAAATTCGTTCACAATTGGCCGACTATCAACAAGCACTAGATGCCCAACAAACTCGAGCATTACAATATCAGCAAGCAATTCAAGCTTTAGAGAAAGCGAAAGCTTTATGTGGTTTAGCAGAGCTATCAGTGAAAAATATTGATGCTTATCATGATGAATTTAAAGCACAAACCGAGACATTAACAGATAAAGTGCTTGAATTAGAACATAAAATGTCTATTTCTGAAGCTGCCAAAACCCAATTTGATAAAGCTTATCAATTAGTATGTAAAATTGCAGGAGAAGTACCACGTTCAGCTGCTTGGGAGAGTGCAAAAGAATTATTACGTGAATATCCAACACAAAAAATTCATGCTCAACAAACACCTCAATTACGTGCAAAATTATATGAATTAGAACAACGTTATGCTCAACAACAAAATGCAGAACGCTTGTTAAAAGAGTTTAATCAACGTGCAGAATTAAATTTAACCTCTGCAGAAGCGCTAGAAGAATTTCATGCAGAGCAAGAGGTTCTTGTTGAAGATCTAACCGTTGAATTATCAGAACAAGTTGAAACACGCTCAACCTTACGTCAAAAACGTGAACAATTGACCGCACTTTATAATGAAAATGCTGATAAAGCACCTGCCTGGTTAACAGCTCAAGCCGCTTTAGAACGTTTACAAGATCAAAGTGGTGAACAATTTGAGAATAGTCAAGATGTTATGCAATTCATGCAATCTCAACTAGAGAAAGAACGTGAATTGACTATGCAACGTGATCAGTTAGAACAAAGACGTCAACAACTAGATGAACAAATTTCTCGTTTAAGCCAACCAGATGGTTCTGAAGATGCTCGTTTAAATGTATTAGCTGAACGTTTTGGCGGTGTATTATTATCAGAACTTTATGATGATGTTGCAATTGAGGATGCTCCATATTTCTCAGCATTATATGGTCCAGCTCGTCATGCTATTGTTGTTCGTGATTTATCTGTAGTCAAAGAACAATTAACACAATTAGATGATTGCCCTGATGATTTATATTTAATTGAAGGAGATCCTTCTGCATTTGATGATAATGTATTTTCAGCTCAAGAGCTTGAGCATGGTGTAGTCGTTCAAGTATCTGAGCGTGAACTGCGTTTTTCTAAATTCCCTGAAGTACCATTATTTGGTCGTGCGGCACGCGAAAAACATTTAGAAGAACTAGAGGCACAACGTGATGAAGTGGTTGAAGATTATGCACAACGTGCTTTTGATGTACAAAAATGCCAACGATTACATCAACAATTTAGTCAATTTGTTGGTTTACATCTAGCATTAGCATTCCAAACCAATCCTGAAGAGGTTATGCGTGAGATTAATCAAAAACGTAATGATATTGACCGTCAATTAACCAACTTCAGCACAGGGGAACAACAAATTCGCATTCGCTTAGATAAAGCAAAAGAGAGAATGCAATTATTAAATAAATTGATTCCGCAATTAGCTTTATTAGCAGATGATAGTCTATTAGATCGTATTCAAGAATGTCGTGAACAATTAGATGTTGCTGAGCAGGATGAACAATTTATTCGTCAAAATGGCACTATGTTATCGCAATTAGAGCCTATTGCTAATACATTACAAAGTGATCCAGAAAATTATAACCGATTAAAAGACGATTTATATCAAGCTATAACATCACAAAAACAAGCACAACAAAAAATGTTTGCTTTAGCAGATGTTGTTCATCGTAAAACACATTTTAATTATGAAAATGCGGTTCAAGTAGAAACTAATGATTTAAATGAACAATTACGTGCACGTTTAGAACAGTTACAAGCGCAACGCGAACAACAACGTGAGCAATTACGTCAAAAACAAGCGCAATTTGCACAATTTAATCAACTTTATATTCAATTACAAAGCTCGTTTGAAACTAAAAATCAGATGCTTAAAGAGTTAACGCAAGAAGTTGTAGACTTAGGTGTAAGAGCTGATGAAGGTTCAGAAGAGCGAGCTCGTAATCGTAAGGAGCAATTATATCAACAATTATCAATTGCTCGCCAACGTCGTAGCTATATTGAAAAACAATTAACTTTAATTGAAAGTGAGGCAGAAAACTTATCTCGTCGTATTCGTAAAGCAGAACGAGATTATAAAACTCAACGCCAATTAGTCGTTGCTGCCAAAGTAAGTTGGTGTGTGGTATTACGTTTGTCTCGTAATAGCGATGTAGAAAAACGCTTAAATCGTCGTGAATTTGCTTATTTATCTGCAGATGAATTACGTTCAATGTCAGATAAAGCTTTAGGTTCATTAAGAACGGCTGTTGCTGATAATGAATATTTACGTGATACCTTACGTGTTTCAGAAGATAGCCGTAAACCAGAAAATAAAGTCCGATTCTTTATTGCCGTTTATCAACATTTACGTGAGCGTATTCGTCAAGACATCATTAAAACAGATGATCCAATTGATGCAATTGAACAAATGGAAATTGAGCTTTCTCGCTTAACTGATGAGTTAACTAATCGTGAACAAAAATTGGCAATTAGTTCCGAAAGTGTTGCTAATATTATGCGTAAGACAATTCAACGTGAACAAAATCGTATTCGTATGTTGAATCAAGGTCTCCAAAATATTTCATTTGGTCAAGTTAAATCTGTACGATTAATGGTAAATATTCGTGATACTCATGCTATGTTATTAGATGCATTATCTGGTAATCAGGAAGAATATCAAGATTTATTCAGCGATAATCGCATGACCTTCTCTGAAGCTATTGCAAAACTTTACCAACGTTTAAATCCACATATTGATATGGGGCAACGTACAGCACAAACAATTGGTGAAGAATTATTAGATTATCGCAATTACCTAGAGCTTGAAGTAGAAGTATATCGTGGCGCTGATGGTTGGTTACGTGCTGAAAGTGGTGCATTATCAACAGGTGAAGCAATTGGTACAGGGATGTCAATCTTATTAATGGTTGTTCAAAGCTGGGAAGAAGAAAGCCGTCGTATTCGTGCCAAAGATATTGTGCCTTGCCGTTTGTTATTCTTAGATGAGGCTGCTCGTTTAGATGGTAAATCTATTTCAACCCTATTTGAATTATGTGGTCGTTTAGACATGCAATTAATTATTGCCGCCCCTGAAAATATCAGTCCTGAAAAAGGTATAACTTATAAATTAGTGCGTAAAATCTCTGGCAACCAAGAGCATGTTCATGTTGTTGGTTTACGTGGATTTGGTGCAACAGAGTAGTTCTCTATCACGTTACAAAAGTGCGGTTAAAAAATGCGAATTTTTGACCGCACTTTTATCATTCTCAACTAAGAAAACATAAAAGGAAGCTTATGCATAATCTTATTTTTGCTATTCTTTGTAGTGTCTCTGTATCCATTTTATTAAAAGTTGCTCGTAAGAAAAATATTGTCATTGAGCAAGCTATCGCTTTTAACTATATAGCTGCGATAAGCCTTTGTTATTTTTTGCTAAAACCTGACTTTAAAGAACTTGGTTTTACGGAGTTTTTTGTAGAAAGTGAAGCTAAACCTATATTTTTAACTTTAGGTATTTTATTACCAACCGTTTTTATTTTTATGTCTAAAGCCGTAGAATATGCAGGCATTGTTCGAGCCGATGCTGCACAGCGCTTAGCTTTATTTCTGCAAATTGTCGCTGCTGTATTTTTATTTAATGAAAATTTAAGTCAGTTAAGAATTATTGGGGTTATTGTCGCATTTATTGCATTATTCTGCCTGTTATCAAAACCCAATAATATTGAAAATTCAGGAAAAGGAATACTGTTTTTGTTGCTAGTTTGGGTAGGTTATGGCACTAGCGGAATTTTATTTAAAATGATTGCAAAAATGGGCGGTGCATTCCCAACGACATTGTTTATTTCCTTTGTGTTAGCTTGTGTAATTATGTTTGTTTATCTCATGGTAAAACGAACTCAATGGACAGTACCAAGTTTCATCGGTGGAATAATATTAGGTTGCTTAAACTTCTTTAATATTCTGTTTTATATCAAAGCACATCAATATTTTAGTGATGTACCTACCATTGTTTTTGCGGGTATGGATTTAGGCGTTATTTGCTTAGGTGCATTAACTGGTGCTTTAATATTTAAAGAGAAAATCAGTAAAATTAATGGGGTAGGGATATTGTTAGGATTGGGCGCAATTATCTTACTTTATGCAGAAAAACTATTTAGTTAATAGAATAAATGTAAAAGCAAAGGTGGGCAAAGGTCCACCTTTTTTATATAATTAAATCAACAAATTACTTACGGAGTCAATACAGATACAGAAAGGCAAAATTATGGCAAATAATGACTTTAGCTTTTTTATTTATGATTATGAAAGTTTTGGCGTAAATCCAGCTTCAGATCGTCCCGCTCAATTTGCAGGTATCAGAACAGATGCTGATTTTAACATAATTAGTGACCCTGTCATGTTTTATTGTAAACAAACAAATGATTATCTACCTTCTCCTGAAGCCGTTATGGTAACGGGTATTACACCTCAAGAATGTAACGAAAAGGGGATTAGCGAACCTGAATTTGCGGCTAAAATTCTTGCTGAATTTAGCAAGCCTAATACTTGTATCATGGGATATAACAATATTCGTTATGATGATGAAATGACTAGGTATACCTTTTATCGTAACTTTATTGATCCATATGAATATAGTTGGAAAAATGGCAATTCTCGCTGGGATTTATTAGATCTAGTGAGAGCCACTTATGCATTACGTCCAGAAGGTATCAATTGGCCCGTAGATGAAGAGGGTGTTCCAAATTTTAGATTAGAAAATCTAACCAAAGAAAATGATATTGCACATGAAAATGCTCATGATGCAATGGCTGATGTATATGCCACAATAGCAATGGCAAAATTGATTAAGCAAAAACAACCTAAATTATTTCAATTTTTCTTTGAAAACAGAGGTAAAAAAGAAGTAGAGAAGCTTATTAATACTGGGGAGATGACTCCTATTGTTCATGTATCTGGAATGCTTGGCAACTATCGAGGAAATACAGCTTGGATGGCACCTATTGCATGGCACCCAACTAACCAAAATGCAGTTATAGCTTGTGATTTATCAGCTAACATTGATGATCTACTGAGTAAAAGTGCGGTAGAATTACAGAAAAATTTATATACAAAGAAAGCTGAATTGGAAGAAAATGGGGTATTACCTGTCCCATTAAAACTTATTCATATCAATAAATGTCCTATTGTTGCGCCCGCCAAAACTTTATTACCTGAAAATGCACAACGCTTAGGTATTAATCGAGCATATTGTCTAGAAAATCTTGCAAAATTACGCAATTCACTAGATATACGCGAGAAAGTGCTAGAAACCTTTACTGAAGAACGTCAATTTGAAATCTCAGACAATGTAGAAACAGAATTATATAATGGTTTTTTCAATACTGCTGATAAAAACAATATGGCAATATTGCGAGATCTCCCATCTGAAAAATTAGCAAATTCAGGATTATCATTTGAAGATAAAAGAATTGATGAATTGTTATTCCATTATAGAGCACGTCATTTTTATAAAACATTAACTCGTGCTGAACAAATAAAATGGCAAAAATATCGTCAACGTAAATTAGAAAAATCAGCTACACAATTTACTGAAAGCTTGCAAAGATTAGCTGAAGAATATTCCGAAAATCCTCAAAAATTAGTATTGCTACAAAATATATATGAATATGGAATGAAACTGTTAAGCTAAATAACGAGATAAATATAGAATCATTTAAATTCATTTTACTGATAAATTATAGGTTTAAAATCTCAGATTTTGCGTAGCGTTATCAAATCATAATGTAAAAAGCCTCAACTTAAATAGTTTGAGGCTTATTTTTTATTTATAAATCAGTACAAAATAAGCATAAAACATCTTGAAAATTTCTTTACAAATAATTTTTGCCTGTTGAAAAAACATTTCAAATAGATATTAAAGCACTTAAATAGCCAGGTATGTATTGAATAAATAGTATTTTAATGCTGTGTATAACTATGTGATTTATTTATTACGTAGTATTTCCTAACTTTGTAACTAACTTCGCATAATGTATATTATGTTAAATAAATAAATTGTAATGTCACAAATAAATACCCTAATCTTCACACTATGATGTGAAATAATAATGATCTAAATTTTCAATGATTATTTTTTTAAAGGATAGAAATTTATTGAATGAGATTTTATGACTTAATGACAGTTATTATTTAATATTGTACTTTTTGATATGTTTATTTGTTAATTGTGATAACGCTACGTAAAAAATCAAACTGTATGAAGCCTATTATGAATTAGATTTTAAAAAATATTGACCGATTATAATGACTAATACATCCATATTCTTATGGATTCTGAATTTGCAAATAACCAATAAAAGCATCTCTATTTACACTATATTGTTTTATTTTATCTTCCCTATTCATTATATTTTCTATACATATTTATATACTATAAAATACAAATGACAACGTCACATAATTAATAAGTCAACTCATTATAAATGCGACTACTTATCAATCAATTATAGTGCTGATAATCATTCTTATGGATATTTTTAATAATAATGATTGTCATTAAAAATATCATAAAAATTAATAACTTAAGTTAAAATATTAATTGCAAGTGTAAAAAAAATGTATAGAATGTATTTTAAATTTATGGTTAATTTTTAATCCGTTTTAAAAAGGAAATCTCTATGTTAAAAAAAGCTATTACTGATAAGTTAAATGAACAAATTAATTTAGAATTTTATTCATCAAACATCTACTTACAAATGAGTGCGTGGTGTTCAAAACATGGTTATGAAGGTTCTGCAGCATTTTTATTACGTCATGCAGATGAAGAAATGGAACATATGCAGAAATTATTCACATATATAAGTGAGACTGGTGGGCTACCTTTATTAGGTAAAATTGAAGCACCTCAGCATAAATTTAATTCTTTACGTGAAATATTTGAAATTACATTAAAACATGAAAAGTTAGTGACTTCAAAAATCAATGAATTAGTCGAAGTGACTTTTGAACATAAGGACTACTCTACATTCAACTTTTTACAATGGTATGTAGCAGAGCAACATGAAGAAGAAAAATTATTCAATGGCATAATTGATAAATTTAATATTCTTGGTGAAGAAGGTCGTTCACTTTATTTAATTGATAAAGAATTAGCTAATTTAGATTTAGAATAAATAGCAGGAGGAATTAAAATGTTATCTGCAAATGTAGTTAAGTTATTAAATGATCAAATGAATTTAGAATTCTACTCTTCTAATCTTTATTTACAAATGAGTGCTTGGTGTGATCAAAAAGGTTATGTAGGTGCTGCTGCTTTTTTATCAGATCATGCAGCTGAAGAGATGGAACATATGCGTAAATTATTCACTTACTTAAATGAAACAGGTGCCTTAGCTATTATTGATACAATTGATGCGCCTCCTCATGAATTTACATCATTAAAAGCAGTAATGGAAGCAACTTATCAACATGAGTTATTTATTACAAGTAAAATTAATGAATTAGTTTCTGCAACATTTGAAGAAAAAGACTACTCTGCTTTCAATTTCTTACAATGGTATGTAGCTGAACAACATGAGGAAGAAAAATTATTTAATAGCATTCTTGATAAATTTAAAATTCTTGGTGAAGAAGGTCGTTCTTTATTCTTTATTGATCAGGAATTAGCAAAATTAGCCACTGCAACTAAATAAATGTAAATAAAAACCGACAGCAAATTTGTACTCTGAAACTTGAAGTAACTAGTAAAGAATTAAAGTATAAATTTTGTCGGTTTTTTATTGTCAAAATAAACTAGTACTCCCCTTATAAATGTGGTATTTTGTAGCGCTATTCTACTTCTGAATAATCTGGGCATTAGAATCATTTTTGGAATATGTACAAGTCTTATATGTAAAAGCGACAATTAAGATACATAACATAATAAGTATCTGTATGAGGCGTTTTCGAGTAAGTTTTTCAGCTGGCATTAAATGTCCTTTACTTTAAGTATTCTTAATTTGAATAAATAATGGTATCATTTATTGAGTTAGATCAATTTTACATGATTGTATATATTATATAGATATTTATTGAGAAACACATGAAACTTTTATCCGCAGAAGCTTCAAAGGCTGGTCGTCGCATTCAATCTGGTGGGTGTGCTATTCACTGCCAAGATTGTAGTATTAGTCAACTTTGTATTCCTTTCACATTAAATGAGCATGAATTAGATCAGCTCGATAATATTATCGAACGTAAGAAGCCAATTCAAAAATCTCAAATATTGTTTAAAGCTGGTGATGAACTCACTTCTCTTTATGCAATTCGTTCTGGTACGATTAAAACTTATACGATTAGCGAAACGGGAGAAGAACAAATTACTTCATTCCATTTACCAGGTGATTTAGTGGGTTTTGATGCTATTACCAGTATGAGTCATCCGAGTTTTGCACAAGCACTTGAAACGGCTATGGTATGTGAAATCCCCTTTGATATCTTAGAAGATTTAACAGGTAAAATGCCAAAGCTTCGTCAGCAAATGATGCGTTTGATGAGTAGTGAAATTAAATCTGATCAAGAAATGATTTTATTACTTTCTAAGATGAATGCTGAAGAACGCTTAGCTGCTTTTATTTATAATCTTTCTAAACGTTATGCCGCCAGAGGTTTTTCAGCAAGAGAATTCCGTTTAACGATGACCCGTAGTGATATTGGCAACTATTTAGGTTTAACTGTTGAAACTATCAGTCGATTATTAGGACGTTTTCAAAAACTTGGTATCGTTTCTGTGCAAGGTAAATATATAACTATTAATGATATGGCTCAACTTATTGAATTATCAGGCACAAATAGAACAAAAATTAAATTAACTAGTTAATTTTGAAATCCAGTTTAGATCAAATCTGAACTGGATTTTTATTTTTTGCTATCACCTTTACAAAGTTATTTTACTCATATTTTTAAAATCAACTGCTTGTTATTGGTGAGAAACTGAACTATTCTTATAGAAGAAATCAGAAAACAATGGAGATAATTATGAAGTTCAATAATGTACTCGTTATTCTAAATCCAGAAAATGAAAAACAATATGCACTTGCTCGTGCAGTGCGTTTAGTAAAAGAACAACATAGTGAGAACCCCGTAAAAATTACAGTCTTCTTACCTGTTTATGATTTATCTTACGAAATGTCTGCTTTGCTGTCCTCAGAGGAACGTGAAGAAATGCATAAAGGCGTGATTAGCCAACGTTTGCAGCAAGATGTGCTTCCATATATTAATAAATATGCAGATCCAATGATTGAATTTCAACCTAAAGTTGTTTGGAATAGTAATGAAGCCGAGGCATTAGTACAAGAATTAGAAGAAAACACTTACGATTTAGTTGTGAAATATACTAAAGAAGAAGCAAGTCTAACCTCTATTCTATTTACACCTATTGATTGGCAATTGTTACGTAAATGCTCTACACCTATTTTAATGGTACGTGATGGTGATTGGAAACATCAACGTCGCATTTTGGTTGCTGTGAATGTATCTGGAGATGAAGAGTATCACGATGATTTCAATCAACAACTCGTCTCTCTAAGTATCGACTTAGCTGATAATTTAGAGCGTGGTAATATTCATTTAGTCAGTGCATATCCTCCGACACCAATTAATATGGCCATCGATTTACCAGAATTTCACTCAAATGAATACACAAATAGTATTCGTGGGCAACATCTTATCAATATGAAAGCATTGCGACAACAATACGGTATTGATGAAGATCATACGCATGTATTAGAAGGCTTTCCAGAAGAAGTGATCCCAGAGGTTGCAGATAAAATTGGTGCAGAATTAGTGGTTTTAGGCACCGTAGGTCGTACAGGATTGTCCGCAGCCTTGCTTGGAAATACTGCTGAACATGTGATTAGTAAATTAAAATGTAATTTATTAGCTATCAAACCAAATAAAGAGAATGAATAATTTCTAATATTCTCTTTAACAAAAAAAGTGCGGTTATTTTTCCGCACTTTTTGTTTGTTCTGCATAAGCTTGTCTTAATTCTCTTGCTACCGTAGTAATTGCTTCTCCACTGCTCATACCTTGTTGCATCAGCGTTTGGATTTTTTCTACTGCTTGTTGCTGTTGTTCATGAGTTAAACTCAGTAATGAATTCTCAATTTCCATTATCTATCCTTTTAAATTTTTTGATTTTTTAACCGCACTTTTACCAACCGAATTGCTCGAATAACTTAAGCCATTGTTCATCTAAGCCAGCTTTCACACAGATAGATTGCTGTGTTATCGGATGTATAAATTTTAAAACTTCTGCATGTAACATTAAACGTTTAACGCCAATATGTTCACTTAATGCTCTATTTTGATGTAAATCGCCATATTGTGTATCTCCTAAAATAGGATGAAAAATATGTTTCATGTGACGACGTAACTGATGTTTTCTTCCTGTATGAGGGATTAGTCGTACTAAAGAATAACGTGAAGTTGGATATCGTCCCACTGAATAAGGCATTTCAACGGTTTTTAACCCTTCATAATCGGTTATAGCTTCTTGTGGCTCTTTATCTTCTTGAGCAAATTTATCAGCAATTTTATCCAACTGAATTTTCAATGGATAGTTAATTTGTTCTACACCAGTTAAGTACCCTCTCACCACCGCTAAATAACTTTTTTCTACTTGCTTATTTTCAAATTGTAAACATAAGGAATTGGCAATTTCACTACTTAAAGCAAATAGTAAAACTCCCGATGTGGGGCGATCTAAGCGATGAATGGGATACACTAATTTACCAATTTGATCTCGCAAAGTTTGCATTACAAATTGCGTTTCATGTCTATCTAACCAACTACGGTGAACTAACATGCCCGCAGGTTTATTCACTGCGACAATCACATCATCTTGATATAAAATTTCTAACATCATTATTGATTTTGTAATAATTGTTCCATTTCAATCAACGGACTCAAAAGCAAACTTAAATTCTCTGTTTCTTTTAGAGCTTCTTCCACATAAGGGGAAATAGATATTTGGCTTGGTAATTCTGTCTGATTTTCAATTAAAGCATACATTCTTGGAATAAAAATCCACTGTAACCATTCATTTACGGTCATGGTATCAATAGCAAATGGTTGAGTACTCATAAATGCTTTTTCATCTGGAGGAGTTACTTGCCATAAATCCAATGTTTGCAATGCAAATTGAAGTTGTTGTAGATGTTTTTTCGCTTGAATATGAATTGTCAAAATAGACCTCTAATTAGTTATAGGTTATGATGTTTATTTTATACAAAAAAGCGATTAATTACTAAAAATAAATAAAAATGTGTCTTATTGAAGTTTTTTTCAGAAATACACAATCTGAAAATCTATCTATACAAATATCATTAATCAATCAAATTATTGACCAATGGCGTTACAACGGACAAATTATTGGTCGTGAAATTCCAGTGTTCCTCGCTAATCAAGAAGATGAAACAGGATTAGCTACGAGAGTCATTTGCCCTGAACAACAAAGCTTGCTACCTGAATATAATAATAGCGAAGTTAATCGTTGTATGGAACAAGCAGAAAACTGCGGTCTAATTTTTGATAATTTCCAGATTGTTGGTGAGGATTTAAACTCAGATATGACTTTTGAGGGAAATAAACCTGATTGGCAAATATTATATACGACTTATTTGCAAGTCTGCTCACCATTACATAGCGGTGATGGTTTAGCACCAATTCCACTTTATAAACAGCTAAAAGATGTCCCTCATTTGAGTATGGATGTGATTAAATGGCAGGAAAATTGGCAAGCTTGCGATCAGCTACAAATGAATGGTGCAAGCTTAGAGCAACAATCTCTATATGAAATTTCAGATGTACATAGTAATGTATTTAAACATGGTTATTATCTAACCAAAGAAATTGAAAAACATACAGGTATTCCTACTTATTACTATTTATATCGTGTAGGTGGTGAAACCTTAGAATCCGAGCAACAACGTAAATGCCCTATTTGTCACCATGGCTGGGCATTAGAAAAACCTCTTTTTGAGCAATTCCATTTTAAATGTGATCATTGTCGATTAATCTCCAATATTTCATGGAATTTTTTATAATTAATTAGGAAGAACAATGGATTATCAAGATAGTAGTTTAAAGAAACTAAAATTAGGACAAAAAACTGAATATTTTTCAAATTATGACCGCAGTTTATTACAACCTGTACCTAGAGCACTAAATCGTGATGGATTAGGAATTACAGCGCATCAACCTTTTACCATTGGTGCCGATATTTGGACCGCTTATGAAATCTCATGGCTCAATCCTAAAGGGCTACCTCAGGTAGCAATTGCTGATGTGAAAATTGACTATCGCTCAATTAATTTGATTGAATCGAAAAGTTTTAAACTCTACTTAAATAGCTTTAATCAAACAAAATTTGAATCTTTTGAACAGCTCCAATCAATCATGCAAAAAGACTTAACTGATTGTGCCCAAGGCGAAGTAACAGTTCAATTAAATAAACTTAGTGATTACAATAAACAACATATCCAGCACCTTGATGGTGAATATATTGATGAGCAAGATATTGAAATTAATAACTATGATTTCAATGCTAACCTACTTAAAAATTGCACTAAAAATATTTCAGTAGAAGAAACCTTAGTGAGTCAATTATTAAAATCGAATTGTTTAATTACCAATCAACCAGATTGGGGGACAATACAAATTCATTATATTGGTAACCAAATTGATCGTGAGAAACTACTCCGTTATTTAGTTTCTTTCCGTCAACATAATGAATTCCATGAACAATGCGTAGAACGCATTTTCTGCGATATTATGAAATTTGCGCATCCTGAAAAATTGACAGTGTATGCACGTTATACAAGACGTGGTGGGTTGGATATTAATCCATTTCGCTCAAATTTTGAATCTGTACCCAATAACCAACGCTTAGCCCGTCAGTAACTTAGGGGGAAAAATGTCAACAATACATTATATTAATCCTCGTGGAAGTATGGATCAGCTTTCGCATATGGAAGTAGAACTGTTAACCAATAATGCACGAAGTGATCTATACCAAATTTTTCGTAACAGTGCGTTAGCAGTACTCAATTCTGGTGCGGTTACAGATGATAGCCGTGCTTTATTAAATCATTACCCTGATTTTGAAATAAGCTTAGTGAAAAAAGAACGTGGTGTTGCACTAAAACTAATCAATTCACCAGATAATGCTTTTGTTGATGATAAGATTATTCGTAATATTCAACATAACCTATTTGCTGTGTTACGAGATATTTTATTTGTAAATAGCCTTATGCAAAAATTAGGTCTAGGTGAAAGCCAGCATAGTGATATGATTACAAATCAAGTTTTTTCTATTTTACGTAATGCAAAAGCGTTAACTATTGGAGAAGATCCTAATATTGTGGTTTGCTGGGGTGGTCACTCTGTGAATCAAACGGAATATCACTATTGTCGTGCAGTAGGCTTAGAATTAGGATTACGAGAACTCAATATTATGACGGGGTGTGGACCTGGTGTAATGGAAGCACCGATGAAAGGGGCTGCGATTGGGCACGCCAATCAACGCTACAAAAATAGCCGTTTTATTGGGGTCACGGAGCCATCTATTATTGCTTCTGAACCACCGAACCCGATCGTCAACGAATTGATTATTATGCCTGATATTGAAAAACGATTGGAAGCTTTTGTTCGCATGGGCCATGGCATTATCATTTTTCCTGGTGGACCTGGTACTTTTGAAGAATTTATGTTTATTTTAGGAATTAAACTTAATCCTGAAAATAAAGCTCAACCACTTCCCTTAATTCTGACGGGCCCGAAAGAAAGTGCGGAATATTTTGCAACCATTGATCGTTTTGTACATGATACATTAGGTGAAGAAGCACAATCACTCTACTCTATTATTATTGATGATCCTGTTGCTGTTGCTCGTCATATGAAATCTGCGATGGGTGAAATTAAAGATTTTCGCTGTAAACATTCTGATAGTTTTAGTTTTAACTGGTTACTTAAAATTAATAGTAATTTCCAACATCCTTTCGTTCCAACCCATGAAAATATGGCAAATCTAAATTTACATTTAGATCAACCATCAGTTGATTTAGCTGCTAATTTACGGCGAGCATTTTCAGGTATTGTTGCTGGTAATATAAAACCTGAAACCCAAGATAAAATTCAATCTCATGGTAAATTTCAATTAAAAGGAAATCATCAATTAATGGAAAATATTGACCTATTGTTGCAAGATTTTATTCTTCAGCATCGTATGAAATTACCTACAGGTGAGGCATATGTGCCTTGCTATGAAATTCACCGATAATAATTTATATAAAGTGCGGTAAGTTTTCCAAAAATTTTCCGCACTTTTCTTCTGTCATTAATCTAAATTAAATATTGAAGATATAGCTAACTCCGCTATACTAATTCCTTTTTAAAGGAAAGATTAGAGAATCTTTAGGAGTATCATTAGATGAATAGAATTGAACAACTTTTTGCCAACAATCATAGTTGGGCAATACGAATGAAAGAAGAAAATTCATCTTATTTCAAAGAATTAGCAGAACACCAAACTCCACATTATTTATGGATTGGTTGCTCAGATAGTCGAGTTCCGGCAGAAAAACTGACAAATTTAGAACCCGGAGAATTATTTGTACATCGAAATGTTGCCAATCAAGTCATTCATACTGACTTAAACTGCTTGTCTGTTGTGCAATATGCTGTAGATGTCTTGGATATTGAGCATATTATTATTTGTGGACACACTAACTGTGGCGGCATCAAAGCAGCTATGGCAAAACAAGACCTTGGGTTAATTAATAACTGGTTATTACATATTAGAGATATTTATTTTAAACATAGTCACTTATTAGGTAATCTATCTCCTGAAAAACGGGCGGATATGTTGACAAAACTAAATGTGGCGGAACAAGTGTATAATTTAGGACGAGCGTCAATTGTTCAAGATGCTTGGAAACGAGGTAAGAAATTAGCGCTGCATGGCTGGATTTATGACGTTAATGATGGATATTTAGTGGATCAGGGGGTATTAGCAACAAGTCGAGAAACCCTAGAAATTTCTTATCGTAATGCAATTGCTCGTTTAAAAACCCTTAGTGAGGGTGATATTTTACGCAAAAATATCCCGTTGCCTGAAGATAATTCAAAATAAAATTTTTCATAAAAAAACCGCACTTTGATAGTGCGGTTTTATATTTTATAGTTAATTAAAAAATAGCTACAGATAAGCCCACAACAATAGCTAATGAAAGTACAACCATTACCATTGCATAACCGAAGTCGCTCATTTCTCACTCCTAGATCAATTATTGTCTAGTTAATTCTAACAAGAAACTTGATATAAATCTATTTATATACTTCTATAATTAAAAATATGTGACAAACTGCAAACTTTTGTAATTATTAGCTATAAAAGATTAACCTAATGCCATTCTATCTTTATAATAGATAAAATTTTTAGGAGATAAATATATGGCAACAATCAAAGATGTCGCAAAAATGGCTGGGGTTTCCACTACAACCGTTTCCCATGTGATTAATAAAACTCGTCATGTCGCAGATGAAACCACACAAGCTGTAATAGATGCAATAAAAGCCCTTAATTACTCTCCTAGTGCGGTTGCTAGGAGTCTAAAAGTAAATACGACAAAATCTATTGGTATGGTTGTAACAACAAGTGAAGCACCTTATTTTGCAGAAATTATTCATGCTGTTGAGGAGCAATGTTATCGCCAAGGCTACTCTCTATTTTTATGTAATACACAAAATGATCCAGATAAAGTGAAAAATCATTTAGAAATGCTAGCTAAAAAACGTGTTGATGGCGTTTTAGTAATGTGTTCTGAATATTTAGATGATAGTCGCCATGCATTAAAAGATTTCAGTTATATGCCAATGGTGGTTATGGACTGGGGTCCTGTAAACCCTGATACAGATTTAATTCTAGATAATAGTTTTGAAGGTGGTTATTTAGCGGGTAAGCATTTAGTAGAAAATGGACATAAAAAAATTGGCTATTTAAGTGCCGAATTAAAAAAAGTAACGGCTAAACAGCGTTATCAAGGTTTTATGAAAGCGCTTTCTGAAGCGAATGTAACAATGAATCCAGATTGGTTATTTGAAGGTTCTTTTGAACCTGAAGATGGCTATGAATGCATGAATAAATTACTTGCTATGGAAAATAAACCGACGGCAGTTTTCTGTTGTAATGATATTATGGCATTAGGTGCAATTTCAGCGATTGCAGATAAAGGTTTGCGAGTGCCTGATGATATTTCTGTGATCGGTTATGATAATGTTCATTCATCAAGATTTTTTGCCCCACCTCTTACGACAATTCATCAGTCCAAAGCACATTTAGGTGAAAGAGCATTAAAATTACTTTTTGAACGAATTAGTAATAAAGAAGCAAAACGTGAAACTATTGAAATTCACCCTGAATTAGTGGTTCGTAAATCAGTAAAAAAAATTCTATAACTAAAAGAAAAGGCTCAATAATATGAGCCTTTTCTTTTAGTTATAGAATAGATTAATAGCCTTGTTCATAGATTAATTCAACTAGTTTCACCGCTAAAAATGCCAAGGTAAAACGCTGTTCATCTGCCACTAACCAAAATTGTACGCCGTTATCAATACTTTCGGCATTACTGATATGTAATTGAACAATTTGTTCATTACTTTCCATTTCGCCATTAACCACTGGTGTAATCATTTTTTCACTATGATATTGAATAAAATCATGAGAATTCCATTGGTTAAGTAAATTATCAAGATTCAATTCATATTCTGATTTTACACTTACCATTTGCGCTAAGCCATAAAATACAGGCACTTGGATTTGGTGAAATACCACATTATCTAATTGAGAAAAAACTTTTTGTAATTGTGCAGTTAAATTTACAGGAGCCGCAGGAAATACATCAAAGGCTAAACGTTGTTGTTCATCATTTAATGGAATACCATTTAGCAATTGTGCAGTTTGTCCAACTAAGCTACTTACCGTTTCTGCATTAACATAAGACGCTGGCTGCAAAGAGCTTACCATTAATTGATGAATAGTTGATTCATTAGTAATATCTCGTAAAGCTAGAGCTAGCTGGCTCACTTGAGGATCTGGCAATGAAACAATATTACGTTGACGTAGCTCCACTAACTGATCATTATTCACTGTAGGAACCACGACAGGAACATCAGATAAAGGTGAACAAATGCCTTTCATATCAATTACAACACATCCTGTCTCTGCTGCTTGAGCTAATAATGAGGCATGATTGAAATCACCCGCGAAAAATAAATAATTAAAGTCAGACCATTCCACTTTATCTGTCGTTAATTGTGCTACAGCTTTATTATTGAAACGTACGCCTTGTTCTTCTGAAAATGGATAAATTTCTACAATGGAAAGTTTTTCAATATTCAGTGAGCTTTGTTCTAAAAACTCAGCCACTTTTTCACATAAATCAAACTCTGCGGCAATTGCAACATTTAAACTTGAACCCATATACTCTCCTTAGAAAATAAAAGGATATATTCTACTTATTTTTTTAATGAAAACAAAATAACTCATCTTTAATTATGCAATATAAGATAAAAGTGCGGTATATTTTGGGAAAATTTACGCTACGTAATCAGTTATCTAATCATGTTGTCTATGGTCATTTGCTTGTTGTAATAATTGTCGGCTTTCTCTCATAAATTGCTCTGAATAATCTCCAAACCATTGTTTTATTTGGTTAAATGTTTTGATAAAGCCATCTTTATCAGCATTTTCAAAAAATGCTAGACTATCCGTATAACTTTTCTGTAAACTTTTTATTACAGCAAGATTTTCAGGTTTATCCATGATAATATCTGCATATAATTCACCATCTTGCGCAAATAAGCGCCCAATCATAGCCAGCTCTAAACGATAAATAGGTGATGACAATGCTAATAAACTCGCTAATTTTACTGGTTGACGAGATAAATGTAGCCCACTAGTAAAGGTCACAAAGTGACGTAACGCTTGAATATATGTCATGCTATGATCGTGTTCAGCCGCATCTACTTGATAAACTTTTGCTCCCCATATTTGAATTTGTTCTAACAGCCATTCATAACGTTCAGGAAAACGTCCATCACAACGAACTACAACTTGTTTTGCCAGACTTGCTACATCTGGACCAAACATAGGATGTAACCCTACTACTGCTCCTTGATGTACTTCTAACATTTTTTCTAAGGGCTGACGTTTAACAGAGGTTAAATCTGTTAATAACATATTATCCTTCAAATAAGGTTTTAAACGTTCAATCGTATCTAAGGTTTTTGCAATAGGTACACAAACAATCACGACATCAGCATCTGCAAAAATGGCTTCTGCACGATCCCAATCTTGACTCCCTAATGCTTCTACATGATAACCTGAAGTAATAAGAAATCGCCCCCAAAGTCCACCTAATTTTCCTTTACCACCCACAATAACAATCTTTTTGATATCAGGATTAACTGTTTTAAAGCCATAATTATTTTCATTAACGTAAGATTCACGCATTAAACGACGTAATACATCTTCTATTAAATCTGCAGGCACGCCTATTTTTTCCGCTTCTATACGACGTGCTCTCAACATATCTGTTTCACGCTCAGGTACATAAATTGGTAAACCATGTTGATGTTTAATTTCACCCACTTTTTTTACTAATGCTAAGCGTTTGGCAAAAATATTTAAGAGTTCTCGATCTAATGCATCAATCTCATTTCTAATTTCTTTTAAGGCTTCCACATTGATATCCTCTAATCATAAAATTTTCATCATTATATTAAAATGGCTAATATTCACACAATTGATATTAGAAAGATTATTTATTTTTTAAATCTTGAGCAATTTGACGTAATAATGTATCGGTAGTTTCCCAATTAATACAAGCATCGGTAATTGATACTCCATATTTCATTTCAGAAATAGGTTGTTCAGAACTTTGATTACCCGCATTAATATTACTTTCAATCATTAATCCGATAATAGAACTATTACCATGTACAATTTGATGAATGGCATTCTCTGCTACCATTGGTTGACGCTTATAATCTTTATTAGAGTTACCATGGCTACAATCAATCATAATTGAAGCTTCTAAGCCCGCTTTTAATAGCTCTTGTTCGCATTGCTCAACAAATTCTTGATAATAATTTGGTGTTTTACCCCCCCGTAAAATAACATGTCCATCAGGATTACCTTCAGTATGTAATAAGTTTACTTGACCATGTTGGTTGATTCCTATAAAGCTATGTCCCATTGAGGCCGCTTTTAACGCATTAATAGCGGTAGATAAACTACCATCGGTGCCATTCTTAAAGCCAACGGCCATAGATAAACCTGAAGCTAACTCACGGTGAGTTTGAGACTCTGTAGTACGTGCACCAATTGCAGACCAACTAAATAAATCTGCCATATATTGAGGTGTCATAGGATCTAAAGCTTCTGTCGCCAATGGTAAACCTAAGTTAGCCAAATCTAATAGTAATTGACGAGCAATATGTAACCCTTCTTCTACATGAAAAGAACCATCAATACGAGGATCATTAATTAGCCCTTTCCATCCTACCGTTGTACGAGGTTTTTCAAAATAAACACGCATCACAATATAAAGTTGATCTTTTAACTCATCTGATAATGCTTTTAATCTCTTGGCATATTCAATAGCGGCAATAGGATCATGAATTGAACAAGGCCCAATCACAACTAATAAACGTTTATCTTTTTTATGTACAATATCAGCAATTTCACGGCGATGCGTTTCGATTTGTGTACGTAATCTATTGGTTAAAGGTAATTTTTGTTTTAATTCTGCGGGGGTGATCAATATTTTCTCATCAACGATATGAATATTGTGAATGCTATCTTTCATATTTTCTTCCTAGTCTAAACATTTCATTGTAAATATTTTATTACATTTAATTGTAATAAATAAATTACACTATACATAAAAACATTTCAAGACTTAAGAATGAATAATTGAAAAAATACGATTAGAGAAAAATTCTTGCTATTTAATCATAAAAAATCTGCACCTTAATAAGTGGGTTGTTTATCCCAACTTTTAGGGTGCAGATCAAATGATTTGCTTTTACAATTCCAGCATTATTTAATTTGACTGCAATTTAAACAATAAAGATATTGTCCTTTAGGATCATTAAATTGAGTCCATATACTAAGTTGATTTTTAACCTGATTTAGTTGTTTTGGTAATCCTAGCATAGAATAGAATGAAGAACTAAAGAATGATTCTGCTCCTCGTTTAAAATCTCTCATTAAGCTACCAAATAAACCACGATCATCACTTAACCATTCGATACTATAATCTGCACCTTTCTTATCTTCTGGCAATTTATCATTTAGTAGTTTCTCTACTTGAGCAACCGCTGTATCAAAGTCTCCGATCTCATCAACTAACTTATTATTATAAGCATCCTGACCTAACCAAACACGTCCTTGCGCAATTTTGTCCACATCTTCTTTTGACAAATGACGACCTTGGCTAACCACAGAAAGGAATCGATCATAACCATGGTCAATTTGCAATTGTAAGCTTTCATTTAACTCAGGAGTTAATGCTGTAAAACCACTAGGAGATACTAGCTCAGAAGTGGCTAATCCATCAGCAGATATACCCGCTTTCTTGATGGTCTTTTCTAATGTAGGAAACATTGCAAAAATGCCAATCGAGCCAGTCAAAGTATTTTTATCTGCAACAATGTAATCTGCCGTACTTGAAATCCAATATCCACCTGAAGCTGCCATATTTCCCATTGATACAACAACTGGTTTTCCTATAGCTTGAAGATTTTCAGTTTCTTGTCGAATAATTTCGGAAGCAAATGCACTCCCACCAGGGCTATTGACACGTAATACGACAGCTTTTATTGATTCATCATCATAAGCCTGGCGTAATAATTTAGCGATAGTATCACCACCTACGCCTTGTTCTGTTGAATCTCCATCGATAATAGTCCCTTCAACATTAACGACCGCAATTTTATTTTCTGAGGATATCAATCCCTCACTTTCACCATTCATACGATCTGGCAATGATGCAAGATAAGTCTCAAATTCAACCATTTTAGGTTGTTTTTCTTTATTTTCGCCAAAAAGTGCAATTAATTTTTTCGATAAATCTAAACGAGTCACGGTCTCTGTTATTAATTTACGTTGTTTGGCATAATCTGTATTATTTCCATTGAGTTTCTTTAACTCAGTGAGGTATTGTGATGCTTTAGGCAATACCATTCCTTTATCAATTTGACGATTTTGTGCAATGATATCTTGATAATTTGACCACATTGGATAAAGCCATTGCTTTAGATTATCTCTTGCTTCTTCTGACATATTGTCACGTAAAAACGGCTCTACGGCAGACTTATAGGTACCGACACGAAAAACATGTGGCGTAACCTCTAATTTTTCTAACATAGATTTAAAATAGAGATTTTGTGCTGATAATCCTTCAATACCGACTTCACCTATCTTATTCAAATAAATTTCATCCGCATAACTGGCTAATAAATATTGGGCTTGAGTATAATTATCTGCATATGCAATCACTGATTTGCCTGTAGATTGAAAATCCTGAATAGCTTTCCCAAGATAAGTTAAAGCAGGAATATCTGCACCTTCAAGATGATTTAAATCTAACACTAGACCTTTAATTCGCTCATCTTGTGCCGCACTTTCAATAGCATAAAATACATCAAAGGTAGAATATTGGTGAGGAACTTTTTCACCATTAATTTCTTGATATGCACTTTGCCAATTTAAGTTATCACCACGTTCATCAGCCAGATAACCATATAAATTGACCAATAATGCGCCTTGTTCACCTTCTAATACGGTTTTTTCTTTTAATGCACTGGTGAGACTAATTATTGACATGAATAAAAAGATAAAAAAAAGGAAAAATAAATTCATAACACAGTCACGAATAAAAGTTAAGCCTCTCCAACACCATTTAAAAAGTTTACAAATACTTTGCATAAATCTCCTTACACCTCTTTATTTGAGCAAAATTTATCACTAGTCGTGCCATTAGTTTACCGTTGAATAAAGTCGGCATAAAGTATTATTGCAAACTCCATATAAATTTATTTAAGTTTATGGCTATTCTAAACAAAGATTTGCGGTAGAATACTAAAAAATACCATAATTTAAATACAAGGATTATATATGGATGCCTTAACTTTATTAACAACTCGCCGTTCTGATAAAAAACTATCAAATCCAGTTCCAAATAAACAACAATTAGAAATAATTTTTCAAGCAGCAACTCATGTGCCAGACCATGGTAAATTACAACCTTATCGTTTTATTGTAATTGAAAAACAAAAACTGGCTAAATTAGCAGACTTATTAAAAGCTGCCGTAGTTGAATTAAAGCTAGATGAAAAACGCTTACAAAAAGCAGAAAAAATTGCCTCTATTGCTCCAATGATGATTGCAGTTGTTGCTAAAATTGATAAAAATATTGATAAAGTGCCTGGGTGGGAGCAAATGTTAACGGCGGGATGTTCAGCTTATGCCATACAACTTGCTGCAAATGCACAAGGTTTTGATAATGTTTGGCTAACGGGACCTTGGGTTGATGGAACAGAATTACGCCAAGCTTTAAATTGTCAAAAAGATGATAAAATTGTATCACTACTTATGATCGGAACCGCTGGCGAAAAAGAAGCTCGTGAGCCTAAAATCGTCAATACCGCAGATTTTGTATCTTACTTGTAGTTTTTCTTCAAGTGCGGTCGGTTTTGATAAAATTTTATTTGAAGACAGCATTGAGCATAAAAAACACCAATAATTTAGATTATTGGTGTTTTTCTATAAACAAACTAATTAAACACGTTTAAAGTCAATGTGAACTAGTTTTGGTTTGAATGGATGGCGTTGCATCGCTTGCACTTTTACTGCCACTTCTTTACCATCAATAACGAGTGTAATGACGTCAGAATAGAATTCATCTTGTGCTTGAGCATTGTTTACTTCATCGTGATTTAATACGATTGAAACAGGTGCTTCTTTACCACCATAAACGATCGCAGGGAATTGACCATTGTTACGAAGGCGGCGGCTCGCACCCTTACCTTGCGTAGAACGAACTTCAGCGTTAAATTTAAATGCCATTTTAATGTTCTCTTAAATTAAAAATTAATCTTTCAAAAATTGCAGGCGACCCAGCAATTTCCATAATTTGGCTCAAAGACTTTTTTGAGCCTGTGGATTATAAGTAATCCAATTTAAAAAATCAAATAAAATCACAATATTAGTATAAATAAATTACTAAATTAGACTGGCTATTTTTATCTAAAAAAGGCACAATAATAGCAATTTTCAGTGAAGAAATAACATACTTAGAGAATAATACCATATGGATATACTAATAGATTTTTTTATTAATTATGGTTATTTAGCCGTACTGCTCGTTTTAATCATTTGCGGATTTGGTGTCCCAATTCCAGAAGACATAACTTTAGTATCTGGTGGAATTATTGCTGGTTTAGGTTATGCCGATCCACATATTATGGTCGTAGTAAGCATGATCGGTGTCCTTGCTGGTGATAGTGTAATGTATTGGCTAGGTCGTATTTATGGTGTGAAAATTTTACGTTTTCGCCCTATTCGAAAAATTATGACACTACAACGCCTCAAAATGGTACGTGAAAAATTTGATAAATATGGTAGTCGTGTATTATTTGTCGCTCGATTCTTACCAGGCTTACGAGCACCTATTTATACTGTATCTGGCATTACTCGTCGTGTCAGCTATCCTCGTTTTGCACTTCTTGATTTTTCTGCTGCGATTATTTCTGTGCCGATTTGGGTTTATTTAGGGTTTCATGGCGGTAATAACCATGAGTGGATTGAAGCCCAAATCAAAAAAGGCCAAATGGGTATCTATAGTATTCTTGCCTTAGTGCTTTTATTTGTGGGTTGGAAAATTTATAAAAGTAAAAAACAACAAAAACAAGAGCAAGACAACATTCAAGATTAAATAAAAAGTGCGGTATTTAACCGCACTTTTTATTGTTCATCAATAATAAATTCAAACCAATCGATAACATTATCTTCATTAATCCCATTCTGAATTAGCACTTTCGCCTTAATAACAGAATCATAACTCCCTGAAATTAAAGGATGCCAAGCATTTAAAGGTTTATTTTCATAAAGTAAACGATAAGCACAGGTTTTAGGTAACCAACCAAAATCAGGTAAATTATCTTTTGTTAATTTAGTACAGTCTTCTTCTATCTCAAAACGATGTTGATAATCTCGGCACTTTCCTGTTTCACAGTTTAATAAATTGCAAGCAATACGGGTAAAATAAAGTCTTTCGCGTTTTCCCTGTCCTTCAATAAATTTACGATAACAACATTTACCACAGCCATCACATAATGCTTCCCATTCAGCATCATTCATCTCTAACAGCGTTTTATGTTTCCAAAATTCAGGCTCTAATTGCATGGTTATTTCTTTTTATTCAAGGTGATGAATATCTAAGCTATCAGCTATCTAACAAACTCAATAAATCTTTTAATCAATATCATGATACCTTTATTGTAAATAAGAAAGTGCAGTTAAAATTTTATAAATTCCAACCGCACTTTCAATATCAATACTGTCAATTATTGATTATTTACTGAGACTTTATCTGTATGATGATCATATTTAAGACCAGAATGTGAACCTTCTGAGCCATTAAAATAAATATCTTTATTTGCACAAGCTGTCATCAATGTTGCTGCTAATATCACTAAAATAAATGCTTTCATTAGAAACCTTCTTTTAAGCTTACAGTTAAATTAAATACCAAATTACCCACTTTGCTATCTTTATTATCTGCACAGTAGTAACCTTCTCGTTCAAATTGGTAAGCTTTTTCAGGTTCCGCATTGGCTAAACTTGTTTCCACTACACCATGTTTTACAACAAGTGACTCTGGGTTAATTGCCGCAATAATATCTTCCTCAGCACCTGGATTAGGGAGATTAAAGAGGCGATTATAAACACGGAATTCTGCTGGCACATTTTCAGTTGCTGATACCCAATGAATAACCCCTTTTACTTTACGCCCATCGGCTGGATTTTTACCTAATGTTTCAGGATCATAAGTACAATATACGGTAGTGATATTGCCATTATCATCTTTATCACAACGCTCAGCTTTAATTACATAAGCATGACGTAAACGAACTTCTTTGCCTAATACTAAACGTTTATATTGTTTATTAGCCTCTTCACGGAAATCCGCTTGATCAATATAAATTTCTTTTGTAAATGGCATTTCATGTGTTCCTAATTCAGGGTAATTAGGATGATTTGGTGCAGTTAATATTTCTTTGTCACCAAAGTTTTCAATTACAATACGTAATGGATTTAAAACTGCCATTGCACGTGGAGCATTAGTATTCAAATCATCACGAATACAGCTTTCTAAAGCTGAATACTCTACTACGTTATCTTGTTTTGTTACCCCAATACGACGACAAAATTCACGTAATGATGCTGGTGTATAACCACGACGACGTAAACCTGAAATAGTTGGCATACGAGGATCATTCCAACCATCAACCACACCATCTGTGACTAATTTCAATAATTTACGTTTTGAAGTTAAGGTTCCTTCTAAATTTAAACGTGAAAACTCATATTGATGTGGCAATGGACGTTCAATTGAAATATGTTCTAACACCCAATCATATAAACGGCGATTATCTTGAAATTCTAATGTACATAATGAATGCGTAATTCGTTCGATCGCATCTGAAATACAGTGCGTAAAATCATACATTGGATAAATGCACCATTTATCTCCAGTTTGGTGATGAGTAGCAAATTTAATGCGATAAATGACAGGGTCACGCATTACCATAAATGGCGATGCCATATCAATTTTCGCACGTAATGCTGCTTTCCCCTCTTCGAATTCACCATTTTTCATTTTTTCAAATAAAGCTAAATTTTCTTCTACGCTACGATCACGATATGGGCTATTTTTACCAGGTTCAGTTAAAGTTCCACGATATTCACGCATTTGCTCTGGCGAGAGCTCATCTACATATGCTAAACCTTTTTCAATTAACTCAATGGCATAACCATAGAGTTGATCAAAATAATCTGATGCATAATGCGGTTCACCTTCCCATTTAAAACCTAACCATTCTACGTCTTGTTTGATTGAATCAACATATTCAACATCTTCTTTTACTGGGTTTGTATCATCAAAACGTAAGTTACATTTACCTTGGTAATCTTTTGCAATACCAAAATTTAAACAAATTGATTTAGCATGTCCAATGTGCAAATAGCCATTAGGTTCTGGAGGGAAACGTGTATAGACATTATTATGTTTACCTGAAGCAAGATCTTCATCAATAATTTGACGGATGAAGTTTGTCGGGCGAGTTTCATCTGTAAGAATTTCGTTATTATCCATTTATCTTTTACTCATCTTGTTTTAATTAAAAAATTCTAATTATTTTACACTGTTTAATAAGATAACAAAAGCTCTCAGGGTTAGTATCATAAGTTTTACTTATATAAAATGAACTTCTCATTTTTCTATTTCATTAGATTATAATGAACTTAATTAGTAAAATTATTTCTAATAGAAGTCATCTCATTTTGATTTTCACATTGGTAATTTCGCATTTGATGATAAAATATTCAATATCCATTAAGAATTTTAATGATGAAGCCCAATGTAGACTATTCTGTCTGATAATGTGGATATTCATCAAGACTCAATAAACATGCATTACACTCCCTATTTGATTTATGGGCATTGGAAGTTATGAACAAAAAATATTTAGCAATTAGCTTATTGGCGATAATGGTAGCAAGTGGGAGCTACTATTTTATGAATTCTAGCAAAAAAGCCCCTACCTATTTAACGGAAAATGTTCAACGCAGTAATATTGAAAAAACGGTTGTTGCCTCTGGATCAATTGAAAGCTCAAATAAAGTTGATGTTGGTGCCCAGGTTTCAGGAAAAATCACAAAACTTTATGTCACTTTAGGTCAAGATGTAAAAAAAGGTGACTTAATTGCTAACATTGATTCAACGACTCAAACTAATAATCTGAATACTAAAAAAGCAGCATTAGCAAGTTATCAAGCTCAATTAAAAGCAAAAAAAACCACCTTTGAAGTTGCCTTATCCAGTTATAACCGTTTATCTAAATTATATAAACAACAAGCTACTTCTCTTGATACTTTAAATACAGCAAAAAGTACTTTAGATATTGCCAAAGCGGAAATGGATGCTTTAGAAGAATCAATCAAACAAGCTGAAATTGAAGTTAATACAGCGGAAACTAATGTTGGCTATACTAAAATTACTTCACCGATTGATGGAACCGTAATTTCAACTCCAATTTCTGAAGGCCAAACCGTTAATGCGAATCAAACAACACCAACGATTGTCACTGTTGCAAACTTGAATAAAATGTTAATAAAACCCGAAATTTCAGAGGGCGATATTACTCAGGTTAAATCAGGACAAGAAGTATCCTTTACTATTCTTTCAGATCGCTCAACAGTTTATAACGCCATAATAGCCTCTGTAGATCCTGCGACCACTACAAATACAGATGCTAAATCAACCAGTAGTACAACAACCTCTTCCTCATCTTCTAGTTCTACTGCAGCTATTTATTACTATGCTAATATGGAAGTTGACAATCCTAATCGTATCTTGCGAATTGGTATGACTACGGAAAATAAAATTAAGATCGCCAGTGTTGAAAATGTATTAACCGTCTCCAATATGGCATTGAAAAAACGAGAAGAAAAATATTTTGTGACACGCTTAACCGCACAAAATCAACCTGAAGAATGCGAAGTTATAATTGGCATACAGGATGATTATCATACTGAAATCAAGTCAGGGCTAAATGAAGGTGATAAAGTGATCTTGTCACAAGTCGCTGAAGGTGAAAAAGTTGGAAACAGTAACCGTGGGCCTCGTTTATTTTAAAAGTGCGGTGTAAATTTAATGAATATTATTGAAATAAATAAGCTTAATCGTTATTTTGGTGAAGGCAAAAACCAAGTCCATGTTCTGAAAAATATTTCTATCAATATTGAAAAAGGTGACTTCGTAGCAATTATCGGTCAATCAGGTTCAGGAAAATCAACTTTAATGAATATTATAGGTTGCCTGGATACCGCAAGTAACGGCTCATACAAAATTGATGGAAAAGAAACCAATGAATTAAGTTCAGATCAACTCGCTGATTTACGGAGCCAGAAATTTGGTTTCATCTTTCAACGTTATAACCTACTAGCCTCTTTAACCGCAGCTGAAAATGTAGCATTACCGGCAATTTATGCAGGAAAACCTCAATCAGAGCGTCTCGCTTATGCACAACAACTGTTGAACAAATTAGGCTTAAGTGACAAAGCATACAATAAACCGAGTGAATTGTCTGGAGGACAACAACAACGGGTCAGTATTGCTCGTGCACTTATGAATGGCGGAGAAATTATTCTTGCCGATGAACCTACAGGAGCATTAGATTCTCAAAGTGGTCAAAATGTGATGGCAATTCTTCGTCAATTACATAGTGAAGGTCATACCATCATTATGGTTACTCACGACCGTGAAATCGCAGCTACTGCTAATCGCATTATTGAAATCAAAGATGGTGAAATTATTAGCGATACACAAAAAGCACCTATAGTTGAATCTGATTCCCAACCAATTATTCCCTCTCCTCGCTTTACATTTAGTAAAGACCAATTAATTGAAGCATTTAAAATGTCAGTTAGTGCAATTATTGCTCATAAATTACGTTCTTTATTAACTATGCTAGGGATTATTATCGGGATTACTTCCGTAGTTTCTGTGGTGGCATTAGGGAATGGATCACAACAAAAAATTCTTTCTAATATTAATGGCTTAGGCACAAATACCATGACCATTTTTAATGGGACTGGATTTGGCGATCGCCGTGCAGAACAAATGCAAAACCTAACAGTTAATGATGCAAACGCTCTTGCTAAACAAAGTTATGTACAAAGTGTTACACCTAATAGTGCTGCAAGTGGCTTATTAATTTATGGAAATCAAGCCTTTACTTCAACTAACTTACGTGGCATTGGTGAACAATATTTTAATGTAGAAGGAATGAAACTATTACAAGGACGAACAATTCAGACACAAGACATTATCGAAAGCGCACAAGTCGCACTATTAGATCAAAGTGCTAAAAAAGCACTTTTTCCAAATGATGACCCTATTGATAAAATTGTGATATTTTCAAAACGCCCATTCCGTATCATTGGTGTAGTTTCAGATCGTCAAATGGGTGCAGCAAGTAGCTCATTAACGCTTTATGCTCCTTATACAACCGTGATGAATAAAGTTACAGGAGGGGTTAAGATCGGTTCAATTACTGTAAAAGTCGCAGATAATGTGAATACGACAGTAGCTGAAAAAAGTTTAACGGAATATTTGTTAGTTCGCCATGGCAAAAAAGACTTTTTTATCATGAATAATGATACCATCAAGCAAACCATTGAAAGCACAACAGGCACAATGAAATTGTTGATTTCCTCAATTGCGTTTATTTCATTGATTGTAGGTGGAATTGGAGTAATGAATATCATGCTTGTTTCCGTTACAGAACGGACGAAAGAAATTGGAATACGTATGGCAATTGGCGCACGAAAAAACAATATACTTCAACAATTTCTCATTGAAGCTGTGCTTATTTGTATGATTGGCGGGCTTTCAGGGATTTTACTTTCGCTCATTATTGGTGAAGTTTTTAATGTGTTTATGCATGATTTTACTATGTCCTTCTCTACATTCTCCATTGTAGCGGCAGTACTCTGTTCAACTTTAATTGGCGTTATATTCGGTTATATGCCTGCTAAAAATGCAGCAGAACTAAATCCAATTACCGCTTTAACTCGTGAATAGATCGTAGAAAAAATTAGGAAAAATAAATTTTTCTGTTACAATATTGCCACATACTGAACGAACGTTCATTCACATAAATAATAGCAAGCATGCAGTGAAATTTTTTCAAAATATCTACCGCACTTTTTTCCAATAAAAGGAAATATTAATGTTAAAACTTACTCAATTAGCCTTAACAGTTTTGTTCTCCACAACCCTAGTCAGTTGTGCAAACATTGATGATTCATACAAAGCATCGCAAGATGATTTTAAACAATATGAAGAAGTTACAAAACAATTCAATGTCAAAGATAATTGGTGGACGTTGTATAATGATACACAACTCAACCGACTCGTTGAACAAGCCTTATTAAATAATAAAGATTTAGCTAAAGCAGCAATTTCTGTTAATGCTGCACTTTATAAAGCAAATTTATTAGGTGCAAATTTAGTTCCAACGTTTAGTGGTTCTACAAGTTCTTCAGCAAGTCGTGCAACACATCACTCCACACAAACTGTAGCAAATAATGCCTCAACAATTAGTCACGGTGCCTCATTAAGTGTAAATTACACTCTAGATTTATGGCGCCGTTTAGCCGATGCCGCATCAGCTGGAGAATGGACATATCAAGCGACTCAACAAGATATGGAAGCTACTCGCCTTTCATTAATCAATGCTGTGGTTGTCACTTATTACCAGCTTGCTTACCTAAATGATGCGATTGCGGCAACGAATGACACCATTAAATATTATTCGCAAATCAACACCATTATGCAAAACCGTTTAACTCAAGGTGTTGAAGATCGTGCGAGTACCGATCAATCTCAACAAGCATTACTTACAGCTCGTAACAATTTAATTAATTATCAAACAACACAAAAGACCGCAGAACAAACGCTGCGTAATTTACTGAACATAAAACCAAATGAAGCATTAAATCTGAATCTACCCCATATTCTTAATGTGAAACTCGCAGGGGTAAACTTAAATGTACCTATTTCAACTATCGGTAATCGACCTGATGTACGAGGCTATTTATATCGTTTAAATAGTGCATTTAAAGATGCTAAAGCGACACAAAAGAGTTGGTTCCCTGAAATTACTTTAGGTGCTGGTCTTTCTTCAAGTGGTAATAAAATTAGTAATGCATTAGATAATCCAATTGCCGTCGGAACGGTAGGTATTAGCCTCCCATTCTTAGACTGGAATCGTGTAAAGTGGAATGTCAAAATCTCTGAAGCGGCTTATGAGACAGCTCGTATTAACTATGAACAAAGTATTACTACTGCATTGAATGAAATCGACACCCACTACTTTGCTTATACTCAATCACAACAAAATTTTAGCAATTTACAAAAACGTTATGACTATGATAAACGTATTGCTCAATATTACAAAAATCGTTATGACGCAGGCGTTTCAGATTTAAAAGATTGGCTATCTGCAATCAATACTGAACGTTCTTCGCAAGTTTCCATCTTGAATGCAAAATATAGTGTTATTCAAAATGAAAATGCGATTTACAGTTCAATGGCGGGTTATTACACACCTAAATATTAATATCGGTATTGTAGAAATAAAAAGTACGGTTAGAATTTTTAAAATTTTAACCGCACTTTTTTTTATAAATAAGATAAAAAGGCTGGTGATTAGCCCAGCCTTTTCAAATAAAATGACAAATAAAGAGTGTTTAGTGAAATTATTCTACAATAGGAATAATTTTGGTAGCGTTTGAACCTTTTTCGCCGTGAATAACTTCAAAATTAACTTTTTGACCTGCTTTTAACGAACGATAACCATCCATCTCAATTACTGAATAATGCGCAAAAATATCGACATCACTACCTTCTGCGTTAATAAAACCAAATCCTTTTGCATTATTAAACCATTTTACAACACCGACTTCCATAAATTACCTCTAATGTGGCTTTTAGTCTTTTCAGACAACGTTACTACTCAATAAGACTTAGTATGCCTTATTTCCTAAACGGCTCTTATTGTCGATAAAATGTAATTGATTATCAACAATCAAATATTGAAAATCCAACGGAGATCACAAAATTAATAGCAAAATAAAAAGAGTAACTTAAATAATCGCATATTAAGTTACTCTTTAGTAAGAAAAGTATTGTCATTAAAAATGAATTATTTGTTGCGTGGTATCCATTTACCATCTAAATAATCTACAATCCATTTTGTTGCTTTACCATCTTTTTCAGAGGTGACATATTGACGTTTTTCTTTGCGACTGAAACGAATAATTGCCTCATTACCTTCGGGATCTGTTTGTGGTGCTTCAGCTAAATAACGCAACTTTTCAGGCAAACGTTCTTTAAATTTCGCTAATTCAGCCACTTTAGGCGCTCTTGTTTCACGAGATTTAGGGAAGTTATGAGCTGACATAAATACACCGCTCGCACCATCACGTAATACAAAATAAGCATCTGATTTTTCACATTTTAATTCTGGGAAATGTGTTGGTTCCTCTTTTGGCGGGGCAACTTCACCATTTTTCAAGATTTTTCTGGTATTATCACAATTTGTACAAGCCATATATTTACCAAAACGACCAAGTTTTAAGTGCATATCCGCACCGCATTTATCACATTCAACAATTGGACCATCATAACCTTTAATTTTGAATGAACCTTGTTCAATGACATAACCATCACAATTTGGATTATTACCGCAAATATGAATTTTACGAGCAGGATCAATTACATAACTATCCATAGCTGTACCACATTTAGGACAACGCTTACGTTCCATTAATGCTTTAGTTTCTGACGCTTCATCTAATACATTTAATAGTTCAGCTTCAGGAATTAAATTAATTGTGGTTTTACAACGCTCTTTAGGTGGCAATGCATAACCTGAACAACCTAAAAATACACCAGTGCTTGCTGTACGAATTGCCATCGGACGATTACAAGTTGGGCATTTAATATCTGTCATCACCAAACTATTAGGCTTCATTCCTCCTTCAAGTTCATCTAATTCTGCGGTAGTTAATTGACTAGAAAAATCTTTAAAGAATTGGTTTAATTCTGTTTTCCAATTTTTTTGACCATTAGCGATTTGGTCTAACATATCTTCTAAACTTGCAGTGAAATCATAACTCATTAATTCACTGAATGATTGATTTAGACGATCTGTAACAATTTCGCCCATTTTTTCAGCATAGAAACGACGATTTTCGGTATAAACATAACCGCGGTCTTGAATCGTTGAAATAATAGTTGCATAAGTTGAAGGACGACCAATACCACGTTTTTCTAACTCTTTTACTAATGCAGCTTCGGTAAAACGTGCTGGTGGTTTAGTAAAATGTTGAGAAGGTTGTACTTCTTTTAACGTTAATTTGTGGTGTAATTCAACCGCTGGTAATTCTTGGTCTTCAGGTGATTTGGTGGTTTGTGGTAATACTTTTGTCCAACCATCAAAACGTAAAATACGACCTTTTGCTTTAAGCGTATAATCGCCAGCCGTAACTGTTAATGTAGAGCTATCATATTGTGCCGCTGTCATTTGACAAGCCAGTAATTGACGCCAAATCAAATCATATAAACGTACAGCATCTTTTTCCATTCCATGTAAATGATCTGCATGCACATTCACATCTGATGGACGAATAGCTTCATGAGCTTCTTGTGCATTATCTTTACTTGAATAAAAATTAGGCTTTACAGGAAGATATTTAGAACCAAAATTTTCCTCAATGTAAGCTCGAGTCATATTTAATGCATCTTGGCTTAAATTAGTTGAATCCGTACGCATATAAGTAATATAGCCTGCCTCATATAAGCGTTGAGCTAACATCATTGTTTTCTTCACACTAAAGCCTAAACGGGTACTGGCTGTTTGTTGTAATGTTGATGTGATAAAAGGCGCTCTTGGTTTTGATGTAGTCGGCTTAGTTTCTAAATCTGAAACTACATAATCCGATTTTTCTAAAAAATCTACCGCACTTTTAGCATCTCTCTCATTCTTAGGTGAAAATTTCTTGCCTTTATAATCAGTAACATCTAAACGAATCTGTGCTTTATCAGCCGTTTTAGTAACTACTGCCACTTCCCAATATTCTTCTGGTTGGAAAGCTTTAATTTCTCGTTCACGTTCAACTATGAGTTTTACTGCAACAGACTGTACTCGACCTGCTGATAAACCTCGAGCGACTTTTTTCCATAGTAATGGAGATACCATAAAACCCACAACACGGTCTAAGAAACGACGTGTTTGTTGAGCATTAACACGATCCAAATTTAAATGTTCAGGTTTTTCAAAGGCTTGTTTAATGGCATTTTTAGTAATCTCATTAAACACTACTCGACTAAAACGATCATCATCACCACCTATTACTTCACGTAAATGCCAAGCAATTGCTTCTCCTTCTCTATCCAAGTCGGTTGCAAGATAAATATGATCCGCTTTTTTAGCTAATGATTTGAGTTCAGCGACAACTTTTTCCTTTCCTGGTAAAATTTGATAATTAGCCTTCCAACCATGGTAAGGATCAATCCCCATACGTTTTACCAAGGCTTTTTGTTCTTTTTCCGCTTTAATCGCTTGTTTTTGTTCTGTGCTTAATCCTTTGGTTGAAACTGGCTTATTTTTTTCACCTGTAGCCGTACCAGCAGTGGGTAAATCACGGATATGCCCCACGCTAGATTTCACTACATAATTGTTACCTAAATATTTATTAATGGTTTTCGCTTTGGCTGGCGATTCCACAATAACCAAGGATTTTGTCATTTCTCTTACCTGATTTTTTTTGTTTGGTGTAAAATTCTGTTTAATTTTGTAAATTAGCTTTATATTTGAAATCTATCCAGTATGATACCCGCTTTTAAAATTGGTATGGCTGAGATTTATCAGTTTTACTGGACATATTTCAAATATCGCCGCTATATTGCCCAACTCTCTATAGCTAGGTCAACAACTTTTTTATAAAAGGTGAAATAAATGGATAAACTCAATGCAATTTCTGTCTTCTGTCGAGTCATTGAAACACAAAGTTTTACTCAAGCAGCCGCATTAGAAAATATTTCAGTGGCCATGGCAAGTAAATTGGTTGCCCAATTAGAAGAACAGTTAAAAACCCGCCTATTACAACGAACTACCCGAAAGATTGCACCTACTGAAGCAGGTTTAGTTTATTATCAACGCTGTCATCCTATTTTAGTTGAGTTAGAAGAAGCTGATTCAAGTATCAGTGATCTCTCTTCCTCTTTACAGGGAAATATTGTTGTTTCTATTCCAATGGATTTTGGACTTCGTTTTATCGCACCAGTTTTACCTAGTTTTATTAAAGCAAACCCAAATTTACATGTTGAAGTAGAATTCAGTGATCGCCGTGTCGATTTAATGTCAGAAGGATATGATATTGCATTACGTATAGGCGCACTACAGGATAGCACATTAGTAGCCAAAAAGCTTGCTACAACCACCATGCATTTTGTTGCCTCCCCTAAATATCTTACGGAATATGGTATTCCAAAACAGCCAGAAGATTTAGAACATCATCATTGCTTACTTTACAAAGCCATAGGAAACCAAATTTATTGGGAGTTTGCTCACAATGGTAAAGTTCAACGTATCAAAATGCGTTCAAGAATGATTTGTAATAATGGATTAACTTTAGTCCAAATGGCAAAAGATGATTTAGGCATCATCAATTCTCCTCGTTTCTTAGTTGAAAAAGAACTTAAATCAGGCGAATTAATTGAAGTATTGCCAGAATATAAACAACAACGATTAGATTTACATGCTGTTTATCCTCATCGTCGTCATTTAGCGGCAAAAGTTAAAGCCTTTATTAAATTCCTAAGCCAATTAAATTTGGGAGAAATGGCTTAATCATTTCAATCAACAAAGCGTTTTTTTGTTATTTAGCGAGTAAATAACTTAATCCGCTTTGTCTTTTTACTTGATTTTTTACTGCTATTTGCCAAATATTTTTACTAGCAAATACAGTAAACTGTTCCTTGGCTCGTGTAATGGCCGTATAAATTAATTCTTTTGTGAGTACTGGGTTAAATTCCATAGGTAAAATAAGATAGGTATGAGCAAATTCAGACCCTTGAGATTTATGTACCGTCATTACATAAGCAGGTTCATGGCTAGGTACACGGCTTGGCAATATGTGCTTGTATTTACCCTCACCTAATTCAAACCAAACTTTACCATGAATAAATAAGCCAATATCTCCATTATATAACCCGACATTCGCATCATTTTGCACAATCATTACTGGTTTACCTTGGTACCACTCACGGCTATATTTAAAGTTCACTAAGCCTTTCCGACGCAATTGTTCAGCAATCATTTCGTTTAATGATTCAATTCCTAAATCTCCCATACGTAAAGCCGCTAGGAAACGTACTTTTCTGAACTGTGCAAAAATTTTTTCTATATCAGCTTCTGTCAATTCTGTTAATTTTGCTGATCGAGTTTCAATTTCCCGTAAATACAAAGCATATTCTTCTATAGCTTTGTTCATAACATTAAAAACCGATAGTTTACGTTTATGTTCTGAATCATGTTCTAAATTGATAAATTCAATTTGTTCGTACTGTTCAAACAATGCAAGACTTTCTGCTGCTTTACGTTGATTGACTGAATTCGCTAAAATACCAATAGCAGATTTATTGGTAAAACGACGACTCTCCGTTAAATAACATAAATAATCCCTAATCTCATTGCCCTCAGTATGGTTATCGACTAATTGAGCATCTGTCACAACATTTAAATATTGAATATGTTCTGAGCTATAACCTTGATTTAAAAACTGACCTAATTCCCCCAAAATTGCTCCCGCCTCTACAGAAGCTAATTGATCTTTATCACCTAATAAAATCAGTCTGGCTTGTTTAGGTAACGCTTGCAATAAACTAGACATCAAGGAGAGATCGACCATCGATGCTTCATCCACAATTAACAAATCTACAGGTAAGGGATTTTGTGCATGGTATTTAAAATGACGGCCACCTAATAAACGATGAATAGTCATCGCCTCTGTGGGAATACTACTTCGCAATTGTTCGGGGAGCACCATACTTCCTAAGGCATTTTCAATACTTTCGGTTAAACGAGCGGCCGCCTTTCCTGTAGGTGCTGCCAATTTAATTAATAATTTTCCTTGGTTTAAGGATTGAAGTGCCACCAGCAAACGTGCCACAGTATAAGTTTTCCCTGTGCCTGGACCACCTGAAATCAAACAGAATTGCTGACGAAGAGCGGTAGCAATAGCAATTTTTTGCCCTTGATTAGAATCAGCATTTTCTTCAATAATCGACCTAACTTCATTATTTGCCAATTTATCCGATAAAATTTTGCTATTTATGACCGCACTTTTGAGATACTCTGCAACTCGATATTCATCTTGCCAAACTCGATAGAAATATAATGCATTAAATTGAAAGACTAAAGGTGAAATAGAGGTTAATGGCTCTGAAGTGAAAGCATTGTGACGTTGTAATTTAGTTTGCCATTCAGATACAGATAAATGCTCAATTTTATCATCAATTTTATGTAAAATATCCTTAAATTCTGATTGATGTAAATTAAATAAATTATGTTTTAGAGTCTCATCTAAAAATAGACAAGTATTTCCTTGTTGATGACTGTAATTACAAAGTGCCGCTAATAATATCGCAAGATTTTTTTCTACCTCAGAGCTTGCATTTTGTTTATCTGCAATCATCTTGGCAAAGTAATAATCTCCTTGGCTAATAATCTTGTTCTGTTTTAATTGAAATAAAATATCTAACATAGAATAACCTTAAAATAGCTTATCTAAACATTCAATCAGTGCACGCTGAGGTTTATCAAAATACACTCCATAGTTTGCATTTTTACCATTCATGCCACGAACAAAACAATACAATATACCACCAAAATCCCGATCATAATTATAGTTTGGCAAACGTTGTTTTAAATAACGGTGCATTGCCACACTGTACAATAAATATTGCAAATCATAATGTTCTTGCTTTATCGCATGAGATAAATGTTCTTTTGCGTAACAATTCAAATGATTACCCAAAAAATTGGATTTATAGTCAAGCACATAATATTGACCATTATGGCGGAATGCTAAATCGATAAATCCTTTTAACATTCCTTTAATTTGCTCAAACTCATAATATTCTGATTGAATAGAATGATATTGTGCAATTATCTGATTAAACGCTTTTACATCTAAAGTATTTTCAATTTTTAAATAGAATTGCATTTCTTTTACACAATCCTTTAGATTGAGATTAGATAAACTAAAACTGTTAGCCTGTAATAATGGCGTGGTTAACAATTGGTTCATCCACTGAATAAGAGGTTCTTTCCAGGATTTCTCTAATTGCACTATTTCCAATAATCTATCAATCAAGACATCATCTAGTGGTTTGCTAAAATCTTGCTTTTCGAAGAAATAATGCAGTGCCGTTCCCACCGCCATACCACGTGGAAAATCAAAGGGTGAATAGCCTACAGGATAATCTGTGACGTTGTCATTTAACTCAACATTATTTTCGATAAAATCCATAGAGAGTTCTGAATCGACATCTTTTGCACTATCTAAAATTTCTGAAAATCCTACCGCACTTTCAAGAGTTAATAATTCAGTAGGTTTATTTTTGGCATGAGATAAGTCATTCATACGTTTTAATGAACTGAAACTATTTACTCCCCAATCTCGTTCAATATTGCCATGGGAAATTTTAGCTTGATATTGTTTGGCTGGCTTCTCTGGTGAATACATTTCGCCTTGCACTTCATCTATGTTATAGCGTGCAATATTTTCTTGATTCACTTTTTCTACTAAATGATCTAATAAGTCAGTTGTACAATATTTTTGTTTAGGCGCATCTAAACCAATTTCACCTTCTGATAAGGCATATAACAATGCATTCCACTGAGCAGAAAACTCGTTAGCTAAACCTATCGATAAATGATATTTCGCTCTCGTTAATGCCACATAGAGTAAGCGCATTTCTTCAGCATAACTTTCTTTAATCACCGCATCATTGTGTTGTTTTTCCATATCCCATAGGACGGATTGCTTTTCTTCATTATAATAAGTCGCAATGGTGCTATTATTCCCCTTTGCTTTAGCGCCAATAAAAGGTAACCATACTATAGAATATTCAAGCCCCTTTGATTTATGGATAGTGACAATTTTTACTAAATCTTGCTCACTTTCTAAACGAAGTGCCTGTTCATCTTGACGATTTTCACCACGAATCTGACGTTCAAACCAACGTAATAACGCTGAATCACTTTCATTTAATGCTGTAGCCTCTTGTAATAATTCAGCTAAATGAAGTAAATCGGTTACACGACGTTCACCATTAGCCATATTAATCAATTTTTGTGGAATTTGCTCAGCTAAGAATAATTGATGCAACATTGCTAAAACACCTTGATGTCGCCATGTTCGTTGATAATTCAAAAAACGATTAATCCATTGTTCCCAATCATTTTCATTTTGTTTTAAATGCTGAATTTCTGCACTTGTTAAACAAAATACTGAAGTGGCGATAGCATTTAATACGTTGCGTTCACTAAACGGATTTAAACAAGCTTCTAAAATCAATAGCAATTCTTTTGCTTCATCACAATCAAATACATTACTTCGATCAGATAAATATACCGAGGAAATGTTAAATGCCTGCAGCGCATTTTTGACTAATCCAGCTTCATAACCGTTACGGACTAAAACCGCAATATCTTTAGGTCTAAGTGCCTCTAGTCCCTTATCTGTACGAAACCCCGTTTTATTTTGTAACGCCCCCATAAGCCATTGAGAAATAGTTTTTGCACAAACTTCTGCAAGTTGTTCATTAGAAGGATTATCACCTAAATAAAAACCTAACGGAGCTTCTGTATTTCCATTTACTTCAAAACGCCCTTGTGGTTTACCTGCACCTACAGCTAAGAAATCAATATTTTGATATAAGAAAGGTTGTGTATTAGTAAAATCAAAAATTTGATTAACTGAATGAAGAAGATTTTCTTCTGAACGATAATTTTTATTTAAGGTAAAACGTTGTTTAGCTTGTTCTGCGGCTTTAAGATAAGTGAAAATATCCGCACCACGAAATTGATAAATCGCCTGTTTAGGATCGCCAATCATCACAAACCCCGTATTAGCATTTTGAGGCGCAATATAAATTGTCGAGAAAATTTTATATTGCTGGCTATCCGTATCCTGAAATTCATCGATCATAGCAAAAGGATATTGCTGTCTAATAAGTTGGGCTAATTTTTCTCCATGAGTTGAAGTCAATGCTTCTTTTAATAAACGCAATAAATCGTCAAAACTCTTCTCTTGATGATTAAGTTTATAATCTTTAAGTTGGGTTTTAATCCATTGAATATAATGATAATAAAACACCTGAACATATAATGGATGATTTTGATATTTAATAACCACTTTATCTGCTGATTCAAACACAGCATGTGAAACAGGTTGATCTTTAGTAAGATAACTATCCATAGCTGATTGATTAAAATATTTAGACAGCGCTTCGGGTATAGATAGATCCGTAGGATTATTTGCCCATTCTCGAATAGCTTGAAAACGCCCAGGTAAATGATTAGATTTAAAAGAAGCACCTTTAATTAATTTTTTATCTTTTGCTTCATCAATTAATCGAATAATTTCTTCTTCATGTGCTAACCAAGTGGCTTTTAATGCATTTAATTCATGAATATCCTTTTCAATATATTGATGAATAAAATCCTCAAAATTTAAAGCTAATAATTTAGGATCGACTATATCAATACCTATTTCATCATTAGTAACAAATTTCTGAATTTTCTTTAATAGTTCTGCTGGCGTCCCTAAATGATGATAAATGTAATTAGTTGCTTCAAAAGATAAAGGATAAAAATGTTCTCTCCACAGTTCATTAGTAAGACGAGTTAGCAACGCTGATTCATCAGTGACTAATTCAAGATTAAAGTGAATACCAGAATTAAACGCATATTGCATTAACATTCGACGGCAAAAACCATGAATAGTATAAATCGCAGCTAAATCCATATTTTGCTCGGCGATCTTTAAACGCTGAATTGTTGCTTTTAAATCTAACTGTTCAACAACATCTACAATAAATTCATTATCAGTTTTAATAAATATAGCTTTGTCTTGATTCTCTGAATATTGTTCAAACTGTTGTTTAGCTAAATGAATTCGATTACGAATACGTTCACGCAACTCTTGCGTTGCAGCCTCTGTAAAGGTGACAACTAAAATTTCTTCCACCGATAAAGGCTTATTAAAACAATTTTCCCCTATTTGCAGTAACAAACGCAGATATAGCGAAACCATCGTAAAGGTTTTACCCGTACCCGCAGAAGCCTCAATTAAAACAATGGAGTTTAAAGGTGTTGAAATAGGATTGAGTGGAAAAAATTCTTTCGTCATATGAATAAATATTTTAGCTACATATAATATTCATTTTAGCAAAAATCCTATTAATTTGAAAAATTCTTAAAAATCTAACCGCACTTTTACACATAAAAAGCCTATATTCTTTGGAATATAGGCTTTTTAACTATCAATATGGTTTAAACATAATTAAAAACTTTACGGTAATTCATCGTGTTAATCGGCTCAAAGCTGTCATCAAAAACACTGTCATTTTTGACCACACTTAATAAACCTTTGCTGACCTTGATTTCGCTTTGCACCGTGCGTATGCCTGTTGGTGTGAATTTGTTGGCATTGTCGCGCAGGTATTGCGTGAATAATGCCAAAAATGCCGCTTCATCTTTGATTTTGTATTGCAACAAGGCTTTTTGGTTAATCGTTTCCCACAAGGCTTTGAGTTCATCGTATTTGCCCACGCGCATTTTGACTTTGCTGGTTTTATCGCCCGAACGGGTAATTTTGCCGTTTTTCAGGCTGCCTGAAACTTCAAACGCTTTGGGAAACATTTTTTTGGTTTCGGCAAAACCCTTTTCCACAAAAAAATCATTGTCATCAGTCAAATCCGCCAATTTATGGCGTATGCTTTTCTTGCTTTCATTGGGATAGGCTGCCAAGATTTTTTCAATCAATTCATCGTTTAATGCGGCAAAAACCATCGGTTTTGCCACCGCACTATTGACTTCGGCGGTCAATTTTTCCACAAAATCGCTTTCGTTGCTGTCCACAAAATAGTTTAAGAAAAATTGATGGTCTTTGACCCTTGCCATATATTCGTTCACAGGCAAACGCAAGTCGCGCCCTACTTCCTGCAATTTACTGGTTTCGCTGCCGCTGGAACGCAATTTGCAAATCTGAAACACATTCGGATTATCCCAACCTTCGCGCAACGTCCATTTGGAAAACACAAAACGGCGCGGATTATCCAGCGACAGCAATTTTTCTTTATCGTGCAGAATTTCATTCACTTCCTGCTCGATTTTGTCGTCTTTGTCGCTGTTGTCTTGGGAAAAATAACCGCCGTGGGTTTGGGCAATGTCCTTTAACGCCCTTTGCCAATACTGGCGCAAAAAATCATTGCTTTCGTTTTTCAGGCAGCCTGAAAGTTGGCTTTTTTCATCACGATAACCTGCAATATCGTCAATAAAAAACAAGGTCAGCGGTTTAATCCGTCCGCCGCTGCGTGTGAGTAATTGTTTTTCCAGCGCAAAATGCTGCCGTACCGCTTGGCGCATCATTTTGTCGCGCACGGTATCGCTGTAAGAATAAGGGTTAATGCCATCGCCTTTTTTCAACTCCACGCCATTACTTAATACCAGCGTGGTTTTGTTCATTTCTGCCACAAACAAATCGTCAATTGCCTGATGAACACAGCTTAAATTATCGCCTTTGCTTAATTTAAATTCTTGTTTATTTAAAACAAAAGTCGCTTCTTTGCCGTCTAAATCCAGCAATTTAATCCGTTCGCCATTGTCGCCGTCAATCTGTTCGGTAAAGGCGCGAATGCCTTTGACCAAATCATCATTAAACGCGTCAATCGCGGTTAGGCGATACAGCAAATTTTCAAATTGATTATTAAACGTCGCACCATAACGCAAAATAAATTGGGCATTGAATTTCAACAAATTTTCCCAAGTTTTTTTGTCTTTGGGGAATTTATGCGGCTCGTCCACAATCACAAAGGGCTTAACCGCCGCTAGTGCCTCAAACGGCACGGCGTATTTATCCTTAATCAAGCGACTGCCGTCATTGCCTTTATCCTTGCCAGCCATCGTGTCGGAATTAATCATTCCAGCATTAATCAGCAAAATATGGATTTTTTGCTTGTCGTCAGTTTCCACAAAACGCACGATTTCCGCTGGCATAAAGGCTTTTTTTGCCTTGGCTTTTTGGCTTTCCACCACATACAACTTAATTTCTTTTTCGCAATAACGCCCGGCAAAATCCTTGCGAAAATGCTCGGCAAGTGCGGTGCTTTCTAGGAAGTTTTTTGTGCCAGCCTTAATGGAAAGGGTCGGCACAACCACAATAAACTTAAACACGCCCAAAGTGCGGTTGAGTTCAAACATCGTTTTGGTGTAAGTGTAGGTTTTGCCCGTGCCTGTTTCCATTGCAATATCAAGCACATTGCTGCCTGAAAGCGGCACATCATCTACGCTGTTAAACTGCTGAATTTGGCGTAAATTATCGGCTTTCAGGCTGCCTGAAAACACGATTTCGGGGTTTTCATCACGGCTGCCCTGTTTTAAATGCACGCAGTCAAACAGGCTCAAAACCGACTCAATCGCCTTTTCTTGGTGCGGTAAATTTTTTTCGTAAGTAAAACCAGCCATTTACACCCTCACCAACACGCTTAAATTGCTTAACCCTTTTTTATTGGCATAGGTTTTCACTGCTTGTGCCAATTCTTTTTGCATTGCGCTTTCCATATTTTGGCTAAATAACACAATGCGTTCGGGGATAAAATCCTTGTCGTTATCCAATTTTTCAATCAAAGCTTTAACGCATTCGGACGAAAAACCGCTCGCCAACAAATACAAATGCTGACGGCAGTAATACGCCGTATAGCCTGCCAAATCAATGGTTTGTACCTTTTCAGGCAGCCGTGATCCGTCATAGACACGCCAAGTGGTGAAAAGCGTGTGTAATTGTTCATCGCTCAACATAGCGTTTTGCGTATAGGGTAATTCAGGCTGTGTCGGGTTAAAATCCGTATCCAATGCAGTCTGAAAATTCAGTTCGGTTTGGAAAATTTTAAAGCCCAAATCGCCTGAATAATCAGGGTTTTCCGTTTTGATTTTGGCGGCGGCTAATTCAATTCTTGCTTTGGTAATGCCAAAAATGGTTTGATAGCCAGCTTTGATAGCTTCTACTTTAGGTTTTTCTGGAATTTGAATACAAATAAAACGGCGATTTCCTTTGTCATTTTTATTCATATCCATCACGGCGTGGGCGGTTGTGCCAGAACCTGAAAAAAAATCTAAAACCAAATGATTATCGGTAGATGAAGTAGCTAATTGTAAAATTCTTTTTAATAAAGTAATTCCTTTAGGGTCATTAAAAATTCCTTTTCCTAACAAATCGGCAACTTCTTCATTATTTCCATGTGAATGCCCAACTTCTTCATATCCCCATAACGTTCCGCAAGTTACACCATTGCGAACTTCGCTAAGATATGTTTTTTTGTCTACTCCTCCATTCTTATTAAAATATAAAGCTCCTTCTTCATATAATTCTTGCAATCGAGCTTTTGAATATCTTGGATAGCGACCTGTTGGAGCTGTCCATGTTATTCCATTTGAAAATTCAATAGTATAAATTCCATTTTCAGTTCCACTTCGTGCATGAATTGGAGTTGCTTTCCAAGCACCTTTCGGGTCATTATCACGATTTTTATAATCTTTATTCTATTTTTCTGTTCTTTCTAATAAATTTAGAGAGAAAATCGTTCTACTTTTTGAATAACACAGAATGTGTTCATGTTGATATGAAATGTCCGTATCATTGGAAACGGTATATTTATTGTTCCAAATAAAACTGCCAACAAAATTCTCTTCCCCAAACACTTCATCACACAAAATCTTTAATTGCGCCTGTTCATTGTCATCAATGCTGATAAAAATCACGCCATCATCGCGCAACAATTCACGCGCAATATACAAACGCGGATACATAAACGTCAGCCACGCGCTGTGGGAATTGGATTTTTTCGCGGTAAATTCCAGCACACGTTTGGCGTCTCCAATCTCCATACCGCCCAATTGCGCCAAAGTTTCAGGCGTAAATTTGCGGTCATCTTGATAGACAAAACCTCCGAACCAGTGTTATACGGTGGGTCAATGTAAATCATTTTGACGGCGTTTTTGTAGGCGTTTTTCAGGTGTTTCAACACTCCCAAATTGTCGCCTTTAATCAGCTGGTTTTCGCTGTTGGTATTTTCAGTCTTTTGATTGTGTTCAATATTTTCAGCCAGCAAAGTTTCAGGCGGCGTGTCTCTCAACACTTTGGCATAGGACTTACCCAGCCAATTTAAGCTGTAACCTTCTTTTTGAGTGGTAACGCCTTTTGCGTGCAATTCTTCCGCCATTTTTTCAGGCAGGAATGCGCCATGTTTGTCAAAGCAGTTGGGGAAATGCTGTTTTAAGAATGCCAGCCGTTCGTTTTCGCGCGGAGCTTGGCTTTCAGGCTGTGTGTTTGATGAAAACAAGATTTCTTGGGTAATGTTACTCATTGCATTACCCCTTGTTTTATTGAGGAACTATTGAGATTTAGTGTACAATTGTGCTGTGCTGTGCTGTGCTGTGCTGTGCTGTGCTTGCCATAATTACGCCTTTCGTAAAAACTCTAGTTAAACAGGAACAACAGGAAGTTAATAAACCTATGCTTATTTAATGGAACACAAGATATTCGAATAAAATTCAGCAATTCCACTTTTTTATAAGGCACCGAGAATTTTGTGTCGCCAGTAAAATGCAGTTTGTAGTGTGATACCGCAAATCTGTGCATATTTGCGCAGTAGATATTTTTCAACCATGCAATGAATGTATTTTCCCTAATAGCAATGTTTTTTGAGAACCATACATAATTGTTCCTGTCTGTTCGACAAATGATTTTTTGCAATTTGAATTGCAGCAGAGATGCTTTTGATGACCGCATTTTTTGCTATTTTTAACAAAATGAGTTGACTGACAATGTAGGCAGCAAGCGATCTGTTTGGGTTTTGCCACTTTTTTTAATCTCATCATTCTGAGAAACTAAAATCAAAAATTGTTATTTTTCATCATCTGAAAGGTTATTTGAACAACTATTTCAAAATATCCAATACTCTTGCGATGTCAGAGATGATAAAATCCCTTACGAATCAAATCTCTATAAGGGATTTTATTAGATTGAACCAAATTTATCAACCGAATATCAAAACACGGTCTTAAAAATTAATCACTTTATCTGCCCATAAGGTCCATTCAGATACATCATCTAAAGTCCCTAATACTACACCTTTTACTAATGGCAAATGAGTGATACCTCGTGCTTTTGTACAACTTGTGCAAAGCTTCACTTCTGCACCTAAACCTGTTAACACTTCTAAAGTTTGTTGCACATTTGACCCATCATTTGGAGCTTGTCCTGCCAAACCTGATAATACAGAATCAGAGAAACAGAACACTTTCACTTCGACTTCTTTCGGGTGTTCTTCAATCAAATTGATTGCAAAACGTAATGCGTTAAATGCTTTTTCTGTACCATAAGGTGATTCATTTAAAATAAATAAAAGTTTTTGCATATTAAAGCCTTAGGATTATCCAATCCAAATAAATTTCAGTAAGAATAAAAGTGAAACCACCCATACTGGTGCATTCACATCTTTCCACCGTCCCGTACCAATTTTCATCACACAATAACTAATGAAACCAAATGCAATACCTTCCGTAATAGAATAGGTAAATGGCATCATCGCAGCAGTAATAAATGCGGGTGCAGCTTCAGTCAGATCTTGCCATTGGACTTTAATCAAACTTGATGCCATTAAAATACCAACATATACTAATGCTCCCGCCGTTGCATAAGCTGGAACGAGCCCTGCTAATGGTGAAAGAAAAATGGTTAATAAAAATAATACACCAACGACTACCGCAGTTAAACCTGTCCGTCCACCAACAGAAACCCCTGATCCACTTTCCACATAAGTACTAATGGCAGATGTACCTATTGATGAACCAATAACAGCACTGACACTATCCACATATAAGGCTTGTTTCATTTTAGGAAAGAGTCCTTTTTCATCAGTAATGCCTGCTTTTTCTGTTACCCCAAGCATAGTGCCTGATGAGTCAAAAAGATTCACTAATAAAAATGAAAAAATAATCCCTAATAACGCAGTATCTAACGCACCAACAATATCTACTTTTCCTACTACTGCATCTAAGCTTGGTGGCATAGAAACTAAACCACGATATACTACATTTTCATCAAACTGTAATGCCAAAGCAGTAATCACAACAATAGAGACTAATACACCAGAGAAAATATTACGGGCGGCTAATACCACAATAATAAAGAAACCTAAAATTCCCATAAGTACTTTAGGATCATGTAAATTACCTAACGCAACGAGCGTTGCAGGGTTGGCTACCACTAATCCCATATTTTTAAAACCAATTAACGCAATAAAAAAGCCAATTCCTGCACCTATACCAACACGCAATGCAAGAGGGATAGAAGAAATTAGCCAATAGCGAATTTGAAATAAGGTTAAGACAAATAAGCCAATTGAACCCCAAAAAATGGCGCCCATCCCGACTTCCCAAGAATAACCTAATTTACCTACGACAACATAAGCGAAAAAGGCATTCAATCCCATCGCTGGAGCTAAAGCAATAGGTAAATTACTAAATAGCCCCATTGCAATGGTACCAAAGGCTGCAATTAAACATGTAGTCACAAATACAACTTGCTTATCCATACCAGCATCACCAAGCACTGAAGGATTAACAAATACGATATAAACCATTGTGAAGAAAGTAGTAATTCCTGCAATGATTTCTGTTTTTGTGGTAGTTTTATGTTGATTTAATTTAAAAAAATGTTGAAGAAATGATTGATTTTCCATTAGATGTTTCCAAAAAAATTGAAAAAAGGGTTAATGAAAAACAAGAATAATAAGATTGGTGTTTTTCCTTTGGATTCTATCAAAATATTTTTCATTCTGCTATGAATATTTACAGCTTCTTAACAACAAATTTGTGACAATGTGCGGTGAGTTTTTGAAAAATTATTTCCTATCAATAAGTATCAGAAGTCATTAAAATTCCAGGACAGTGGCTTTTATATGCAGAATATGAATGCTTTTTATTTGACTAAAATTAAGCTATGATGTGCCAACTAAAGATTACCGTTTAATTGGAAAAGGATAATGACAAAACAAATTTCGAAATTACAGCCAGATGCTGCTATTGATATAGCTTATGATATTTTTCTTGAAATGGCACCTGAGAATTTAGATCCTGCTGATATCATGTTATTTAATTTACAATTTGAAGATCTAGGAGCTGTAGAATTTGTTGAAACTGCGGACAACTGGGATGAAGAAATTGGTGTTTTAATTGATCCTGATGAATACGCTGAAGTATGGATCGGCTTAGTGAATGAACAAGATGAAATGGATGATATTTTTGCCAAATTTCTCATTTCTCATCGAGAGCAAGATCGGGAATTTCATGTAATTTGGAAGGCATAGCAAAAGAAAGGCTTAAGTATTATTTTTTACTTAAGCCTTTTATTTATTTCAATAATTCCGTTTTCATATACGTCAATCTTTCAATATCTGTAATATAATGTCCTAATTCTTGAGTTTCAGGTTTATGAAGATAAGGAATTTTACCTAATAATGGCGCATTAATCCGATGACTTAAGTCATCAATAATCTCCGCATAATGACCCAACATTGGGTTAATTCGATTCGCAACCCAACCTAACAACGGCAAGCCCATTGCTTCAATAGATTGCACTGTCAGTAAAGCATGATTAATACAACCCTCTTTAATCCCGACAACTAATACTACTGGCATATTTTGTTTTACTGCCCAATCTGCAAAAGTATAGTGTTTATTGATCGGTGTAAGCCAACCAAAAGTACCCTCTACTAAAATTGATTGATATTGTGAAGATAAGCGTGTTAGATCAGCATTAATTTTCTCAATATTAATACGTTTTGTATCTTCTGTTAACATTGGCATAGTATGCTCAAATGTGTAGCTATTAATATCTTCATAACTCACTTTTTCATGAGTAGAATTCATTAATACTAAAACATCATGATTATCTCGTTTACCATAATCATCTCGTGGCCCATTCTGAGCATCAATATACACAGGTTCATCTTGCCCACACGCAAGGGGTTTATATCCAACGGTTTGAATGCCCACATTTTGCATAGCCTGAATAATTGCACGGCTTACTGTTGTTTTCCCAACATTTGTATCCGTTCCTGTTACAAAAAAAGCACTCATAAGATCCATCCCCTTCTATTTATGTTTTAAAATATTAAAATATTTTTTAGGAATAAACATTGAGCTATCACAAGTTTTTAGCAATTTTTTAAATATTTCTATATACTTATCAATAATTTTTTTGAAAACAGGATTTAACCCAAATGAATGCTTTAATTTCGCTTGAACAAGCTTTAGATAAATTAATGACCACAATTCCATCACCATCTCTTGAAAATACTGAAACGCTCTCTTTAGCACAAGCTCAAAATCGGATTTGTGCTCAACAGATAATTTCTCCTATCAATGTCCCTTCATTTGATAATTCAGCAATGGATGGTTATGCAGTACGTCTGGCTGATTTAGAAAAATCACTTACCCTCAGCATCTCAGGCAAATCATTTGCTGGTATTCCATTCGAAGGTGAATGGACAGCCCAAAGTGCCATTCGAATTATGACGGGCGCAATGATTCCAGCGGGTACAGATGCAGTGATTATGCAAGAAGAAGTCATTGTTAACGAAGATGGTTCAATCACGGTTTCTCAATTACCTAAATTAGGACAAAATATTCGCCGTATAGGCGAAGATGTAAAAAAAGGAGACGTGGTCTTAAATATCGGTGCGGTGTTAAATACAGTTTCATTGCCATTATTAGCCTCCCTTGGTATTCCTGAAGTCAAAGTATTCCCTCGTTTAAAAGTTGCTGTACTTTCTACGGGTGATGAATTAGTTCCCGTTGGAAAACCACTTGGCGAAGGTCAAATCTATGATACCAATCGTTTTGCAGTAAAACTTATGCTCGAGCAATTAAATTGCGAAATTTTAGACTTTGGTATCCTGCCTGATAATGAAGAACAATTTGAAAAAGCCTTTATTGAAGCACAACAACAAGCGGATCTTGTTATCACTAGTGGTGGAGTTTCAGTTGGTGAAGCTGATTTTACTAAAACCGTTTTAGAAAAAGTAGGACAAATTAACTTTTGGAAATTAGCGATTAAACCTGGAAAACCTTTTGCTTTTGGTAAATTGCCTCATGCTTGGTTTTGCGGTTTACCTGGTAACCCAGTTTCTGCATTAGTCACTTTTTATCAATTGGTGCAACCTGTTATTGCCAAATTGAGTGGAATTCAAAACTATAAACGACCTCAACAGCTTATGGCAATCTCAGTGAACAAATTGAAAAAATCACCAGGTCGTTTAGATTTTCAACGTGGTTTCTATCATGTTAATGCTCAAGGGCAAATTGAAGTACAAGCGGTCGGATTACAAGGTTCACATGTTTTTGGTTCATTTGTAAAAAGTAATTGTTTTATTGTGCTTGAACGTGAGCGTGGCAATGTTGAAGCTGGCGAAACAGTGACTATTGAGCCTTTCAATCATTTATTAGGTTAATTTATTATGACTGAACTTACTCATGCTGAAGAGCTCCGTTACAATCGACAATTGGTATTAAAATCCATTGATTTTGATGGGCAAGAACGCTTAAAAGATAGCAATATGCTAATTGTAGGTTTGGGAGGGTTAGGCTGTTCTGCAAGCCAATATCTTACCGCCGCGGGTGTTGGCCATTTGACCTTATTAGATTTTGATACCGTGTCACTTTCTAATTTGCAACGTCAGGTTCTTCATACAGATGAACGTATTGATATGCCTAAGGTAGAATCTGCGAAGATGGCTTTACAATCAATTAATCCTCATGTAGAAATTAGCACCATTAATGGATTATTATCTGAAGAAAAATTATCTGAAATCATACCGCACTTTGATGTGGTTTTAGACTGTACCGATAATGTAGATACGAGAAATCAACTAGACACTTGTTGCCAGCAAGCTAAAGTTCCCTTAGTTTCAGGCGCAGCAATTCGCATGGAGGGGCAGATTTCAGTATTTACTTATGAGCCGCATACTCCAACTTATCATTCATTGAGTCAATTATTTGGAGCCAATGCCCTCAGCTGTGTAGAAGCAGGCGTACTCTCTCCTATTGTTGGTGTTGTAGGCTCATTACAAGCATTGGAAGCCATAAAAGTGCGGTTAAAAATCGGAAAAAATTTATGTGGGCGACTTCTCATGATTGATGGTCTTAATATGGCGATTCGAGAAATTAAATTACCTGCAGCTTAAAAATAATGTCTGCCTATCAGGCATTATTTTTTTATCTTATTTTAAGTCTTTTCTTTCTGCTAAGTATTACGTAAAATACACTTCGTCAATTTTCGACATTCATTTAGTTATATCGCAAGTTTTGTGTATAGGAAAATGAGTGAATCACTGTCCCATGACATCTTCCCATTTTATACCATTCTTGCAATTTCTTCTTATTGGATATTTTTATGAAAGAGATTTTGCAACAATTCAAACAAAATTATTTAATCAAATATTGGAATCCTATCGTTGCGGTTACCGCTGCGGGATTAATTTCTGCCTATTATTTTGGTATTACTGGTACTTATTGGGCAGTTACAGGTGAATTTACACGTTGGGGAGGTCATCTTCTACAATTACTTGGAGTCAATGTTTCTGAATGGAGCTACTATAAAATCATTGGTATGCAAGGGACGGTGTTTACTCGTGTTGATGGGGTTATGATACTCGGTATGTTTGCTGGTTGCATTTCTGCTGCTCTTTGGGCAAATAATATAAAATGGCGTAACCAACCTCATAAGCGACGTATTATGCAAGCATTAATTGGTGGCGCATTAGCTGGCTTTGGCGCTCGTTTAGCCATGGGATGTAACCTTGCATCATTATTTACAGGAATTCCTCAATTTTCCGTTCATGCCTGGTTCTTCACTCTTGCTACCGCAGTTGGTACTTATTTGGGTGTAAAAGTGACATTATTACCGATATTTCGTGTCAAGCTTACCCTAAAAAAAGGAGCCGCAGAGTTAAAGGAGAAAGATCCTAAACAGGCGACACGGCGTTTCTGGATTGGAATGCTAATCTTTTTTGCCTATTTACTTATTTCACTGTATGTCATGCAATCTTCTATAAAACTCGGTTTTGCAATGCTTTGTGGACTCGCCTTCGGCTTGTTAATTGAGCGAGCACAAATTTGTTTTACCTCTGCATTCCGTGATTTATGGGTCTCTGGTCGTTCTTATATGGCAAAAGCCATTATCTTTGGCATTCTTGCTGGAACTATTGGCGTATTTAGTTATATTCAGCTCGGCGTACCTGCCAAGATTATGTGGGCTGGACCCAATGCAATCATTGGCGGTTTATTGTTCGGTTTTGGCATTGTATTAGCTGGGGGATGTGAAACTGGCTGGATGTATCGTTCAATGGAGGGACAAGTTCACTTTATGTGGGTTGGCGTGGGAAATGTGGCAGGATCTACCCTACTTGCTTACCTTTGGGATGATCTCGCACCTGTACTCGTATTAAATTATGAAAAACTCAATTTATTAAAAACTTTTGGCTCAGTAGGTGGGTTATTGATTAATTATGGACTATTAATAATTTGCCTTATTGCTGTAGTGTGGTGGGAAAAATATTTTTTAGCCAAAGCAAAAGCTAAAATTATCACTAAAACAAACTTAGCTTAAATCAGCTGTTAAATTTAAATAAATAAGGAAAACACAATGACATTCACTATCATTCAAAAATTAGACAAAGATCCGAAAGATATCACACCAGATTATACATTGGATACCTTAGGTGAACCTTGTCCCTATCCTGCAATTGCCATGTTAGAAACGATGCCTGAATTAAAACAAGGTGAAATTCTAGAACTACTCAGCGATTGTGCTCAATCTATTAATAATATCCCTGTTGACAGTAAAAATCATGGCTATACATTATTAAGCGTTGAACAAGATGGCACAACATTGCGTTATTTAATTCAACGTTAGGTTATTCATCTTATTAAACAGAAGCTATAATGATATTTTAACAAAAATTCATTTTATAAAAAAAGCGATCATATCTAATCATATGATCGCTTTCGAAAATGCATTTAATAGATAAAATTTAATTTTCGTTATGAATCTCTAAGTATGCAGCATTAGTTTCACGTTTTTTCTTTGCTTTATCATTACGTTGTTTATCAATATTATCAAGGTATTCATCATTAATATCCCCTGTAATATATTGTCCTGTAAAGACAGAACAATCAAAAGCTTTAATATTAGGATTTTCTTGTTGAACTGATTTCACTAAATCATCTAAATTTTGGAAAACAAGCTTATCCACATTTATTAGCTTTGCCACTTCCTCAACAGAACGACCATAAGCAATCAACTCGTGCTTGCTTGGCATATCAATACCATACACATTTGGATAACGAATTTCTGGTGCCGCAGAAGCAAAATAGATTTTTTTCGCACCTGCTGCACGTGCCATATTAACAATTTGTTCAGAGGTTGTTCCCCGAACTATAGAATCATCTACTAATAAAACATTTTTACCTTTAAATTCCGAAGCAATCGTATTTAATTTACGACGAACAGAGCTTATTCGCTGTGCTTGTCCAGGCATAATAAAAGTACGGCCGACATAACGGTTTTTCACAAATCCCTGACGATAAGGTTTATTCAATACATTAGCAATTTGTAGAGCAATATCTGTTGATGTTTCAGGAATAGGAATAACTACATCAATATTATCCACCTCATCCTTCCATTCACGAGCAATCTTATGGCCTAAACGCTCTCCCATATGTACACGAGCTGCATAAACAGAAACGCCATCTATTATTGAGTCTGGACGTGCAAAATAGACATATTCAAAAATACATGGATTTAATTTGGCATGTTCAGCACATTGTTCCGAATAAAGTTTACCATCAAAGGTTACATAAATTGCTTCACCAGGTTTTACATCTCTTACAAATTCAAATCCTGCTACATCCAAGGCTACGGTTTCAGATGCAAACATATATTCTGTTACGCCATTTTCCTCATGTTTTCCTAACACTAAAGGACGAATACCATTAGGGTCGCGAAAAGCCACCATACCATGATCAATAATCATAGCAATACAGGCATAAGCACCTCGAATATCTTGATTAGTCGCTCGTATTGCATTAAAAATATCTTGGGGTTCTAATTGATACTTTTTAGTATCATCAAGGTGATTAGCTAAGATGTTTAATAGTAATTCAGAATCAGAATTAGTATTCACATGACGACGAGCAATATGAAAAAGCTTTTCTTTTAAGTCCGAAGCGTTTGTCAGATTACCATTGTGAACAAGCGTTAAACCATAAGGAGAATTAACATAAAATGGCTGAGCTTCCGAAACACTTGAATCTCCTGCTGTAGGATAACGAACATGACCAATTCCAGCATGACCTTGCAAACGTAACATATGGACTTGTTGAAATACATCGCTGACCAAACCATTTGATTTACGTAAACGAAAACGGTTTTCATCATCTACAGTAACAATCCCCGCAGCATCTTGTCCTCTATGCTGCAATAAGATCAATGCAGCATAAATTTTTTCATTAACAGGGGTTTGACTTACTATTCCAACAATACCACACATTAGTGCTATCCTCTTATTTACCTAGGGTTGAGTTTAAGAAACTTGAGTTTGCTTGCAACTGTTCGAAGAACCACTCAACAATAAAGCCAAAATGTGGAATCATTTTCGATTCTTTCCATAACTCACTTTGGTCTAAATTGGTGAAGGTATCAACGAAAAATAACAATGCTGCGACAATTAATACGCCACGTAAAAAACCAAAACACGCACCTAATACGCGATCTGTGCCACTTAATCCTGTTTTATCAACAAGTTGCCCTACCACATAATTGATAACGGCTCCCACAATTAAGCTCAGAATAAACAAAATACCAATGGCCGCTCCATTACGGATATATTCTGATTCAATTTGAGTTAATAAATTTGCCAAATAAGGATAAAACTGACTTGCGATAATAAATGCAACTACCCAGCTGGCAAGTGACATTACTTCTCGGACAAAGCCACGTAATAGGCTCACGACGATCGAAAAAAGGATAATACCGATGATAATATAATCAATCATTAATAATTCTCTAAAAAACAATACGTCTATTTTTTCTGTGCTATTCTACCGAATTTTACAAAAAAGAAAACGTTTGCGTAAGTTAAATTTTATTTACCCAGTCATAAAATGACCACCAAATGTATACTATACCATTGTTCTATCTTAAGCTAAACAGCCATTTATGGTTAAACGCTCTATCAATACTAAAGTGTATCCCAGAATGCTGTATTTTTGGATTTATCAATTTTAGCTAATAAATTAGCTAAATCTTGATACGTTGGAGAAGTTATTTGTGACGTTGTCATATTTTCTTTATTAAATTGATTAGAAATTTCAAAAAATTTGACCGCACTTTGTGGAGGAAGCTTAGTTACAGCACGTTTACCTAGCCAATATAAGCCTTGTATAGGAATACACAAAGCTACGATTGCAGATATTACAGCTATCGCTAATGAAAAATGATCATGTTTTGCATAAAACTGTTGCCAAACAATAGAGAACACGGCAACGAATGGCATCGCCTTTTGTGCAAATTGAGTGGCTTTAATAATCCGATTTTCAGGAAAAATAATTGATAATTTAGGCACTAATGGCCAAGTTTTCAAGTAAGTCTGTCCTTGAGATAACGTAGAAAAAAAGCCCATATCATATTTATCCTTAACAAAATAACTCATTCCTATATTGTATAATAATTAATTAAAAATTGAATTATTTTGACTTAAATCGTTTTTTTAGACGCTTCATAATTTATTTTATGCTTCAAAAAGTGTATCCTACTCGCTATTATCATTAAGATATATGAGTGTTCGTTCTTCTATGAGCGAATATCCTTTTAAATCTGAAACCCACAATATGATAGGTTATTTATGTCTCAAAAATTAGTTCTTATCCTTAACTGCGGTAGTTCTTCATTAAAATTCTCTGTGTTAGATCCTAAAACTGGTGAAGAAAAATTGTCTGGTCTTGCTGAAGCATTTTTCCTAGATGATGCTCGTATAAAATGGAAACTCCATGGAGAAAAAGGCAATGCTGACTTAGGTAAAGGTGCTGCTCATAGTGAAGCATTAAACTTCATCGTAAATCATATTTTCCCATTAGACCCGACTTTAAAAGAAGGGATTGTTGCAATCGGTCACCGTATTGTACACGGCGGTGAAAAATTCACTTCTTCTGTTGTTGTAACAGATGAAGTAGTGAAAGGTATTGAAGATGCTATTCAATTTGCTCCACTTCATAACCCTGCTCACTTAATTGGTATTAAAGAAGCATTCAAAATTTTCCCTCATTTAAAAGATAAAAATGTGGTGGTTTTTGATACAGCATTCCACCAAACTATGCCTGAAGAAGCATATTTATACGCTATTCCTTATAGCTTATATAAAGAACACGGTATTCGTCGTTATGGTGCACATGGTACAAGTCATCTATTTATCACCTCGGAAGTTGCTAAACGTGTCAACAAACCAGTAGACCAAGTGAATGCTATTATTTGTCACTTAGGTAACGGTGGTTCTGTCTCTGTTGTTCGTCATGGAAAATGTATTGATACATCAATGGGGTTAACTCCATTAGAAGGCTTAGTAATGGGTACTCGTTCTGGTGATATCGATCCAGCAGTAGTGTTCTTCCTATGCAAAAACTTAGGTATGACAATTGAACAAGCTGAAGAAGTCCTCGTGAAAAAATCAGGGCTTTTAGGTTTAACTGAAGTAACCAGTGACTGCCGTTATGCTGAAGATAATTATGATGATGCTTCTAAACCTGAAGCAAAACGTGCATTAGAAGTATATAGCTATCGTTTAGCAAAATATATCGGTGCTTATATGGCTGTTTTAGGTGATGATCACTTAGATGCTATTGCATTCACTGGTGGTATTGGTGAAAATTCTGCTCATGTGCGTGAATTAGCTTTAGCACACTTAAAATTATTTGGTATCAAACTTGATAATGAACGTAACTTAGCCGCTCGTTTCGGCCATGAAGGCATAATCACAACAGATGATTCTGCATTCCAAGCCATGGTAATTCCAACAAACGAAGAATTGGTTATCGCTCAAGATACCGCACGTCTTTGTATTAAAGATTAATTAAATAATAAACTGCCGAATAAATCGGCAGTTTCTTTTTTCAACAATTAACATTCTAAGGTTTATTATGTCACGTACTATTATTCTTGTTCCAATCAGTGCAGGCGTAGGACTAACTAGCGTTAGCCTTGGTCTTATTCGTTCTTTAGAACAAAAAGGAACAAAAATTGGTTTTATGAAACCTATTTCACAACCTCGCTCTGGTGAAGATACTCTTGACCGTACAACTTCAATCGTTCGTAACAGTGCAACCATTGAAACAAGTGAACCGGTCATGCTTAGTGAAGCTGAAATTTTAATTGGTCAAAACCAGACTGATGTTCTATTGGAAAAAATTGTCGCTCAATATCAAAAAGTTAATAAAAACAATGATATTGTTATTGTTGAAGGTTTAGTGCCAACTCGTAAAAATACTTATGCCAATACGGTAAATTACGAAATTGCTCAAGCATTAGATGCTGAAATTATTTTAGTTGCTTCACCTGGTGCAACCACCCCAACACAATTAAAAGAGCGTATTGAAACAGCAACTGCTGCGTTTGGTGGTAAAAACAACCCTAACTTATTAGGTGTTGTGATTAACAAATTTAATGCTCCTGTTGATGAAACTGGTCGCACTCGCCCTGATTTAACTGAAATTTTTGATTCATTCCAACACAGCCAAAATAAAGTGAAGGAAGTCTATAATTTATTTGAAAATAGTCCAATTAAAATTCTAGCGATTATCCCATGGGCGCCAGAACTCATTGCTAGTCGTGCAATTGACTTAGTGAAACACTTAGGTGCATCTATCCTTAACGAAGGAGATATGAACCGCCGTATTCGTTCAATTACTTTCTGTGCAAGAACATTGCCTAATATGTTAGAACACTTTAAGGCAGGTAGTCTCTTAGTTGTTTCTGCGGATCGTCCTGAAGTATTAACTGCTGCCGCACTCGCTGCAACCTCAGGTATCGAACTAGGCGGTATCTTATTAACGGGTGGTTATAAACTAGATTCTCAAGTCAAAAAATTATGTAATCCAGTATTTGAAAATACTAAGTTACCAGTATTCCGTATTGAAGGTAACACATGGCAAACTGCATTAAGCTTACAAAATTTTGATCTTGAAGTACCTGTTGATGATAAGGAACGTATTGAGAATATCCAACAATATACAAGTGAACATTTTGATGGAGATTTTATCCATTCATTAGCATCAGCTTCAGCACGTGCTCATCGTCTATCGCCTCCAGCCTTCCGTTATCAATTAACAGAATTAGCCCGAGCAGCTAAGAAACGTATTGTTCTCCCTGAAGGAGATGAACCTCGCACCATTAAAGCTGCGGTACTTTGTGCTGAACGTGGTATTGCTGAATGTGTACTTTTAGCCGATCCAGCTTCAGTGCGTTGTGTCGCTGAATCGCAAGGAGTACAATTAGGTAAAGGAATCACTGTTATCAATCCTAACGAAGTACGTGAAAACTACGTAGCTCGTCTAGTTGAATTGCGTAAAGCCAAAGGAATGACTGAAGAAGCAGCTCGTGAGCAATTAGAAGATACCGTGGTTTTAGGCACAATGATGTTAGAAGCAAATGAAGTTGATGGTTTGGTTTCTGGTGCAGTTCATACTACTGCAAATACAATTCGTCCACCAATGCAAATCATTAAAACAGCTCCAGGTAGCTCAATTATCTCTTCTATTTTCTTTATGTTGCTACCTGATCAAGTCTTAGTTTATGGTGACTGTGCAGTAAATCCAGATCCAAATGCAGAACAATTAGCAGAAATTGCTATTCAATCTGCAGAATCTGCTAAATCATTTGGTATTGAACCGCGTGTAGCAATGATTTCTTATTCTACTGGTACATCTGGCTCAGGTGCAGACGTAGAAAAAGTGAAAGAAGCAACTCGTATAGCACAAGAAAAACGACCAGATCTATTGATCGATGGCCCATTACAATACGATGCAGCTGTTATGGAAGATGTTGCACGTTCTAAAGCACCAAACTCTAAAGTTGCAGGGAAAGCTACAGTGTTTGTATTCCCAGACTTAAATACAGGTAATACGACATATAAAGCTGTTCAGCGTTCAGCTGATTTGGTTTCAATTGGTCCAATGTTGCAAGGTATGCGTAAGCCTGTTAATGACCTTTCTCGTGGTGCATTAGTTGACGACATCGTATATACCATCGCACTAACAGCGATTCAAGCCACTCAATGCTAATGGCTTAATAAAATTTTCTAAAATAAAACCGCACTTTTTAAGTGCGGTTTTTTATTGTTTAATAAATTCATCATATTTTAGACAAAAAAAAGTGCCTTAGGAAAGGCACTACTCGGAAAGCAAAATATTAGGCTATTGCTATAGCACTTATTTTTATTGCTGGTTAGCATAATCAATATTTATTACCCCTTCAATTATCAGTTTCTTATTTTGTGATCTAGCCCACATAATTATGCTAAATATCTAATTTAATTCATTTAATTATTTATATTCTAATCAAGAAAATAATATTTTTTAGCTATTTTTTGTTTTATATCATATTAATAGGAACTCTATCTTGATTTATACAATAATAGGTGCATAATGCACTGAGATGATAATCAATCTTATTCAATTTAAGGTACATGGTATATGAATTTCTACCGTTCTTTAATTCTTCTACTATTTTCTTTCTTTATCAATACAGCCTTTGCTGACAATTTCAACAGTTTTGTTGATGATATTAAAGGGCGTCTAGATAAAACAGCCAATTTATATCAGCAACAAAATATTGATGAAGCCAGAACTGAGGTTCAAATGGCTTATTTTGAAGTTTTTGAAAATCTAGAAGGTCCAATTCGCATCAATTTCTCTGCACAAAAAAGTTATCAAATGGAAGCAACTTTCGGAGAAATTCGGAAAATGATTGGTGAAGGTAAATCACTAGATGAGGTTCAGACAAAAATAAATGGTTTGAAAGCTGATCTTGATGAAGTATTACCCGCTTTGAATGCTGGTCATCAATTAAATGCTGAAGGTCAACATGGTGCTTATGATAATCAAGAAATTGCTCCTTACTGGCAACAAAGTTTTAAAACTATTGATGATCTGATTGCTGATGCAATTAGCAGTTATCAAAAAAATGATCTGGCTACGGCTAAAACACTTTTCCAAAAAGCGCAATATGATGGCTTTAAAAATTCTGAAATGGAAATGTCTATTAGACAAAATAGATCAGCTAGTATTTCTGCGGATATTAATCAACAATTTTATGATCTTATTCGTTTAAGTGAACAGCCTAATCAATTAGAGGCGATCGCCTATCAAGCAACTACATTGCTTCAGTCTATAGAAGAACAACTCCCTCAATTACCAACAACTCGTGACAGCCAAATAGTACAGTCATCAGATACTAAAAATGTTCAAGATACAGCATCTGAGCAAGATTGGGCAGCCGTGAGCAACGAAATTAATCAACGTATCCAAAAAGCGATTAAGACTTATAGTAGCGGTGCGGCTAAAAAAGCTATATTAGATATCCAAAATACTTATTTTGATATCTTTGAGAGTACAGGTATGGAGAACAAAGTGGGTTCTCGTGACTCTAATTTTAAAACGCAATTAGAGGGTTACTTTACTCGTTTAGTAGGACTAATGAAAGCCAATGCAAGTACTGAACAATTACAAGAACAAGCTTCTGGCTTAAGCAATGATCTAAGCAAGGCAGTCACTATGTTACAGGGCAATAACCAAAGTGATTGGGGAATGTTCCTCTATAGTTTATTGATTATTGTACGGGAAGGCCTAGAAGCTTTATTAATTGTTGCTGCAATTGTTGCTTATTTAGTAAAAAATAATCATCAAGATAAATTACCGACTATTCGCCAATCTGTCTATGTTGCCTTAGCAGCCAGTTTAATTACTGCTTGGTTATTCCAGATGATTTTTGAGAATTCTGGTGCAAATCGAGAATTACTTGAAGGCTTTACAATGATTATTGCGGTATTTATGCTTTTCGGTATGAGTTATTGGCTATTATCTAAAGTAGAAGCCCAAAACTGGAAACGCTACCTAGAAGGCAAATTATCTACCGCTTTAACAACTGGATCTGTCATTGGTCTATGGTTCACCAGTTTCTTGGCTGTATATCGAGAAGGTGCTGAAACGGTACTATTCTATTATGCACTTATTGGTGATGCTTCAAGTTCAAGTAGTTATTTTTACTTATTAGCAGGTTTCTTAGTTGGCGTCATTATCCTTGCCATCTGTTACTTTATTATGCGTTATACCGTTGTTAAATTACCATTAAAACCATTCTTCCTATTTACAGGTGGTTTTATGTATCTAATGGCATTTGTTTTTGCTGGTAAAAGTATTCTTGAATTAATTGAAGGAAAATTATTTGAACCGACATTAATATCAGGATTACCTGAAATTTCTTGGTTAGGTATCTATCCTTATGTAGAAACCTTAACACCACAGATTATTTTAGTGATTGCTGCCCTCTTTGCATTATTCTATATGAAATATCAAAGTAAAAAGCAATCATCATAATTAAGCCTTAATCGCTCGGTCATTCGGCTCCCCAACTGAACCGCCCGAGCGACTTACATATATTGTAAGAAAGCTGAAACCGCGGTTAAGCTGGGGGGATTTGTACTTATTTTTAGCACTAAAAGTAAGAAAAATTCAATCAATAGAAAGGAAAAATCCTATGATGAAAAAAACATTTTTAGCCACTGCGCTATTAGCAGGTGTTTTCGCGTCTACATCAGCATTAGCTTTCCAAGAATATCCAATTGGTGAAGCTCAAACCATGAATGAAATGGAAATTGCTGCAGTATATTTACAACCTGTGGATATGGAACCTCGTGGTATGGGATTATCAGCTAAAGATTCTGATATTCACTTAGAAGCTGATATTCATGCAGTGAAAGGCAATAAAAATGGCTTTGGTGAAGGTGAATGGATGCCTTACCTAACGATTAACTATACTTTAGTCAATACAGATACAAACCAAAAACAAGAAGGTACTTTCATGCCAATGGTGGCTGGTGATGGTCCTCACTATGGTGCTAATGTTAAAATGATGGGCGCAGGTAACTATAAATTAACTTATCACATTGATCCGCCACCAAAAGCAGGTATGCACCGTCATACAGATAGCGAAACTGGTGTTGGCCGTTGGTGGAAACCATTCGATGTAAGCTATGAATTTAAATTCACTGGCATTGCTAAATAAAATACATTGATTAGATTATTTATCTAATTAATATTAACTCACGCAAGTATGGAATTTTGCCATACTTGCGTTTCCAATTTTAGAAAGTCATTTTCATTTAAAAAATTTTCTAAAATAATACCGCACATTAGGTGCCAGAATTTAAATTCTACATTTAAAATTACTATGCTATTGATGTGGAACGGCTTATGACGTACTTCTTTACTTTTTTACTACAAACACTGTTACCAACAGCTTTACTGCTTAGTTGTAGTTGGTCTATATTTCCGACGCTTAAAATAAAAAAACTTATTGGCTTAAGTTTAATTGCCATATTTTTAGGAATGATATTAGCGACTATTTTACCGAATAATCAAACGATAACATTAACTATTAACATTATAATGCTAATTTCGGTTCTACTCTTTTGCATATGCCAATTATTTAAATCTCAACAACTCAATAGCCTTTGGCATTGCATTTTACTCATTCTAGCAAGTTATATTTGGGCAAAGGATCCTAGTATCAAAGGCATCACTAATACAGATGTGATTAATACGGACTTTATCCTTCACCTAAGTGCAATTATTCTTGGTGTTATCTTTTGCTTTTTTCTCGCATGCTGGTTTTATATTTTAATTCAACAGTGCAAAAAAGATAAAAAACTAACCGCACTTTCAAGCTTATTCCTCATTGCTTCAGCAATAATTATCTTAATACCTGTAATTGGAAACCTCATTTTAGGTTTAATGAAATTACAAGTTATTGAACTGACAAAATTCCGCTTAAGCTTTGTAGCCAAATCGGGCAATTTATATCACTTTTTTAATTATATCTATGCATTACTGCTCTTTATTGTTCTTATTTTGTTTGGTTGGAAAGTACATCATCAACGTCGTTTTAGAATGAATAATGAAATGCAGCCGATTGAAAAACGTAAAAAAACGGCTTCATTCCAACATACTAAAAAGACCTTGCTATGGGGAATCCTGAGTATTCTAATTATGATTAGTACTCAACTTTATTGGGATAATATAGCCTCTCGCCCACCACAACTTTCAGAAGCTATCAAAGTTAGTTTAGACTCAGAAAAAAATGTTCATATTCCTATTGAACAGGTAAAAGATGGACGTTTGCATCGATTTGTATGGATTGCTGATGATGGTAAAGCTATACGCTTTTTATTAATAAATCGTCAACCAGATAAACTTAGTTTTGCTCCTGTATTTGATGCTTGTTTATTATGTGGTGATCAAGGCTATGTTATGCAAGATAATCAAGTTGTTTGTGTCGGTTGTGGTGTTCGCATTTTTACCCCATCAATAGGTAAAGAAGGCGGTTGTAACCCAGTGCCAATTGCGGATTGGCATCAAACTGATACAGATATTGTGATTAGCAAAGCTGGGCTGCTTGAAGGCATTAATCTATTTACAACTATTGTGGAAATTCCCGTTGTTGACCCTGTGGATGGTTCTAAATTAACTAATAAAAAAACTGAATTTAAATACAGTTATGAAGATAAAACCTATTTCTTCTCTACAGAAGAAAATTTAGAACGTTTTAGAAATACCCCTGAAAAATATATACAAGAGGATAAATAATGCTAACAAGAATGTTATTTCAATCTTGGAAACACAACCTCAAACGAAAATTATTAGCCATTATTACTATCTTCTTGGCGTCTGGATTAGTTTCTGCATTACTTGCAGTGTCAATTGATATTGGCGATAAAATGGCTAAAGAATTGAAATCTTATGGTGCCAATATTCTGATTGAGCCCACAAGTAGTGCTATTCTGCCTGAAATATCAAACGGTAATACTTCACTTTCTAGCCAAGATTTTATTGATGAAAAAGAATTACCTAATGTGAAAGATATTTTCTGGCGTAATAATATTGTTGGTTTTGCACCGCAGATTAATGCCGATGTGATGGCGAATGGAAAAGATAAAATTAGTATTTTAGGCACTTTCTTTGATCATTACATTGCCATTCCTGATGAAGAAGATTATCACACTGGGCAAAAAATTATTAGCCCCTATTGGTCAATCAAAGGTGAATGGGTAGATGATAGCCATAACCAATTTGCTGAGTTTATACCTGCTTTAGTAGGTACACAATTAGCAAAAACTCAAAATTGGGAAATTGGTGATCGGGTGTCATTAAATTACCAAGGTGAACAAAAAGAAAATACTTTACAAGTGGAAATCAAAGGCATTCTTTCCACTGGAGGCAATGAAGAGCAACAGTTAGTTCTTCCTCTTAGTGCAGTACAACAATTAGTCGATTTACCTGGAAAAGTACAATCTATTAAAGTTTCCGCATTAACTGTTCCTGAAAACGATCTTTCACGTAAAGCTCGTACTAATGTAGATGCCTTAGATGCTGCTGAATATGATCGCTGGTATTGTACAGCTTATGTTTCTTCTATTTCACATCAATTAGAAGAGGCTATCTCAGGCGTGGTTGTTCATCCTATTTGGCAAGTCGCCGCTTCTGAAGGTGTCGTTATTGGAAAAATTCAATTATTACTTGCTGTAGTAACTGTTGCAGCACTAATAGCTGCCGCAATGGGAATTGCCTCATTAATGACGACAACGATTATTGAACGCAGTAAAGAAATAGGTTTAATGAAAGCTTTAGGGGCTTACCAATGGCAAATCGTACTTCTTTTTTACTGTGAAGCAATTTTAAGTGGCTTAATTGGCGGAATATTGGGTTGTATTGCAGGCTGGGGATTAGCGCGATTTATTGGTGATGCCTTATTTGGTGTACCACTTAGCTTTGCTTGGATTGTCATCCCTTGTGTTCTAGTGTTGGCTATTCTTATTGCCTTAATTGGTACTTGGTTCCCTGCTCATCGTATTGCTCGTTTATATCCTGTCGAGGTGCTTTATGGCAGACAATAAACAAAAATTTATAAAAAATAACCGCAGTATGTTTTGGCATCTAATCTTTAAAGCTTTACGTTTACGCTTACAGCGAGTTTTAATTATCTTTGCAGCACTGACTGTAGGTGCTAGCATCGTTACTGCTATGGCAGCCGTATATTTTGATATCAATACTAAAATGAGCCAAGAGCTACGTACTTTTGGTGCCAATTTTTATGTTGGTCCTAATGCCAGTGGAGTGATTAAAGAATCTCAAATCAAAGCTATTCTCCACCATGCTCCTGAAGGTTTGATTAATGCAGCGAGTCCTTATCTTTATGGCGTTGTCCGTAGTGATTTAGAGAAAATTGTTATGATGGGAGTATGGTTTGAAGATATGCAAAAACTTGCTCCATACTGGCAAATTACAGGGCAAGCAATTAATGTTAACTTCGATGATCGAAATGCAATGATTGGTAAAACATTAGCTGAACGATTAAATATCAAAGTTGGCGATAATATTACCCTCAGTAAAAATTCAGTAGAAAAAAAACAATTCAAAATCAAGGGCATTGTTGAATCAGGCGATATCACTGACAATATGTTGATTGTCAGTTTAGAATTTGCACAAGACTGGTTAGAAAAAGATGGAATGGCAAGCAATGCGCTATTTATTGTCAAAAATGACCAAGGACAAGTAGCTCAATTTGCACAAAATCTACAGCAAAAATATCCTGATTTAGATATCCGCCCTATTTTAAAAGTATCCGCATCTGAAGGACAAATTCTTAATAAAATTAAAGGGTTAATGGGGTTGATTTCATTAGTGATCTTAGTATTAGCAACATTATGTGTAAATACGACTCTCATCGCTATTGTGGGTGAACGGGCTAAAGAATTCGCGCTACAAAAAGCTCTCGGAGCCAAAGGCAAAGATATCACCAAACAAATTGCTACAGAAATATTGATTATCGCTATTGCAGCTATTGTGACAGGGTTAGTTATTGGTTATATTCTCGCACAAATCTTAGGTATAACTGTATTTAAAGCCCATATTGATATGCGCCTCCCGGTGATCCCAATTACCATTGCCCTCTCACTTTTAGTCGCGTTTATTGCAGTCATCATACCGACACATCGTGCATTAAATGTTGAAATGGCTAATGTTTTAAAAGGTGAATAATATGACAAATAATGTAATTGAAACGCAACATTTATATAAAAAATTTGGTCAAGTGACCGCTCTAGAAGATATTAATATTCAAATTGCTGAAGGTGAATTTATCTCAATTATGGGCGCATCAGGTTCTGGCAAAACAACGTTAATGAATATTTTAACTGGTTTAGATACAGCTTCTGAAGGTAAAGTAATTTTAGATGGTATAGATGCGGCACAACTGGATGAAGTTGGACGTCAACGATTCCGAGCTGAAAAAATTGGGCTAATATTCCAACAATTTCACTTAATTCCTTATTTGACTGCATTAGAAAATGTGATGCTAGCCCAGCATTATCATAGTGTTGTAGATGAAGATGCGGCTAAAGAAGTATTAGCACAAGTAGGCTTAGAACATCGAATTCATCACTTGCCTAGCCAATTATCAGGTGGTGAGCAACAACGTGTATGTATTGCACGAGCTTTAGTAAATCAACCTCCGGTAATTTTTGCTGATGAGCCGACAGGTAACTTAGATGAAAAAAATGAGCAAATTGTATTAGAATTACTACAATCACTCAATAAACAAGGTCGCACCATAGTTATGGTGACTCATAACCCTGATTTAGGAAAACTCACTCACCGAGTGATTTATTTACAACATGGTAAATTTTTAAGAGAAGAAAAAAATGATATTTAAAGCCCGACTCTATCATTGCTTATTTACTGCAATGATTTTAGCTTGCTCGGCATGTAATGAACAACATGCTCAAATTGGCTCTACTGCACCTGATATTGCCACTTATGATATGCAAGGTAAGGAGACCAAATTATCTGCATTACAAGGCAATAAATTAATTATGGTTTTTTGGTCGAGTACTTGTGGTGTATGCGTAAATGAATTAAAGGAAATGGAAGCATTGCTCCATGACAATCCTCATCATATCCAACTTTTAGCTATTAATGTGGATGGCGAAAAAATAGATCTCGCGAAAGTTATTGAAAAACGTAATCTCAACATTCCAATTGTTCGAGATCAGATGAAAATCACCGCAGAACGCTATGCTGTTAAAGGCACTCCTACTTCCTTTATTATTGATGAAAATGGAAAATTACTTTCAAAATATGAAGGATTAGTGCCTAAAGACGAATTACAAAAACTCTTTAATCAAGGTTAAAAATCATGAAAAACTCTACCAAAATTTTCCTATTTTCAACCGCACTTTTCACCTTAGCTTTTAATGCCTATGCTGATATCGACAAAGGTAAACGGCTTTATAAAATGAATTGTGCAACATGTCATGGTTCCAATGCCGAAAAATCTGCATTTGATCAATCCAAAGTGATTAAGCAACTCAGTGCTGAAGAAATCATAGTTGCATTGCAAGATCGTAAAGCTGGTAAAATCGAAGGTGCTGGAAATAACATCAAAAGCCGTTTGAATGAAGCACAAATGCAAGATCTTGCAGAATTTATTCAAACCTTAAAATAATAAAGTGCGGTTAAAATATTAAAAATTTTGACCGCACTTTATAGCTTTCATTTTTCTTTTATCACTCACTAACATGAGCTTAAAATACTTATTTTGTGCTTGAAGAAACTAAAAACCAACATTCTGCTTAATACGATCTGCAAACATTCCAACACTTAATGCGTAGTAATTTGAACGGTTCCAATTTAAAATAGTACGAAAATTATTCGATACTAAAAATGCTCTTCCAACCTCTTTATCAGGGCGAACAAGCCACAAATCAGTAGATGTTAGTGCATTCCATTTATTCGCTTCATAACCATTCTTTAAACTTATTCCTAAGGCTTGCCACTCACTCAGTGAACGAGCTTTATTCTTTTCTGTGCCAGCAACTGAAAGGTCAATATATTGAGCTAAATCGACTTCAACACCCCAAGGCAATTTATCATTCCAACCTACGGTATGAAGATAATTGGCAATAGAAGCAAACACATCATTTTCATTTGACCAAATATCTGCTTTGCCATCATTATCACCATCAGCAGCATAATTTAAATAAGAAGTCGGCATAAATTGTGTTTGTCCCATGGCGCCCGCCCAAGAACCTAACATTTGATAACGAGTGAGATGTCCACGATCAAGCATTTTCATCGCATTAATAAATTCTTTACTGAATAAATCTTCACGACGTCCATCAAAAGCTAAAGTTGCTAAAACAGATAACACATCAAAGCTACCTTGATAATAACCAAAACTACTCTCCATTCCCCACAAGGCTAAAATAAATTCTTGCTGTACACCAAAGCGTTGGCTCGCTTGCTGTAATGGATTTCGAATATCCCAATAATTCTCTTCTGCTTTATCCACTTTAGCTTGTGTTAGATGTTTAGTGATATACTCTGTCACCCCATTCGGATTCGGCGGTAAGGGAGGTTGATTTTTTCGTCTAGCAGCATTACCTGCTTGTTTTTTATCTAAATCTACCGCACTTTGAATATAATGAATATTTTTCTGTGCGCTTAATGTAGCAATAGAAACACCTTGACCTGCTGCTTTACGCTTTAAGAAATTCACATAATCAGTAAAATTAGTCAAACTTCTTGAATTATGATAAGTAGCTGACGCTGATAATGGACTCAAATCTTCGGAAGAATTGAATACATTTTTATTTGAATTAGAAGAACAGCTTGCCAATAATAGACAGGCAACTAAAGCTGTTAATTTAACTGTTAATTTCATTCATAAACCCTAATATTAATTCTATTTTCTCATCAATTTATAGATTATTTTTAATAACCCAACAGGCATTAATCTTGGCAATGTTCGCATTAAGAAAGTTATAAACCCAGCCACGGTGCTTTGAATTTTTAATGACTGTTTAAGCTTATATAATTTCCATTCACTTTTTGCATAAATTAACCCACGACGACGACCAATCATCGCATCTCCATTGGTACGGGCATAAAGTAAAACCTCAGGTAAATTACCTACCCTTTTCCCCGTAGCAATAATGCGATTCCATAAATTATAGTCTTCTAAGAATAAATGGTGCTGATAGCCCCCGACTTCATCCAGTAAAGATTTACGATAAGCGACCGTCATATGATTAAATGGGGAACGAACTTTATTAAATTCAACAATTTCTTCATAAGAAGTTGGAACATTACGCACACTGGTAATTTGTGTTGGATCTTGATCAAATTCTGCAATTTGAGTACTGAACATCACCACATCAGGATGTTGTTCAATATAAGCCACCTGTTTTGCAAAACGTTTAGGATAACAGATATCATCAGTATCCATGCGAAATATCCATTCATTACGACAATGTTTGATACCTTCATTAAGTGCTTTACCTAAACCTAAATTTTGCGGTAATGGCACAATATTTAATGGAAGTTTATCTTTGAATCGATTCACTTCTGATTCCAATTCTGGCGTAATTGGACCATCAAATACTAAAACTATTTCATCAGCGGGATAAGTTTGGGCAACCAAACTTTCTAAACATTCTGATAAAAATCTAGGATTTTCTTTGATATACAAAGACATTAACACTGAAAATTTCATTTCTAAATAAACCGTTTTAAGTTAATTGCTAATTTCGGAGATAATAAGGAAACAATGGCAACTGCCAGTTGTTTAATATTTAACGTTTCTAAGAAGATTTTAAAATAATAGACTGCTGCTTTACGTGATAATGACATCAAATATGGGAAAGCAAGCATATTAAATCCATTGATTTTAAAGTTCTTTTGTTGTTGTGATGTTGTCACATATCGTTGTTCAATACTTTTAATTGCCGATTCAGTATTGTTTACATTTTTAGATACACTTGCCACTTTACTATAGAAAAAACAACGAGTAAGAGGGAGTTCAACATACAAAGGTCTGAAATTATCTTGCTGCACTAATTTCAATAGGAATTCATAGTCTTCTAAAGCTAATAAATCTGTAGAAAGCCCATTCACTTGTTCATAAAGTGATTTTTTAATTGCCATCATTGGCATTCCACCCACTTTATTCGCTCTCAATAGATTATCTAAAGTAATTAACGATGTATCTGCGAAAGGTTTTGTGAAATAAGTGAAATTTTCATTCACCATTACGCATTCTGCTGGGTGATACACAAAATTAGCATCAGGATTTTGCGTAATACGTTGAGCTAATATTTCACATTTCTCTGCTGCAAAACGGTCATCATCATCTAAAAATAATAACCAATCATAATGAGCCTGTGTGGCACCATAATTACGGCTTTGTGATGGACCTGAGTTTTTTACATTACGTAACACCGTTATAGGAAATGAATAAGAATTATCTACTTTGACCGCTTCTGGTGAACAGTCGTCTACGATAATTACTTCAAAATTATGCATAGTCTGCAATTCTAAGCTTTCTAATAAGCTCGGAATCTGTGCATTACGGTTATAAGATGGAACAACAATACTAAACATTATTTTCTCTCAACTATGATATTTTTTCCTTTACTACCAAATAAAGAAATAAACATTAAAAATACAAACATAATCCCTGGATAGGCATAAGTATCCGCTTTTACATTTAAAATACTTAATACAAATAAAGTAGATAAAATAAATTTCCAGCTACCTGCAAACCAGTTATCAGCAATACGTTTGATAAAATAGGCAGTAAATAAGAAACAGATCAGAATATAACCTACTCCACCATATAAAGCTTGACGGACAAAACCTGAATCAGAGCCACCATAATAGCTACGTGTGGCATTTTCTTGGACATAATATAATCCATCACCCATAATTAATTGTTTGATTTCGGGCATGAATAAATGCTTATGCAATAAAGTGTCAGAAGATGAACTTAATTGACTTCCACCATTGATAATATTGATTACGATCTCCAAGGCATGGGCCACATAAGGATGATTAGGATAGAAATAAGCGAAAGCTAAAACCAATATCGCAAATAATAAAATAGCAGGGATATATCGCACTTTAAAATATACAACTAAACTAATCACTGAAAAAATAAAGAAAGTACGACCTGAAATTAAGCCAATAAATAAGATGAGGAATATATAAATAGCATTTAAATTTTGCTGTTTTTCATTATAGGCTAATAAAAAATGCAAGAGCATTAAGTAAAATGCACTTAATTGGAAAAATGCAGATGAGGTAAAGTTATATAATCTATATTCCTGTTCAGAACCAATAAAACGAGATAGCTCTCCTCCCATATCTGAATTAGTTCCCAAACTCACAGCAATAAACAAAGGAATTCCTGCTAATGCCCCAAAGCCTAAAATTGATTGCAAACTAATACCAAATTTCAAATCACGGATAAGCTGGCTATCCGCATTTTGATGAGCATAAAGCACATTATAAATAATGATGCCTAATACAAAAATAATGGCTAACTTGACATACATACTGATTACACCAAATTCAGTTGTACCATTAATTAAAATAGGAATGAAGGATAATATAATTAAAGCTGCACATACCATTAGACTATCTATTGGAATAATCAATTGCTTAATTTCTTTTTTGAACCATTTATAAGCAAACCAAAGTAACATTAAAAATCCAGTTAACAGGCTCATACGAAGTACATGCTGTAGCCAAGGATCATAAATATAAAATAAATTAACTAACGCAGACATTATAGATTTCTCTTAATTGCTAATAGTTTTTTAAGTGGATATTTAAGCACTTTTTTAAATAAATTATTATTTAATGAGCCTCTTAATCCTTGTAAATTACTGGCTAAATTTGGATTTTCAATCACTAATAATGGACGAATCACTAAACTATCAATATTGAATTTATCTTTGAATAAAATAAAGTCATCGGCGAGCCAAAATGGCAAATGTCCATTAGTCATTTGAGTTAAGAATTTACGGGCTGCTGCTTTAGTAATTAAATAAGATACTGTACCCGCAAAGTAATTTTTATAAGGGTAAGAATAAGTGTAATCGGTACCATACACTTTTTTGCGTAAAACGCTTAAAGTCACTGGATAATTTATTTCTAAATCCGCATCATTAAAAGATAAAATCTTTGATTGACCAGTTAAGATAATATCTGCACCAATATTCTGTTGAATAATAGCATCAATATTTTTATGAAAACCTGTAGCAAATAAAGCATCATCTTCACAAATTAAGGTATATTCTTGTTCACCAATAGTTTCATCATTAATGATTTTTTCATAAATGGTTAAATGGCTTAATGTACAGCCAATTTCACCTTTGGTAACATTACGACCATAATATTGACCAAATTTAATAATATCGAAAATATTACCAAGGCTAACAAGATCTTTTCCCATAGTATTTATGGCATTAAATACTTCAAAATCCGCTGTATCAGGTTGTGAGAAAAATAATTCACGTCGTTGTACATCTTTTTCTAAAGAAATTAAAAATTTTTTCATTTTATACCGCACTTTTTTCTGGAGTTAGCTCAGTAACTGGATATTTAAAATAGTAAATAATTGAAATGACTAATCTTGTAAGGCTTGAACCAATAAAGGCATAAGCTACGCCATATAATTGATAATCTTTTAATAGATAAAACAAAATCACAAATACCGCTATTGCAATAATTTGTCGTGTAAATAATAAAACTTGCTTGCCAAGCAATAGCATATTTTGTGACAGCACCCAAGATAATCCTGCAATAATGGAATTAATAATAAACCAGATTAAGACTGGTGCGACTTCTACATATTTAGCACTAAAGAAGAACTTAATCACGGGTTCTGCAAGTAATGGAACTAACACTACTGCGCCAACACTCATTAAAGCAATCAACACTAATACCGACTTAATTCTATTCATATTATTCAGTAGTCCTGCATAGAAATAATCAGCTAACATATTAATAAATTTTGTTAATAATGAATCAAAAGCAATACAAACAGTATAAAGCCCCAATGTATAGTTGCCTAAGAAAAACATAATCATAAATTTATCTAAACTTGAAGTGGTTGCCCCAAAAATCTGTAACAGATTTTGCTTGAACCAAGTTTTTAGAAAAAAATTACGATTAATTGGTTTAATCTCGTTACCCACTTTAAAATTTTTATTAATATGAGCAAGAAAGTAAATGCAAGCGAGCGCTTGAATAAGACTAAATAATGTTAATAGATAAATAACAATATCTAAGAGTTGTTCTCCAAAAATAAAATAACAAAGCCCATAAATAGAAACTAATAAAATAGGTTGCTGTAATGTTAATTTTCGATAAATACGCAAATTGGCATCGATTTTACTTTTTTCTAAAGTCATTGTAAGAATCGCTGTAAGCACAACATTCAAGACAAACAAAAGATGAAAATCCGTAAAATCAAAGCAAATTAATCCAAGGGTGGCAATAATACTCGCAAACACTAAAAAAGCGATAAAATAAGTCTGCCAACCTTCATATTGTTTTTTACGCATTGATAACGCCAAAGCAAACCCAGAACCGCCCGTAGCAACAGTTACTGCATAAGAAACAGAAGTAATAAATAATTGATGTAAACCTCGGTCTTGCACAGATAATAATCGTGCTAAAACAAAGGAACTAACCATTGTTAGTATTAAACTTAAAACGGTAACAAATACTAAACGTACTAAATTATTATTGATGCTCATACTTTTGGCTATAGACTACATTATCCATTGGTTATATTGCTATTCTCACCATAAGCACAATCTAACTGTCTAATTATTCTAATTGACAAAAATATGGCAAAATATTAGCTAAAGTTTTTATTAGAGCAATGCTTTATGAAGTAGATAATACCTAGCAAAAAGCTATTGTCTAAAATATAGTTAAGTTGCTTATGATAGCATTTAGTCTATTAAACTTAAATAAGTGTGAACGCTTTAGACATTGCATTTAAAAAATAATTTATGAATAATACAAATAACCTCAAAAATACTTAGGAAATATTATGTTTGAATTAACCAAATTAATCACAAGTATCCTACTTCCACCTTTTAATGTGATTATTCTTTTAATTTTTGCTTTTCTTTTTATTATTATCGGATTAAAAAAACTTGCCATCCTATGTGCGCTTTTAGGTTTAGGCATTCTCTATATATTTAGTATTCCCTATACCACGCAATTACTAAGTGATAGTTTGGTACAAGAAGATAATTTATCTATTGAAGATTACCGAAAAGCCCAAGCTATTGTGGTCTTAGGTGCGGGATTAAGAGATAGTAAAGAACTTTATAATAATATTACTGTTCCTGGTGTTGCATTAGAACGTATGCGTTATGCAACTTATCTACATAAAGAAACAGAATTACCAATTCTTATTAGTGGTGCCAGCCCAAATGGCAACTCAGAAGCCAAAGTAATGGGACAAGAATTTTTTACCTTCTTCGGAATACAACCAAAATGGCTTGAGGAAAAATCGACAAATACTAAACAAAATGCAGAATATACGAAAAATCTATTTGTATTAGAACATATTAATAAAATTATTCTTGTCACTAACCAATGGCACATGCAACGAGCTAAATTGCTTTTTGAACAACAAGGTTTTGAAGTTTTACCTGCCAGTGTGGGATATGGAAAAACCCCTAACAGCTATGGGTTAAACTATATGCATTTTATTCCACAAGGTGGTGCCATAGCCGATAATATGCAACTATTAAAAGAATGGTTAGGATACTTAAAAGAAAAACTATTCTAAAACCAAACTGCGGTAATTTTTGGGAAAATATTATTTTTGATAAAAAATTGAATTGCAATAAATCATGCTCCAAAGGAAGGGGCTTCCTAGTTTTTTTGCATTATAAAAAACCTGAAATCATATTAAATGTCTTACTTAATATAAATAATTAGATTCGTTTAATATTCATAAAAAAGAGATATGTCATTATTGAGTTTAGTTTAATTTTTTGTCGGAGGAATAAAATGAAGCTGACATTGAACTCGGTTGGTGAAACTGCTTTAATAACCTTATACGCTAAAGCGATGGATTATAAATCAAAGAATTCTGTTCTAAAAGATCAAATCTCATGGGAGCTTTATTGTAAAATTGATTATGATTTTTCCAAGTTAAAAAATAAGTGGCTCTCCTATTATGGCATATTAGGAAGGGCGAAGACTTTTGATCAAGAAATTAGGAAATTTATAGAAGCTTCCCCAAATTGTATTATTGTTTCCTTGGGTGCAGGATTAGATACTGAGTTTTATAGAGTTGATAATGGACAAATTGATTGGTACAACATTGATTTTCCTGAAACTATTATAGCGAGAGAAAGTCTATTTGATAAACATCCTAGAGTTCATAATATTAGTAAATCGATACTGGATCCGAGTTGGGTTAATGATATAAAAACAGAAGGACGAAATGTTTTATTTATTAGCGAAGGGGTTTTGATGTATTTGACAGAACAAGAGGTGAAGTTTTTGTTGACTACTTTAACGGATTCCTTTGATTACTTTACAGCCTATTTTGATTTACTTTATAAAGGCATGGTAAAGAAAGGTAAGCATCATGATGTGGTAAAAAAAATGAATGTAGACTTTCTTTGGGGGAGCACTGATGGTAGCGAAGTGGTAAAATTAAATCCTAAAATTAAGCAAATAGGCTTTATTAATTTTACTCATAATATGATGTCTTTAGTGAGTGGCTGGAAAAAATTATTTTACCCTTTTATTTATATTTTTAATAATCGTATGGGCTTATATGAATATAAAAATAGTAGTAAGTGATAATATAAAACATATTTGTATAAAAAGAGAATGTTCAAAAGTTCAATAAACGAAAAAATAGAAGCTTTATATACAAAAGCTAAAGGCTAATCTGGCAGCCATGTTTAAAATCACCGTGACTGTCAGATTAATTTCAGCGTATTTACTCTATCCTATATTTAATAAGATGGTTGTAATGAATAAAATATGAGAGTTTCCTTTTGAATTTAGATTTAATTTTATACCTATATTCCAAACAAGAAACTCTCAATCTTTATAACAAATTATCAGTTCAATTCTATAATTAGGCACATCACATTATAAAATATCCCGCAATTTTTTTACTTTCCAAATGCCCTGGAATCGTTTTCTTTAGGTTAAGAGCATCATCCAATATCAGATTAAATGGATAGCCTTTAACTTTGGCTTGTTTGATAAGTTCACCACTTTCATCTAATAATACAGTAATATTTTTATAATCTAGCCCTTTATACCATTCAATAAATTTTTCTGTTGATTTTTCTCCTTTTTGATTTGGTGAAACGATAGTAATAACTTCAAAAGTTTTATTGGGTTCTGCACTAAGCTCATCAATTTCCGCTAAACCTGCTAAACAAATTGGACACCATGATGCCCACATTTTTATATAAAGATTTTTTCCTTTATATTTATCTAAAGTAACTATGTTGTTATTAAGATCTTTTAATTGAATGCCACTCATATTTTTTTCTGTATCTGCAAAAGCATTAAGGCTAAATAAGATAGTAATTAATCCAAGTAATTTTTTCATTTTGATTTTCTCCTATACTACATAAAAATATGCAAATTATTAGTTATCAATAAAACGCCCATTAAAATAATGAGTAACCCACCGAAAATTTTAAATTTGTTTAAATGTTTATTTAATAGCTTTACTCTTTTTAATAATTCATCTGAAAAGAATGAAAAAATGATAAAAGGTAAAGATAATCCTAATACATAAACAAACATCATTGCTCCACCATAAAGTGCTGAACCTTCATCACCAGATAAAGCTAATACGGATGCTAAAATAGGTCCTATGCAAGGCGTCCATCCTAGACTAAACGTTAATCCTAATACAAAGGCTTCAAATGAAGAACTTTTTCCATTGGTTTTAATTTCAACTAATTTAGTTTTTTCTAAAAAATTTATTTTGATAAGACCTAACTGGTGAATACCTAAAATTATTACGATAACTCCCGCAATAATTCGAGTTACATCATTCAATAATAAATCACCTAAAAAACCGAAACTAAAGCCTAAACTAACAAATGTGAGTGATAATCCCATAATAAATAGGAAGGTATTTAATACTTTCTTACCACCTTTACTAAGTATTCCAAAATAAATTGGTATAATTGGGAAAATACAAGGTGATAAAAAAGAAGCCAATCCTGCTAAGAAAACACTACTGATAAGTAAATTCTGCTCTAACATCTTATTTACCCTTTACTAGATTAATTAAATAACCATAATTTTCTTTTTCCATCTGGGATAATGGGATAAATTTGATAGACGCACTGTTAATACAATAACGTAAACCGCCTTTATCTTTGGGACCATCATCAAAAACATGCCCTAAATGAGCTTGACCACTACGACTTAATACTTCTGTTCTTAGCATATTAAAGCTGGTATCTTGCGCATAAGTAACTACATTTTTATCGATAGGTTGGGTGAAACTTGGCCAGCCACATCCAGAATCATATTTATCTGCTGAAGAAAATAACGGTTCTCCCGTAGTAATATCAACATAAATTCCTGGTTCTTTATTATCCCAATATTCATTACTGAAAGAATGCTCAGTATTTTTCTTTTGTGTAACGCTATATTGCAGCGGCGTTAATTTCTCTTTTAATTCTGCATCACTAGGTTTTGGATAATCTTTCGGATCAATAATGATATTATTCGCTTGTTCTAAATCTATATGGCAGTAACCATTCGGATTTTTTTTCAAATAATCCTGATGATATTCTTCTGCAAGAACGTAATTTTTAAGTGGTTCAACTTCAACCTGAATTTTGTCTTTATATTTTTTTTGTTGAGCCTCAATCTCTTTCAAAATAATTTCCTTATCTCGTTCATTTTGATAATAAATTCCTGTGCGATACTGTCTTCCACGATCATTACCTTGTTTATTAACACTTGTTGGATCAATAACTTGAAAATAATATTTAAGTAATTTTGATAATGAAACCTTGTTAGCATCATAAGTAATTTTTACAGTCTCAGCATGATCTGTTGCTTTTATGAGATGATAATTTGTCTTATCTGTTCTACCATTGGCATATCCTGAGGTAGCATCTTTTACGCCATATATTTTTTCCATATATGCCTCGATTCCCCAAAAACAGCCTCCCGCTAGGTAAATGCTACGAATATCTTCAGATTCTGATTGATACATTTTATTCTCCATCGTATTTTTCTTAACATCACTTGCTATAACTGGAAAAGTCAACATACTCATTGTTGATACTAATGTCAGTAAGAATGTAGAGTACTTCATTTTTTTCTCTATCAAAAAGCTCATAGTATTTTCCTTTTTTTGCTAAAATGAATGAAATCTATTAATAAATGAAAGAAAATTCCTCTTTCATTTTATTAGTCGTCATAACAACAAAATTCTGACAAAAATTTTTATTTTTTTTGAAAAAATTTATAACCATATGTTAATAAAAGAAATTTCATCAAAATTTTCTGACAAACAAATCTCAGAAATTCGATCGCAAATGCTAAAATTTGCTCAATTACAATTAAATGACCGTATTTCAGCAGAAGATATGGTACAAGAAGCGCTACTAAGTGCAGTTAAAAATATTGATAATTTTCGCCATCAAGCTGCGTTAAAAACTTGGATTTTCGCTATACTAAAAAATAAGATTATTGACTATTTACGCCAAAAAGATCGCTTTGTTAACGAAAGTGAACTAATTACTGATGAAAATACTAACTCATTTTTTGATGATAATGGGCATTGGCGTAATGAATACTCTCCCACTCGGTGGCAAGAAGATATTGTTTATTCAAAAGAATTCTGGATTTTATTTGAAATTTGTTTAACCAAACTCCCAGCAAAACAAGCGAGAGTATTTATGATGCGTGAATATTTAGATGCATCTTCAGATGAAATTTGCCAAACAATTAATATTACACAAGATAATTTATATACATTAATATATCGTGCAAGATTGCAATTGCAGCAGTGTTTATCTAAAAGACTCAAAGAAGGTGAATAATGAACTGCCAACAAGCCACTAAACTGATTTCAGATTCAAAAGAACGAGAACTTAATTGGCAAGAAAAAATAGGAGTTAAATCACATTTAGTTATTTGTCCTCATTGCCGTAACTTTAAGCAACATTGCGATAACCTCAGTAAACTAATGAAAGATTTTGCAGACGGGAAAATAGATAAGTCATTGTAAATGATATGTAGGAGATCAGACTTGAGCTGACACTTCGACATAAAAAATGAGAGTAACTTGTTTCGATTAAATTTAAAGAAATCATATCAACAAGTTACTCTCGCTTTTATCATAATCTATCTTATTAGATTAATGGTGTTGTAGCATAAGTGCAAAAATCATCATTGAAATATATTCTTCTGGGATCTCATGATCATTTAATTTCAATTTACCATTTTCTAAACGTAAATCTAATTTAACGGATTTCTCATCTTCCACAATAACATTTTGCTGATGTAAATCTTTTATTAATTGATCAATCTCTTGTTGAACTTGTTTATCAGACTTTTCATTTGTCTTCTCGGATAGACTATCAATATAATGATACAAGTTAGCTAAAGCAGATTTATCTACATAAGTACTCCATGATAATTGCTTAAATAAAGATAAAAACTTACCTGATTTTAAAGTTCTATTTAAGTCAACGTTAGCCAACTCAATATTTATATTATGGCTCATTAAACCTTTATCATTTTTAATCGAGAACGGCAAAATTTGCAAGTGCGGTTGATTTTTTAAAATTTCCATCAACAAACTATCAACGGCTTTATTATCCTCTAAGAGCGCAGCATCAGACAATTTATTTAGTGCCGAAGCTAATAAATGCTCAGCCTTTACATTAATTACCACTTCACCTAAATTTTTCTGATTAAATGTAACCGCAGATAATTTATTTTTTGAATCATAATTTAAAAAGCCATCATTCTCGGTAGCTTGATAGGAAAAATTCCATTGGTCAAACTGCATCATTGATAATCCATTAACCTCTGGCTTTTCATAATGGTAACTATATTTTAAATTACCCAATATGCCATCATAATTACCTAAATATAATTTTTGACTATCAGTAATCTCTGCTTGCCCTTTTAAATCTTGCATAGCGATATCCAAAGATTGCAATTTATTTTTAGTTTCATCGCCATATTCAAAGCTTTTTAGTTGTTCTCCTGATAAGGTTATCTTAGCATCTTGCAAACTATAATCGTATTTACCCTCCCCTTCTTTATTCACATCAAACTTTATAGATGCATCTGACCAGCTTGCTTTTATATCATCTGAAGACTCAAATTCACCTGCTGCAATAAATAAAGCACCTTTTAATTGTTGCGCATAAGTTAATGTCAACTCGGTATTAAGTGGGATTTTATCTTTTACTGTATCAAACAAAATTTGTGTTTGTTCATTTTTAACCAATTGACTTGTTTCTGAAAAAATTGCAGGTGTAAAATTAAGTTGACGAACCAAATTTAATGGCAATGGCCCATGGTATAATTTACTTTCAAAAGGCAATTTTCCTTTTTTGTTTTGATCTTTTAAAGAGGTATATTCAATTGCATAATGAATATCTGATGAAAATAAACCGCGTTCAAAGCTTACATCAGTAATTTTTAACTCATAATTTAACTCTTTAACTATATCCAATTGAGATAATTGTTGATTAACTCGATCAAGTTGATATTGATGCTCTGTTTCTGCGGTTTTTCCTGTAAACCATGCACCACCTGTCCAAACCGCCCCCAACGCAATAATCACAGCTGCTGCTAATTTAGATTTATTCATAAAGTTAATTTCCTATTTTTATTCTGTAAGTGATGTTTAAACTATCATAGTTTAAGATTTTTTTCGAGTTATTCATTTAGCATACTGATAAACCAAGCTTTATCATGATTTTTATAATATAGGGCAATATTCAATAAAAAATCTAAAAAATTTTAGTAATCACCCTTGAACTTTATCTGAATGTCCTTATTTATGGTAACAAGAATAAATGGAAACGTTTCTTCAAAAAGAAATTTATCAAAATTGCTCTTGAAATATCGAAACGCATCCACATCTTAGGAATACGTAAATAAATTACGAAACGAATTTAATCAGGAGACTCAAAATGGGAAAAATTATTGGTATTGACTTAGGTACAACAAACTCTTGTGTAGCTGTAATGGATGGTGACAAACCACGCGTTATTGAAAATGCAGAAGGTGATCGTACAACGCCATCAATTATTGCTTATACTGCTGACAACGAAACCTTAGTTGGTCAACCAGCAAAACGCCAAGCAGTGACTAATCCACAAAATACATTATTTGCAATTAAACGTTTAATTGGTCGTCGTTTTAGCGATGCAGAAGTACAACGTGATGTAAACATTATGCCATTCAAAATCACTGAAGCAGACAATGGTGATGCATGGGTGAATGTAAAAGGTGAAAAATTAGCACCGCCACAAATCTCTGCTGAAGTATTGAAAAAAATGAAAAAAACTGCAGAAGATTTCTTGGGTGAAACAGTAACTGAAGCAGTTATCACTGTGCCAGCATATTTTAATGATGCTCAACGTCAAGCAACAAAAGATGCAGGTCGTATCGCTGGTCTTGATGTTAAACGTATTATCAATGAACCAACAGCTGCAGCTCTAGCATATGGCTTAGACAAAGGCACTGGTAATAAAACTATCGCAGTTTATGACTTGGGTGGTGGTACATTCGACTTATCAATCATTGAAATTGATGAAGTGGGTGGTGAAAAAACTTTTGAAGTATTAGCAACTAACGGTGATACTCATTTAGGTGGTGAAGACTTTGACAATCGTGTAATCAACTACTTAGTAGATGAATTCAAAAAAGAACAAGGTGTTGATTTACGTAACGATCCATTAGCAATGCAACGTTTAAAAGAAGCAGGTGAAAAAGCTAAAATTGAACTTTCATCAGCTCAACAAACTGATGTGAATTTACCATATATCACTGCAGATGCTACTGGTCCAAAACACTTAAATATTAAATTAACTCGTGCAAAATTAGAAGCATTAGTAGAAGACTTAGTGGCTCGTTCATTAGACCCTGTAAAAGTTGCCTTGAACGATGCTGGTTTAAGTGTGAGTCAAATTGATGATGTTATCTTAGTTGGTGGTCAAACTCGTATGCCATTAGTACAACAAAAGGTAGCTGATTTCTTTGGCAAAGAACCACGTAAAGACGTAAACCCTGATGAAGCGGTTGCTGTAGGTGCTGCTGTTCAAGGTGGCGTGTTATCTGGTAATGTGACAGATGTGTTATTATTAGACGTTACACCATTATCATTAGGTATCGAAACGATGGGCGGTGTGATGACAACTCTTATTGAGAAAAACACAACGATCCCAACTAAGAAATCACAAGTATTCTCTACAGCAGAAGATAACCAAAGTGCGGTAACAATTCACGTACTTCAAGGTGAACGTAAACAAGCGTCAGCAAATAAATCTTTAGGTCAATTTAACCTAGAAGGTATTAATCCTGCTCCTCGTGGCATGCCTCAAATTGAAGTAACCTTTGATATTGATGCGGATGGTATTATCCACGTATCAGCTAAAGATAAAGGTACAGGTAAAGAACAAAAAATCACTATCAAAGCTTCTTCTGGTTTAAGTGATGAAGAAATTCAACAAATGGTACGCGATGCTGAAGCTAATGCAGAAGCTGACCGCAAATTTGAAGAATTAGTACAAACACGTAACCAAGCTGATGCTTTAGTTCATGCAACTCGTAAACAATTAACTGAAGCGGGTGATAAATTATCTGCTGAAGATAAAGCTCCAATTGAAACTGCAGTAAATGAACTTGAAGCAGCAACTAAAGGTGAAGATAAAGATGCTATCGAAGCAAAAATTCAAGCATTAATTCAAGTTTCTGAAAAATTAATGCAAGCAGCTCAACAGCAAGCACAAGCTGATGCAAATGCACAACAATCTCAAGATGGTAAAGCTGGCGATGATGTTGTAGATGCTGAATTTGAAGAAGTTAAAGATAATAAATAATTCATCTTCAATTAACTCATTAAGGGCGTAGCAATACGCCCTTTTGGTATATAAGAAAATGGCAAAGAAAGATTATTATGAAACGCTGGGTATTAATAAAGGTGCGGATGAAAAAGAAATCAAACGTGCTTATAAACGCCTAGCAATGAAATATCACCCAGATAGAACCAATGGTGATAAAGACGCTGAAGAAAAATTCAAAGAAGTCAACGAAGCATACGAAATCCTTATGGATAAAGAAAAACGAGCAGCTTACGACCAATATGGACACTCTGCTTTTGAACAAGGTGGATTTGGTGGTGCTGGTGGCTTTAGCGGTGGATTCGGCGGTTTTGGTGGTTTTGAAGATATCTTCAGTGAAATGTTTGGCGGTGGTAGCCGTCAACGTGTAGTACGTGGTGAAGATTTACGTTATGACATTGAGATTAGTTTAGAAGAAGCCGTTCGAGGTACCACAAAAGACATTAAAATTGATACTTTAGTTGCTTGTGATCATTGTAATGGCTCTGGTGCAGAAAATGGCTCTAAAGTAGAAACCTGCCCAACTTGTCACGGCTCAGGTCGTATTCGCCGACAACAAGGTTTCTTTATGACAGAAACCGCATGCCCAACATGTCATGGTACAGGTAAAAAAATTGAAAAAGCTTGTAAGCATTGCCATGGTGACGGCAGACTCCATAAGAAAAAGAATCTTTCCGTCAAAATTCCTGCAGGCGTGGATACCGGTAATCAATTACGTCTATCAGGTGAAGGGGCAGCAGGTGAAAATGGTGCTCCAGCAGGTGACTTATATGTTGTGATTCATGTAAAAAATCACCATATATTTGAACGTGATGGCAGTAACTTATATTGTGAAGTACCAATTAGTTTTACAATGGCAGCTCTAGGCGGTGAAATTGAAGTACCAACATTAGATGGCCGTGTAAAATTAAAGATTCCAGAAGAAACACAAACGGGTAAGCTTTTCCGTATGCGTGGCAAAGGGGTAATGTCCACAAGATCAGGCTATGCTGGGGATTTAATCTGTAAAATTACGGTAGAAACCCCTGTGAAATTAAATGAAGAACAAAAAGAGCTATTAAGAAAACTTGAAGATAGTTTAGAGGGGCAATCAAAGCAACGCCCTAAATCATCAAGCTTTTTAGATGGTGTAAAAAAATTCTTCGATAACCTAGGTAAATAGGTTTAACCTAAAATAAAAGTGCGGTAGAAATTTTAAAAATTCTTACCGCACTTTTTCAATCTAAAGGCTACATTAGTTAGATATAAAAAGATCTTGCCTTTCTCATTTTACAATACGTAAATGTGAAGATGACTTTTTATCTGTTGTTTTCTTCGTTTTTGCTTTAGTTTCTTGCTTTGAATCATCCACTACATTGATAAAATTATTAGGTTGATCAGTTGTCGCTAGGCTAGGTGCCTTATCTAACTCATCATAAATAGCTTCAGGCTCAAACATTACTCCATCACCATTTTCACGTGCATAAATAGCTAACGCAGCGCCCATAGGAATATAAATCTCACGAGGAATACCTTGGAAACGAGCATTAAAGGTAATTGCCTCATTGGTTAATTGTAAATTTGCTACCGCACTTGTGGAAAGATTCAATACAATTTGGCCATCTTTCACATATTCTTGTGGTACATCTACCCCATAATAAGTTGCATCGACTACTAGGTATGGTGTAAATATATTATCAATTAACCAATCATAATAGGCTCTTAATAAATAAGGGCGCTTTGGTGATGAGTTATTTTCCATCTTATTTTTCATCCATTAAATTTTTAGGAGCATTTGCACCTAAAGATTGCACGAATGAATCGCGTTCAAATATACGAGTCATATAGCTTTTAATTGCTTTTGCACCAGCACCAGTAAATTCAACTCCTAATTCTTGCATTCTCCATAATAATGGTGCCATATAGCAATCCACTAAACTAAACTCTTCACTCATAAAATATGGCATTTGTGTAAAAATAGGAGCAATAGACAAGATTTCTTCTTTTAGCTGTTTCAAAGCATTAGCACGTTCATCCTCATTCCCTTTTTCAGTTTTTTCTAATGTTGGATACCAATCTTGTTCAATACGTAACATTAGCAAACGTGTTTTTCCACGAGCAACTGGATAAACGGGCATTAATGGGGGATGAGGAAAACGTTCATCAAGGTATTCCATAATAATACGTGAATTAAATAATACTAAATCACGATCAACTAAAGTTGGTAATGTACCGTAAGGATTTAACTCCATTAAATCTTCTGAGAGTGCTTGCGGATCCACAATTTCCGTTTCATAAGCAACACCTTTTTCGGCTAAAACAATACGTACCTGATGGCAGTATATGTCTGATTTATCTGAAAAAAGAGTCATTATTGAACGTTTATTTGCAGCGCTTGTCATCTATTCCTCCGACGACTTAAAATAAATTTTTAAAAACTTTTATTAACTTATTTATATTAATAAATAAGAATTAGAAATGGTCGTTCATTTTACCATAAATCCACAAATGATTTCCAAGTTTCTATCTTTTTTTTATAAAAATACTTCTTTTTAATCATATTTCAGCAATAAAAGATAAAAAAAATTGCAAGCCCCGAAAGACTTGCAATCTCTGAATATAAACGAAAATATAAAATTAACGTTTTGAGAATTGTGGACGACGACGCGCTTTGCGAAGACCCACTTTTTTACGTTCAACACGACGTGCATCACGAGTAACAAAGCCCGCTGCGCGTAATACTGGACGTAAAGACTCATCATATTCGATTAATGCACGAGTGATACCGTGACGGATTGCACCCGCTTGACCTGAAATACCGCCACCTTTAACTGTAATGTAAAGATCTAGTTTTTCAGTCATCTCAACCAATTCTAATGGTTGACGTACGATCATACGTGAAGTTTCACGGCCGAAATATACGTCTAATTCGCGTTGATTGATAGTGATTTTACCACTGCCCGGTTTGATGAAAACACGAGCTGAAGAGCTTTTGCGGCGACCTGTGCCGTAGTTTTGATTTGCTGCTGTCATTTTCGTGCTCCGTGATTAGATATCTAAAACTTGTGGTTGTTGTGCTGCATGTTCGTGTTGTGAACCCGCATACACTTTTAATTTACGGAACATTGCTCGGCCTAAAGGACCTTTTGGCAACATACCTTTAACCGCAATCTCAATCACTGCTTCAGGACGGCGTTCGATCATTTCACGGAAAGTCGCTTGTTTGATACCACCTACATAACCAGTGTGCCAGTAGTAAAGTTTATCAGTTTCTTTACGACCTGTTACTGCCACTTTATCTGCATTGATAACGATGATGTAATCACCAGTATCTACGTGTGGAGTATATTCTGCTTTATGTTTACCACGTAAACGACGTGCTAATTCGGTAGCTAAACGACCTAAAGTTTTACCTGTCGCATCAACTACATACCAGTCACGTTTAACTGTTTCTGGTTTTGCTACAAAAGTTTTCATTAATTTAAATTACCAATATTAAATATTAATACCCAGTGTTCGTTTGAACACAACCATTGATCTTAATCTAACACCCCTTCGAGTGCGATTTCGATAAAATATAATGTGTGGTGGGAATCCAACACATCAACAGGGTTTGCGGATTATACATAAAATATACAATAAAAGCTAGTCGTAAATAAATTTACACAAATAAATCTATCTAGAGATACAAGACAAAAAACAAAAATAGCGATATGATAATCATATTTACTATAGTAAGGAGTACTAATTATGCAAACTGAAATGTTATTCCCTGCCCTCGTTGGTTTTATTATTGGTGTAATCTTAACCTATTTATTACTTCGCCTAACTAGAGGTTCAATCAAAGCTGAGCAAGAATTAAAGCATGTCAAAGCTGAATTAAATGAAAAACAAAAACAGCTTGAAAAACATTTTGCTGAAAGTGCCAATCTGCTAAAAACTTTATCCGAGGACTATAAAAACTTATATCATCATTTAGCAAATGCCTCTAATCAATTATTACCTGAATCAAAAGAATTATTTACAATCAATACATTAGAGGATAAAACTCGTATTGAACCAACGATTTCTGATTCTGAATCAAAAACTTTTATTAATGATAAAGAAGATCAACCACGCGATTACTCTTCTGAAGGTGCTTCAGGTATTCTACGAGCAGAACGTTAATTGTCATTATTTTAAAAAGTGCGGTAAAATTATCGCACTTTTTCTCTCACAGATCTTCCCTAAAACATTTAAATCCATTAAGTTAAATTTAAAATTTCTTACTAAAAATAGCTATTTACACCCAATAAACTTGAATTTTTCGAACAATTTCCCATTTTATTTGTCATAAGAGACATATCTCTTTGATATTATTTTACTTGTCATTTATTTAAGTATTTAAAGGAAATAAAGCAAATGAAAAAAACAAGTTTTACACTGACAGCAATTGCATTGGGATTATCTGTTATTATGACTCCAGCAGTAACTATGGCTGATTTTAGTTCATTTTTTGGTGATAAAAAAACAGAATCTGCCCCTTCTGCTCCCGATGAAACGAAAGTTCAACCAATGGCAACTCAAGTGTCAGCAACCTCTGTATTATCAGCTACACCAAGTTTAGCTCCAATGTTAGAAAAAGTATTACCCGCAGTAGTCTCCATTGCTGTAGAGGGGAATGAAAAAGTTGCTAATCGTTCATTTGATATTCCAGAAGAATTTAAATTCTTTTTTGGTGAGGATTTCTTTGGTAATGATTCATCTAAATCCTCTCCAAGAAAATTTAGAGGTTTAGGATCTGGTGTGATCATTAATGCAGAAAAAGGTTATGTATTAACTAACAATCATGTCATTGATAAAGCAGATAAAATTACTGTTCAATTACAAGATGGTCGAGAATTTAAAGCCAAAGTATTAGGAAAAGATAGTCAATCTGATATTGCTGTTATCCAATTAGAAAATCCTAAAAATTTAACCGCACTTAAATTTGCTGACAGTGATAAATTACGAGTTGGTGATTTCACTGTTGCTATTGGAAATCCATTTGGCTTAGGTCAAACAGTAACATCAGGAATTATTTCGGCATTAGGTCGTTCTACAGGATCTGATAGCGGTGCTTATGAAAACTATATTCAAACAGATGCAGCAGTTAATCAAGGTAATTCTGGCGGTCCATTAATTAATTTAAATGGCGAATTAATTGGTATCAATACGGCTATTCTTTCACCAAGTGGTGCTAATGCAGGTATTGCATTCGCAATCCCATCCAATATGGCTAATAATCTTGCACAACAAATTAGCGAATTTGGTGAGGTTCGCCGTGGTATGCTCGGTATTAAAGGTGGTGAATTAAATGCTGAATTAGCTAAAGCATTTAATGTCGATGCGCAACAAGGTGCTTTTGTCAGTGAAGTTATTCCTGGCTCAGCCGCAGATAAAGCAGGAATCAAAGCTGGTGATGTTATTACCGCAATGAATAGTCAAAAAGTTTCAAGTTTTGCTGAAATGCGTGCAAAAATTGCAACGGCAGGTGCAGGTAAAGAAATTAATTTAACCTATTTACGAGATGGTAAAACTAACGATGTAAAAGTCACCTTACAATCTGATGAAGAAGCGAAAAAACTAGCTGATGCACAGGAAATAAATCCTGCATTAGATGGTGCGGAACTCTCTAATATTGATGAAAATGGAAGAAAAGGGATTAAAGTAACTAAAGTTCATGAAAATTCGCCAGCTGCGAGACGTGGTTTAAAATCTGGTGATATTATTGTTGGTATTAATCGCACTAGAACAGAAAATTTAACTCAATTGCGTAAAGCATTAGATGAAAAAACTTCTGTTATTGCACTAAATATTGAACGAGGCAATAATAACTTTTATTTACTTATTCAATAAATAATTATCTTTTAGCCAACATAAAAAGTGCGGTTTTTATACCGCACTTTTTCATTTTATCCACTATCTGTCCAAGAGTTGAAAATAATCTCATCAATCTCTTTCAATAATTTAATTTACCAAATCAAATTTTTTTCTTATATATAAATAAGTTATTTTATGTCAACATTTAACAACAAAAATTTAAGGCTTGAAATATTCTTATTAACCCTCTATCTTGTAGCTTAATTGATTATCTCCCCCATATATAGTGTTTTTACAGGTTGGACTTTTTATGAATAAAGCATTAATGGTCACGAAACGTGATGGACAAATAGAGCCTCTTGATTTAGATAAAATTCACCGCGTAATTACTTGGGCGGCAGAAGGTTTAGATAACGTTTCTGTATCACAAGTAGAATTACGCTCGCATATTCAGTTTTACGAAGGTATTCGTACCTCTGATATTCATGAAACAATCATCAAAGCAGCGGCAGACTTAATCAGTAAAGACTCTCCAGATTATCAATATCTTGCGGCACGTCTTGCAATCTTTCACTTGCGTAAAAAAGCATATGGTCATTTCGAGCCTCCTCGTTTATATGAACATGTAAAAAAACTAGTTCGTTTAGGAAAATACGATAATGATCTTCTGATTGATTTCAGTCGTGAAGAATGGGATGAAATGGATAATTTCTTAGATCATAGCCGAGATATGACATTTTCATACGCAGCAGTAAAACAATTAGAAGGTAAATATCTTGTACAAAATCGTGTTACTGGTGAAATCTATGAATCAGCACAGTTCCTTTATATTCTTGTTGCAGCAAGTTTATTTTCTAAATATCCTGCTGAAACTCGTTTAGATTATATTCGTCGTTTCTATGATGCTATTTCAACATTCAAAATCTCATTACCTACACCAATTATGGCTGGCGTTCGCACACCAACTCGCCAATTCAGTTCTTGTGTGTTAATTGAATGTGCCGATAGCCTTGATTCAATCAATGCCACTTCATCAGCGATTATTAAATATGTTTCTCAACGTGCAGGCATTGGGATCAATGCTGGGGCTATTCGTGCATTAGGCAGCCCAATTCGTAATGGCGAAGCTTTCCATACTGGATGTATCCCTTTCTATAAACACTTCCAAACAGCAGTTAAATCTTGTTCACAAGGTGGTGTTCGAGGGGGTGCCGCAACAGTTTACTTCCCTATGTGGCATTTAGAAGTTGAAAGCCTGATGGTATTAAAAAATAACCGCGGCGTGGAAGAAAACCGAGCCCGTCATATGGACTACGGTGTTCAAATTAATAAAGCAATGTATCAACGTCTAATTAAAGGCGGCGATATTAGCTTATTCAGCCCTTCTGATGTTCCAGGATTATATGAAGCATTTTTTGCGGACCAAGATAAATTTGAAGAACTTTATACAAAATACGAACAAGATACAAATATTCGTAAACGCACTGTAAAAGCGGTCGAGCTCTTCTCATTATTGATGCAAGAACGAGCATCAACAGGTCGTATTTATATTCAAAATGTTGATCACTGCAATACACATAGCCCATTTAACCCAGCGGTTGCACCTGTACGTCAATCTAACCTATGTTTAGAAATTGCTTTACCAACCAAACCATTAAATAATATTAATGATGAAAATGGAGAGATCGCACTTTGTACACTTTCAGCATTTAATCTAGGTAAAATTGAAAATCTTGATGAATTAGACAATCTTGCCGATCTTGCAGTACGTTCATTAGATGCACTATTAGATTATCAAGACTACCCTGTCCCAGCAGCTCGTCGCAGCTCCTTAGCGCGTCGTTCATTAGGGATTGGTGTAATCAATTATGCTTATTATCTCGCTAAACATGGTGTTCGTTATTCAGATGGAAGCGCAAATGATTTAACGCACCGCACATTTGAAGCAATCCAATACTATCTATTAAAAGCCTCAATGAACCTTGCTAAAGAACAAGGTGCATGTGAATATTTCAATGAAACCACCTATTCTCAAGGTATTTTACCTATCGATACTTATAAAAAAGATGTTGATGCATTAACTCAAGAAGCATTACATTATGATTGGGAACAATTACGTAAAAATATTATGGAATTCGGTTTACGTAATTCGACCTTAACAGCGTTAATGCCATCAGAAACCTCATCACAAATATCTAACGCAACAAATGGTATTGAACCGCCTCGTGGGCATGTCAGTGTAAAAGCATCAAAAGATGGTATTTTAAAACAAGTTGTACCTGATTATGAAAACTTAAGTGATAGCTATGAATTACTGTGGGATATGCCAAGCATGGATGGTTATTTACACCTTGTTGGTATCATGCAAAAATTCGTAGATCAATCTATTTCTGCAAATACTAACTATGATCCAACTCGTTTTGAAGATGGTAAAGTACCGATGAAAGTCTTGTTAAAAGATTTATTAACGGCTTATAAATATGGTGTAAAAACCCTTTACTATCAAAATACACGTGATGGTGCCGATGATGCCCAAGAAGACATGGACGACGGCTGTGCAGGTGGTGCTTGCAAAATTTAATGCATCTAAAACGGCTAAAAGCTTAATAGTTTTTAGCCGTTTTTTATAAATAAAAGCTTCGGGGGAATAATATGCAGAATACAAAAATCCACACCTACTACGCCCATTCTGCTAAAGATCAGCCTTACTCCCAATGTATGATGTTTAAAAAGTTTCCATAAGTTATTAAAATTTACTGTAAATAAGAGTTTGATAAAACGAGGTGAAACAGAGAATAAGTGTCTTCTATTATTTTTAGTATTAGAACTTGAAATGAATAGAATTCAATTCAAATAGAAAGGACTAAGTCCGATAAAATATCGAAATTAGTCCTCGAAATAATCTGCCTTTTATGGGAAATCCTAAAGGCAATTAAGTAGAAAAACTTTACTGATTAAAGAACAACAACATCAATAGCAGATGGGCCACGTTGAGAATCTTGTACATTGTATTCTACTTTGTCGCCTTCATTTAATGTTTTAAATTTGTCGCTAACTATACCAGAAAAATGGACGAATACATCTTTACCACCAGCTGTTGGAGTAATGAAACCGAAACCTTTATCTGAGTTGAACCATTTTACTGTGCCTTGTAATTTAGACATGGTATTTCCTTTTTGTAAGAACTAAATTTGTATGCTTGAAAACAAGCGGTGACGCTAAGAACGATAATTGAAATTGGTATTAAGAAAAACCTAGAAACAAATTTAAAACTTGCAATGAGGAAGAACTATAATAACGAAATTTGATTAAAACTATACGCTTTATTAGCTTGGTTGGCATTAAAGCATGGAGAACAATGTAAAGCAAACACTTTCTTAAATTACATATCTATTATGTGATATACCCCACAATTATGACATTTTTATAGCCATGTATTAATAAAAGACAATTAATTTAATTGATTTTTAGTTTGTATAAGAGCTTCACATTCCCAACCAGCATATTCACCAAAATAGGTGTTAGCAAGTTGTTCAAACTTTTCAACTAACATATAAATTTCTTTCGTATTAAATGCCAATTCCTGTTCCATTTTAACCATATAAAGCCATTCTTCTTCATTTACTTGAATGGGTTCATCAGTATACTGCAATGTATTAAATGAAATATTGTCTAAACTCGCACTTTCAAGAAATTCAAATAGATTATCTTTATGTTCAAAATAGAATGTATGTTCTACAAGGAACGTATCTTCAAGATTACGTCCATGTTGAACTAATAAATCTAAAATTTCTTCTGTTGCATTTATTTTACTTTCTAAAGGTGAAGGTAACAGAAAATCAAAGTAAATATCCCAATTAGGATCATCCTGAATATCAATTTGGTTAGCATAACCAAGATCTTTTACCACGGAACAAAAAGCCTCTGTATTATTGGTATAAAAGTACAATTTAGCTTTACTTTCACTAACAATATACCCAGCATAAAGCGTTTCAGATAATGCATTTAATGTACTTAAGGCCTGCATAATATTTCTAAATAAAATTTGATGTTCTTCGGCTTGAGGTAACCCTTCATCATCTGCTGTATAAGGAATGGTAAACTGAACCACTTTTTTAAGTGATCCAGCTTCAGAGGCATATTGCTGAAAAATAGCAAGATTCACTGAAAAAATGGCAACTTTATCATTTACCAAAGTACGATAGGTTTGCCAATTTCGTTCCAATTCCATAGTATTTCCTTATAAAATTTATTCAAATATTGCCCAAATTGGTGCGTGATCTGAGGGTTTTTCCATGGCTCTAATATCTAATGCAATACCCGTATCAACACAATGTTCTGCTAATTTACTATTCACTAAAATATGGTCAATACGTAAACCTCGATTTTCATCAAAACCTTTTGAACGATAATCAAACCATGAATATTTATCACTTACTGTTGGATTTAATTTACGAAAAGTATCAACTAAGCCTGCTTCATATAAGCGATTATACCATTCACGCTCTTCAGGTAAGAAAGAACATTTACCTGTTCTTAACCAACGTTTACGGCTATCTTCACCAATACCAATATCTAAATCAGTTGGGCTAATATTCATATCTCCCATAATTAAAATATTGCTTTCTGGATTATGTTCAGTTGTCACATAATTTAAAAGATCTGCATAAAACTTTTCTTTTGCAGGAAATTTAGTTTCATGATCACGACTTTCGCCTTGTGGAAAATAACCATTAATCACAGTTAGCCCACCGAATGGTGTATCAAAATCTGCCATGATAATCCGTTTTTGAGCTTCTTCAGTATCCGTAGAAAAACCTCTACGTACGGCATTAGGTTCTTGTTTGCAAAGTAATGCCACACCGTAATGACCTTTTTGACCATGGTGATAAATATGATAACCAAGATGCTCCACTAACTCATAAGGAAAAACTTCATCTGCTACTTTGATTTCTTGTAAACCGATAATATCAGGTTGATATTGATTCACAATTTGCTCCAATTGATGAGGGCGAGCACGTAATCCATTAATATTAAAAGAAATAAATTTCATATTGTTCCTATAAATTTACTTTAATGTTTGAGAGTCATTATACTGTTTTTTAGTAATTTTATAAAATTTCCCTAAAATTTACCGCACTTTACTCTTCTATTTGTTGCGCTTTCTGTACTTTTTTAAATTGTTCGTATAAATTTTCTTCTTGAGGTGGCATTTGTAGATAAAAACCATTTTCTTGAATTTTTTTCATTACCTCGTGCTTATCCGCATGAATTAATTTTTTTTCACCTGCAAGATTAAATAACATTACAAAAATAGGTGTACCAAAGGCAGTTCTTAATTCACTTGGCACATCATTAAAATGATCTCGATTAGCAACATACAAATACATTCCTTCTTTTTTTTTGCTTTTATAAATTGCACATAACATTGTATTTTTCCTTTTAAAACTTTATATTGGTATTGAATGATATACTCATTCAACTTATTAATTGATTAAGGTGACTTTTATGGCTAATGATATTGTTGAACTTCGTACAGGACAATTTTCTGCTGTTTTTCTGACAATCAATAGTTCCAGTTTGAGCGTCATTAAAAGAGCACTTAATAAAAAATCAAAAAACTCACCTTCATTCTTCAAAAATCTTACTGTCGTTTTACAGTTTACCCCTCAGCTTGAGAAGTTAAATCTCCATACCTTAAAAGAACTCTTGAAAGAATTTAATATTCAAGTAATTGGCGTCGCTGACTGGCAAAATGCCTTACAAAAAGAAGTTATTCTAACAGCTAATTTACCAATTTTGGGTAAAACTTCACAATTAGATGAGATTTTATCTGAACCTCGAGTTCAACCCACAAAAATTATTGATGGAGATGTTCATACTCAACAAGTTATTTACGCGAAAAATTCTGATTTAATTATTCACGGTGATGTCGAAGAGGGTGCCGAAGTTGCCGCTGATGGAAATATCCATATTTATGGCAAATTGTTTGGTCGAGCCATGGCTGGAGTAAATAGTGGTTCTGGAGCAATTTATGTTCAACATCTAAGTGCTGAGTTTATCGCAGTCAATCATCGTTTTCTTTATAAAGAAAAAATCCCAACCGAATTTATGAATAAATCAGTTAGGATTTTTGCTGAAAAAGATAAATTAATCTTTAAACCATTTTTATCTTTATAAACTTGTTACTAATTATTCAGTTGCTTCAGATTTTTTCATCTCATCTGCTTTTTCAGAAACGGCTTCTTTAGCTGCTTCCATTTTTTGTGATGCAGCATCTTTCATTTCAGCTGCTTTTTCAGAAACTGCTTCTTTAGTCGCTTCCATTTTTTGTGACGCAGAGTCTTTCATTTCAGCAGTTTTTTCAGAAACTGCTTCTTTTGTTGCTTCTGCTTTTTGTGATGCAACAGCTTTCATTTCAGCGGTTTTTTCAGAAACGGCATCTTTAGCTGCTTCCATTTTTTGTGACGCAGCATCTTTCATTTCAGCTGCTTTTTCAGAAACCGCTTCTTTAGCAGCTTCAATTTTCTGAGCCGCAGCATCTTTCATTTCAGTTGCTTTTTCAGAAACTGTATTTTTTACTTCATTGGCTTTTTCAACTGTTGTATTTTTAGCATCTTTAGCTGCTTCAGTTACTGTTGCTTTCGCTTGTGAAGCTTGTTCTTTAGCTTGGTCACATGCAGTTAATGCTAAAGTTGCACCTAATACTAATGCTGCTAATGCGGATTTTTTCATTGTTTTGCTCCTAAATGGATAAGTAATTTAATTACATAAAATAACAAGACTCATATTCTTGTTGTGGGTGGCAAGTTTAAGACAAAAAAACAATAAACATGATCTTGAGATCACTTTTGCTTTTTCTTTCCGTCTATTTTTTAAAACATTCAAAATGCTCACTTAACTCTTTGATTACAAAGATTAAAAGAAAGTTCATTAAAAATGCTCATGTTATCGAATTATTTTTTTAATAAAACTGAATAAATTTAACTTATCTAGTTGATATTATTATAAAAATATAATTAATAAAGTGCGGTATATTTTATAAAAATTTTTATTCATTTGTTTATGAATTGAGCAATAGATTGATAATTCAGTTCAGAAAAAACATGAATATGATGCTGCTGCAAAAGTTGTGTTGTCATTCCATGTCCATCAATTAGTCGCCCTGAAAAGCTACCATCATAAATTTTTTGACTACCACATGAAGGACTTTTTTCTTTCAAAATTGCAAATTGTATATAATTATCTTGCGCAATTTTTAACGTTTTTTCTGCACCTAATTGAAATGCTTTTGATACATCATTTCCAGCTTGATCCACTACCTTGCCATAAATAATTTCAGCGGGAAGTCTTGGTGTGGATAATCCTCCCAATACTTCAGGACAGACAGGAATTAGTTCAATCTCATTTTTTTCCAAAAAGTTAACTAATGTCTGTGAAAGGTTATTCCCACCTGAATACTTAACATTTTCACCTAATAAACAAGCACTAATTAAAATTTTTATTTTTGGCACCGCAGTTTTATCCTTTATCAATAACAAAAAAGCCAAATATTAATATTTGGCTTTTAGATGCTTATTTATAATTATTCTTCAATAGTACGAAGCAACTCATTAAGCCCTACTTTACCTAAAGTTTTCGCATCGACTTTTTTCACGATGACAGCACAATATAAACTGTGTGAACCATCTTTAGATGGGAGGCTTCCTGAAACAACTACAGAACCGGCTGGAACTCGTCCATAATGTACTTCGCCCGTTTCACGATCATAAATTTTAGTAGATTGTCCAATAAATACGCCCATTGAAATCACGCATCCATCTTCAACAATCACACCTTCAACAATTTCTGAACGAGCACCAATAAAGCAATTATCGCCAATAATTGTTGGATTAGCTTGTAACGGTTCTAATACACCACCGATACCTACACCACCAGATAAATGAACATTTTTACCAATTTGAGCACATGAACCTACAGTTACCCATGTATCAACCATCGTGCCTTCATCGACAAATGCACCGATGTTTACATAAGATGGCATTAAAACAGTGTTTTTCGCAATATAGGCACCTTTACGTACTGTCGCAGACGGCACGACACGGAAACCTTCTTGTTGGAAACGTTCTTCAGTATAATCAGCAAATTTTAATGCGACTTTATCGTAATATTTAGTTTCAGCACCATCAATAAGTTGATTTTCATGAATGCGGAATGATAACAATACGGCTTTCTTTAACCATTGATGAGTTACCCATTCGCCCTCAATTTTTTCAGCAACGCGATACTTACCACTGTCTAGACCTGCAACAACTTCTTCAATCGCTGATTTAGTTTCTGCATCAACAGTTTTTGGAGTAATTTCAGCGCGTTTTTCAAATGCGGCTTCAATGATAGATTGTAAGTTTGACATCTTTTTTCCTATATAAAATAAAATAGTGAATAATCGCAATATTTTTACCATATTTTCACGAAAAACTCATCTGTTTTTCCTAAAATAGTCTAAAATAAACTTGCTTCAAAATATTGCTAAGCTATTCTAGCTACGACATAAATTTGGTAATGAACATGATGATAACACCTACTAGCTCAACACAACGTCCTGTCAATGTTGTTGCATTTGCTTTTTTACTAATGGCTTTTCTAACGGGCATCGCCTCTTCATTCCAAATACCCACATTGAGCTTATTTCTCTCCCAAGAAATTCATGTATCTCCCTTTATGGTGGGAATGTTTTATACTTCCAATGCAGTAATGGGAATCCTGTTAAGTCAGATTTTAGCTCACTATTCAGATAAACAAGATGATCGTCGTAAACTAATCATTTTTTGCTGTCTAATTGCAATGCTAGGTTGCATCACTTTCGCTTATAATCGAAATTATTATGTTCTAATGTTCTTTGCCACATTCTTACTTGCCTTAGGATCTTCTGCCAATCCTCAATCTTTTGCATTAGCTCGTGAATATGCAGAACATTCAAAGCGAGAGGCGGTGATGTTTACTACGATTATGCGTACCCAAATTTCACTTGCCTGGATTGTTGGTCCACCACTCTCTTTTTATATTGCTCTTGAATGGGGCTTTGAATATATGTATATGGTAGCCGCCACGGCATTTCTATTTTGTGCTATGATTACTAAAATATTATTGCCTTATATTCCATCTTTAACAGTTAACTCGATATCGCAAAAACAATATGCTTCAGAAAATCATTTATCTGAATCCAATCAGAAAAGCATTGCTTTATTATTTATTAGCTGTTTTCTCATTTGGAGTTGTAATGGCATGTATTTAGTCAGCATGCCACTTTACATCATCAATGAGCTACATTTATCCCAACGTTTAGCAGGAATTTTGATGGGAACAGCCGCTGGTTTGGAAATTCCAGTCATGCTGATTGCAGGCTATTTTACGAAATTTATTCGTAAAAAATTATTAATTTTGACCGCACTTTTTACGGGATTATTGTTCTATTTTGGTCTGTGGTTTGCTAAAGAAACTTGGCAATTTCTTTGTTTACAATGTTTAAATGCCATTTTTATTGGCATCATTGCAACCATTGGGATGGTCTATTTTCAAGATCTAATGCCTAGTAAAATGGGTTCTGCCACAACATTATTTACAAATGCCGCTAAAAGTAGTTGGATTCTAGCAGGACCATTAGTTGGAATAATTGCTCAAATTTGGAATTATGGCGCAGTATTTTATATTGCCGTCGTTTTTATTGTTATATCTTTACTTACCATGAGTAAAGTAAAATCAGTTTAACTTTTATTACTTATTAAGAGAATCATATGGATTTTGTACAGAATTTACCTATTTATGCAAAATTTTTCTTAGGTTTAGTTGCCGTTATCAACCCATTTGGGGTGCTGCCTGTTTTTGTTAATATGACAGATCATCTCACTAAAGCGGAGCGTAACCATACAAATTTTGTCACCTCTTTTTCTGTAGGGATTATTCTATTAGTTAGTTTATTATTTGGAAAAATGATCTTAAGCTTATTCAGTATATCCATTAATTCATTCCGTATTGCTGGTGGAATTTTAATTATCAGCATTGCCTTAACAATGATTAGCGGTAAACTTGCTGAAGAAAAACAAAATAAAGATGAAAAAAATACTGACTTTTCTAATATGAGTAGTATTGCTGTGGTACCGCTTGCTATGCCTATTCTTGCTGGACCTGGTGCAATTAGTTCTACCATTGTTTGGGCATCACAATACAATCATTGGTCTGATTGGCTTGGTTTTAGTTTTGCCATTATCATTTTTGCACTACTTTGTTATGGGCTATTCCGCTCCGGCCCTTCGGTGGTCAAGTTTTTGGGAAAAACAGGAAGCAATGTTGTCACCCGTATTATGGGGGTAATCTTGATGTCTTTGGGGATTGAAAGTATTGTAGTAGGTATTAGTAATTTATTCCCAGGACTACTACATTAATGAAAAAAGTGCGGTAGAAATTTAAAAAAATCTATCGCACTTTTAGCTAGAGACTAAAGGTTATTAACGCCATGTCTTAAATTGATTAATTAAACCATTTGTTGAACTATCATGGCTAGTAACTGGTTCACTATCGCCTAATTCAGGAAGAATGCGGTTAGCAAGTTGTTTGCCTAACTCAACGCCCCATTGATCAAAGCTGAAAATATTAAAAATTACCCCTTGAACAAAGATCTTATGCTCGTACATAGCAATTAACGCACCTAAACTAAACGGCGTAATTTCTTTTAACAAAATTGAATTTGTTGGTTTATTACCCGTAAATACTTTAAATGGTACAACATCTTTTACATCTGCTAACGCCTTTCCTGCCTTCACAAATTCTGCTTCAACTTCTTCTTTTGTTTTACCGAATGCTAAAGCTTCAGTTTGTGCAAAGAAATTAGACAGTAATTTATTATGATGATCTGCTAACGGATTATGTGTTTTGACGGGCGCAATAAAATCACATGGAATTAATGTTGTGCCTTGATGGATTAATTGATAGAAAGCATGTTGACCATTTGTACCAGGTTCCCCCCAAATAATTGGACCCGTTTGATAATCGCTGATAACTTTACCATCGCGTCCCACATATTTACCATTTGATTCCATATTTCCTTGTTGGAAATAAGCAGCAAAACGATGTAAATATTGATCATAAGGTAAGATTGCTTCAGTTTGAGCACCTTGGAAGTTAGTATTCCACAAGCCAACTAACGCTAAAGTTACAGGAATATTTTTTTCAATTGGTGTGGTGCGGAAATGTTTATCCATTTCATACGCACCAGTCAATAATGCTTCGAAGTTATCAAATCCGATTGATAACGCAATTGAAAGACCAATTGCTGACCATAATGAATAACGGCCGCCAACCCAATCCCAGAAACCAAACATATTGTCAGTATCAATACCAAATTCTGCAACATCTTTTGCATTAGTTGAAAGTGCTGCAAAGTGTTTCGCTACATGTTTTTCATCTTTTGCTGATGCTAAGAACCAATCACGAGCTGATTTTGCATTAGTCATTGTTTCTTGCGTAGTAAAAGTTTTTGATGCAACTAAAAATAAAGTAGTTTCTGGGTTTACTTTTTTAAACACTTCAGCAATATGTGTACCATCTACATTTGATACAAAGTGCATTGTTAAATGATTTTTATATGGACGTAGTGCTTCTGTCACCATATAAGGTCCAAGATCTGAACCACCGATCCCAATATTCACTACATCAGTAATCGCCTTACCTGTATAGCCTTTCCATTCACCAGAAATCACACGATTACTGAATGACTTCATTTTAGCTAATACTTCGTTCACTTCAGGCATTACATCTTTTCCATCCACTAAAACAGGAGTATTTGAACGGTTACGTAAGGCAGTATGCAATACTGCTCTATTTTCTGTACGGTTAATTTTTTCACCACTGAACATCGCTTCAATAGCTTCATTTAATCCGCACTCTTTTGTCAATTGATGTAATAAATCTAGAGTTTCCTTGGTGATTTTATTTTTGGAATAATCCACTAATATTTCATTATTAAAGGTTAATGAATAATCAGCAAAACGATCTTGTTGTTGATTAAAAAGATCTTGAATAGTGACATTTGTCAATTTTGCTTTATGTGCTTCTAAAGCTTTCCACGCCATAGTACTCGTAGGATTAATGTTTTGCATTGTTTTTCCTTTTTATTGAATAAATTAGTTAAATTTCGTTAACATCAAGTGTATGACAAATACTAACACGTTATAGATTAAAACTAATTATTGTTTTAATTATGGAATTAATAGCTTTAATCTACATACTCCGTTAACACACGAGGTGTTAATTTAGTCATTAATTCATAACTGAGCAAACCTGTAATATCTGCAACTTCTTCAATTGGTAACTCTTTTCCCCAAAGAATAGCTTCATCCCCCACTTTATCTTGGCAATCAGGTCCTAAATCCACAGTCACCATATCCATAGATACACGTCCTACAATTGGCACTCGGCGACCATTTATATAAACAGGGGTTCCAGTTGGAACATTACGAGGATAACCATCACCATAACCAATAGCAATTACGCCAATTTTAGTATCTCGCTCACTTATCCAAGTGCCACCATAACCAACAGGTTCGCCTTTTTTATGATCTCGAACAGCAATTAATGAAGAAGTTAATGTCATTACAGGAACTAAATCATATTCACTACTTGGCGTACTTGTCGGTGACACACCATACATAATAATACCTGGACGAATATATTCTAAATGAGAATCTTCCCAAAATAAGATACCTCCAGAGGCAGCAATAGTACGATCGCCTTGTTTATCTTTGGTCGCATTTAAAAAGCGTGATAATTGAATTTGGGTATAATCACAGTCTATTTCATCGGCACGGCTAAAATGACTTACAAAACCGATCTCTGAAACATTTTTGCAATTTGTTAATTCATCATAAAAATCATCTACTTGTTCAAGACTAACACCTAAACGGTGCATGCCCGTATCAATTTTTAACCACACTTTAATAGGATTATCAAGATGAGCTTGTTTTATTGCATCAAGTTGTTCTTGGTTATGAATAACCGTTTGAATATTATTTACTGACAAGATAGGCAAATCATCAATAGAAAAAAAGCCTTCAAGTAAAAGAATCGGCTTAGTCACACCGTTTGAACGCAAACTTAATGCCTCTTCTAAACGAGCTACGCCAAATCCATCAACTAAACGCTCTACCGCAGAAGAGACAAAAAGCACACCATGTCCATAAGCATTCGCTTTGACCACGGCAATAATTTTACTATAAGGTGCTTTTTTTCTAATGGTTTGAATATTATGTTTCAGTGCAACTGAACTAATTTTTACTGTTGCTGGTTTCATATAAACTTCTTAGTTATATTTTTATACTAATAATCGTCATCATTAAATTGATGCGAACCTGCATAATTATCAAAACGGGAATACTGCCCTTGGAAAGTTAAACGTACACGGCCAATTGGACCATTACGCTGCTTACCAATAATAATCTCTGCAACATTGTGATTTTCTTCAGTGGTTTCATGATACACTTCGTCACGATAGATAAACATAATCAAGTCAGCATCTTGCTCAATAGAGCCTGATTCCCTTAAATCTGAGTTAACAGGACGTTTATCGGTACGATTTTCAAGTGTTCGATTCAACTGTGAAAGTGCAACCACAGGCACTTCTAATTCTTTTGCTAGAGCTTTTAATGAACGTGAAATTTCTGCAATCTCTAAGGTACGATTATCAAAACCTGGGGCCCGCATAAGTTGTAAGTAATCAATCATAATTAAACTTAAACCACCATTTTCACGATAAATGCGTCTTGCTCTTGAACGCAATTCTGTTGGCGTCAAGCCCGCTGAATCATCAATATACATATTGGGCTTATTGGTAAGCATTCCCATAGTACTAGAAATACGCGCCCATTCATCATCTTCTGTGATTTGTCCGGTACGAATTTTTGTTTGATCCACACGAGAAAGCGACGCTAATGAACGCATCATAATTTGATCTGCTGGCATTTCTAAGCTAAAAATAAGTACAGGTTTATCACTTGATAAAGCCGCATTTTCACAAAGATTCATAGCAAAGGTTGTTTTTCCCATTGATGGGCGAGCTGCCACAATAATGAGATCTGAAGGCTGTAACCCAGCGGTTTTCTTATCAAGATCTTTAAAGCCCGTTGTGACCCCTGTTACGCCACCAGCATTTTGATTCTTGGATAAAAATTCAATCTTATCAATAGTACGTTCAAGGATATTGAGAATATTTTCAGGTCCTTCATTTTCAGAACTACGTTTTTCTGCGATTTTAAATACTTCACGTTCAGCTTCATCAAGAATTTCTTTAACATCACGACCTTTAGGTGCATAAGCACTTTGTGCAATAACATTACCGACACCAATTAACTCACGTAAAATCGCTTTTTCACGCACAATATCTGCATAAGCGATAATATTGGCGGCACTTGGTGTATTTTTAGATAATTCTGCTAAATAAGCAAAGCCACCGACATCTTCTACCACACCTTTATTTTTCAAAGCCTGATCTAGGGTAATTAAATCAATAGGATTATTTTGACGTGCAAGCTCTTCCATTTCTTTAAAAATAAAGCGGTGAGCTACTGTATAAAAGTCTTCGGCAATCACATGTTCAATCACATTTTCCCAATGTGAATTGTTCAACATAATCCCACCTAGGACGGCTTGTTCAGCTTCAATAGAATGAGGTGGAACATTAACTTGTGCGGTTTGCTTATCACTAGATTGGGAAGGCGGTCGTAGCATAAATATGACTCTCGATAATGACTGAAAAAACTGTTATATCATATACCAAATCACGATGATATTTAAGGGGCAATATAAAGTGCGGTGATAAAAATCAAAAATTTATCTTATTCTAGAAATTTAAAAAATATCATTTTGAACAGTCAAAAGAAATCTGATTACTCCCATTAATGATTTGTTGCAGAATATTCTAGAACTTCAACGAGTATTGTTCCTAAAGTTATGGTGAAGAAGTGATACTAAAAATAAAAGAGTCATATTTGATATTGCCCAAGTAACCCATGTTTTTTCTATGGCAAGCTTTCAAAGCCAGTAAGTTTCGCATTTAAATCGACTATGCTAATGCTTTTCGAATATTATTAGTGAAGGCTTTCCCTTTAAAGGTTCTATAAAGCTTAATACCGCTAATATGTGGAATTTTGGTTGTCGGACTTTATTCATTGTAGGAAGAATTTTTATTTATAGGTGAATATGATGAACAACTTTAGCCCTTTACTAAATTTTTATCTGGATCAAATTCCTGATGATCACGGGCGTTTTATTAGCGATATTTGGCAGTTTAGTATCTTTAGATTAGAAGATACTCATAATTATATTCAGTGGATTTTTCCCCTAGAAACCCCTTCTAGATTTCATCCAGCCCCAACTTTAACCAAACAAGATTGCTTAGATTTTAGCAATTCTGAATTGCTCAAAACCAATATGCAGAAATCTCTTGATGTGATGTTAAACTTTTGGGGCTTAACTCCTGATGGGCTGGAAATCACCGCACAAAAACCACTCACTCAACATGAATATCCATGGCTCAAACCAAATAATCACAACCAATTACGCATCCCCGAACCATTCATTCCCTTGCAATTTGTGGGCAGATAGAGCTGGCGAAAGCCTTGCAGCAAGCGGTAACGGTAGTTGCGAAAAAATATGGCGATGTATCAGAAAATACGATTTCATTTTGGCAAAATGCCACTGAAGTGTTGGCTTAAGACAGTTTATATAAAACCGCACTTTAGTTGTCCAAAGTGCGGTCTGTATTTTTAAAATTTTATCTTTATTTCTTTAGTTGACGACGAGCTTCTACGGCATCAGAAAGTTGTTGTAAGACAATTTCTGTATCATCCCAGCCAATACAAGCATCTGTGATACTTTGACCATAAGTCAAAGCTTGACCAGCAACAAGATCTTGACGTCCTTCCACTAGATGACTTTCCACCATGGCCCCGAAGATTTGTGTTGAGCCACTGGCAACTTGTTCACAAACATCAGTACATACGTCCATTTGTTTTTTAAATTGTTTACTGCTGTTAGCATGACTAAAATCGACCATAACATGTGGAATACGGCCAGACTTTTCAATACTTTCACAAACTTTTGCGACACTCTCAACATCATAATTAGTCGCTTTATCACCACCACGTAAAATGATATGGCAGTCAGGATTACCTTTAGTTGAAACAATCGCAGAATGACCAAATTTTGTAACTGATAAAAAATGATGAGAAGATTCCGCAGACCCCATCGCATCTAAAGCAATTTTAACACCACCATTTGTTCCATTTTTAAAGCCTACCGCACAAGATAAACCAGAGGCTAATTCACGATGCACCTGTGATTCAGTAGTACGGGCACCAATTGCCCCCCAACTCATAAAATCAGCAAGATACTGAGGAGTAATCATATCTAAAAACTCACTAGCGGTAGGTAAACCTAAATCATTAATATCTGACAATAATTTACGAGCCATCCGTAGGCCATCATTTAATGCATAAGTATCATTTAGATAAGGATCATTAATTAGCCCTTTCCAACCAACTGTAGTGCGTGGTTTTTCAAAATACACTCGCATAATAATTTCTAATGTTGCTTTATATTTTTCACGCATTATTGCCATACGCTGAGCATATTCCATAGCAGCTTTAGGATCATGAATTGAACAAGGTCCAATAATAATTAATAAACGATCATCTTCACCATGAATAATTTCATGAGCTTTTTTACGTGCATTTTTTACTGTTTTTATTGCAATATCACTTGCTGGATATTTTTCTAATAACGCAATAGGAGGAAGCAACTGTTCAATATTCGCAATTCTTGTATCGTCATTTGCGACATGAATGTCATTTTTATTTTTACTCGCCACTATAATCTACTCTCTGTATATAATATTTATTAAACTAAAAAACTTATAATGAATTATGTTTACTTACTCTAACATTAAATTTTGCATTGGTAAACTAGTACATTTATATTTTATTAATGACTACTTAAAACTTGTGCAGGTTGTAGTTTTGCAGCTCGATTAGCTGGGTATAAACTAGCAATTAAGCTGAGAATTAATGCTGCAACCAACACTAATAGTACATCTTGCCAATGCAATTCGCTAGGTAAGAAATCTACAAAATAAATCCCATCAGACAAGAGTTTTTTTCCTATTAAAGATTCAATGCTTTTAATAATTGAAGTTAAATTTAAGGAAAGAACTATGCCTAACACAATCCCAATTAAGCAACCTTTCATGCCTGCTTGTAATCCATACCAAATAAAAATACGCTTAATAAAGCTGTTATTAGCACCAAGTGTACGCATGATAGCAATATCACCAGCTTTATCTTTCACTGCCATAATCAATGTCGACACAATATTAAAACAAGCTACGCCAATCACCAAGACCATAGCAATATACATAACTGTGCGAATCAGCTGAATATCTCGATACATATAGCCAAATTTATTAATCCAAGTCTGTAAATTGAGCATTTGTGGATAATCATTGAGGCTAGAAAAATTAACCGACTGAACCTTGAATGGATCGGCCACTTTCATTTCCACACCCGTCACTTCATCTTTGTCAAAGCTCATAAATTCTTGTGCTTGTGTAAGCGACATTAATGCATAACTATGATCGAGCTGACCATCTAAACGTAAAATACCTGTCACTTGAAGGCGTTCACGTGTAGGTTGTGCCAATTGCTCACTGGAATTTGCTTCAGAAATTAATAAGGTCACCCAGTCTCCAGCATTTACATCAAGCTCTTTGGCAATGCCTGAACCAAGCACTAATCCACCTTGTGAAGCAAATTGTTGCCATCCATCCTCAAGCACAAATTTTCCTAATGAACTCACTTGATCTTGTGACTTCTGTTCAACGCCATGCACTTGCACAACTTTTAATTTAGCACCATTTTCAACTAAAGCGGTAAAACTCACATAAGGAGAAACTGCTTGAATATCAGGATTACTCATTAAACGCTTTTCTAAATTTTGCCAATGCGTAATACTGGAATGACTACCTGTAATATCAGCATGAGGTACAACGGCTAAAATACGATTATTCAATTCTCGTTCAAAGCCATTCATCGCACTTAAACCAAGGATCAAAACAGCCACCCCAAGGGCGATACCAATACTTGAGAATAAAGCTATCAGTGACACTAAATGATTTTTCTGCTTGGCTCGTTGATAGCGCCAGCTAATAAAAAATGGTGTATTCATACTCTTCCACCTTTATTCTTCTGGACGTAACACACCATCTTGCATCACATAACGACGAGATAATTTCTGTGCTAAATTTAAATCATGGGTGACTAACAAAAACGCTATGCCTTGTTCTTGATTCAATTGTTGAATCAATTCAAAAATACTTTCCGTGGTTTTATGATCAAGATTCCCCGTAGGCTCATCAGCTAACACTAAAGCAGGATTATTCACTAATGCACGGGCAATGGCGACACGTTGACGCTCCCCGCCTGAAAGTGCGGAAGGTTTATGAGAAATTCGATGAGATAAACCAACTGCATTTAACATTTTTTCTGCACGATGTTGAGCCTCAGTTTTATTTTGATGCCCAATCAACATAGGCATTAATACATTCTCTAACGCCGTAAAATCAGCCATTAAATGATGAAATTGATATACAAAGCCTAAATAACTATTACGTAATTTGGCTAATTCATCTGAAGAAGCTTTCTGCAAAGATTTTCCTTTAATAAACACTTCACCAGAAGTGGGTTGATCAAGTCCACCTAAGGTATGTAACAATGTACTTTTCCCTGAACCAGAGCTTCCTACTATTGCCACAAGCTCTTTATCATTTAATGAAAAAGTGACATCTTTGAGCACTTGAGTTTGTATTGAACCTTCAGTGTAATACTTGCTGATATTCTGACAATTTAATAAAATTTCGTTATTCATATTCATTTTGTTCTGTTAAGCAGGTGAGTTGACTTGCTAATAAAATTTTTTATTTTTCCACCGCACTTTTACTCATATCTTAAGGCTTCAGCTGGCTCTATTTTGGCGGCTCGATATGCAGGATAAATGGTAGATAATAGCGATAATAATAATGATAATGTGATAATCATAATAATCTGCACGGCTCTAATAGAAGTAGGTAGAAAAATGCCTCGTTGCCCAAGCAGATGGACGATAGTATCTAAATTCAAGGTCGCCAAAATACCTAATATAGTACCAATAGTGGTACCCACTAATCCCACTAAACAGCCTTGTGAAATAAAGATATGACGCACTTGCCGTTTGGTCAAACCTTGAGTTTGTAAAATGGCAATTTCTCCTTGTTTATCCACCACCATTAAACTAAGTGATGTGACAATATTAGAAATTGCCACAATAATAATTAAGCTAATCAATAATCCCATCATATTTTTTTCCATTCGTACCGCTTGGAAAAATTCGCCTTTTTGACTACGCCAATCAATAATTTGGTAGTTTTCTGAAAAATACTTCGGTAATTCAGTAATTAAAAAAGGATCATTAAGGAATAACCGATAACCTTGTGCCTCACCTGGTTTGATTCTCATTAAACGACCAATATCGGCTAAATTAGTAAAAACTTCATAACCAGAAATATCATTATTATCAGAAAAATAAATTTCACTGACTGTAAATATACGTTGAGTTGGAACTCGACCAAAAGGTGTATATTGACTATTTTCAGTAATCATTAACCGCACTTTATCGCCAATATTTAAATTCAGATTTTGTGCAAGTTGCGAACCAATAATTAATTTAAATTGTCCTTGTGGTAAAAGGCTATTAAATTGATTTTCATCTAAATAGCTAAGCAGAGAATCATCCTGAGATGACTGAACGCCGATTACTTGACCTGCACTAACACCTTTTGCTGTTTGAAAAATGACATTGGTCGTATTAATCGCAACAGCGTTTTGTACAAACTCAGGTAAGGGGGATAATGGCTGTTTGCTGTTTACATGCTGTTCAGCGACTAGTACTGCATGAGGTATATGAGCAAGCACTTGTTGCTTTTGATGCTTTTCTAAACCATTCATTACAGAAAGTACGATGATCAAAGCCATCACCCCTAGCACAATACCGGCACTGGCTAAATTAGTGACTAATCGACCAAAACGATCAGCACTTTTTGCTCGCCAATAACGAAGTGCAACATAAAAAGAAACAGGAAAATTCATATTACCTTGTGTCTAGCTTTAGCTAATTAATAATGTTTAATAAAAATAATGGAAATCAAAGCCATAGCATTAGATCACTTCTAATCACTCGTACCTTATCCACAAATTAGCGCCGATTATACGTTTATTTGCCTGTCGCGACAAATTCTTCAATATTATCCCGCACTTTACTGATTAATGTTTGAATAGCACTCTCAGATGCCCAAGCAACATGTGGGGTAATAATTAAATTAGGCATCGTTTTCGCAGCTAAAACAAGTGGATTATCTTTTTCTGGTGGTTCTTTTTCTAATACATCTAATGCAGCACCTGCGAGTTGACCTGATTTTAAGGCGTCTAATAATGCCTGTTCATCCACTAAAGGTCCTCTACCTGTATTAATTAAAAAAGCTTCTTTTTTAAAGAGTGACAGGGTTTCTTTATTAATTATATTTTTTGTATTTTCAGTCAATGGGCAATGTAATGTGACAATATCTGCTTGTCTAAGAACCTCTTCAAATGGTGTATAACCTGCTCGACAAGTTGTAGCACCACGATGTTCAGCATAAAGCACTTTCATGCCAACAGCTTCTGCCAAACGACCAACTTCAGAACCAATACAACCTTTGCCTACAATCCCCATAGTAGAATTTTTAATATCTCGGATTGGATAATCAAAATAGCAGAATTGTTTGCTTTGCATCCATTTTCCTGCTAATTGATCTTTATACCATCCCATCAAACTATGCATAAAAGAAAAACTCAAACCAATAACATGTTCAGGAACTGTTGTCGCTGAATACCCTGTCACATTTTTAACTACGACACCTAACTCTCTTGCAGCATCTAAATCTATGTTATTTGTTCCTGTAGCTGTTACAGCAATCAATTTTAAATTAGGTAACTTTTCTAATACTTGACGAGAGAAAATAACTTTACTGGTTACCACAATGTCAGCATCTTTAGCGCGCTCAATAGTTTGGTCTGCTGAAGTATAAGGATAATCAACCCACTCATGCTCAAAACTTGGGCGAGGAATAGGATGATGAGGAGGAAGTGCGGTGCTATCTAAAAAAACAATTTTCATAGAATCTCCTTTGCGTAAGAATATGAATCTAATTATTCAACAAAATAGTGAGGGACAAAATGGCTATCATTACCTGTTACAGGAGTGAAATCTTCTCGTAACCCCATGCCACAAGCTTCATCTCCAACTATCCAAGAACCTATCATTGGATACATTCCATCAAATGATGGCATATTAAATTTTTCTTGGTAGATATAGTCATTACGATTATAAAATTCTGAATGTTCGCTACCCTTTGCAGCAAATTCTAATTTATTTTCTAATTCACAATAAGAAATATTTGCCCCCTCTCTCCCAAGAATAGGCTTTTTCACCAGTATACGATGAGGCCTTGGATTGTCTTCTGGTTTGAAATAGGCTGGCAACAATAAATCATGACGTTTATGTTTTTGCCATAATTTAGCTAATAAGATTTTATTGCTAAGTAATAATTTCCACATAGGTTCAAAAAATTTCGTATGGGAATGAGGAATATATTGAGCAAATTCGACATTAGTAAACCATTCTAAAGGGCAAAGTTTGAAAATCAACTCAATATTATGATTGTTTAAATCAACAAACGCTTTATGTTGTTCATCATAACCAATATCTTCTATTGCAAGCTGGTGAATATTCCAACCAGCTAAATAAGCCACATCACATAAATAGTCAATATTTCCCCAATCTTCACGTCCGGCTTCTTGCATACCTGAGAAATGAAAACTCGATTTACCAGTGATTTGTTTAATATCCTGAAAACGTTTAACTAAAGCTTCATGAATCCAGTTAAATTGATCACGATGTTGTAAATTCTCGACTTGTTCTAACCATTTCCACTGCACTACTGAAGCTTCTAATAATGAAGTGGGCGTATCCGCATTATATTCAAACATTTTAAGGCTTGAACCATCATAGCCAAAATCAAACCGTCCATAGAGTGACAAATCTTTGCGATTCCAAGATTGTTCAATAAGCTGTTTTTGTAAATCAGTGAATTGATAATGTTGATAATCACCTTTCATCACCTCATCAGCAACAAAATCCAAGCACATAGCATGCAATTCATTAGTGGCATCTTCAATTCGATCTATTTCAGCCAAAGTAAACTCATAAGCCACATTATCTGACCAATAATTTGAACCATCTGTTGAAGGTAAATTATAGTAGTCAAACCCCACTTCTAATAATTGGGCTTGCATATCTACTCGCTGTGGAAAAGTTGCAATACGTTTCATCTAGCCACCAAAACTACTTGATTTACTTGCACTAGAATTACTTGAACTAAATCCACCACGTTTTACAGGACGGCTAAATGAATCGGCAACACTACCTTTCATCACAATGGGTTTTGCCGCAGAATGATTAGATTGTGGTCGAATTGTTTGCCCACTATTCGTTTGTACTGCGCGATTACCTTGAAAATAACTTGGACCCATAAATGATGACATCATACGAGCTGCCATATAGCCTGCGACAAAGCCTGAACCTGAATGACTAGATTCATCATGATTAGCTGATTCATTGAATATGCTTTGAGGTGTTTCATTTCCCTTATTCAAGTCAGCCAGTGCTTTCGTATCTTGCTCACATAATTCTGGCGTTCCCCAGTCTGCAACACAATCTTCGAGTGATTTATATACATCACGTTGCACATTTTCTTCTGAACAACCGCCTAATAAACCTACAATGGATAACGTCACTAAAGCTTTATTTTTCTTATTCAATATTATTTCCTTCATTTAAAATGAATTTTATAATCAATTTAGTTTATTAATACTAAAAGATTTCCCCCTAACAAGCGAGCTTTTTTATAAAAAAAGTGCGGTCAAAATTTCTAAAATTTCCGGTATTATGTAGCAGTTGCACAAAGACCGAAAATTTAACTCAAATTCTGACCGCACTTTTAGTGACTGTCTTAGAAATCCTCAAAGTATTGTTGAATCACTTTTGGATCTTTTGTTTGTGTTAAGGCTAATTGTAATAACACACGTGCTTTTTGCGGATTCAATGTACCTGAAGCCACAAAACCATATTTAGAATCATCTACTTCAGCATCACGTGTTGTGTAACCCGTTGGCACACGAGATGAACGCACCACTACCACACCATCTTTCGCTGCCTTTTCTAAACGTTCTAAGTGTGCGGCATTCACGTTACCATTACCCACGCCCGCTGAAACAATACCTTGATAGCCCGCATCCAATAATGAATTTAACGGCTCAATTGGTGCATTAGAATAAGCATAAACAATACCCACTTTCGGTAAGCTGTCTAATTTATCTACGTTAAATGGTGTGTTTACGGTATGTTTACTTTCAGGTGAACGTTCATAATCCACTTTACTGTTATGGATGTAACCCAAGGTACCATAGTTTGGTGAATGGAATGTTTGTACTGCAGTAGTGCTCATTTTGGTCACGTCGCGCGCACCTAATACTTCATCATTCATCGCCACTAATACGCCGCGACCAGATGATTTTTTATCGGTTGCCACGACGACAGCGTTATAAAGGTTTAATGGACCATCCGCACTTTTTTCTGTCGCAGGACGCATAGCCCCAACTAATACAATTGGTTTTTCACATTTTGCAGTAAGGTCTAAGAAATAAGCGGTTTCTTCCATGGTATCGGTACCGTGAGTAATCACGAAACCATCTGTATCTTTACATTGTGCATTAATGGCTTTAGCTAATTTTAACCACACATCATCGCTCATATCTTGTGAACCAATCTTCACAATTTGCTCACCTTTTACATTCGCAAGTCGCTTAATTTCAGGCACAGCCTCAATTAATGCCTCAACATTGAGCTGTCCGGCTTTATAAGCAGAAGAAACAGCGGTTTCACCGCTTCCGGCAATGGTGCCGCCAGTCGCTAAAATCGTAATATTGGGCAATTCCGCGGCTTGTGCGACCGAAAAACCTAGTCCAAGCATCATAAGTGCTGTTAATTTTTTTAATTGCATGCGCCACCATGCTTCATGGGTTTCTGGGCTGATTTCTAAGCGAGAAATTTGGAATTTTCCATCAAGATAGCCGCGAGCAAGGGCAAGATTTGAAATACTACTTTTATAATCATCGTATTTTTGATGCTCAACTAACTCGCCTTGTTTTGGCAAGTTTTTACGGAGTGCCGTGAAGTTTTCATCTTCTGCTGCTTCGCCTGTAATTTCAACGTCTGTTCCAGCAATTTTACTTGGCTCACCCGGAGTGACATTCGCAATAAGTAAATCTCGTTGACCTTTGCGTTTTTTTAATTCAAAGGCCACGGAAGAACCATAATAACCGAAGACTCGAAGGCCTTTATCAACAGCATTTGAAACTAATTGTTTATAACGATCTGAGCCGTCCATCTCACCTTTATCAATAAGTTTGACATTCATGTCAGTGTTGCGAATAGCACGCTCACCCTTGATCCCGCGGATCTCAATATCCACGGTTTGTTCTGCAAGGGCTGAAAAACTCATCCATCCAAGCAAAATTGCGGTTATTTTTAACGAAATTTTTTTCATTTTATTACAAGCTAAACTTTAAAAAAGATCCACATCAAACCGCTTTAGTTTACCGATAAAATAAGGGGATTACCAACGCAATTATAGATGGCATTTGAAATTTTTATGTGCGTGTGAGCGTTAATACGACAATGCGATCAAAGAAAGAGTTTCCTGAGATCTGAAAAAATAACGGTTTTTCTATTTATTCATACAGTTAACCAAAATGTAACTGGGCCATCATTGGTGAGGCTCACTTGCATATCTGCTGCAAATTGTCCGTTAGCAACGGTCACTTTTTCTGTACATTTTTGCGAAAAATATTCATATAATTCGTTAGCTAATGCTGGTGCGGCACCTTTTGAGAAACTTGGTCGTAGCCCTTTTTGTGTGTCTGCAGCTAAAGTAAATTGGGATACCACAAGCACTTCGCCACCGATTTGTTGCACGTTTAAATTCATTTTGTCATTTTCATCACTGAAAATACGGTAATTTAACACTTTCTCAGCGAGCTTATCTGCTTTGGCTTGGTCGTCTTCTTTTTCCACGCCTAATAAAACCAATAATCCCTTGCCGATTTGTCCCACAATTTGACCTTCAACTTCCACTTTAGCTTGAGTCACATGCTGGATTAATGCAATCATTTTACTTCCTCTAAATTTGTTTGATTCATTGACTGCACTTCTGCAAGCACTGCAGCTAACTGTGCACCGAATAACACCACCGTCCAGCTGATTTGAATCCACAATAACATGATCGGCAGTGTTGCCATGGCGCCATAAATTAATTGATAAGATGGGAAGGTGGTGATGTACCAAGTAAAAGCTTGTTTCCCTAAAGTGAAGAAGATTGCCGCAATTAATGCACCTGCGGCAGAATGTTTGATGCTGACTTTCTTATTTGGCACGACCATATAAATAAGCGTGAAGATAAACCAAGTAGAAAGAAATGGCACAAAACTGAGTAGTTTTAAGCTAAAAGAGAGCGTTTCCGATTGCACAAATACAGATTTGACGTATGAACTTGCCGCAATGCTGGTACCGATTAAAAGCGGACCGAGCGTTAAAATGAGCCAGTAAATGGCAAATGAAGTAAAGATCGGGCGATTACTGGTGTCTTGCCAAATGCCATTGAGTGTACGGTCGATAGAGTTAATGAGCATTAATGCCACTAAAATCAAACTCACAATTCCCACGGCGCTCATTTGCTTGGAATTATGGACGAATTCATCAATATATTGTCCCACAACATCACTCGCGGAAGGGGCGAAATTGGTGAAGATGAATTCTTTCAATGCACCTGTTACCTCGTTAAAAACGGGAAAGGCGGAGAAAATTGAAAACACTACCATAATTAATGGCACAATGGCGAGCATGGTGCTGTAGGTGAGTGAACCGGCGGCTTGCGTTAATTTATTTTCTTGAGAACGCTGCCAGAATAATGCGAGAAAAGAGGTTAAGGTCATTAGAGCAAGCCTCCACAACAATGTTTAAATTTCTTCCCTGAACCACAAACACAAGGCTGTTTATTGCTTGGGAGCGGCACAGTGGGGTCCACAAAATACCAACGTCCATCGATTTTTACAAAAAGAGAATATTCGTGATGCACTTGCGGCTGTTCGCTGCCTTGAAAATGTGCTTTAAATTCAACCGTACTTTGTGTTTTGGTTAAGGTTTCTGTTTTGATAATGTCTAAACCGAGCCATTGCGTTTCATTAGCCCAATCTTGCAGGGCTTTTTCATCTAATAAGGTTTGTTGGCTTGGCACAGTGGTTTGCACGATATAAGGAATATTTTTGAGCACAAATGCTGAATAGCGGGAACGCATAAGTTGTTCCGCTGTTTCTGGAAACATATTGCCTGAATGAAAGCGTCCGCAACAATCTTCGTAAGAAAGCGAAGATTGGCACGGACAAAGTGCGGTCGTTTTAGCCGACATTTTAGGCCGCCTGCTGTAAATTACGTAATTGTGAGTTAACAGAACGTTTAAACGCTGGCGCTAATTCCTCAATGGCTAAGGCTTCTTCTAATTCTGCGACACTTGAAGGAGCAGAAAGTAGCGTGTTTAAACGACGAATTGTCCATTCTGGATAAGGACGATGTTGCAAGATGAGTTCATCGCCTTGATGAATTTCACCTTCTTCGATCACGCGAACATACCAGCCTGTCCAACCTGATTGATGAATAACCTCTCTTGCATTCTCATTCTTGGTATTATGAGATAAACGTTTGCAAGGTTTACGTGGTTGAGAGACTTCTAAAAGCGTAGTGCCAATTTTGTAACGATCGCCTATACAAACATTATCTTCATGTAAGCCTGATACGACAAAGTTTTCACCGTAAATGGCACTACCGTGGAAATCAAACTTTTCACCAAGCAGCTCGTTTAAAGCGTCGAAAGACACATCAGACATAAAAAACAAGGCTTTATCAACACCACCGTGATGGGCTTTTAAACCAACATCGTTACCTTCTGCACCAAGCGTGTGCACTTTTACCATCGGTACCGGTTTTTTACGGATAGCACTTTCATATGAGCTGCCATAAGGGAACGTTAAGGTTTCTATCAATCCTGTTTTAATAATAAGAATTTTTGCGTTTGACATCTATTTTTCCTGCTTTGAGTTAGTTTTGATAAATTATACCGTAAAATCACTTAAATTTTGACCGCACTTCGTTTTTTCCTTATCATTCGTCTTAAATAAAACCAACAAAACAAAAGAATCTTTATGCAATATTCTCTCGCACGTACCGAACAAGGTCAAACCCTTGGCATTACCGCAAAAATGGCAAACCGTCATGGTCTGATCGCTGGGGCGACAGGGACGGGTAAAACCGTAACATTACGTAAAATGGCGGAGGCGTTCAGTGATGATGGCGTACCAGTCTTTTTAGTCGATGTAAAAGGTGATTTGTCTGGTTTAGTCAAAGCTGGCACATTCAGTGGCAAAGTGGCAGAACGCATTGAGCAATTTGATTTAGGTGGCGAGAGTTATTTAAATGGTTATCCTGTGTCATTTTGGGACGTATTTGGTGAAACAGGTATCCCACTTCGCACCACGATTTCTGAGATGGGGCCATTATTACTTTCCCGTTTATTAAATTTAAACGTAACCGAAGAAGGCTTATTAAACCTCGTATTCCGTGTTGCAGATGATAAAGGCTTGCTACTCATTGACTTAAAAGATTTACGCACAATGCTTAAATTTGTGGCAGAGAATGCAAAAACCTTCCAAGTAGAATATGGTAATGTTTCAGCCGCGAGTGTAGGGGCGATTCAACGTGCCTTACTGACACTTGAAAATGAAGGGGCGACCAATCTTTTTGGTGAGCCGGCATTAAATCTTGAAGATTGGTTACAAACCCGTGATGGTCGTGGTGTGATCAATGTTTTAAATTCTGAAAAATTAATTAATTCCCCAAGAATGTATAGTGCGTTCTTGCTTTGGTTAATGTCTGAATTATTTGAGCAATTGCCGGAAGTCGGCGATCCAGATAAACCAAAATTTGTGATGTTCTTCGATGAAGCACACTTACTTTTTGATGGCGCACCGAGTGTGTTGGTGGACAAAGTGGAACAAGTGGTTCGTTTAATCCGTTCTAAAGGGGTAGGGATTTATTTTGTAACCCACAATCCATTAGATTTACCGGATACCGTGTTAGGCCAATTAGGTAACCGCGTTCAACACGCATTACGTGCTTTCACGCCACGCGATCAAAAAGCGGTGAAATCCGCAGCAGAAACGTTCCGTTCAAATCCTGCTGTCAATGTGGTTGAAACCATTTCAACTTTAGGTGTGGGCCAAGCATTAATTTCATTCTTAGATGAAAAAGGCATGCCAACGCCCGTTGAAGTGGCGTATGTTTATCCGCCAAAAAGCCAACTTGCACCGATTACTGAAGAAGAGCGAGCAGCGTGGGTGAAAGACGATGATCTTTATGCATTTTATAAAGATTACGTGGATAATGAGTCAGCTTTCGAAGTGTTAAATGTGCAAGCGGATTTAGCAGCAGTGCAACAAAAACAAGCCGAACAAGCGCAGCAAGAGGAAGAGAGCGGTTTATTTGGTCGCTTAAGCCGTATGATTTTTGGAACACAAAAACGCGGGGATAAACTTTCTTCGACAGAACAAATTGTGAATAGCGTGGCAAAATCAGTCGGTCGCAATATTCGTAATGAAGTGACCAAACAAATCATGCGTGGTATCTTAGGGGCATTGAAAAAATAACGAAAATTTGACCGCACTTTGCGGCAAGAATGATAAAAAGGAGATGATTATGTCTGATGTATTTCACTTAAACCTGACTAAAGCACAATTAAAAGGTGCCACATTAGCTATCGTGCCGGGCGATCCAGCGCGTAGTGAACGTATTGCTAAGAAGCTTGATAATCCTGAGTTTCTTGCAAGCACACGTGAATACACTTCTTGGTTAGGCTATTTAAATGGTCAACCGGTAGTCGTATGTTCAACTGGTATTGGTGGTCCTTCTACGTCTATCTGTGTGGAAGAGCTGGCTCAGCTTGGCGTACGTACATTCTTACGTATTGGTACAACAGGCGCAATTCAACCACATATCAATGTAGGTGATGTTCTTGTTACAACGGGTGCAGTCCGCCTTGATGGTGCAAGCTGTCACTTTGCGCCAATTGAATATCCAGCAGTGGCAAATTTTGAATGTACCACGGCACTTTTCAATGCGGCTAAAGAAAAAGGTATTGAGCCATTTGTAGGAATTACAGCCTCTTCAGATACTTTCTATCCAGGTCAAGAACGTTATGATACCTACAGTGGTAAAGTATATCGTGATTACCAAGGCTTGTTAAAACAATGGCAAGATCTCAATGTGATGAACTATGAGATGGAGTCAGCCACATTATTTACGATGTGTAATGCCCTTGGCTTACGAGCAGGTATGGTGGCAGGTGTGATTGTGAACCGTACACAACAAGAAATTCCAAATGAAGCAACCATGAAAGATACGGAAGATAAGGCAGTATCAGTGGTAGTGGAAGCAGCAAGAAAATTGTTAGCATAATGTGTAAAAGGCGTTTTTAATAAAAACGCCTTTATTTTTTACCATATTAAAACAAGTGAATTCTGCTATTTCGCCTCTGAAAATATTTTTATCTCAATATTTAATTTTTTTTCAAAATGCTGCAAAAATGTGATGCGCGTCACAAAATTCGCTCTCCTTTTTCATTAAAATTCTAAAACTCTAAACAGTATTTTTACTAGAAAGGATTCATTATGAGCAGTACAACAAATCTTTCATCAAGAATGAATGGTATGAATAGTAGTTATTCAACCGAAATCAAAAGTAAATATTTAAAATATCAGCTTCATTCTCTTATCGGTGTTTTTATTGGTTACATGTGTTACTACATTGTCCGTAATAACTTCGTCCTATCCACTCCCTATCTGGCAGAAAAATTAGAGCTTTCTAAGACGCAAATTGGTTTACTGACATCCTCTTTGCTGATTACATACGGGTGTAGCAAAGGCGCAATGAGTATCTTGGCAGATAAAGCTAATCCTCGCTACTTTATGGCTTTAGGGCTTCTTCTTTGTATTCTTATTAATATTATGATGGGGTTCTCAACAAGCTTCTATTTATTCGTAGGATTAGTCATTTTATTAGGGGTATTCCAGGGAATGGGGGTTGGTCCTTCAATTATTACTGTTGGATATTGGTATCCACGTAGCCAACGTGGGCGAGCAAGTACAACTTGGAATGTATCACATAATTTAGGTGGTGGTATTGTGGCTCCTATTGTAGGTGCTAGTCTTGCTTATCTCGGTTCTGAACAATGGGAAATTTCTACTTATGTTGTACCGAGTATCATTGCCTTAATTGGTGTTTTCCTTGTGTTATTTTTTGTGAAACGCCGTCCTGCTGAAGAAGGACTGCCAACCGTTGAGGAAATGTATAACGAAGAAACGGTTAATACAAAATTAAAAGGTCATTTATCTGAAAAACCAGAAAACATGACTGCATTCCAAATTTTTTATAAATTTGTCGTTAAAAACCCTAATTCTTGGTATCTCGTTGGTGTTGATATTTTCACCTATATGGTTCGTTTTGGTATGTTAACTTGGATTCCGCTTTATCTTCTTAAAGAAAAAGGTCTTACTAAAACAGATATGGGCACTGCATTTATGATTTTTGAATGGGCAGCTATTCCATCAACACTCATTGCTGGATGGTTAATTGATAAATTTTTCCGTGGAAAAATTATGTATTTACCAATGATTTGTATGACGATTGTCTTCTTCTGTGTATTCGGCTACATGAACTCAGAATCTATTTTTGCCATTATTTTATTCTCTGCAATAGTTGGGTGTTTGGTCTATATTCCTCAATCGATGGTTGCAGTACAAGCAATGGAAGTTATTCCTAGTTTTGCATTAGGATCTGCAGTAGGGTTACGTGGATTTATGAGTTATATCGTTGGCTCCACATTTGGTACAACATTGTTTGGTTTTGTTGTAGATAAATTTGGTTGGAGTAGTGGATTCTATACCATCATGTGTGGTGCGGTGATGTGTTTTATTTTCTGCTATTTATCTCACCGTGGCTTGCAAAAAATTCTTAATATGCAATAAACGAAAAAGGCGTTTTGAATTAAAACGCCTTTTTTATTGAGCCTTAACTATTTGCCCTTGCAAAAGCAGCGGCTTCAGCAACTAATTGATCATCAGGTCGAATGCCTGTGTAGAGCTCAAATTGTTCGACGGCTTGTAGCACAATTACTTCAGCACCAGAAATAGTTTGTTTACCTTGCTGTTGAGCAAGTTGGATAAATGGTGTTTCAGCAGGAATCGCCACCACATCAAAAGCGGTTTGAGCTTGCTGAATGAGATTTTCAGGAAAGGCGAGATCAAATTCTTCTTTTCCACCTTTCATCCCAATTGGCGTAACGTTGACTAAAATGTCCGGTATTATTTAGCAGTTGCACAAAGACCGAAAATTTAAACAAAACCATACAAAAATGCCCTTATTTCGATAAGGGCATTATTTTTAATAAATGTATTTTACAGAATTCTACTTATTTTTCCATTACTCACTTTTCCGTTTTCTTCTAAACAGTCTTTCTCGTTGCTCCTCTAGCAACATTTGTTCCATCATTGCAGGATAAGCCTGTTCGCAGAGAGCAACGTATTCAGGTTGGGTGAGGTGTTCTCTAATTTTAGTCGGGCAACGTAGATAGATTTTATCTTCTGCAAAACTACTAATAATAGAAAGCATCTGATAAAGTTTCCCATCTTCGGTTTCAAACACTTCATCGGTAAATTGTATTTCAAAGATAGCGACCAAGACTTGATTATCAGTAATTTCATACGTTCCATAAAAGACAAGTTGATAGCGAGGTAACATAAGATACTGATTACTTTCGCTAAATGTTCTAAACTACTAAGCCTTTTTCAACCAACTTGTCTTATTATTCATTATTAATAGATTTTATCTTTGTTGAACTTAATACTTTACGAAGTTAATAGCCTTTATTTAAAATTATTAGTAATAGCTAATAATAATTGACATTTTGAATATATAACGTAGTATAGTTCCCTTTATATGATTTGCTTGATATAAAAATGACAACAAATGTTTGTAATTTACTGCCTGATTCGAAAGTTTTTGCGTGTGATTCTAGGTGGTCCTATGAAACTGATGATTTTTTCTATTACATAGATGATTCAGGTTATGATAAGATTTGCTACACAGATAAGGTGTTAGCCGTTTTTGCAGGGAATGCATCGGTAATAGATAGTCTAAAATCTGGATTAATAATGGTTGTATTGGTGATATGCCGTCCCCTGAAGGAGCTAGTATCATAGCGTATAATTTTGTTGATGATACTCATTTTAAAAGGAATCATTCGTTTACTTTACCATCAAAGGATGTAGTGGAAGTTATTTTTTCTGGTTCAGGCACTCGTGATGCAATCAGAAGCTGGAGAAGCAATAAATGTGCTGTACAAGCTGTAAAGGACGCTTGTGTTACCGATCTCTATACTGGTGGAAGAGAAAAGTTTTTTGATATACAATCAAGAAATAATAATATCAGTTCAACTCAATTAGAATTGTCCCAATTATTTAATTTACTACTAAGGGAGGGATTTGTTATGAAAAAACAAGTTTACCAAACAATGCCATATCCTCTGAAAGATTATGTAAATGATCCAGAAATAAGAAATGACTTATTTGCTCTTTCATCAGGAAAAGCTTCATTTGATGCCCCGTCTCCTGAAGCCGAAATGAAATGGGATGAAGAAGAAGTTCAAGAGCTGAATTTATTTTTTCAAAAATGTAGATAATAAGCTCTAATCTTACATAAACTAAAGCAATCCCTCATAGGATTGCTTTTTTATTTAATTATGCATTTATGCAATTGCAAGATATTGGCTATCATTTGAAGCTTCCATACATAAACTTTCCAATCCGAATTTTGCCGTAGGTTTCTTATTTCCCTGCCAGTAGCCAGTTAAATCTCGTGAAGGTCTGGCTTTCAAACAACGTTTTAATACGTTGTCGAATTTGTCTTTATCTGACTGGTAACGAAAATCCTCACGCCATGCGGCTTCAGTCGCGTAGTGCATCATGTAATTATTTCCCATCTTATGATACACACCCATAATCATTCTTCTAAATCTCGCAAAGAAGGATTCAGCTAGGTTATTGGTGGTGCCGTCAATCGAGCAATATTCTTGCGAATGATTTACGCGACATAAGTCATAGTGAAATGCCAAGCCATCATAAGCAGGATTTTCATCAGCACAAATTGTAGATTTTGGTGCGACTAAGCGATGTGTTAAAGCAAACATATCATCAGCATTTTCCTCTTTAACTAACGCAACGAGTGTGCGGTCTGCTCCTTTTATTATTTCCTGATTTGTAGCTTGTTGACGGAAAACCATAACGCAGGATTTGTCTTTACGTTGGTGACATCTCTTACGTCTATCAATTCGCTTATGTTTAAAATTTTTTGGTCGAAGGTAGTTATTCACATAACAACCATCAATATGAATAATGCCCGTGAGTGGTGTGTAATCTTGCGTTTTTTCAACTGCTTCACGGAATTTATGTAGTAATGCCCATGACGTTTTATATTGCACGCCAATATGACGAGATAAGTTAAGAGCAGAAATCCCTTTACTATTGATAGTGAAATAATAAACCGATAACAGTAGCTTTTTTAGGGAAAGTTTAGTGTGCTGAAAAATCGTACCACTTTTTACAGAAAAACGATGTTGGCAATGTTTGCACTGCCATTGCTTACGAGAAGAAATAAAATAGGCTTTATGCTCAATCTGGCAACGAGGACATTGAACAGTATGAAAACAATGAGAATTTCCCCAACGAGCATTTTTAAGAAGAATGAGTATTTCGGTATCTGATAAATCGTAAATAGCTAACGCAGAGAGATTGCGAAGTGCAGAAAGTAAGAGAGGTGATGTTTTTTTCTTGTTGTTTTTCATCTTTTCGTTCAACGTACATAATCAAGCTCCAACTTATTGTTTTATAGTCAATAAGTCATATTTCTCTTGCTAAATTGGTTGAACGAATTAAATATGAAAAAGCAAACGAGAAGATTTGCCTAAAGTAGGCAGTATTTTAGATCGAAACTTGATCGATTTGCAAGAATAAAAAGCAATCCCGAAAGGGATTGCTTATATATATTTTAAAGTAGCTGTTGTAAACTATTATTTTGTTGCTGAAATAAACAGCTTATATAGTCTTCCATATATTTCCAATCTGGAGTATTTTGATTAGTTATGGGTAGGGAAATATTTTCTTTTCTAAGTAAGTCTGGAAATAGTCCATTATTATATGAATATTTATGAGTAATAGTATTCAAACAAGCTACCAAGAACAAACAAGTGTTTTTAGATAAATAACTTGTGTCTATATAATAAATATCCCTACCTGAGACAAATTCTTTCTCTTGGTAGAAAAAAACGGTATTTTCTGCTCCAAATGAAATAACGCCTGATATTGTAGGTTGCATTTCTGATGTCTTAATAATATTGCATTTTATTCCATTGTTAAATTTTGTTCTCACAACATAAGGGATGCTATCAGATTCATTTTGCAAATTACATTCTTGAACATTTTTTGAGTGGATAACTTCAGGTTTTTTAATTTCAAATAATTCACCAATTTGAAAAGTTCCCCACTTTGTTATGTCTACACGTTTTGTTGTTGGTTTTCCTACATAGTTTACAACGGTAGAAATACCACCTCTCTTTATAAAATATAACCGCTTAATGTAGTTCTCCATATATTCCCAGTCTGGTTGATTGTTCGCCGTAGCTGGTAATTTTATTTTTTCTTGTTTAATTGAATTAGAACTTCCCATATCATTATATTCATAAAGTCTACTTAATGTTTTTCTTAAAATTGTACTTATAAACATACCATTTTTTTCATTAAGATTATCGTTATATAGCAAAATGATTGAGCTTCCCCCTCCCCCACGACCAAGAAAATCTGTTGGTTGATAAAAACAACTACCATCAACAGGACTAATCGTTATACAATTACCTCTATCTAAACATTCATCACTGAAAGGTGTAACAAATTTATCAATACCATTATTAAAATTGCCTGATGACACAAAAGGTACTGAGCCATCTTCATATTGTTTAATACTCCGACTATCAGGGCGTTTAATCTCAAATAATTTGCCAATAACAAACTCTTTCCAACCTGAAATATTTAATTTATTCATTGCTTTTCCCTTTTAGGTTTAATACGAGCTTATTATTTTCGATCTCTGATTGGTATAAAACTTTATTGAGCAGATTATCATTAAAGGTTTTCACATCAATACCATCTTCAAATAAGATATAGTCTAAGATGACTTTTTTGAAATCTTCTTCAAAGATCTCAAATTCTTTTTGTGGTTTTTGATATGATAAACATTCGAGTGGATCTAACCATTGATGTGTTTTGTATTTTTCGTCTTTTTTCATCAATACTACATCTAGCCAATAGCGTTCAATCTCAGCCCAGCGATTTTTAATATCGTGTCGCCCTTGGTTTTTCACTCGCTCCAAGCCGTCATCTTCCATATAGCAAGCAAAAACTTTTCGTTTATTCTGCGGTTTGCCTGCTTCAAATACAAAAATGCTGGTGGTAACGCCTGCATCGAATAGATTTTCAGGTAATTTAATAATACTTTCTAGAGTATGTTTTTTGAGCAAATTGCTCATTTTGTCTTTTTCCAGTTTTTTATCAGTAAGATAAAGGCGCATTTTGTCCCTACTGGCACATTTTCAAGTACATTTTCTACAATTTTTTTACAACCATATTTACGCTCATACGGAGGGTTCATCAATACTTTAGTTATTGGTTTGGATTTTATCCATTCACAAGCTTGTGTTTCTCTTGTATCTAGCTGCTCTAGGTTGGTTTTTCCGTCTTTATGAATGAGCATATTGGCACAGGCTAACGCGAAAATTTCTCTGTCAAACTCTATACCGAATAACTGATCTTTCTTGATATTTTCTGCTTCAATAGTATTTATACCACCCACTTCTTTAATCATATTTGCCATTGCTTTCACTAAAAATCCGCCACTACCACAGGTGGCATCTAGCACTTTATCGTTATGGCTAACTCCGATTAAGTCATACATAAAAGAGGTAATATGCTCAGGGGTAAATACTTGCCCACTCTCAGATTTTTTCTTATAGCGGTTAAACTCATTAAAGAAAATCCCCATTACATCTTCGCCATTCCAATTATTGGAATTAACAGAATGGGAAATATCAATCACACTATCAATAAAAGAATTGATGTCATCTTGGTTTTCCACGACATTCATTCTAATTTCGCTATATACTTCAAGCAAAATATCAATTTTTAGATTTTGCCTGCGATGTTCCTGCAATGACTTAGCTAATGTATCGTAAATTTTATTACGAAATGGCTCATAACCGTTATTTTTAATTGCATCTAAATTACCGCCAAATCGTTCTACCACTAATGCGGATGCAGTAAAAATCATTCGATGATACAAATTTTTAATACCGAATTTGAAGTGTAATAAATCATTAATTTTTTTAGTTAAAGAATAGATTTTATTTTTGTCTATGCTGTTATCTTTAAATAGATCTATATAGTATTGTTTATCTTGAAGAGTTTTAGCTGTATTGATTAGTTCTTTATTTTTATATACATCAACATTATAGCCATTATAGAGAATACCAATAATCTTTTTATATTTACTTGAAATAATGTCTATATTAGAAAATAATTCATCAATCCATTTTTCTTTTTTAATGTCTTCGTTACTATTTTTTGTTTCAAGAATTATTGCGACATCATTAGAATTACTAGGTAAATACCATCCATCAGGCTTTTTATCTGATTTAAAACCGAGTTGTTTGAATGTCGTAAGTTGCCCGACTCCAATCCCTAAAGTTGTAGATTTTAAATTATGGTCAAAACCAAGAATTTTTCCTGCTTCATCTCTAACAATATCTTCAGTTTTAAAAATAGCCATTAACAACCTCCCCAAATAAATTTGCAAGGTTGATATTTAGATAATAAGCTATTTGTAGGCTTGTAGGCTTGTAGGCTTGTAGGCTTGTAGGCTTGTAGGCTTGTAGGCTTGTAGGCTTGTAGGCTTGTAGGCTTGTAGGCTTGTAG
>NZ_AJSX01000008.1 GCF_000262245.1 Pasteurella bettyae CCUG 2042
ATGAATAATCCTTTCCACCCATCTTAACTTTATACTGAAGATAGATTAAATATTGCTTCAATAATTGTAATGCTTTAGCCTGATGGAGTTGAGGTTTTCTGTAGTTTATAAGAACAACAGTAAGTTTGCAAATAGGAATAAATCTCAATAATAAAATATTATCTATATTAGGTACTAACGAATTTGATTCATTTCGTTTATTTTTAATAAAAGAGCAGTGCCTGAATAAACACTTGGAATAAGTATTCCAATTGTATAATAAAAATCCTGACTGTTTAAGGCAATCAGGATATGATTAATTATTTAGTTAAATAATGTTTGTATAGCAAGGAGATAATAGAAAAATTTCTGAATATTTAACCGCACTTTTGCTCGGCTAGAAATTAATCTCCGATGATCATTTGTTTTAAATATTGATAAATTTCACGATAAGCTTTAGGTGGTTTGTTTTGTTCCTTTTCTTTTTGTGCTGAACGAATCAAATTACGTAAATGTTGACGATCTAGTTGAGTATATTCATTGATTAAATCCGCTAAACCTTCATCGCCTTTAGTGATTAAGTCATCTCGCATAAATTCGAGTTTATGTAACATAACTTGTTGTTGATTATGTTTATTTTCAATTTTATCTAATGCTTCTTGAATTGGCTCAATGTCTGTAGAACGTAATAATTTACCAATATATTGTAATTGGCGACGTTTAGCTTCTTTTACTGAACGTTGAGCTAGCTCAATTGCTTCTAATAAGTTGCTATCCAATGGGATTTTTTCTAAGTTAGTTTTTGTGAGAACCACTAATTTTGCACCTAATTTCTTAAGAGCTTCCGCATCTCGTTTTATTTCACTCTTACTGACCCAGATAATTTCTTCTTGATCTTTTGTTTCCCAATCAAGTTCAGGCTTTTTGCCACGTTTCTTCATTTTGCTTCCTTTTTTAATTTTGACCCGTAGCATTTTAGCATAAAACCTAAAAATAAGATAAAATGCAGTGAAAATCATGCTAGTAGGGCTTTTATATGGAAAATTTAGAAAATCAAACCGCACTTTTAAAACAGCAGGAACAGGAATTACGTGATGCCGTATGTTATGCGGTAGATATTGCAAAAAAAGCGGGAGCTACCGCAGAGGTTTCAGTTACTAAAGTAAATGGATTATCGGTTTCAACCCGTCTAAAAGAAGTTGAGAATGTTGAATTTAATAATGATGGTGCATTAGGCATTTCTGTTTATTTAGGTCAACAAAAAGGGAATGCATCCACTTCAGATCTTAGTCAAGCTGCAATTAAAAATGCTGTGGATGCAGCATTAGCGATTGCAAAATATACCTCACCAGATGATTGTACAGGTTTGGCTGATAGAGAATTAATTGCCTTTGAAGCGCCTGATTTAGCTTTATATAAAGCGGCTGATATTAATGTGGATAAAGGTATTGAATTAGCCTTACAAGCTGAAATAGCTGCTTTAAATTATGATAAACGTATTGTAAATAGTAATGGTGCTAGCTTTAATTCTCATAATGGTGTGCGAGTTTATGGGAATAGTTATGGTATGTTACAAAGCTATTTATCTAGTCGTTATTCTCTTTCTTGTTCTGTGCTTAGTGGCATTGATGAGCAATTGGAAAATGATTATGAATATACTATTTCTAGAGATTTTAACCAATTAGAAAATCCTACGTGGGTAGGGGAGAATGCCGCTAAAAAAGCGATTGCTCGTTTACAACCTCACAAAATATCCACTCAAGAATCACCAGTGATTTTTTTAAATGATGTTGCTACAGGGCTTATTGGTTCATTAGCAGGGGCAATCAGTGGGGGAAGTTTATATCGTAAGGCGAGTTTTTTATTAGATTATTTAGGGAAACAAATTTTGCCTGATTGGTTCCAAATTAGTGAACGTCCTCATCTAAAAGGGGGATTAGCTTCTACACCATTTGATAGTGAAGGGGTAAGAACTGAAGCTCGCGAAATTATTGAGCAAGGGATCTTACGTACTTATTTATTAACCAGTTATAGCGGTCGTAAATTAGGTATGCAAAGTACAGGCCATGCTGGTGGGATCCATAATTGGTTAGTCCGCCCGAATAAAACGGGAGGCTTAGAAAGTTTGTTACGTGAAATGGGGCATGGTTTATTAGTCACAGATCTGATGGGGCAAGGCGTTAATATGGTTACTGGAGATTATTCTCGTGGGGCATCAGGTTTTTGGGTAGAAAATGGTGAGATCCAATATCCAGTGGCAGAAATTACTATTGCAGGGCAACTCAAAGATATGTTGCATGATATTGTGGCAGTATCTGATGACATTGAACATCGTTCAAATATCCAAACTGGGTCAATTTTACTAGAAAGTATGAAAATTTCAGGTAATTAAAAAATATTTTGCAAATGATAATAATTCTTATTGACAAGTGAATTTTACTTCTATAAGATACACACATCTGTTAAGGAAATGATTAAAAATAATTTGGTAGAGGTTATTTTTAGTCGGCATAGATAGCTCCAAACAGGTAGAGTACAAAGTAAATTCGTTAGGGTACTAAAAGACCGATGTTTTTTAACATCGGTCTTTTTTTTGTGATATTATGAGCGACCTCAAAGCTCTGTTTAACTCAATCATTGGAAAATATTTTATGAAGAAACATCATGTTGACGTCTTAATTTCAGAACAAGACGTACGTGCAAAAATTCAACAACTAGGTATAGAAATCACTCAATATTATCAACAAAAACAGATTGATAAATTAATTGTCGTAGGACTATTACGTGGTTCTTTTATGTTTATGGCTGATTTAGTACGTGAACTTAAATTGCCTGTTGAAATTGAATTTATGACAACTGCAAGTTATGGTTCAGACATGACGACTAATCATGATGTGAAAATTACCAAAGATTTAGATGGCGATATTAAAGATGAACATGTATTAATTGTGGAAGATATTATTGATACAGGTTATACCTTAGAAAAGGTTCGTGAAATTTTGGGACTACGTCACCCTAAGTCAATTGCTATTTGTACATTATTAGATAAGCCTTCACGTCGAGAAGTACAAGTGCCTGTTGAGTGGGTAGGCTTTCCAATTCCTGATGAGTTTGTGGTGGGCTATGGCATTGATTATGCACAACGTTATCGCAATTTAGGTTATATTGGTAAAGTTGTGTTGGAAGAATAAGTTAGGTTAACCAACTGAAAATGAAAAATGCGGTAAATTTTTAGAAAATTCACCGCACTTTTTTGTTTGTAAATTGATCTGTTAATGGTGCAATTGATAGAGTCTAGCGATATTTTGTGCAGTAGAAACTAAGTTCGCATAGCCGAGCCTTAAAGTGTCCTCTAAGCTAGCTAATTGACGAATAATTGGAAATACTGCGTCAATCCCATGATCATAGACCACTTCATAATCTTCACGTAAACAACCAACAATAGCGATCACAGGTTTGCCAAATTGTTTTGCGGTTTTCGCAACACCAATTGGCGTTTTACCATGGATGCTTTGTGAGTCCATGCGACCTTCACCCGTAATGATAAGATCTGCCTGCTCCGCATATTGAGCGAGTCGAGTTGCTTCCATGACGATTTGTACGCCAGCTTTTAGATTGACATTAGGCAGTAATAATAATCCGCCTCCCATTCCACCAGCAGCACCTGCTCCAGCATGCTCACGAATGTTAAGCTTGAGGCTTTTTTCGAGTATTTGAGAAAAATGGTAAAGCGCTTTATCAAGTTGTTGCACAATTTCCGCTGTTGCGCCTTTTTGTGGACCAAATATCGCAGAGGCGCCATTTTCACCACAGAGTGGATTATCCACATCGCAAGCCACGTCTAATTGTACGCCTTGTAAACGAGGGTCTAACTGGCTAATATCAATTTGTCTAACATTGATAAGTGCTTCGCCTATGGGTTCGATTGGATGGAGATTATGATCTAGTAGTTTCGCCCCTAAAGCTTGTAGCATTCCTGCTCCTGCGTCGTTAGTTGCACTACCACCAATACCAAGAATAATTCTTTTAACCCCGAGATCTAAAGCGGCTTTAATTAATTCTCCAGTGCCGTAGCTTGTGGTTTTACGAGGATCTCGTTTTGATGGTGGAACTAAATGCAACCCTGATGCCGCTGCCATTTCAATGATAGCTGTTTGTTTATCACCAGAAATCCCGAAGCTCGCTTTAATTTTATTGCCAAGCGGAGCCTTCACATCAACTTCAATTAGCTCGCCTTCTAAGGCATCTACAAGTGATTGTACAGTTCCTTCGCCACCATCAGCCATTGGGATCTTGATATAGGTCGCAGTGGGATAGACTTTTTTAAAGCCTTCTTCAATAGCTTTAGCCGCTTCTAGCGCAATAAGGCTTTCTTTAAAGGAATCTGGTGCAATTAGAATTTTCATATCATTACCTTAGTGTAAAAATAATGAAAGAATATAAACGGTTATCATACCGACAATTCCCATAATAAAGGTGAGCAAGCTTTGGGTTTTATAACCCTGTTGTGGTGTCATTTTGGTGAAGTTAGTCACTACCCAGAAATAACTGTCATTTGCATGAGATACACACATTGCCCCTGAGGCGATTGCCATAACGGTTAAAGCTGCACCCATTTCAGAGGTTAAACCTAAGGCATTCATTAGTGAATCGCTTGCATTGAACATCCCCATAATGGATGCTGTTGTAATAATCGCTACGGTTGAACTTCCTTGTGCTGTTTTTAAAATTGCAGAAATTAAGAATGGGAAGAAAATTCCAGCAGCACTAATAGTTACAGCATTTTGTTTTATATACTCTACAAAGCCAGCTTCTGTAATGACTTTTCCTAACACGCCGCCTGCCGCAGTAATAAAGAGGATTGGGCCAACAATTTTCAATGTTTCATTAGTTAATTCATTAAATTCTACAGTTTTTTTAGTATTCACTAACAAGAAAATTGAGAAAATAACACCAATCGCTAAAGCAATAATAGGATTTCCTAGGAATTGAACGGGTACCGCAATATCACCTTCTAATCCCATAATTTTGCCAATTGAACCTAATGCCATAAAGAAAATTGGCATAATGATTGGTGCAAGGCTTAAGAAGCCACTTGGTAAAGGTCCATAATGTTTAAGTAAATCATCATAACTTTGGGTAATTAGCTGATCATCTTCAGCTGATGGCTCTAACATTACCTTTTTGCTCGTGAATTTGGCAAAAATATAACTAGCAATTAAAACAGGAATAGAAACTACAACCCCCATAATGATCACCAGTAGAATATTTGAGCTTAAACCCACAGCGCCAGCAGCTGCAATTGGTCCTGGTGTTGGTGGAATAAATACATGAGAAGCATATAAACCAGCACTTAGTGCTACTGACATACTAATTGGGTTGGCTAGAATTTTTTTACTAATCGCTTCACGAATTGGATTTAATACAACGAAACCGCTATCACAGAATACTGGAATACCTACGACCCAGCCCATAATCAGCATGGCTAATTCAGGACGTTTTTGCCCTACGATATTGACTACAATATCTGCTAATTTTAATGCAGCACCTGTTTTTTCTAGCACAGTACCAATAATGGCACCAAAGATAATCACAATACCGATACTTTTAAATGTGCCACTAAATCCATCACCAATAATGCTTGGGATTTTATTTAAGCTAATGCCCGCAATAATTGCCAAACCAAGAGAAACACTCATTAATGCTAAGAACGGATGGACTTTTAATTTTGATATCATCCAAATCATAATTATGATAGCGATGATAAATGTGATAATAAGAGAAATACCAGACATAGTAATGCTCCTTAGATAAAATAAATAGGTCAGTCTTATTATTGATAAATCTGACTATAAAATCTTTGTATTAAAATACAAAAAATTGATTGTTTTATTTCTTATTTTTATGTAAACATCTAATTTTTTAAAGTTGAAATGTACCGATATAGAGAATAAATTTATCTTCTATCTTATTGATATTTAAGCCAGTTATTTTTTCTATTTTACTTATTCGATAACGTAATGTATTGATATGAATAAACATAGATTTTGAACTGAGAGAAAGATCACAATTTGATAAAAAATATTGTTTTAAAGTTTTTCTAAGTATGCCGTTGGGATCTTGTTGCACTAATTTATGAAGTGGGCTAGTTAATAATGCATGTTGCCATGATTCAGAAAAAGTGTTGATTAACACAGGAAAGCGTTCTTGTGAAAATGAATAAATGGTTTTTTTAGGATGTTGTTTTAAGCCATATTCTAAAGTGGCTTTTGCTGTTTGATAAGAAAGATGAAAGCTATTTATTGAACTGGTTGTTAAGCCAATAGAGAGTTTATATTCTTGAATCTGCAATAAAGGTAATAAATGGTTAATTTGTTTTTGTTGAGTGATAGTTGTCAATATGGAGATTGGCATAATCATTGCAATTTGATCTAATCCAATGGGCACTGATGGGGTTTGTGGAAAGGTCTGTTCCAAATAACTCAGCGTAGTTTGCAATTTTTCTATATTTGCTTGCAAAAATTTAATAATGATCACCGCACTTTCAGGGGCTAATGCAATGTTAAATCCATGAGTCTGTTCAAGGATTTGTGATAGATTATGAGAAGAGCTATCTTCCAGCAACTTTATGATAAATTCTTCTCGATAACGGCGTGTCCAACGTTCTTTTTCTAAGGCTGCGTGCTGTTCAATAATCAGCTCGGCTGTCATTCTGACTAATTCAGCATAAGCACTAATCTTTTCAGGGACTCCTGAAATACCAATGACACCAAGTATTTTGCCTAAATAATTAATAGGTAAATTAATACCAGGTTGTACTTCATCATTCCATTTTTTGGCAAGCTGCTCATCAATTTCGATAGTGCGATTTTCACGGATTGCTAAGATCGCACCAATATGTTTTTGATGAAGGCGTTTGGTATCGCCAGAAGCAATGATAATGCCATTTTGATCCATTACATTAATCGATGAACCAATTATTTTCATTGCACGTTGAACAATTTTTTGTGCAATCATTTGATTGAGAAGCATAGCGTTTCCTTTTACGAGAAAAGTGCGGTTAGATTTACAAAAATTTTAGCAGAACTTATGCATCATAGCCGAATGAAATGATAAATATTTATTGCTTTTTTATATCTAATGGCTACAATACTAGCTCCTTGTCGTAGCTGGATTAGAGATCGGCTAACGATGTATCATTAACAAACCCTAGTTATAAGGATTTAATATGTCTCTAACTACAGAACAAAAAGCAGCAATCGTTGCTGAATATGGTCGTGATGCAAAAGATACAGGTTCATCAGAAGTTCAAATTGCATTATTAACTGCACAAATTAACCACTTGCAAGCTCACTTTGCAGAACATAAAAAAGATCATCATGGTCGTCGTGGTTTATTAGGTATGGTTTCACGCCGTCGTAAACTTTTAGATTATTTAAAACGTAAAGATTTAGCACTTTACCAAGAAACAATCAGCCGTTTAGGTTTACGTCGCTAATTCTTAGCAATATTACAGAAAGCTCTCCTTGCGAGGGCTTTTTTTATGAGCTGATTATTTAAAATAAAATTAAATATAAGTTAAAAATTCAATTAATCATTTCATTTAAAAATAATAAATAACGCCTTATATTATTATTTTGTTTTAAAATTCATCAATCAGGTTAAAAGTTTATTTTTTTATTTACTTGCGCTTGACATTAAAGGCTTAAAAACGTATTATTCACCTCGCTTAATTGCGGAGGAATGGTCGAGCGGTTGAAGGCACCGGTCTTGAAAACCGGCGAGGGTTTACGCCCTCCGTGAGTTCGAATCTCACTTCCTCCGCCACTTAATTTAAAGAACCCGTAAGTTGAAAGATTTACGGGTTTTTGCTTTTTGAATTAACTGTTTTCTATTTTGTTATTTTCTTTCTCTTCTTTTTCTTCTTGGAAAGATAAATACTCTTCCAGTATATCAATGGCTTCTATACATCTTGCTTTGCGTTGATTGGTGATTTCAATTTGTCGTAAATAAATTCCTTTATCTTGAGCAGTCGTACAAATCTCAAGGTTATCTTGTAATTCACTTACTTTTTCATTTAGCGCTTGTAATGCTTCATAATAGCGAACTAGACGTTCTCTTGGCGGTAATTGATTAATCTGTGCTTTTAATTTTTCACGTTTATTTTGCGTTGTTTTAGTTGCTGTTTTATTTGTTTGTAATTCCACAATATTCAGTGCATCGGTAAGGGCTGTACATTGTGCAAGTAATTTTTCTGTGAAAAAACTAATTTGTTCAATTTGGTCATTATTTAGCTGTTTTATTTGATCTAATGTTTGTTGCAGTTGTGAGAAATAAAATGCCCCTTTCTCAAAATCTTCAGTAAATAAAGTGCGGTCAAATTTAGCATAAATTTTTTTATCAGCAGCATTTGAAAATTGTTTAGTTAGCGTAGTCACTTTTTCTTGTAACTTATCAATAAGTGCGGTGAGTTTTTGCATAAAATTCCTAAAGCTAGATAAACAAATCTCCCCGAAGTAGAGGAGATTTTGAGATAATTAAAGTATCATTGCGGCAATCCAACCAAACACTAATAATGGAATATTAAAGTGTAAGAATGTGGGTACAACAGAGTCCCAAATATGATCGTGTTTACCGTCCATATTTAGACCTGATGTTGGTCCTAGAGTGGAATCAGAAGCAGGTGATCCAGCATCTCCTAAGGCGGCTGAGACACCAACAATTGAAATTGTTGCTAAAGGAGAGAAACCTAGGGTTAAGCAAAGCGGTACATAAATTGAAGTAATAATTGGTACAGTAGAGAATGATGAACCAATTCCCATGGTAATTAATAAGCCTACTAATAACATTAAGAAAGCAGCAATACCTTTACTTTCAATGCCTTGGCTGAAAGTTTGTACTAAATCATTGACACCTTGTGTGGCATTAATTACGTTAGCAAAGCCCGATGCCGCAATCATAACAAATCCAATCATTGCCATTAAACGCAAGCCTTGTTGGAAAATATCATTGCTTTCTTTTAAGCGGAATACGCCACAGATACCAAAAATAATTAAACCAGCAAGCCCACCAATAATAGTTGAACTTGTGAAAAGTTGTAAACCGAAGGTGACTACAACAGCAATAATACTGCTAGTGATATGGAATGGTTTAATATTTGCAATATGTTGCTCGATTTCTGCTGTTGTTGGTTCAGCAACATTAATGATGTATTCTCTGGGTTTACGATAACTGACAAAAACAGCAAATAATAAACCAAGAATCATTCCGCAAACGGGAATTAACATGGACATTGAAACTTCAGCGACTGAAGTTTGTAAACCTAATTTTTCACCCACTGTATTAATGTTTTTTACTAATACACTTTCAATAAAGATTTTACCGAATCCAACAGGTAATAACATATAGGTTGCAGTTAAGCCGAAAGTTAACACACAAGCTACCGCACGGCGGTCAATATGTAATTTATTGAGAATAGAGAGTAGTGGAGGAATCACAATTGGAATAAACGCAATATGTACTGGGATTAAGTTTTGTGATGAAATAGCAAATAATACAAGAACACCAAGAATGAGATATTTAAATCCAGCCATTGATTTACCACTTGGTGCTTTACCTAGACGTTTAATAATTTTATAAGCTAATAAATCAGTAATTCCAGATTTAGAAATAGCCACTGCGAAAGCACCAAGAATTGCATAGTTCATTGCCACTTCTGCACCACCACCGAGGCCTTCGGTAAAGGTTTTTATGGTGTCACTCATACTTAGAACAGCAATATTTTCTCCACCTAAGTGTGTTGAGAAACCTGCCACAAGCGCTGAAATAACAAGGGCAATTACCACATTAATGCGTAATAAACTGAGCGCTAATAAAACAATGATAGAGAGTACCACTGGATTAGTTAACATTGTATTGGTCCTTTTGGTTAGATAAAAATTTTAAAAAAAACAACCGCACTTTTAATTTGCTGAATCATCAGATTGTACAATATGTGGAAAACCACCTAAATGTTTTAAATGATTTACCATGTAGCAAAATAATTCTGCCGTGCGTTCCGTATCATATAAGGCGGAATGAGCCTGTTTACCATCAAATGTAATTTTAGCCACTTTGCAGGCTTTCACTAAAACTGTTTGTCCGAGCATAAAGCCACTTAAAGTTGCGGTATCAAACATGCCAAATGGATGAAATGGATTACGCTTCACACCACAACGTTCAGCCGCCGCCATGACAAAACTTTGATCAAAAGTTGCATTATGAGCTACGATAATAGAACGTTGACAACCATTGTCTTTCTGACCACGACGAACCATTTGGAAAAGACCTGTAATTGCATCAGTTTCTGAAATAGCACCACGTAATGGATTGTGAATATCAATACCATTAAATTTTAATGAGTCAGGGTTAATATTTGCACCTTCAAAGGGTTCAATATGCGCATGATATTTTTGATCAGGCACAAGCCACCCATTTTCATCCATTTTAACGGTGATTGCTGCTAGTTCTAATAATGCATCTTGTTTGGCATTAAAACCAGCGGTTTCTACATCAATAATTACAGGATAATAACCACGAAAACGATTTTTAAGTAAATTGTAATTAGTTGTTTCGTTTTCTGTTGTTTCTGTATGAAGTTCTGTCACGATAATAATCCTAATTAAAATAAAGGAGGTACGAGTAAAGCAATAGTACAATAAAAAATGAAAAAATAGGTCGAACTTTACAGATGAGAATTAACCCAATGCTGATTTAGCACTTTTATTTTCGATAAATTCAATTTTGTAACCATCTGGATCTTCTGCAAATGCGATAACTGTTGTGCCACCTTTTACCGGACCAGGTTCACGGGTGATTTTTCCACCTTGCGCACGAATGGCTTCACAAGTGGCATAAATATCATCAGTGCCAATAGCTAAATGACCAAAGGCATTGCCTAATTCATATTCGGTGACTCCCCAGTTATAAGTCAGTTCAATCACTGAGGTTTTATCTTCATCATCATAACCGACAAAGGCTAAGGAATATTGATATTCAGGATTTTCACTAGTGCGTAACAATTTCATACCCAAAACTTCTGTGTAAAATTGAATTGAACGCTCTAAATTTCCCACACGTAACATTGTATGTAAAAGACGCATCTTTCTCTCCTAAAATAAATGCATAAAAATTATCAAAAGTAAAGTTAATTATGCCATAAAATCACTTAGATAAGAAGAGTGTGAATCTGATCGCAAAATTGAATAGTGAAGCTTGAGTATATACCTATAAATAGGTATATGTAAAAATAAGTTTATAAACAAATCAAGGAGTAATATACATGTTTAGATTCTTAAAAGCCTCTCCCCCAATTCCTCGTCTTGAAGCCTCACAAATTGATAATGAATATAAAAAATTACGTTGGCAAGTTTTTTTTGGTGTATTTATTGGATATGCTGCTTATTATCTTATTCGTAAGAATTTTTCTTTGGCAATTCCTTATTTAATTGATGAATATGGCTATACCAAGGCTGATCTTGGTACAGTTGGTGTGGCACTTTCTCTTGCCTATGGATTTAGTAAATTTATCATGGGTAATGTTTCAGACCGTTCAAACCCAAAATATTTTATTACTATCGGCTTGCTAGGATCTGCCTTAGTGAGCTTAATTTTTGGTTTAGTACCTGGTGTGTTGGCATCTATACCATTTATGGTGGTATTAGGGGCATTGAATGGTTGGTTTCAAGGCATGGGCTATCCTCCTGGCGCAAAAACTATGACCAACTGGTTCAGTAAGTCCGAACGTGGTGCTTGGTGGAGCTGGTGGAATGTTTCCCATAAACTTGGAGGCGGTTTAATTGGACCATTAGCTTTATTAGGATTAGCGATTTTTGGTACTTGGCAATCTCTTTTTTATTTACCAGCATTAATTGCTATTATTTTAGCACTTATCATGTTTTTCTTAATGCGAGATACCCCTGAATCAGAAGGACTGCCTCCTGTTGATGAATGGAAAGGTGAAGCGGTTATTGAACAAGTGGAATCCGCACATACTTTGTCATCTATGGATATTTTCAAAAAATATATTGTGCATAATAAATTCTTATGGGCAATTGCAATGGCAAATGTGTTTGTGTATTTCATTCGTTATGGAATTATTGATTGGGCACCTACTTACTTAAAAGAAGTGAAGCATTTTACAGTAGATAAGCAAAGTTGGGCATATTTCCTTTATGAGTATGCTGGTATTTTTGGAATGTTAGCAAGTGGTTATTTAAGTGACAAGGTGTTTAAAGGACATCGTGCGCCACCTATGTTGCTGTTCTTAACTGGTGTATTAATTGCTATTTTTGTATATTGGAAAAATCCAGCAGGTAATCCTTTAGTAGATAATATCTGTTTAGTTGCAATTGGTTTCTTAATTTATGGACCAGTGATGATGATTGGTTTACAAGCCGCAGATTTAGTTCCACGAGTGGCAACAGGTACTGCAACAGGTTTAACAGGATTATTTGGTTATTTACTTGGCTCAGCATCAGCAGGTTGGGTAATGGGAAAACTAGTTGATTTATATGGTTGGGATGGCGGCTTCTACGCACTTATTATAGCAAGTGTGTTAGGTTTCTTATTTATTGCTTACACATTATTCTATAAGCCAACTCAAGCCTAAATTTTTTATAAATAAACCGCACTTTGATCTGCACCTTAACCAGTTGGTTTAAGTCTCCAACTTTTAAAGTGCAGATCATTGTTTTTCTAAGACGTTGACTAATTAGAAACTCAAATTCACACCAAGCATTGCATTTCTACCCATTTGCGGAATATGTGGTAAGTAGGAAGCGTGTTGGTACATCTTTTGATTTAGCAAGTTATCTACCTTTAAGAAAACTTGATATTCCATTTGGTTTAGGTGATTGCTATAAGTCACCCCTAGATTCACTTGGTGATAGCCTGGTGTTCGTTTTTCATATTTCGACAGTTTATTTTGAGCAAACACGCGGTAATATTCCAACATTCCTGACCAATTTTGGTTGAAATCAGCATTAAATCTTGTACCTAAACGCAGTGGCGGAACACGAGGGGCAGAAATGTCAGGTTGTTTTTCCCAACGAGATACTTGTCCTCGTTGTGGTCCGAAAATATAGTAACCCATTGCCATATCTGGTAAATCCACTAATTTTCCACGTACATAATCACCAAATACGGCGAGGCGATAGCGTGGAGTAAATAAATAGCCGATTTCACCTTCTATACCGCTAAAACGAGCTTTTGCTTGGTAGTAACGATTTACTTTAAGATTATATTCATCGGTCATTGATTTTGGACCACGGTTATCGTTGAGGGTAAACGGATAAATATAGTTACCGTAACGTGTGTGGTAAACATTGAATTTATAATCCCATTTATCACCGACATAAGCTAACGAAAGTTCAATTTGGTTAGAACGTTCTTTTTTCAGATTTTTATTACCCGCCTCAAAGGCATTCATTGCAATATGCTTGCCGTGAGCGTAAAGCTCTTGAGCATTTGGCAAACGTTCTTGATGTGCCATATTTAAGGTCAATTTATGATTTGGTGCGAAATACCAATGGGTTGCAAAGCTATAGGAGTAGCCTTTGTCTTTATGCGGATCAAGATTTGGCATTGGTGTATTAAAGTATAACCAGCGGTCAATCAATTCCACATCATAATCCATTGAGATTTTTTGGCGTTCTGCACGTCCGCTAAGTTCAAAAGCTAAGTCTCCTAAATTCCAACGTTCAATCGCAAATAGGCTTAGCTGCTTGGTTTTCGGATTATTCAAAAGCTGCTGTTTATTCACTGCTCGTGATTCCTCTAATGCTAAAGCACTGGTGAGCTGGCTGGTATATTGCAAACCAATTGCTCCTTTTAAGCCTTTCCACTCCTTATGTACTAATTCAAAACGTAGGTTTTTGCCTTTGTTTTTGAAGTAGTTTTCCACTCTGTTACCATCTTTCTCATCGTGGTAATAATCTACATAATTGGCGGACACTTTAAAAGACTCAAATCCTTTGAATGGATTTCGCAATTCGCCATCAAAATCATATCGCTTACTGTGTAATTTGATCCAAGGTTTGCCATGAACATGTTCTTCTAAGCCAGTTGATGAGGCTCCTGGAATGTGAGTATGTAGCAAACGCAAGCCTGGGTTATTGTAATCAATATCACTTTCTTCAGCCAAATGAGGGTAGAAACGCAAATAGCCTTTTTCAAACATTACCGATTGACGAATAATGCTGATGGTGTGGTGCTCATATTTGTGTGTATGTCCGATCAAACCATAGTGATCTCGGCGATCAGTGTACGCCATGCCAATATGTCCTCGCTCGCCAATCCAAGAAAGCCCGATCGTGCCTGTTTGTGATTGTACATCACTGTCTGGTACTCGGTGATAAGGCTTGCCCTCAATGGTGAAATGAGGTGCATAATATTCAGATGCCTTGTTGTACAGACCTTGTACATGTAACGCAAGATTTGGGGTTAAGGCAAAAGTTGAGCCAAGATAGGTTAAACGTTCTTTGCTCGCTGAGCCAAAACGTATACCCGCTTGCCCTTCATAACCTTTCTCAGGAATTGTTGTTGGGATTTTTTCGTCTACCACATTAATTACACCAGCCGTATTGCCAGCACTATATAACAGGGTTGTTGGGCCACGCAAAATCTCAATGCGTTTAGCCAACAAAGCATCAACCGTCACAGCGTGATCGGGTGACATTCCCGACATATCTAGGTTCTCACCGTTATTTTGTAAAATTTTTGCGCGTTTACTTTCTTGTCCTCGGATAATAGGTGTACTCGCTCCACCACCAAATTGACTAGAATGAATCCCTAACTCTCCAGAAAGGGCATTACCTAAGGTTGCACCACGTTGCTTGAGCGTTTTTTCCTCAACTATTGCCTCATTGCTGTTTAGTTCATTACCGACTAATTTCCCCTTGGTTGATGGCAAACTTCCATCAATCTGAATTTCCTCCAATACGATTTCACTCGCATAGCTCATTCCGCTCATTGCAATTAACGCTGCAACGGCAAGATTATTTTTATTAAACATTCTTCAAACCTAAAAAAGCATAAATAAATAATAGGGAAGGCAATTTACAGAGATTTGAAAGAAATTGCAAGATATACATAATAATTTTATAGATATATTGTAAGTGGTCATTTTTTTGGAAAATTTGCGATTGGTAGAATAGCATTATAAAAAAAATCCGCACCTTATTAATTAAGATACGGATTTTTATCGTTACTTTAAATATTATTTGCTATCGGGCTTATTGTAACTAGGGTGGCGAGGGCCAACTAATAATCCACCATTTTTCCCTAAATGCACTAAGTTACTCATTGCTCCAGCTGAGATTTCATAGCCTTTATCTTTTGATGTATCAATTACCTGACTTACTACTGCTTTAACTAGTGCAACTAATGCTCCATCATTACTATTTTTAGAACCTTGGCTATAGGATCCCGTTCCTTCCCATAAGACTTTGCTGGTTTTTAGGTCCACAAGTTGTCCTTCAAGAGAAACTGTAGTTACGCTATCAAACACTTTATAACTTGTCCCATACTCATTCACATTTAAATACAAAATGCTATCGGCACCAAAAATATCGCGAATTTTTTTATGACTTGCACTGCGAATCGCTGCACCATCAACTAAACCATTTTGCTTGAAGGTTTCATCTACAAGAGCTACTGGGTAAACATAGTAACCTTTTTCTGCGAGTTGATAGGATGCTCTAGCCAATACACTTGTATCCGCTTTTGCATCTACAGAATTGTTGACAGGCATGACGACTAAGATAGATTTTGGTTTACTTTCTTTTAATGCGGTGTAGTCATATTGTGGTGCAGGTTTAGTCGCACAACCTGCAAGTAAGATAGCACTAGCCAAACCTATTAATACTTTTTTCATTGCGGTGTCCTCTTACTTTTTACGTTGTAAAAATTGCATAAAAGTAGTGCTTTCAGGATAAAGAGCTTGTTCCTGTTGGAATGCTGCTTTTGCCTCAGCTCTTTTTCCCTGTTTCAGCAACGCTAAGCCCAAATGTCCATATACTCCAGGAGCAACTGGCTTACTGCTTTGTTTAGCTTGAGAAATAATTTGATTTAATGAATCTTCTTGTTTGGCAAAATCACCTGTTTCATTATAGTGAGCATAGACGACATCAGAATAATTTCCCCAATAATAGAGATCGGTATTCTCTTTTTTACTTCCACAAGCGGCAAGTAAGGCGAACGTTACTCCCATACTTAGTACTTTTAATGTTTTTATCATCGTAAACCTCTATTTTGTGGGAGTCCAACGACCAGACTCAATACCATTAATTAAATTGTTTACTGCTTCACGAATTGCAAGATCAAGTACCTTACCATTTAAGGTTGAATCATAACCTGCAGTACCACCAAAGCCTAATACTTCACGATTAGACAGATTATATTCTCCTGCGCCTTGAGCTGAGAACACAACTTCAGATGTATTTACATTCACTACATTCAACATCACTTTGGCATAGGCAACTTGTTCTTTACCACGACCTAAGATCCCAAATAATTGGTGATCGCCTACGGTTTTACGACCAAATTCCGTTACATCGCCCGTAATAACGTATGTTGCTCCTTTGAGGTTCTGTTTTTTCCCTTTAATTTTAGCCTCAGACTTAATTTCACTCATATTTGTGCGATCTAACACAGAGAAACGCCCAGTTTGTTGTAAATGAGAAACCAAAATTGTTTTTGATTGATTACTAAGTTGATCCACCCCATCTGAGAAAACGCCATTTTGGAAACTTGATTTATTATCAAATTTTCCAACAGAAATAGGTGCTTTAACCCCATTGTAAGTAGCTGCGGTTGTTGCAGCTTGAGTTTCAGTTGGCGCGACCACACGAGAACCTTCTGTTGCACACCCCACCAACCCCAAGATACAGGCACATAATGTCACAATTTTTTTCATGAAAAGCTCCTTAGATGATAGATAAATTGCCAAATGATAATGATTCCTAATAACTTAAAAAGCAATGTTTTATTGAAAGAAAAGATGATTAAAATCAAATAGAAAAATAAATAAACACCGCTTGCAAATCAAATTACAAGCAGTGATTTTTTCTAATTTATTGAAAATTACAGATCATCAATTACCAAATAGATTTTATGCACGGGACCATGAACGCCTACTACTTTGATAAGCTCAATATCAGCGGTTGCTGAAGGACCTGAAATGATGTTCACACAAGATGGCATTCTTTCGCCTAATTGAGCTTTGTCGTGCAAGATTTTTGCAAGCTGTGCCACACGAGGTAACACTGTGCTTTTGCGTAAGATTACCACTGATTTTTCAGGAAGTAGGCTTACTGATCTGCCGTAATCTTTGCTGGAGAACAATACAACGCTACCGGATTCGGTTAAACCATACTCACCATAAACAATGCCGATATTTGCCTGTTTTGCTTTCAGCAAGTTTTCATCGCCGCTATTGAAATCCCATTGGTAGCAATGTTCATATTTTGCTTTTAGCGTATCGGTAATGCCTAGAGCTTTTAAACGCTCATCGTTGTTTACGATAATATTACCACCGCCGTATTTTTCACAAATGTTGATAATTGCCGTGGGTAGCCCAGATTCTTTTGCTTCCACCACATCAGTCATCATTACACGAGCAAAATCAATAAACTCTTGACAGAGTTGAGCTTGGCTACGATTAGTTAAACGCGTAATGGCGTGGTCATTCACTAATTTTGGCATTGGCTCAGGGATAGTTTGAAGTGGTCTGCCCATACATTCAGCTAATTTCGTTAAAAATTTTTCACGGTTTTGTAGATCCATCTTATTATCCTCTGTAAGTAAACCATTCACGGAAACTTTCACCTTCTGCATTTGGTAAGTCACGAGCTTTAGTCCATTCAGCTAATGCTCCAAAGTTTACAGGCGTTTTGCCATTTTTAATAAACTTACTCGCCACTTTTGCCCCCACTTTTACTCCTACTTTCCACAGAGTTGGGTGTGAATTCGCGAAGTTGAAACCGAAGATAGACAAACGCTCCGCCATTGGTGTCATTCCACTTTGAGCGATGTTTTCACGGTGTTTTAAAATCAGTTGTGCTAGCGGAATTTTTACAGGACAAACACTGTTACAGGCAGTACAAAGCGAGCAAGCATAAGGTAATTCTTTAAATTCCTCATATCCGCCTAATAGTGGCGAAATAACTGAGCCAATTGGACCTGGATAAATTGAACCATAACCATGACCACCAATTTGGCGATAAGCAGGGCAAGTGTTTAAGCAGGCACCGCAACGAATACAACGTAGGACTTCTTTAAATTTACTTTCTAAAATTTTTGAACGTCCATTATCCACAATCACTAAATGAAATTCTTCAGGGCCGTCAGTTTCTCCTTCTAAACGTGGACCTGTAAGCCAAGTGTTATAAGCAGTTAATTTTGCACCTACTGCACTACGAGCAAGCATTGTAATCAATACATCAACTTCTTGGAAAGTAGGGGCTAAGCGTTCCATTCCCATTACCGCAATATGTGTTTTGGGTACTGTCGTTGCCATGCGTAAGTTGCCTTCGTTGGTTACAAGACAAACTGAGCCTGTTTCTGCCACTGCAAAGTTACAACCTGATATTCCAATATCGGCTTCTAAGAAATCTTGGCGAATTTTCTGACGCACAAAGGCAGTCATTTCTTCGGGCGTTTCTGAACCGTTGTAGCCCAACATATCCTGTAGATCTTGGCGAATTTTATGGCGATCTTTATGAATTGCTGGTACAACAATATGTGATGGCTTATCGCCTACAATTTGCAGTAAATATTCACCCAAATCAGTTTCTATTACATTAATGCCTTCTGCTTCTAACACATGGTTCATTCCGATTTCTTCGGTTACCATTGATTTGGATTTAACAATTTTTTGGGCATTTTTTGCTTTAGCCACTTGTTTGATGTAGTTAGTTGCTTCTTCAGCTGTTTCAGCGAAGAAAACATGTCCACCATTTTCAGTGACTTTTTCGCTAAGTTGGTAGAGATAAGCATCTAAATTAGCTAAAACATGGTTACGAATTTGTGCGGCTGCATCACGCCACTCTTCCCAGTTACCAAGCTCATCAACCATACGTTGACGGTTTGCTCCGATGGTTTCTTGAGCTTTTACTAAAGCTTTACGTACAATTTCGTTGTTCACTTGCTGATCAACACGTTGTTTAAATGGCAGAGTGTTAGTTTGTAAATATGACATATTATTTTTCTCCCTGCATTAACACTTCAGCAATGTGCATAACTTTGATTGGCTTACCTTCACGGCTTAAACGACCGCTAATATTCATTAAACAACTTACATCAGCGCCAATTAAGTAATCTGGTTGTTCAACATTAATATGTTCCACTTTTTCTTTTACCATTTCACCAGAAATTTCTGCCATTTTTACTGAGAATGTGCCACCAAAACCGCAGCAAGTTTCTTGGTTTTTAATAGGAAGTAATTCTAAGCCCTTCACATTTTGTAATAAGGCGATTGGCTCATCTTTAATGCCTAATTTACGAAATAAACTGCAAGAAGGGTGATACACGGCTTTTCCTGGGAGATATGCCCCAACATTGGTAACACCTAATTGATTCACAATGAAATCGGTTAAATCATAAAAACGGTTTGCTACTTTTCTTGCTCGTTCTACCCATTCGATTTCACCAGAACGCTCAAAATATTCTGGATAATTTTTAATCGCATACACACAAGAACCAGCAGGAGCAACGATTGGGTAATCATTTACTTCAAAAGTTTCCACTAAGTTTTTCATTCCTGCGATAGCTTGTTTAGTATAGCCACTATTGATAGCAGGTTGCCCACAGCAACCTTGTTTTTCAAGAAAAGTGATTTGACAGCCGAGCTTTTCAAGTAAAAGTACAGTGTTTTTGGCAACACCGGCTTTCATCACATCAGCAATACAGGTGACATAAAAATTGACGTTCATAATGAACTCCCACAAATAAAAATAAGAATCAAACTCAAAAATCCCGTCCTAAAACGGCGAAAGGAAGTAAAATTTTACTTCCTTTCTTAAAGACTAATTTAAAAAAATTAGAGATTATAAACTAATGGCACAATAAAGATGGCTGCTGCTGCCGAAATTACACCGTAAACAAACATTGGAACAACAGTTTTCTTAATAATATTACCTTCTTGTTTATCAATACCCAATACAGAACATACTGCAACGATGTTATTGATACACACCATATTACCCATTGCGCCACCGACGGATTGTAAGGCAAGAATTAAGGTTACTGATAATCCCACTTGGCTTGCTGTTGCATATTGAACTGTACCGAAAGTTAAATTAGATACGGTATTTGAACCTGAGAAGAAAGCACCAATTGCACCTAAGTAAGAAGCAAATAACGTCCAGTATTGACCAGTGTATTCTGCAAAGCTTTGACCGATGATTTGCACCATTGATTCTTTACCGCCAATCAACATTAATTTTACCATAATTAATGCACCTAATAGGGCTAAGAATGGTTTTTTCACTTGTGATAAGCTGGTAGAGAAGATCTCTGCGCTATTTCTGCTTGATACTGCAAAAATAGGTAAACAAATTAATACGCTCACTACAAAAGGAATTAATGCAGGTACATAAAGTAATTTATAGCTAGTTGCTACGTTTGTGCCTAAAATGTTTTTCAAGGCAAAAATTAAACCTTGGCTGATTTCAAAGTTCGCAAATCCAAGAGAGCTTGCAATCCAAGTAGTTGTATCATTCATTAATGCTTTAAATGGCAACTGTTGAATACGAGTAAGGATTAAAAGAACAATTAATAAACCTGTTGGTAATAAGGCCTTTGCGACTTCTCCGAATGTTACTTTATTGTGACCAAGAGTGTTTTCTGTTTTTGCTAAACCAATGCCTTTGTTTGCTACCCAAACAGACACCAACAAACCAATTGCCCCTGCCACTAATGCTGGAAACTCATAGTTAAATTGCGCAATGATGAAGTAAGGAATTACGCAAGCAAATATGCTGATATAGATAAAGATAAGGTTTGCACGGATTTCTTTCCAAGTTACCACTAAGCGTAACGCTATTACTGGTATAATGAATGCTACAACAGAGTGAATAAATGCACTAATTTGACCAATTTGTAACACTTGCTCATCGTTAATCAAACCGTCTTTTAAAAGAGGTCCCATACCAAACCAGGTTGGTGTACCTACAGCACCAAATGATACTGGCACAGAGTTCATCACAAGTGCTAATAATGCCACTTTTAATGGGTTGAAACCTAAGCCTACCAAAATAGGTGCTGCAATTGCTGCTGGTGTACCAAATCCTGATGCACCTTCAATCATGAAGGCAAAAGCCCAGCCGATAATCATCAACTGTGCGACAGAGTTTGGGTTAATGTTTCCTAACCATTTTCGCATAGTATCGGTTACACCTGACACTTCTGAGAAGCGGTTAAATAAAATTGCTCCGAAGATAACGGTAATCGGTGTTAAAACATCACCTAAGCCTGCGATCATATTCGCTGCCACTAAGGTAAAATCACTACCGAAATAGGTTAATTGTAGAATAAAAATAAGAGCGGCTGTTAGGGGTAATGCCACATAAGACGGCAACGCATTACGTTTTACCATTAAATAAATTAGTAAAACGATCGGGCAAATACTCAGAAATAGAGCCATATCACACCTCATTTTGGTTAAAGAAAAGACCTTTCTGGTCAGAGGAGTATGGATTCTACCTTTAAATTGGATTAATGTAACAAAATTGTTGTAGATTTGTGATCATCTTCAAATTTTTGTAATGAAATAGTTTAAAAATAAACAAATCATAGGCTTTATATTTACTTTTTATCTGATTTGTGAATTTTTTTACAAAATTTGGCGATTAAAGACGATTTGCCCTCATAAATTTATAAGCGGTTTAAATTTATGGGGGCAGATCAAAGTGCGGTTAATTTTTGCTAAATTTACTTAGCGGTCATCCATTTATCATAGATTTTTTGATATTCACCATTCGCTTTAATTGTAGCTAAAGCTTTATTGAATTCATCTACCAAGGCTTGATTTGATTTATTGGTAGCAATACCTAAACCATTACCAAAATAGGCTTTATTATCAATTTTCTCACCTATAAAATCTAATCCTGGAGTTTTATTGATCATATCAACTAAAACAGGAATATCACCAAAGATGGCATCAATACGACCGTTTTGAATATCTAGAAGTGCATCTTGAAATGAAGCATAAGCTTTTACTTCAAAATTAGTTTTTTCTTTTAATAAATAATTTTGATAAGTGGTTCCATTTTGTACACCAATGGTTTTCGCTTTAGAAAAATCACTTCCTTTTTTAGCAATAAATGCCGCTGAACTTTCAAAATAAGGCTCAGAGAACAGTACTTGTTTTTGACGAGCTTCTGTAATACCGATACCTGAAATAGAAGCATCAAAACGTTTTTGTTTTACGCCTTGAATTAAGGCATCAAAAGCTTGGCTTTTAAAACTACAATTGGCTTGTATTTCTTTACAAAGTGCATTGGCAATATCCACATCAAAACCAATAATTTCACCTTTTTCATTGGTAAATTCAAATGGTGGATAAGTGGGTTCCATTGCAAAAGTGATATCTTTGGCTTGTGCGACAAAAGCCGTTCCTAATAGGATGGTAGCAAGTAATAATTTTTTCATAGTTTTTTCCTTAATGTGAAAAGTGAATTAATATTATATTTTTATGCATAATTATTCAAGTGGTTTTGTAAAAAAGTGCGGTTGAATATTAAAATTTTTTAATTTCAGACCGCACTTTGATTATTGAGCGTTATTGAATTGGTTTAATTGATCTTCATTAACTTGTAAAACTTGTTCTAGATTTTCAAAATGTTTTTTAATGATTTGAATATTTGCATTTTCAGGTACGTAAATAGTGATAGCGGCAAAGTTTTGATATTTATAAACTACTTTACAATTTAATTTATTGGCTTGTTGGATCAAGCTTTCTACTGGAGCAATTGCTGGATCATAAAAAATAATTAAATTACGGGTTTCGTTGATTTCTTCTGTGGTATCAAGCGTTCCTTGCTCTATAGCTGAAAAATTGCAAATTGATTTAGGTTGGTCAGAATGAGATGAATAAATGATACAACCAGAGAGATGAATGGTTGCTAAACCTAATAATAAATATTTCATATTATTTGATCGCTATCATTGAACCAAAGTTAAAGCATTGGAACCATAATTCAATATGAGAGAAACCAATTGCTTGCAATCTTTCTTTATGAATTTCAATGCTGTCGGTACGCATAACATTCTCAAGTGCGGTGCGTTTTTGACTAATTTCTAATTCACTATATCCATTTGCACGCTTAAATGTGTGGTGTAAGTCTATGAGTAATTTATTGTTAGTTTCATCAGCAAAGCGGAATTTTTCTGAAAGTACTAGTAATCCGCCAGGGGTTAATCCTGCATAGATTTTTTCTAATAAACTTTTTCGATCTTCTGGTGGGAGAAACTGTAATGTGAAATTTAAAATCACCATGGATGCATTTTCAATTTCAACTTCACGAATATCATCACAGAGAATTTCAACTGGCACTTGGCTATGATAAGCGGCAATATGTTGACGACAACGTTCAACCATCGGTTGAGAGTTATCAACGCCAATAATTTTTACATTAGGTTGATTAATATGACGACGAGCAGAAAGTGTTGCAGCGCCACGAGAACAGCCGAGATCATATACATTGCTATTTGCAGTGACAAAACGTTCAGCTAACATGCCGATAGCAGTAATAATATTTGAATAGCCAGGCACTGAACGTTGGATCATGTCAGGAAAGACTTCAGCTACGTTTTCATCAAAAGTAAAGTCACCTAATTTTTCAATCGGTGCAGAGAAAATAGTATCTTTATTCATTTTCTTAAAAATTTATTAATTTTATCTAAATTGGCCTTTATTTTAAGGGAAGATGGCGTAACTCTCAATTAAATATTTAAAAGCCCTCTATTACAGAGGGCTTGAATAAATTTATCGTAAATGAGTCATCGCTTTTTCTTCTTGTATAATTCTAATCAATAATAGGCATAAATAAATAGGTAAGCCATAATGTGCGGTATTTTTAGCATGACAAAATAGGCTTAAGCCAATTAATTCAGGGATAATATTGAGGAAATAATTGGGATGGCGAAAATATTTAAACAACCAAGAATGAACTATCGGATGTTTAGGTAGAATATAAAGTTTTACAGTCCAAATGCCTTTCAATAAATGGATGACATAAAATAGCATGATTAATGAAAAACCTAAAATAATTAAACCGATAACTGAAAGGGTATCAATAGTTACATTTTGTGTATTGGCTTCAATAATAGCCGATAAATAAAACACAATATGCGCAAAAGAGAGCAGGATTGATGTGTATTTTCCATATTGAATTGCACCTTGTTGAATTAAGGCTTTTTCATTTCTAATGGAAATAGACAAACTATAGAAACGCACACAAAGTGCGGTGATAAAAAGAATATTAATTAAAAACATCATTGACCTCCTTGTATAATAAATGTCCATCCAGGACGGATAAAAAGGAGCTTATCCTAACAATTTCACTTTGAAATGTAAATTCAAGGCATTTTTCCTAGGCCGCTGAGTATATAAATTGTTGCTTATCTCTTTAACAATAATGTTTTAACACTATCAAATTTCCGTTATAATTTTAAACATTATATATATCTATTCAGTTTTTTAATTAAGGAATATAAGATGATGCGTTCTCATTATTGTGGTTTATTAAACCGCAGCTTGGTTGGACAAGAAGTGACTTTAAGTGGTTGGGTACATCGCCGTCGTGATTTAGGTGGCTTAATTTTTATTGATATGCGTGACCGTGAAGGCATTGTTCAAGTGTGTTTTGATCCTAAATATCAAGATGCATTAACCAAAGCGGCAAGTTTACGTAATGAGTTCTGTATTCAAATTAAAGGTGAGGTCATTGCTCGCCCAGATAATCAAGTCAATAAAAATATGGCGACGGGTGAAGTAGAAGTAGTTGCTAAAGAATTATCTGTGTATAACGTATCTGATGTTTTACCATTAGACTTCAACCAAAATAATACTGAAGAACAACGTTTAAAATATCGTTATTTAGATTTACGTCGCCCTGAAATGGCGGAACGTTTAAAAACCCGTGCAAAAATCACAAGTTTTGTCCGTCGTTTTATGGATGAGCATGGTTTCTTAGATATTGAAACTCCAATGCTAACCAAAGCTACTCCAGAAGGTGCTCGTGACTATTTAGTTCCAAGCCGTGTGCATAAAGGTAAATTTTACGCTTTACCACAATCACCACAGTTATTTAAACAGCTGTTAATGATGTCTGGTTTTGATCGTTATTATCAAATTGTAAAATGTTTCCGTGATGAAGATTTACGTGCAGATCGTCAACCAGAATTTACTCAAATTGATGTAGAAACTTCTTTTTTAACCGCAGATGAAGTTCGTGCGCTAATGGAAGAAATGATCCATGGCTTATGGTTAAATACTCTCGGTGTAGATTTAGGTAAATTCCCAGTCATGACCTGGACTGAAGCAATGACCCGTTTCGGTTCAGATAAACCCGATTTACGTAATCCATTAGAAATGGTGGATGTCGCAGATATCCTTAAAAATGTGGATTTTAAAGTGTTTAGTGGCCCAGCGAATGATGAAAATGGTCGTGTTGCAGTAATTCGTGTGCCAAATGGTGTTGCCGTTACACGTAAACAAATTGATGAATATACTCAATTTGTCGGCATTTATGGTGCAAAAGGCTTAGCTTGGTTAAAAGTAAATGATGTCAATGCTGGTCTTGAAGGGGTTCAAAGCCCGATTGCTAAATTCTTAAACGAAGAGGTATTAAAATCCCTATTTGAGCGTGTTGGTGTACAAACTGGTGATATCTTATTCTTTGGTGCAGATAAATGGCAAACCACCACCGACGCAATGGGCGCATTACGTTTGAAATTAGGTCGCGATTTAGAATTAACTCGTCTAAATGAATGGCAACCATTGTGGGTTGTAGATTTCCCAATGTTTGAATTAGATGATGAGGGTAACTTAAGTGCAATGCATCACCCATTCACATCGCCAAAAGATTTTACCCCTGCTGAACTTGAAGCTAATCCAATTAAAGCATTTGCTAATGCTTATGATATGGTTATCAATGGTTATGAAGTGGGTGGTGGCTCAGTACGTATCTTTGATCCAAATATGCAACAAACTGTATTCCGTATCTTAGGTATTGATGAAGCTCAACAACGTGAAAAATTTGGCTTTTTATTAGATGCATTAAAATTTGGTACACCGCCACATGCAGGCCTTGCATTTGGTTTAGACCGTTTAACCATGTTGTTGACAGGCACCGACAACATCCGTGATGTTATCGCATTCCCTAAAACCACCGCTGCTGCCTGTTTGATGACAGAAGCTCCAAGCCTTGCTAATCCACAAGCGTTAGCTGAGCTTTCGATTTCTGTTGTTGCAAAAGACGAATAATAACAAGAAAACTGCGGTTTAATTTTAAAAAATTAAACCGCAGTTTGTTTATTTTCATTAATTATGGCGTTTAAAAATCCTAATACCGTTCTTATTGTTATTTATGCTAAAAACACCAACAGAGTCTTAATGCTTCAACGCAAAGACGATCCAGACTTTTGGCAATCGGTTTCAGGCTCTTTAGAGCCTAATGAAAAACCTTATAAAGCAGCAATTCGTGAAGTGACAGAGGAAACAGGATTTCAAATTAAAGCAGAGCATTTATGCCTATTTGATTGTAAAAAGCAGATAGAATTTGAAATTTTTCCTCATTTTCGGTATAAATACGCACCTAGCGTTACGCATTGTCGGGAACATTGGTTCTTATTAGCATTACCAGAGGAACGAATTCCTACATTGGCAGAGCATTTAGCTTATCAGTGGCTTGATCCAGAACAAGCGGCTGAATTAACAAAATCGCCTAATAATAGTGAAGCGATTAAACAATATCTTATTCATAAAAGTGCGGTATAAATTTTGAAAATTTTCACCGCAGTTTGAATCAACATTTATCGGAACATTTTATTGTTCCCAATGAGTATTCTAACTTAATCTTATTGAAAAATAAAAGGAAAATAACATGGCAGGTCATAGTAAGTGGGCTAACATTAAACACCGTAAAGCAGCACAAGATGCACAACGCGGTAAAATCTTTACTAAATTAATTCGTGAATTAGTAACAGCAGCTAAAATTGGTGGTGGTGATGTTGGTACAAACCCACGTTTACGTACTGCAGTAGATAAAGCATTAGCAAGTAATATGACTCGTGATACTATCAACCGTGCTATCGAACGTGGTGTTGGTGGTGGTGATGACACTAATATGGAAACTAAAATCTATGAAGGTTATGGTCCTGGTGGTACCGCCGTCATGGTAGAATGTTTAAGTGATAATGCAAACCGTACTATTTCACAAGTCCGTCCAAGCTTCACTAAATGCGGGGGTAACTTAGGTACAGAAGGTTCTGTTGGTTATTTATTTAATAAAAAAGGTTTAATTCTAATTGATGCAGGTGCAGATGAGGATGCCTTGACAGAAGCTGCAATTGAAGCTGGTGCAGATGATATTCAAGCTCAAGATGATGGTTCATTTGAAATTTATACCGCATGGGAAGATTTAGGTTCTGTTCGTGATGGTTTAGAAGCCGCAGGTTTTAAAATTGCAGAAGCTGAAGTGAGTATGATTCCTACAACTACTGTCGATCTTGATGCTGAAACTGCACCGAAGTTATTGCGTTTAATCGATATGCTAGAAGATTGTGATGATGTACAAAATGTATATCATAATGGTGAAATTAGCGACGAAGTTGCCGAATTACTGTAATTTCTGTTAAGATAGAAAACAAATAAGAAATTAATAAACAATATCTTTCTTATTTTTTGTATTTTGCTTAGATTTCTCTTACTTTTTTAAGTATCTGCGTAAGCAAATCAGATAATCATAGTAGCTAACTTAGGAGTATCTATATGAAATTAATCAAAGTAGTTCCAACTCTAGTAGTTTCGACATTCGTTTTAGCCGCTTGTTCAAATTCAGCTGATGAAACAGCTCAACAAATGGAAGCCGCTAAACAAGCTCAAAAAGCACAAATCATGGAGAATGCACAACAGCAAGCAACTAATATTGCTCAAAAAATTGATGGTAAAGCAGCTGTAAGTGTGCAACCTGTTGATACTCATGCAAAAGCAATAGCTTATACATGTCGTGGTGAGAATCTCTCCGCTACCTATGCATTTAATGCAACAACTGGTGAGCCAGAAGCAGTGAATTTATCTGTTGGTAAAAAGAAACAAGTTATTAATTTGAAATATGATAAAGCGAATGCAGATTTTACCTCATTTAAATCTGATAAATATGTTTGGAATGTTGATAGTGGTTTAACTGCTAAAAACGTAACAACAATGAGTGGCGGTATGCTAACTCAAAAAGGTAAAGATGTTGATCGCATCATTTCAAAATTATGTTCTGTTAATAAAACAGCAACAAAAGCACTTAATCGTTAATTAATGATAAACAAATATAATAAGCAGGTGAAATATCATCTGCTTATTTTTTATGCATAGAATAGTATTATGGCAATTATTTTAGGGATCGACCCTGGATCAAGAGTTACAGGTTATGGAGTAATTCGTCAAACAGGTAAGCAACTAGATTATTTGGGAAGTGGCGCAATTCGTACACAAGTTGAGGACTTACCTACACGTTTAAAGCGTATTTATGCTGGTGTCACGGAAATTATTACCCAATTCCAGCCAGATATGTTTGCTATTGAAGAAGTTTTCTTAGCGAAAAATCCAAATTCTGCACTTAAATTAGGGCAGGCTCGTGGTACTGCGATTGTCGCTGCGGTGAATCAAGATTTGCCAGTTTTTGAGTATGCTGCGCGTTTAGTTAAACAAACGGTAACAGGCATTGGATCTGCTGATAAAATTCAAGTGCAAGATATGGTGACTCGAATTCTTAAATTATCAGATAAACCTCAAGCTGATGCTGCGGATGCTTTAGCAATAGCGATTACACATGCCCATACGATGCAACATTCTTTGCAAGTCGCAACTACTATAAAAACTACTGAAATTCATGAAAAAATGACCGCACTTTTGAAAACAAGATATAGTCGAGGTCGTTTTCGTTTAAAAATTTAACTGGTTATCTATCCAGTTTTATTTTATACTTATACCCGATTTTAACTATTGATATGGGGTATTTATGATAGGGCGTTTACAGGGTATTTTAATTGAAAAGCAACCACCTGAGATCTTATTAGATGTACATGGTGTTGGCTATGAATTATTATTGCCTATGACAAGTTTTTATAATTTACCTGAAGTTGGTCAAGAAACAACCCTATTTACCCATCTTGTAGTGCGTGAAGATGCCCACCTTCTTTTCGGATTTTCTCATAAACAAGACCGCACTTTATTCCGAGAGTTAATTAAAACCAATGGAGTCGGCCCTAAGCTTGCTTTAGCAATTTTATCTGCGATGTCTGTAAATGAATTTGCTTATGCGATTGAGCGTGAAGAATTATCTAAATTAATCAAAATTCCTGGGGTAGGTAAGAAAACGGCAGAGCGTTTATTGGTTGAATTAAAAGGTAAATTTAAAGGTTTGCAACAACCAGACTTCTTTGTAGAAAGTACCCATATTGCTACATCAAATGCAACGCCTAGTTCTGTTGATGCACCTATAGAAGAAGCTATCGCTGCATTGATGGCATTGGGTTATAAAGCGACTGATTCAGAAAAAATGGTTAAAAAAGTTGCCAAACCAGGTTTAACCAGTGAACAATTAATTCGTGAAGCATTAAAAGCATCATTATAGAGATAAAATATGATTGAAGCAGATCGCCTTATAAGTAGCAGTGTTCAATTGGATGAAGAATATATTGACCGCGCTATTCGACCTAAATTATTGACAGATTATGTTGGTCAGCCACAAGTCTGTGATCAAATGGAAATTTTTATTAAAGCGGCTAAATTACGTCAAGATGCACTAGATCATTTATTGATTTTTGGACCTCCAGGATTAGGCAAAACCACATTAGCAAATATTGTTGCTAATGAAATGGGTGTGAATATTCGAACTACTTCGGGTCCAGTCTTAGAAAAGGCAGGAGATCTCGCAGCGATGTTGACTAATCTTGAGCCTCATGATGTGTTATTTATTGATGAGATTCATCGCTTATCTCCTGCAATTGAAGAAGTTTTATATCCAGCCATGGAAGATTATCAATTAGATATTATGATTGGTGAAGGACCAGCGGCTCGTTCCATTAAATTAGATCTTCCTCCTTTCACCTTAATCGGAGCAACAACAAGAGCAGGCTCATTAACTTCGCCTCTACGTGACCGTTTTGGCATTGTGCAACGCTTAGAGTTTTATTCTGTAGAAGACTTAACTTCTATTGTTTCTCGTAGTGCGAGTTGTTTAAATTTAGATATTTCTGAGACTGCTTCTCATGAAATAGCAAGACGTTCTCGTGGTACGCCTCGTATTGCTAACCGATTATTACGTCGTGTTAGGGACTTTGCTGATGTGAAAAATTCAGGGATTATTTCTGAAGAAATTGCCAAAGCAGCTTTAACGATGTTAGATATTGATCAAGCCGGTTTTGATTATTTAGATAGAAAATTATTGAATGCAGTAATTGAACGTTTTGACGGTGGACCAGTAGGATTGGATAATTTAGCAGCTGCTATTGGGGAAGAACGAGATACTATCGAAGATGTACTTGAACCTTATTTAATTCAACAAGGTTTCTTACAGCGCACACCTCGAGGACGTATTGCGACTTCTCGCACATATAGACATTTTGGTTTAGAAAAATTGACAGAATAATTTTGAAATAGATGTGAAAAAGGCTTATCAGTTGATAAGCCTTTTTAATTGAATTAGTTAGTTTCTTGCTCTTGCTGTTTTAAATTATTTAATTTTACTAAACCTTGGTCGCAACTTTTAATTTGTGTTGCTAATTCCATTTCTAGAATTTGTTTTTTACTTTGGTTTAATTTGTTTTTTATTTTACTCACTTGTGTGTGTGTACCTGGTTGTCTTTCAGCTTCTGCAACAAGTTGATCTGTTGCTTTAAATAATTTCTGACATTGTTGAGGGACTGCTGTCGCTTCTGCAGCTTGAAGATTAACACTAGTGAAAAATAATCCACCAAAAAGTATCATAAAAATAGTTTTAATTGTTTTTGTCATTCAATAATCCTTATCTAGAAATAGAATCTAAATAATTATCTATTAGTCAAATTGATAAAATCTTTGCCGAAAATAACAGATCATTTTCTCCTTGTCTAGCTTCTTGTGTAATTAATGATAAATTTTATCAAAAAAGCATATAAAAGTTGCAAATAAGTTAATAAAACCTATAATTTGCGATATATCAATATTTAGTGGTGAGCTTATACTTCCATTAATTTGATGTAAAATCAAAAAATGTGATCTAGGTATCTTTTTTACTATTTTTTATCCATATAAATCGTAGTAGAATTATACCAATCTTGGGTTATGTCTTAAATTTATCTGTAGTTAGATAGAAATAAGCATAGTTCCAAAATAAATTTTAGGATCTTGGGGTCTTAATCTTATGGGTGGTTATTAAAGTGAGATTAGAATTTTGTATATGTCTTAATCGTTCATATTCAAAATGCTAATAATGCGGTGTAATCAATAGTTAAAATATCTTGTAGCATTTACAAGGAGTTGAGATGTTAGACATTGTTGAACTCTCTCGCTTGCAGTTTGCATTAACTGCGCTGTATCACTTTTTGTTTGTGCCATTAACATTAGGTTTAACATTTATTCTTGTCATAATGGAAACCTTGTATGTGGTTACAAATAAACAAGTTTATAAAGATATGACTAAATTCTGGGGTAAGTTATTTGGTATTAACTTTGCTCTAGGTGTGACAACTGGTATTACTATGGAATTCCAGTTTGGTACTAACTGGTCATATTATTCACATTATGTAGGTGATATCTTTGGTGCACCTCTTGCAATTGAAGCTTTACTTGCATTCTTTTTAGAATCAACATTTGTAGGTTTATTCTTCTTTGGCTGGGATCGTCTCACAAAAGGTAAACACTTATTAGCGACCTACTGTGTTGCATTTGGTTCGAACTTATCTGCAATGTGGATTTTAGTTGCAAATGGTTGGATGCAAAGCCCTGTTGCATCAGAATTTAACTTTGAAACCATGCGAATGGAAATGACGAGTTTCTTAGATCTATGGTTAAATCCAATTGCACAAAGTAAATTAGTTCATACTCTAACAGGTGGCTATGTATCAGCTGCGATGTTTGTATTAGCAATTAGTTCTTATTACTTATTAAAACGTCGTGATGTTGGCTTTGCTAAACGTTCATTTTCTGTTGCCTCAGTATTTGGTTTTATTTCTATAATTGCGTCTATTGCAATGGGTGACCAATCTGCTTATGAAATTGGTGGTGTACAAAAAACTAAATTAGCAACAATGGAAAGTGAATGGCATACACAACAAGCACCAGCTGCTTGGAATGCAATTGCAATCCCTAACCAAGCTGAACAAAAAAATGACTTCGAGTTTCAAATTCCATATTTAGGTGGTTTGATGGCTACTCGTTCATTAGATCAAACTTATCCAGGTATTCATGATCTATTAGCGGAAAACGAAGGACGTGTTCGTAATGGTATGGTCGCTTATGGTCTATTAGAAGAATTACGTGCACAGAAAAAAGCTGGTACAGTTAATGATGCCACTAAAGCACAATTCTTAGAAGTCCGTAAAGATTTAGGCTATGGTTTACTTCTAAAACGTTATACTGATAAAGTTGTCAATGCCACAGAAGAACAAATTAAACAAGCAACATTAGATACCATTCCTAATATTGCGCCTGTGTTCTGGTCTTTCCGTGCGATGGCTGCAGCAGCAGGTGCGGTACTTTTCTTATTAATGGGAGCATTCCTGCTAAATATTCGTAAGTCAGTAACTAAAGTTCCTTTATTACTTCATGCATTATTATGGTGTTTACCATTGCCTTGGATTTCAATCGAATGTGGTTGGTTCCTTGCTGAGTATGGTCGTCAACCATGGGCTATTTATGAAGTATTACCTGTTGGCGTAGCTAACTCATCATTAGGAACGGGTGATCTTTGGTTCTCTATTGGTCTACTTTGTGGTCTTTACACATTGTTTATCGTAGTAGAGATGTATTTAATGTTTAAATTTGGTCGTTTAGGTCCAAGTTCATTAAAAACAGGTCGTTACTATTTTGAACAATCATCTAAAGCAGGAGCCTAATTATGCTTGACTACGAAAGTTTACGTTTTATTTGGTGGATCCTAATTGGCGTGTTGTTACTCGGTTTTGTAGTAACAGACGGCTTTGACATGGGTGTTCTTACACTATTACCTTTTGCTGGTAAAAAAGAAGTTGAAAAGCGCATTATGATTAACTCAGTTGCACCTCACTGGGATGGTAACCAAGTTTGGTTATTAACTGCTGGTGGTGCAATGTTTGCTGCATGGCCAATTGTTTATGCAACATCATTTTCTGGTTTATATATCGCAATGATTTTAGTTTTAGCTGCATTATTCTTCCGCCCAGTGGGCTTTGAATATCGAGCTAAAATTGATAATCCAGCTTGGCGTACAGCGTGGGATTGGGGATTGTTTCTTGGTGGATTTGTGCCTTCATTAGTATTTGGTGTTGCATTTGGTAATTTATTACAAGGTGTTCCATTTGAATTTGATGATTTAATGCAAGTTAAATATACAGGTACATTCTTCGAACTACTTAACCCATTTGCTATTCTTTGTGGTTTAATCAGTTTATCAATGTTAATTACACATGGTGCGGCTTGGTTACAAATGAAAACAACAGCAGATTTACGTGATCGTTCACGTACAATCACTCAAGTTGGTGCATTTGCTACATTAATTACCTTTGTACTTGCTGGTATATGGTTATTGTATAAAGATGGTTTTATTGTTAATAGTACAGTGGACCACTTTGCACCGTCTTCACCATTAGGTAAACAAGTTTCACTAGAAGCTGGAGCCTGGTTTAAAAATTATAATGAGATGCCTGTATTATGGATTTTCCCACTATTAGCTGTTGTGGGCGCACTATTAAATATTGTTGCATCTAAAGCTAATCGTTCAGGTTTTGCATTTTTCTTCTCATCAATTACAATGTTCGGTGTGATCTTCACATGTGGTATTGCAATGTTCCCATTCGTAATGCCTTCAATTACTCATCCTGATATGAGTTTATTAATGTGGGATTCAACATCAAGTGAGTTAACATTAAAATTAATGTTCTTCCTAGCACTTGTATTTGTAACTATTTCATTGGCTTATACAATTTGGTCTTACTACAAAATGTTTGGTCGTCTTGATAATAGTTTTATTGAAGAAAACAAAAACTCATTATACTAAAGGAGAATATATATGTTTTATGTAGCTTGGGTAGTGGGTGTTTTGTTAGCAGTTTGGGTTAGCGTGAAAATTACAACACGTATCGAAGATTCTGGTAAATTTGACGAATAATATGATTCATTTAGTTTATCAAATAGTAAATAAGGGCTCTTGGAGAGCCCTTTCTTTCATTTTGGCTATTTTATTAACCCTTTGTTTCTTTTTTAATATACATCAGTTTGCTACTAATCTAAGAACAGCAAATCCAATTTGGGTTTTGCTTATTATTTGGTCAACAGTGATATTATGGATTCATGGTATGGGATTTGAGATTAAATCTCTAATTTGGAAAATTATTTTTTTCCCAATAGTTGGATATATAGTAAGTGCTATAGCATTATTCAATAATTTTTTAATTTAATGTAATATTTACCATTTATAACAAATTGTATTTAAACTCGAATTTTTTTATATTTTAGTCATTTAAATACTTGCTTATCGTTTTTAGTCGCTCTAAAATACGCCAGTTTTATTGACCTTTTTAGTCTGATAAATAAAACTCATAAGTTTATAGTTAGTTTGTAAATCGAATCACTTTTGCTAAGGATTGTAATGGATATAAATGTCTTTCAATTTCCTGTTCGTGTTTATTATGAAGATACGGATGCGGGTGGTGTGGTTTACCATGCACGCTATTTACATTTTTTTGAGCGAGCAAGAACAGAATTTTTGCGAGCCTTAGGTTTTTCTCAACAATCTTTACTAGAAGTTTATCGCATAGGGTTTGTTGTCAAATCTATGAATATTGATTATCGCTTTCCTGCACGATTAGATGATCTGTTAATGGTTGAAAGCAAAGTGATAGAAATTAAAGGGGCATCAATCCTATTCTCTCAAGTATTACAAAGAGATGAATTAGTTTTAAGTAAGGCTACTGTAAAGGTAGCCTGTGTTGATCTTGGCAAAATGAAACCTGTTGCACTTCCACCAGAAGTGAAAGCAGCGTTATCTAAATAGATATTTTTTCGGAGTTATGTAATGTCTGGTGATTTGAATTTTCTTGAGTTATTTCTTAAGGCAAGTATTGTCGTTCAAATTGTTATTTTAATTTTAATCGCATTTTCCATTATTTCCTGGACGATTATTATTCAACGTAGCCGTGTATTAACCTCGGCTTTAAAAGAATCTTCAGTATTTGAAGATCGTTTTTGGTCAGGTGAAGATTTAACTAAACTATATGAAGGGTTATCAAATCGTCGTGATGGTTTGACTGGAAGTGAACAAATCTTTTTTGTTGGTTTTAAAGAGTTTTCTCGTTTAAAACAAGCAAATCCAGATATGCCAGAATCTATTATTCAAGGTAGTACTCGAGCAATGAATTTAGCTATGAATCGTGAACTTGAAGATTTAGAAGGACGTATTCCATTTTTAGCAACAGTAGCTTCCATTAGCCCATATATTGGTTTATTTGGTACAGTATGGGGAATTATGCATGCTTTCATGGGATTATCAGGTGCGAAGCAAGCCACATTACAAATGGTAGCTCCAGGTATTGCAGAAGCTTTAATTGCAACTGCAATTGGTTTATTTGCTGCAATTCCTGCGGTAATGGCATATAACCGCTTAAGTTTACGTTTAAGTAAATTAGAACAAAATTATGGTAATTTCATTGATGAATTTACCACAATTTTACACCGCCAAGTATTTGGTAGCAAAATCCAATAATTAGCATGTTGACCGCTTCCTTATTTCATTAAAAGTGCGGTCATAAATTGAAGAATTTTACGAGGTTAGTATGGCTTATCGCCGTAGTAAAGAGAGACATATAAAATCAGAAATTAACATCGTCCCATTCTTGGACGTATTGTTAGTATTAGTACTTATCTTCATGGCTACTGCTCCGATTATTACGCAAAGTGTAGAAGTGGATTTACCTGATGCTGTTGAAAGCCAAAATGTTTCCACAGAAGATAAAGTACCTGTAATTATTGAGGTAGCTGGCATAGGTCAATACGCTATTTCTATTGCAGGAAAACGTTCAGAAAATTTAACCGAAGAAATGGTTACTGCACAAACAAAAACAGAGTTTGAAAAAGATCCCAATACAATGTTTTTGATTGGTGGCGCACGGGATGTTCCTTATGAGGAAGTAATTAAAGCTTTAAATTTACTTCACCTTGCAGGTATCAAGTCTGTTGGTTTAATGACTGACCCAATTTAATCAAAAGTAGGAAACGTTGTGAGAAATAATCGACAAAACAAAGAAAGAAGTGCATTTATAACTTCTGTTATATTGCATATATTTTTGTTCGGTTTGTTGATACTGAGTTCTTTATACCATACTACTGAGGTTATGGGAGGCGGAGAAGGTGACGGTGACGTTATGGGTGCCGTAATGGTCGATACTGGAGCCGCTGCCGCAGAATGGGGACGTATTAAACAGCAGAAGAAGGGTGAAACAGATAAACAAAAACAAAAGAAAACTCCTGAGCCTGTTGAGGACGTGCAACATACGCCAGAGCCAAAACAAGTAGAAGAACAAGTTGATGTACAAAAACAGCAAGAAATTGAAAAGCAAAAACAGTTAGAACAGCAAAAGCAAAAAGAGCAACAAGCTCGTCAAGAAGCTGCTGAAAAAGCTCAAGCCGAAGCAGAAGCTAAAGCTAAAAAAGCAGCTGAAGCAGCCAAATTAAAAGCTGATGCTGAAGCAAAACGTTTAGCTGCGGCGGCAAAACAAGCTGAAGAAGAAGCAAAAGCTAAAGCAGAGGCAGAAGCTAAGGCTAAGGCAGATGCTAAAGCCAAAGAAGCAAAAGCAAAATCTGAAGCAGAGGCAAAAGCTAAAGCAGAGGCAGAAGCTAAGGCTAAGGCAGATGCTAAAGCGAAAGCTGATGCAGAGGCTAAAGCTAAAGCAGAAGCCAAAGCGAAAGCCGATGCCAAGGCAAAAGCTGATGCAAAAGCAAAACAGTCTGCATTGGATGATTTCTTAAATGGAGGCGATGTTGGCGGTGGAAGTGCATCTTCAGGTGGAAATGCCAATAAAGCAGGTAGCCAAGGAAGTGGCGCTAGCCTAGGTGCAGGCGATGGTGGCAAAGTTGGTGATCAATACGGAGCAGTTATTAAGCGCGAAATTAAGCGCCGCTTCTTAAAAGATCCAAGTTTTGCTGGTAAAATTTGTAGTGTAAGAATTCAATTAGCCCGTGACGGGACAATTACTGGTTATGAACGTGTTTCTGGGCCAGACGATATTTGTACCGCAGCATTAAGTGCGGTAGCAAGAACCAAAAAAGTTCCTGCTCCACCATCTGATGATGTGTATAACAAATATAAAAATCCAATTATTGATTTTGATCTTAAATAATTGATTTTGGAAAGTAACATTAACCAATAGGTGAAATAATGAAATTTTTAACTCGCATGCTGAGTGCATTCGCAGTATTATTTTTTGCAATTAATACTGCTCAAGCGGCTGATGAAGTGCGTATCGTTATCGATGAAGGTGTCGATGGTGCTCGTCCTATCGCAGTTGTTCCATTTAAAACAAATGGTTCTGTTCCCGCTGATATTGCCGAGATCGTGACTGCTGATTTACGTAATAGTGGTAAATTTAATCCTATTCCTGTAAGTCAAATGCCACAACAGCCAGGTTCTGCGTCTGAAGTTACTCCAGAAGCTTGGTCTTCTTTAGGCGTTGATGCAATTGTTGTTGGTCAAGTGACAGCAACTGGTGGTGGCTATAATATCGCATACCAATTAGTTGATACTGTAGGTGCATCAGGTGGTGCAGGTGCCGTTCTTGCTCAAAATTCCATTACGGTAAACGATAAGTGGATTCGTTATGGAGCTCACACTGTAAGTGATGAAGTTTTCGAAAAATTGACGGCAATCAAAGGAGCATTCAGAACTCGCATTGCGTATGTTGTACAACGTAATGGTGGTTCACAACCTTATGAAGTTCGTGTGGCTGATTATGATGGATTTAACCAATTTGTTGTGAATCGTAGTTCTCAACCTATTATGTCACCTGCGTGGTCTCCAAATGGTCAACGTTTAGCCTATGTTTCATTTGAAAATAAAAAATCACAATTAGTGGTTCAAGATTTGGGTTCTGGTGCTCGTAAAGTTGTAGCATCATTCCCAGGACATAATGGTGCGCCTGCATTTTCACCAGATGGTTCACGTTTAGCATTTGCTTCAAACAAAGATGGACAATTAAATATTTATGTAATGGGCTCAAATGGGGGTAATCCAACTCAATTGACTAGTGGTGCAGGTAATAATACTGAACCAAGTTGGTCACCAGATGGCAGTTCAATTTTATTCACTTCTGACAGAAGTGGTTCACCTCAAGTGTATCGTATGAGCGCTTCAGGTGGAGCAGCATCACCAGTGGGTGGTCGTGGTAGCGCACAAATTAGTAGTGATGGTAAAACATTAGTTATGATAAATGGTAATAACAATGTGGTTAAACAAGACCTCACAACTGGCGCGAGTGAAGTATTGAGCACATCTTTCCTTGGAGAAAGTCCAAGTATTTCTCCAAATGGTATAATGATCATTTATAGCTCTACCCAAGGGTTAGGAAAGGTGCTACAATTAGTGTCCGCAGACGGACGCTTTAAAGCAAGGTTACCAGGCACAGATGGGCAAGTTAAATTCCCAGCCTGGTCACCGTATCTAAATAAAAACTAAGGAGAAAATCAATGAAATTAGCAAAATTATTGTTAGTTGCACCAGTATTAGCATTAGCTGCATGTAGTTCATCAAACAACGATGCAAGCGGTAAAGAAGGTACAAACGCTCAATTCGGCGGTATGTCAGTGCAAGATTTAACAACTCGTTATAACACTGTATACTTTGGTTTTGATAGCTATGCAGTAGAAGGTGAATATCAACAATTATTAGATGCTCATGCATCATATTTAACAGCAACTCCATCAGCTAAAGTATTAGTTGAAGGTAATGCTGATGAACGTGGTACACCAGAATACAACATCGCATTAGGTCAACGTCGTGCAGATGCAGTTAAAAACTTCTTATCTGCTAAAGGTGTTCAAGCTGGTCAATTATCAACAGTTTCTTACGGTGAAGAAAAACCAGCTGTGTTAGGTCATGACGAAGCTGCATATTCTAAAAACCGTCGTGCAGTGTTAGCATACTAATTTCTAGAAATAAGTTAACTTATTTGTATTAGTTAAAAGCAGGGATTACGTTAGTGATCCCTGTTTTATTTTTAATTTAAAAAGATACTAAATCCATTGTAATGAACTAAGAATTGATTGATTCTTATAAATTTTGCTGTCTATTTAGGCAAATGATTAAAATAATGAAAAAAGTAGTTGATTATTGAATTAAAATCCGTATCATAGGCACCCGTTACACAGCGTAACTGGTT
>NZ_AJSX01000009.1 GCF_000262245.1 Pasteurella bettyae CCUG 2042
AAGAAGAAAGCGTGCGAGCCTTACTAGATAAGAGGAAGTGTTGCGCCATAATTTTGTTTATTTAACCTAATAAAATCACTATAATAATGCAAGTTTTGGCATTCTCAATGATTAAATAATGCCATTTTTTACACTTAAAGTCAATAAGGAATGCCAAAATGAGCATTAAAGAACGATTACGTCTTGTTATTGAGTCGCAAAAACTGACAGTAAAGGATTTTGCAGAATTAGTTGATACACCACTTAGAACAGTGCATAACTATCTTAATAGTGGTAAGGAGCCTAGTATGGAGTTTCTTTCTAAAATTTCTAAAAAATTTAATATTAATTTAAATTGGCTGCTATTGAATCAAGAGGATATGTTTTTAACTGAAAAAGATATTAATTTGAATTTAGATGAATCTGAATTGCTCAACAATTATCGTTCTGCAAATGAAGTGGGAAAGCGTATTTTAAAAAGAACCTCTAAAATTATTTTTAATGAATTGAGTAATAATGATGTACAACACTCAGATTAGTAATTTAGATGCTATAGATTGGTTAAAAACCTTAGATTCATCATCTGTAGATCTAGTTATTACAGATCCTCCTTATGAATCATTAGAAAAGCATAGGAAAATTGGAACAACTACTCGTTTAAAACAAAGTAAATCCTCTAGTAATCAATGGTTTGAGATCTTCCCTAATCAGCGTTTTGAAGAATTGCTAATTGAAATATATCGAGTTTTAAAGAAAGACAGTCACTTTTACCTATTTTGTGATCAGGAAACTATGTTTGTAATAAAACCTATCGCAGAAAAAATAGGATTTAAATTTTGGAAACCTATAGTATGGGATAAGGTCGCCATCGGTATGGGGTATCATTATAGAGCACGATATGAATTTATCTTATTCTTTGAAAAAGGAAAGAGGAAATTAAATAATTTATCAATCCCAGATATTCTTGTTGAAAAAAGGATCGTTAGAGGCTATCCAACAGAAAAACCTATAAATTTAGCGAAGACTCTCATTGAACAAAGCTCTAATAAAGGTGAATTAGTAATCGATCCATTTTGTGGTTCAGGTTTTGTTGGTGTCGCAGCTAAAATAACAAATAGAAGTTTTAAAGGGACGGATATTAATTTAGATGCTATTAAATTAGCTATAGCTAGAATATCTAATGTATAAGTTAAAAATTGCATAGCTATGACAGCTATGCAATTTTTTTACTGAATGGTTTTAAATGCATTAACCCATCTTTTTAAAGTTGAAGCTCTTCTTTTAGCTGTATCTTCACTTAATCCATTAGCATTATCTAATAAATATTGCGTCGCAGAATTTGGATCTATATCTAAGATAGAATTAACACCTTGATTTTTCATCCATAAATAACCACATTCAGAATTTTCAAATTGAACTCTTAATATTTTTAACCATTCATTTTCTTCCTGAATTTCTGTTATCCTATTTCCAATAGGAGTTAAGTAATTATATCTCTCATTTATTAACCCTAATAAATAACAAGCATCTCTATAATAAGAGATCTGTCGTTCAGAAGTTACGCCTAATTTATCAAGAGCTACAACATTATCTGATTTTAGTATATCTAAATATTTTTTAACTTTATAAATATCATTAGCTTGAGGAACCATAGTGCTATCAAGATAAGTGTCTAATTTTGAATCTACTAGATTTAATAACTCTCCTGCAAGTTCTGAATTTATGTTTAATAATTTTACTGTAGAGCTTTCATCAATAAATTGAATAACGCTATCATAAGATTTTATGAGATTTAATAATTTCCAAGTTGATTTAACATCAATATGTTTATTATTTAATATCTCTTTAAATTTGTGTTTATCATTAAAGCTTAATAAATCAGAGTAAGATTTTTCTTTATTTTCTTGTAATGCATTACCCTCACACTTTGTCTTTACTCTAAAAACAAAAGAGCCATGAATTGCGTCTTGAGGAAAAAGATTAATGTTAACATTATTCTTAGAAAAAATAGATTTTATTAAATTACTAAAAAGTATTGTTATTTCATTAAGTTTAGTATTTGTAAGATTATTTGCAGCAACTCTTATCTTGTGAGTATGAGAACGAGTATCATCCCAATTTATATTTTCGGAAATATATATAGTATCATCTGGCATTAAATAAGGATAATTTCTAGTTGATATCCAGTCTTCTTCTTTTTCACCAGTATCTACATTTAATTTAAGTAATTTAATCTTTTCACAATCATCCCCCTTCATCATTTTGATGACAGGAATGTCTTTTTGTTCTAAGCGATTTTTCTTCTCCTCTGAAATAGGCATAATTAGCCATAAATCATTTTCTTGTTCATCATCCAATCCCAAACTATAACAAAAAAAGAAATGTCTATATTCATTAAATGCCGTAAAAACTACAGGTTCACCATAAAATGCATATACATTATGGTAAAATAATTTTCCAAAATCAGTTTCTAAAAATAATATTTTTCTCATACTCTTACAAATCCTGTAGGAAAAATATTTTTATAAAGCCACATAGAAATATGTCCCGTATTATGGTTTTCAATTCCTTTTCCATATTCAGGTTTAATCATTCCAACCGCAATGAATTTCCCCTTAAATGCATGAGGTCTTAGATTTAGCATATATTGAGCTTTATCAAGAGAATTAAAGAAAGAAGTTGCATAAAATTCTACTCTTTCTCTGTAATGTAAGTAATTTTTCTGTCTAGGATCCTTAAAGCTTGCTAAAAAATCATCTATATCAGGTTGCTCTTTACTTACCATTCGATAAGCTTCTTTATTTATCTCCACAGCCTCTTGAGGCGGTAATTCAAAACCTAAATCTTGAGGATAATCACAATCCCAAGTTCTAATATTCATTCTTGATTCCCTTGTTAAAATTTTATACCAACATTTTCTATTAAATAGAGCTTTTATTTATTTCTTCGAAGCCTGTATTAGCTCTTTTAGGGTTGTAATTTCACTATCCTTCTGCTCAAGTAATTTTTTCAATAACTCTTCTTTTTCATTCGCATGAGACAAAGCCAACTTCAACCGTTCAATCTCAATCGACAACTGGGCTTCCCCACCACCTTGATATACCGAACCTAACGGTGATTCAATTTGAAAACAGATATTCTTACCATCTGATTGCATTAGCTCAACTACATCAATATCGAATACTTGTGCAATTTGTTCGAGTTTGTCTAGGTAAATTTTACTTTCACCACGCTCAATTTTAGCATAGCCATTTAGCGACATATTCAGTTTTCAGCCATCTGTTCCTGCGACCAATCCTTTGCTTCTCGGATCTTTCGAATCTTCTCATTGACACTCATTTTGTACCTGTAAAATTTCTTGAATACCCACTGCTAGGGTAGTTGATAGAGATTACCAGTTGCTACAGCAAAACAACCACATTATGTATTATAGCTATATTTAATGCGGATTTTTACTAAAAATTTCCCTAAATTTATCATACTAATCATTATAGGTTTTTTATTATGAATAAGCTATATCCATCTTTCGTTGCAATGTTTTTATCTGCAAATGTTTTCGCTTTGTCACCTTTAGAGCAAGCTAAAGTAGATACCGTTGAAAAGGTCTATCAAACCAATGATTTAGAAGGCTACTCAACAAGAGAGTTTGCAGATTTGCAAATGAAAGCAACAGATATTCATAACGAAAATGAATATGAATACGGCGGAACATGCCTTTCCGAATTTTGGATCTATGGAATGGTGAGAAATCAAGTTGAAGTAAAACCTATTATAAAAATTATTAATGAGCAGGTAAATGTCACGCTAAAAAATAAGAAGAAAATCATTAATTTAGTCTATCAACTCGAATGTAAAAACAACCAATGCTTAGTATCAGATGTTATTACTAAACAAGGATATAGTTATAAGAAAAACTTAGCTTCTTGTATCAAGCAATATCAATAAGGGAAATGTTATGAGAAAAATACTTAAGGTAGTAATGCTAACCTTATCATTAACTTCTTGTGCAGAAGTTACAGAGGGACTTCGAGATATTTCACAAGGTACATTTGTGAAGAAAAGAGTTGGCAATCCATTTAGAACGGAGCAAACCACTGATTCATCTTTATATAACAGTTTGGTTAATCTATCTCAAGGTAAAGCAGTAGGTTCATCTATAAAGATGGAAACATCCGATCTTATGTTCTTTAAGGCATTAAGCCATAATACTTTAATTCAAGAAAATGAAGTAAATTATGACTACGACCAAGTCGAATTATTAAGTAATGAATTAAAACGCCACAAAATCTTTGTTAAAGAGAGTAAAGCAGGTGAAAAATGTTCATCTCCTTTATCAAATAATCAAGGATACACATCATCAACTTACGAATTTATGATTAATGGTAAAAAACTATATATCCTTCAATATGGAAGTATTTGTGGAAGTTGTTTATATAAACCAATTGTAATTACCAAGAATCAGCCTTGTAAAGTCCTCAATACTCTTTAAATTTTAGGTATAACACGAGAATGTTTAAAAATTTGCTTAAAGAATATCAAGAAGGATACGTATATCTCTTTTCTGATAGAAGTTTCTATAAGAAGCTTTGGATTATTCCTTTTTTACTATTTTTTCCATTTATAAAGTATCCATTCGGCATAATATTTATTAAAGGATGGCAGGTTCAGATGGTTGAAGATATTATGTTAGATAAGCCTTTGCAATCATTACAAATAAAGAAAATAGTTCTGAAAGGGTTACAAATAACAGGAGTTACAATTATATATTGGATCATTCCAACAGCTTTTTGTTATTTATTAGGACTAAAAGGTATTCTAGGATTGTTCTTAGATATACTTGAATTTATACAAGGCGGGTTAACAGGTTATCTTACGGATTACGTTGAGGATTATATTGCAACGTTATTTATCTACTTTATATGGGGTATGATCTCAAATCCAATTCTTCAATGTGGAATCATTAGATATGCATTAACTGGAAAATGGTTAGAATTATTAAATATACCGAAAAACATCTTATTTCTAATGGCTAATTTACATAATTTCTTAAAATTTTATGTTTTTTATCTAGTCACAGTATTGCTTTTAATAATCCTTGATTCGTTATTATTATTTATAGCGTTTCCTATTGAGATTTTGTTGCTACCATTTTTACTTGTTCTCTATTATGGTTCAGTTTCGCATGAGTTAGGGCATCTAGCAAAAAATGCATTTCTCAAGCAGGTTAATAGTAAAAAAGATTTAACTGCTGATAATCCAACAGATTATATTGAAAATACACATTCACATTAAGAGGATTAGTTATGATTGAAAAATCGTTATTTACATACTTTATTGAAGCATTTACTAAAAACTATGTAAACTTTAAAGGACGTGCTAGACGAAAAGAGTATTGGGGATTTACTTTATTTTATGCGTTAATATTCGCTATTTTAGGTGCTTTTGCTTTTACAGGTATTGGAGTAATACTTTTTTTAGTAGTTTTTGTTGTTACCTTACCACCTTCAATATCCCTAACAGTCCGTAGATTACACGATATAAATTTATCGGGTTGGTTTACTTTATATATGTTAATTATGCTAATTCCTGTTATTGGTGAAGCGATTGCAATCGTCATTTCAATCGTCATCGGAGTTGTGCAAGGTAGTGCCGAATCGAATAAATTTGGCGAAAATCCTGTAATATTGAATAAATAATTACGGACACTAGCGATAACAAATAATAGATGAAAGCAACTTCGTGAGGAATTGCTTTTTTATTTGACGAAAAATTTTCAAAGGACTATATTTACACTAATTTGCAGGGAAAACTTACTACAAATTATATAATTAGCCAAGGAATACAACTTTATTCAATCACCAATTAATACACATTAACAGGTGTGTAGCGAATGTTTAGGTGACAGCAAATTTCATCTTGTAAATTTCCTGTTTTAACAATCGCAATTTCACTCATTTTAAATGAGCCTTCCACAAGTTCCTTGTGGGTAACGGTATTCGAGGCATAAACGCTTTGAGCCGACTTGAAATTTTCAAGTGGGCGATTTTTTATGTCTGGCGTTTAGCAAATCTCGAATGCCTTGTACTACACAAGGAAATTCGCAATGGCTCAACATTATTTACTTTCAAGCAAATCCAAAAACATCAATTTAAAAGATATTTTACGCCTTACAGAAGAAGATGCTTTTTACCTTTTAAAAACTCACCGTTGGGGAAACCCTGATAATGTTCGTGATGTATGCTGTCCGCATTGTAGTATTCGCCACGAAGCCTATTTCCTTGCGTCTCGTAAACGTTGGTGTTGTAAACATTGCAAACGCCATTTTTATATTACAACAAATACAGCCTTTGCCTTTCATAAGGTTGATTTAGTCGATATTCTTTCTGTCATCTTAATGATGGTAAATAGCTCAAAAGGCATTAGTGCGATTGATGTTAGTCGTCATCTTAATTTGAACTACAAAACGGCATTTGTACTTTGTGGGAAAGTTCGCGAAGCTTTATTTAAAACGCGCGATTTAAGTCCATTGTCAGGCGAAGTTCACGAAGATGGAATGTTGATCAACTTTACCTTGCGCCCAACTAATTTCCGTAAAAACAATTATAAACAACGTCAAAAAGCCGATGAGAAAGGTCGCAAATATCCCAAATTTAGAGCGACTAAACGTTGTCTATACGCCATTACACAACGAGCTGCAAACGATAGCAATGTATGGGGAGCAAACCGAACCATTGTCGCAATGGATTACACCGAAAATGCTGATACTGTTTTTGCATTAAATCAACGCTTTGTCAAATCAGGCAGTGATATTATGTGTGATGAAAACCCTGCTTATAAAAGTCTTGATTTTCACTACATCCGTTGGTCGGTGAATCATCAAGAGGCTTATAGTGCGAAAGGTGTAAACAACAATCTAGCAGAATCTTTTAATGCCAGAATGCGCGACTTAATGCGTGGTACACACCATAAAACCGATAATAAATATGCCTTACACTATGCCAATCAAGCTGCATTCTTTTCAGATAACCGCCGTAAATCAAATGGGGAACTCTTTGAAGATGTCCTCAAACGTTGCTTATGGGTATTACCACTCAAAGAGTGGGTAGGTTATTGGCAAGGAAATCATCGTGAAGGTGAGCTTCTAGGCATGAAAGCCTTTGCACCTAACGAAATTTCATCACTCTACTTTAAGCGACTTGAAGAACAAGCTGCATACGATGAAATTCTGATGGCAGCATAGAATCGTATAGACGCTAATAGACTTAGATGGAATTATATAGAAAGAAATAGCTTACCTGAATGAAGGTTGAGCGGAATAGTTACGCCTTGAGTTTGAAAAAATGGAAAATTGATGTGAAAAATTGCGAGGTTGAAGTTAGAATTTGAGG
>NZ_AJSX01000010.1 GCF_000262245.1 Pasteurella bettyae CCUG 2042
CTTATCTATTCTTACTCAAGAGGTTTCAATCGCCATTCAGAACGTCTGAAAAATCCTCGCTTTATTATCCGCTTATGTAATTCAACTTCTTTCCGCTCAATAATTCCTTTCTTATACAGTTCTTTCAATACGCGAGCAACAGCTAATTCATGTTCTCTTTGGGGTAGAGGATAATTTTTGCCAGTGTCTAATTCCAACGCCGCATCTGTAATAAAGTATAATGTTTTCCAACTATCACTTTGTTTGAATACTCTTGCAACCAACAATTGAAGATTTTGCTTAAACAATCGAGGTTTTATTAGCCTTGAAACATTAAATTGTGTTTTGATTTGCCTTAAATCGAAATTGGGTTCAATGTATATCAAGGTATTCTCAAAACAAAGTATTTTATCCTCTAAATCTGATTTCTGTTGTTTTAACTGATCAAGTTGATGTTCAAGAATCGCTTTTTCTTTATAGCTACTTTCGATTAATTTGGTAAGTTGAGAAATAAGGTGGGATTCTGCCATAATAAAAATCTCCATTGAGTTAAACTTTCAATGGAGATTTTAGTATTTTCAAGCGGTTAGGTCTTTGTGCAACTGCTACATAATACCGAAAATTTTATCCGCACTTTTTATATGCAGAATTTGTAATATTAAAATACCAATAAAAAACAACGATAATGAATCAGAATGTAGTTAATGATATGATCAATAAGCTGATTTTTAACTTTGAGAATGAATTATGTTTAGTGAGGAATTGTTAAAATTAGATCAACAACATATTTGGCATCCTTATTCTTCAACGATAATGCCAAGTCCAGTTTATCCTGTGGAACGTGCCGATGGTGTGATGATTACCTTAAAAGATGGGAGGCAGCTAATTGATGGAATGTCCTCTTGGTGGGCGGCATTACACGGCTATAATCACCCTCGTTTGAATGCGGCAGCACATAAGCAACTTGAAAAAATGAGCCATATTATGTTTGGTGGCTTTACGCATGATGCGGCTGGTGAATTAACGCAATTATTATTGGGTATTTTACCACAAGGGTTAGATCAGATTTTTTATGCGGATAGTGGTTCTGTTGCTGTAGAAGTTGCGATGAAAATGGCAGTGCAATATCAGCATGCTAAAGGTCATCCAAATAAATATAAATTTGCTACAATTCGTTCAGGTTATCATGGCGATACCTGGCATGCGATGTCCGTATGTGATCCTATCACTGGAATGCATAGCCTGTTTCAGCAAAGTTTACCGATTCAATTTTTCCTACCTCAACCTAGTGTTACTTTTGATCAACCTTGGAATGCAAAGGCGATTCAACCTTTGGCTGAGTTATTGGAACAACATCATCAAGATATCGCAGCATTAATTTTAGAGCCTGTCGTACAAGGTGCTGGTGGTATGTATTTTTATTCACCAGAATATTTACGCCAAGCGCAGATACTTTGTCAGCAATATGATGTATTGTTAATTTTTGACGAAATTGCTACAGGTTTTGGGCGAACAGGTAAATTATTTGCAGCAGAATTTGCACAAATCACTCCCGATATTATGTGTATTGGTAAAGCATTGACAGGCGGTTATCTCACACTTTCAGCTACTATTACAAGCAAAGCTATTGCAGATATGATTTGTCAAAGCGAGGCAAAATGCTTTATGCATGGACCAACGTTTATGGCGAATCCGCTTGCTTGTGCAATTGCTACAGAATCCATACGCTTATTATTGGAAAGTGATTGGCAAACGAATATTCAACGCATTGAACAGCAATTACGCCGAGAATTACAGCCAGCATCCCAACTTTCATATGTAAAAGATGTACGTGTTTTAGGGGCAATTGGGGTGATTGAGCTTGATCGTCCAGTAAATTTAAGCACTTTACAACCAAAATTTGTTGAACAAGGCATTTGGCTACGTCCATTTAATCGTTTGGTTTATGTGATGCCTCCATTTATCATTCAACCTGACCAATTACATCAACTGACAACGGGCATGATTAAGGTTATTAAAGCTGAATTTGGGGAACAATAATGTATTCATTTTTTACACAGCGTTTAAGCCAATTACAACAACAAGGACAGTTTCGTTGTTTAACGAGTTTGCAACACTCAGGGAAATGGGTGGAAAAGTGCGGTCAAAAAATGCTAAATTTTTCATCAAATGATTATTTAGGTTTGGCAAGCGACTATTCACTTTATACAGAATTTATGCAGCAACAAGCTGAATCACCACAACCTCTCACCTCTTCTTCATCACGTTTATTAACAGGTAATTTCCCTATCTACCAAGCTTTGGAAGAACGTATTGCACAGCAATTCGGACGAGAAAGTGCATTATTATTTAATAGTGGTTATCATGCTAATATTGGTATTTTGCCCGCTGTGGCAGATAAAAATACGCTGATTTTAGCAGATAAATTAGTCCACGCCAGCTTGATTGATGGTATTCGCTTATGCGAAGCAAAATTTATTCGCTATCGTCATAATGATATGGAGCATTTAGCTCAATTATTAGCGAAAAATGCACCGCACTTTGAGCGTTTAATTGTGGTGACAGAAAGCCTATTTAGTATGGACGGAGATATCGCTGATTTGCCTCAATTAGTGCGTTTCAAACAACAATATTCTCATTTAATGCTCTACGTCGATGAGGCACATGCTATCGGTGCTTATGGCGAAAAAGGGCTTGGTATGGCAGAGATTTTTCAATGTATTCCTCATATTGATTTTCTTGTTGGAACTCTTGGCAAAGCCATGGCATCAATGGGGGCTTATGTAGTTTGCGACCAGTTGATTAAAGATTATCTTATCAACTTTATGCGCCCTTTAATTTTTTCTACGGCGTTACCGCCAATAAATATCGCTTGGACGCATTTCTTGTTTGGCAAATTGGAGGAATTAAAACCGAAACGTCAGCATTTAGCTAAACTCGCTCAGCATTTACGTGATCAACTCAACCAATTTTCTATTTTGCCTATTCCATCACAAAGTGGCATTGTGCCTTTTATTATTGGAGATAATCAACGCACTGTTGATATGGCATTAAACTTACAAAAAAATGGCTTTTATTGTTTGCCTATTCGTCCACCAACAGTGCCTAAAGGAACTGCACGTATTCGTCTTTCAGTCACAGCAGATATGACGTTGCAAGAAATTGATGAACTTATTTTAAATTTAAAATCTATGGTAAAAAATCAAAAATGAAAACCACATTTATCAATCAACAAGGTGAACATTTAATCCTGTATTTTGCGGGCTGGGGAGCACCCATTGAGTTGGTGTCTCATTTAATTTTACCTGAAAATCATGATTTGCTAATTTGTTCTGATTACCGAAATTTAGACTTTAATGTTGATTTAACGCATTATCAAAATATGTATTTAGTGGCTTGGTCAATGGGCGTCTGGGTGGCGGAGCAAGTAATTGATTTTAAACTTAAATCGGCTACAGCTATTAATGGCACAAGCCATCCTAGACATAATCAATGGGGCATTCCTGAAGTTATTTTTGATGGTACGTTAGCAAGTTTGGATGCTGATAATTATCAAAAATTTGTGCGACGTATTTGTGGCAATAGAACTAATTTACAACATTATTTAGCACATCCTCAACGGGATTTTGTGGAAATTAAACAAGAATTAGAATGTTTAGCCAAATTTTTGCCATCATCTAAACCTTCGCAGTTTAGCTGGACAAAAGCCATTATTGGTGAACAAGATCGTATTTTCCCCGTTGATAATCAGTTAGATTTTTGGCAACAGAAAAATGTGTCTATACATTTACTAGAAGCACCTCATTACTTATTTGCCCAATATCAAAGTTGGAATGAATTATGCTAGACAAAGCTAAAATTAAGCAATGTTTTAGTCAAGCAATGGCAAATTATGACCAAAATGCTCAGGCTCAACAACAGATTAATGCTCATCTTGTGCAATTGCTAGCCACATCTTCATTTTCAAAGGTATTAGAAGTGGGCTGTGGTACAGGCGATTTAACAAGACGAATGGCACAACAACACCATATTTCCCATTGGACATTAAATGATCTTTGCGATAGTCGTTCATATTTTGATTTTCTACCGTCAAACCAATGGGAATTTTGTCAAGGCGATATTGAACAACAAGATTTTGAACAGTCTTTTGACTTAATTATTAGTGCATCTGTGGTGCAATGGTTGAAGGATAAAGAAGGTTTTTTGCAACGTTGTCAACAATGGTTGAAGCCAAAAGGATTGTTATTATTTAGTAGTTTTTTATCGGATAATTTACCAGAAATTCAAAAAATTACAGGTGTACATTTAAACTATCCAACGGCTTCTCAATGGCAACAATGGTTAGCACCATATTTTGATTGTTTAAAATGGCAGCAAGGCTCAATTAAGCTGCATTTCCCCCATCCAATTAACGTATTGCAGCACTTAAAAAATACTGGTGTTACTGCGACCAGTCAAAAGGGATGGACAAAGGGAAAATTACAGCGATTTTGCCAACAATATTCCCATCAATTTCAAGAACCACAAGGCGTCACACTGACTTATTCGCCTTTTTATGCTTTGGTAAGGAGAACAAAATGACAGCTCAAATTTATTTTGTATCAGGTATTGATACCGATATTGGTAAGACAGTGGTTACAGGTTGGCTTGCAAAAAGATTTGCACAACAAGGCAAAAAAGTGATCACTCAAAAAATGATACAAACAGGCTGTGTTGATTATTCTACTGATATTCAAACACATCGACAAATTCAAGGTATAGAGATGACATCATTTGATAAGGATGGCACCACTTGTCCTTATTTATTTGCCTATCCTTGTTCGCCCCATCTTGCTGCACAGCTTGAACAAAAACCAATTGATCCAAATTTTATTCAAAAATCCACCGCACTTTTAGCCGAACACTACGATATTGTCTTACTAGAAGGGGCGGGGGGGTTAGCTGTCCCTTATAATGATACTGAAATTACCTTGGATTATTTAACTCAACAACGCTACCCAGTGATTTTGGTGACATCAGGCAGATTAGGCAGTATTAATCACACAATATTAAGTTTGCTTGCTTGCCGACAATTAAAAATTGAAGTCGCAATGGTGGTATTCAATAATTATCCTAACCTAGATGAACTGATTACAGACAATACTAAAGATTACTTACAGCGCTATTTACAGACACATTTCCCAGTAACAGAGTGGTTAGAAGTTGGCGAGATCGAAGTTTGTTAAATCTATTATAAAATTCCCACGGAATTTCATATGTGTTTTAACATTGGTGAATGTTTTTAGCAGAGATTATTTTTGCCGCACACTAAACTATCAGTCTATTGAGTTGTTGATTGCTGTTAGATACTGAGTAAAGTGCGGTAAGATTTTTAAAAATTTTACCGCACTTACATCATTAGATAAAATCCCCGAATAATAAGCAGGGGAATCTTGGAAATTAATATGATGAATTAGAATGGTTGTTTCTATTTTATAGTAAAATGTAAACTATAAAGGTATTTAAAATCAAATAATTAAGTGCTTATTCTTCACTTTTCAATCTGGATTGTGTAAAAATAAAGTATAAAAAGATTAGATTTCGGATTTTATTTTTACACAATATGCTTGCTATGAGATACCAAGTTGGCAATGTTTATCGATAAAATCATTGAAAGAAGGAAAAACTAGTAGGTTTATAGTAGAAATTATCATGTTCAACTCTATAAGAGGCATTGCTAAATTTGAGTATGCTGTTTTTTTACGCTTATTGATTATAGTAGTTTAATCTGTTTATCTGTTTATCTGTTTTATTCCACTTTCATCCCTTTTCCTAATATCTTTTAATTTCGATAACTCATCCACCAATCTTGATACTTTCTATATACTTATCATTATAAAAACATTAAAAATTCTTGTTGAAAAATGTGTTAGTATTATAAAGGTCTATATTTTTATAAATGAGGGTGATTTAATGTGGTCAGATACTGAGTCTAAAGAAGACTATCTTAATTTTGGTGAGGTATCCCAAATTGTTACTGAAATATTGGAAACAGACGCGATGCTTCCAGTTTCTATTGGTATTTTTGGGAACTGGGGGGCTGGAAAATCATCTTTATTGAATTTGATTGAGCAAGAAATCAACCAAGATGAATGGATTGTGATTAAATTTGATGCTTGGCTTTATCAAGGATTTGATGATGCTAGGGCAGCACTTTTAGAAGTCATTGCAAGCCATTTAGTTCAGGCTGCCAAAGATGAAGAAACCATTTGGAAAAAATCTAAAAATTTATTTGCAAGAATTGATGGTTTGCGTCTGTTTGGTTTAATGGCTGAAGGTGTTGCTTTTGCGGCAGGAATGCCAACTTTTGGCTTAATTCCCAAAACAGTTGAAACAGTAAAGAATTCATTGGATGGTATTCAGGATGAAGCAGAAAGCAAACAAGTTGTGGAGGTAGGAAAAGAAATTGTTGATTCAGGCAAAAATCTGATTAAATCCAAAGAAAAACAAACACCACCACAGCAAATTGATGCATTTAGAAAAGAATATGGCGAAATATTACAGGATTTAGGCAAAAAGCTAGTTATTGTGATTGATAATCTTGACCGTTGCCTGCCTGCTAATGCTATTCAAACATTGGAGGCGATTCGTTTATTTTTATTCTTAAATCGTACTGCTTTTATTATTGCGGCTGATGAGGAGATGATTCGCCATTCTGTTGCAGAGCATTATAAAGATTTGTCATATCGTCATCAAATTGATTACTTGGATAAATTAATTCAAATTCCCATTCGTGTACCCAAAGCAGGTGTGCTTGAAATTCGTGCATATTTGTATATGCTACACGCCATTCATCAAAAATTATCTACCGAAACATTAGAAAACTTACGCCAATTTTTAGAAAACCATTTGCAACAATCTTGGCAAAATCAATCCTTAAAGCCAGAACAAGTAGCTGAAACTATTGGAGAGCAAAATAATCAAGCTCTATTGGCAGATTTTGAGCGAGCGAACAGAATAGCCCCTTTATTGGCAAATTCGCCAAACATTCACGGTAATCCTAGAATTGTAAAACGAATTTTAAATACTATTAAAATGCGAGCCAAAATTTCAGATAAGCGTCAAATGCCATTAGATGAAGCGATTATTACCAAATTGGTAATTTTTGAGCGATGTGTGGATTCTGATACAGTAATAAAATTTTATCAGCTTATCAATGAAAAAGAGGGCAAACCTGAATTATTAAAAGAGCTGGAAAATAACAATGAGCAAAATTTATCAATACTCTCTGAAAATAAACCCATTCAAACATTTATCAAAGAATGGGTAAAATTAGAGCCCAAATTATCTGATCTTGATTTGCGAGCGGCAATTTATTTATCCAGAGAAACCATACCGCTAAATACTTATACTGCTCAACTTTCTCAAAAAGCCCAAGATGCTTTAAGCATTTTACTTACAACCACAACAATAACAGGTTCTCAATATACCCAAAATGCCATTCAACAATTAACGACAGATGAACAAATCTCTGTTATGGAATCCTTAATTGAACAATTAAGAAAAGTGGATAATTGGGATAAAAGTCCAAATGGTTTTACAGGGGCTTGTTTGTTGGCGGAAAATTCAAAAGATGGTGCAAAAATTTTAAACCGTTTTATTGTTGGATTGAAAAATAAAGGTATTAACTATCCGTGGTTAAACAAAAGATTAAAAAGCAAAACTTTGTATCAGGAGTAATCAATGGGTACTTCACAATCTAGCGTAGGACCAAATGGTCGTTCCCCTCTATTACCTGCTTGGGTTGATGACAGCCAAGCATTGCCACAAACATCAGAACCGCAACGATTAAAAGGCTTCCGCCAAGCAATAGGTAGGGCTGTACAAGGCGGTGGGCGTGAGGATGTGCGTAAAGCGCTCGGTCATTACGCTCAAAAAGCCAGTGGTGGTAAACATACAGCCGTACAAAAGCTGGGAAAAATTACCCAAGCAGGTTCGGGCTTATTTGGTATTTTTTCAGGCAGCCAGCAGCAAGAATATTCGGTTAATTTAAATAGTTTAAATGGTCAGCCTTGCGATGCAGTTATCAATCAAATTACCGAACTTTTGGCTGGACATCACGGAGATTCAGACAAAATTCGTTCTGCGATAAATGTGGCGTTATCAGAAGCATTAGAAGGAATGACGACTTTTGATGAAAATAGTATTACTGTTGAAGTCATTGGTAAAATGATGGTTTGTTATTTAACTGAAAGCATTTTTCTGCAAATTGTACACGATGCGGGCAAGGCTTGGAAAAAAGGTGATAGTCCTGTGCAAATTGCCGAAGCGGAAAATGCTTTACGACAACTCATTCGTGAAGTGGTTGATATTACGCTTGCTCCCAAGGTTACAGATGATATTTGCCAGCTAACAACCGAACAAATGCAAGAAATTCAAAATCAAGCCATTTTGGAAATTTGGGAAGAATGGGAGAATTATTGATGACTCAATTAGTTTTTCATCACGATATTGAACAATTAAAAAATCTACCAAACGGTGTAATACCTGTTCATTTGTATGGAGTAGGCAACAAAAAACTACAAATTGCTAACATTGGTAATAAGGTTTTGGATGAAGTAAAAAGATTGGGTATTGAGCCCAGTGATGTCGTAATGGATTTTTTGACGATTGCTTTGGCAGTTACGGCAGCAGATACTTTTGTTTTGCGAAAAGATGCTGCAAATGGTTGGTGTCGTTCTTTATCCATTACTTTACCTTTGTGCCAGCCTGATATTTGGCAAGCAAACAAAACTCATTTAGAGCAAATTTTACATTTTCTAAGTGGTGATATTTGGCAATTTAATTTTCAGGCAGGAGGGAAATTACCACCGCAGCCCCATAAATTAAATAGCAGAGCTAAATTGGTGGATCTGAGAAATAAAGACTGCATTTGCTTATTTTCTGGTGGTTTGGATTCAGCGATTGGGGCGGTTGATTTACTAGAACAGGGTTATTCACCTGTACTGGTTAGTCATTCTTATAAAGGCGATAAATCACGCCAGCAAATGATTATTGAAAAATTTAACCAAAGTCGTTATGCCAATCAATTTTCCCAATTTAATGCAATTGCACAGCCACATTTAAACAATGGTAGGACGACTGAAATCACAATGCGAACCAGAAGTTTAAATTTCTTGGCATTTGCAGTTGTATCAGCTTATGCATTACAGGAAGTTGTGCAAGAAGAGATTGATATTTTCGTGCCTGAAAATGGAGTGATTTCAATCAATGCACCTTTAACGCCACGCAGAGTAGGTACTTTGAGTACTCGTACTACGCACCCTTATTTTATTCAAGAATTACAAAAATTGTTCACTGCAGTCAATATTCCTTTTACTTTAAAAAATCCTTATCAATTTAAAACCAAAGGACAAATGATAGCAGAATGTGCAAATTTACCATTATTACAACAAATTATCCCCGATACTGTTTCGTGTAGTCATTGGAAACGCAAAAACCAACAATGCGGAGTTTGTGTTCCTTGCCTGATTCGTAGAGCGTCATTGCATTATGCTGGCATCACTAATGATGCTGAATATGAGTTCAATGACATTCGGCAAATCTTGACACATCAGGATAGAAAAGATGATTTATTTGCTTTAATGAGCGCTATTGGTCAAAAAAAACATCGTAATATAAATCAATGGGTTTTACAAAGTGGCTCATTACCTGCTCAACAATTAAATCAGTTTGCAGATGTTTTTAGGAATGGCTTAAATGAAGTGGAACAACTTTTAATAGTGAATCAAATATTATGATGGATATGCATTGTCATTTGGATTTATATCCTAATCCACAATATGTTATAAAACGATGTCAAGATGAAAATCTTTATGTCTTATCAGTAACAACTACACCAAAAGCGTGGTATGGCACAAATTTATTGGCAAAAGATTGCTCTCGTATTCGTACTGCCTTGGGATTGCATCCCCAACTGGCTCACGAGCGTTGGCAGGAATTGGAATTGTTTGATGCATTATTAAATCAAACTCGTTATGTGGGTGAGATTGGATTGGATGGGGGAAAAGAGTTTAAAGTACATTGGGAAACTCAATTAAAAGTTTTTCGTCATATTTTAAGAAGCTCGGCAAAAGCTGGTGGAAAAATATTAAGTATACATTCTATAATGAGTGCAAATGCTGTATTAGATGAATTAAGTCAAGTAAATGGCAATTTGCCAATTCTTCATTGGTTTTCAGGTACAAAGCAACAATTAAAACGAGCGGTTGAAATGGGTTGCTATTTTTCAGTTGGACCTGCAATGTTAAGTAGTAAAAAGGGGTATGATTTAGCTCAACTTATGCCAATAGAAAAAATATTAATTGAAACTGATGGACCTTTTGGGAATTTTAAAACACAAGCTTTATTCCCTTGGAATGCTAATATTGCCATTGCAATATTGGCAGATATGTGGAGGATGAATATTTTAGAAACTGAAAATATATTGAGACAAAATCTCTTTAGCTTAGTTTCAAAACATATATAACCTATAAAGTGGAATAAAAATCAGGCAGTCCTGTTTCTTTATTAATCAATAAAGGAAAGCGTTCTCCATTTGTGAAAATAACGGTTTCTAATTTATACATGGCGTCTAAATTTACATAAAAATTATATATAAATACTATCAAGTATGGCGTTTGTTGTCAAAATAAATGTAAAAAAAGAAAGAGCCTTGTTTTAAAAGACTCTTTCCTATTATTTGCTTGCTTATTTTGACAAATTCAAGTTATATGTAATTCAGAATGGAATGTCATCATCGAATGCATCTACAACAGGCTCTGGCGTAGCAGCCGGCTTACTTGCTGGTTGGGCTGCACGAGGTTGTGCTTGATAGCCAGAATTACCAGCATTAAAGTTATTTGCAGCAGGTGCAAAATCACCACCTTGTTGACCACGAGCTCCTAACATTTGTAATACATCGCCTTGGATTTCAGTGGTGTAACGATCTTGACCGTTTTGATCTTGCCATTTACGTGTTTTTAATTTTCCTTCAACATAAACAAGCGAGCCTTTACGTAAGTATTCGCCAGCAACTTCAGCTTGACGGCGAAAGAAAACGATACGGTGCCATTCAGTAACTTCACGACGTTCGCCAGTGTTTCTATCGTTCCAGCTTTCACTTGTTGCAACGCTAATATTTGCTACTGCATCACCATTCGGCATGGTACGCATTTCGGGATCATTACCTAAGTGACCCACGATAATTACTTTATTAATTCCAGCCATAATTTCCTCTAATTTATCATTGTTTATATTGTTTCAAAATTTAAAAGTGCGGTTATTTTGCCTGAAATTAGGAAAAAGATCTATAAAATTTCACTGGATATTTTAACAGTTTATAAAATATGCGATAATGCTCGCAATTTGAAAAATTTTTAAGCAGTAATTAGGAATTTATGGACGTTATCGATATACGTGGGGCTCGTACTCACAATCTTAAAAATATCAATTTAATTATTCCTCGCGATAAACTTATTGTTATTACAGGGCTTTCTGGTTCAGGAAAGTCTTCACTTGCATTTGATACGCTTTATGCAGAGGGGCAACGCCGTTATGTGGAATCATTGTCTGCATATGCTCGTCAATTTTTGTCTTTAATGGAGAAACCCGATGTAGATCATATTGAAGGGTTGTCTCCAGCTATTTCTATTGAGCAAAAATCTACTTCTCACAACCCTCGCTCAACAGTGGGCACAATTACTGAAATTCACGATTATCTTCGTTTATTATTTGCTCGCGTTGGTGAACCTCGTTGTCCAGAGCATAATGTGCCTCTAACTGCACAAACTATTTCGCAAATGGTGGATAAAGTTTTATCAATGCCAGAAGGCAGTAAAATGATGTTACTCGCCCCAGTGGTAAAAGCACGTAAAGGTGAACATGTCAAAGTATTAGAAAATATTGCGGTTCAAGGTTATATTCGAGCTCGTATTGATGGTGAAATTTGTGATTTATCCGATCCGCCTAAATTAGAATTACAGAAAAAACATAGCATTGAAGTGGTGGTAGATCGTTTTAAAGTGCGTTCAGATCTGGCAACTCGTTTAGCCGAATCATTTGAAACTGCCCTTGAATTGTCTGGTGGTACTGCTATTGTCGCAGATATGGATGATCCAAAAAAAGAAGAGTTGGTCTTCTCTGCAAATTTTGCCTGTCCGCATTGTGGTTATTCTGTTCCCGAATTAGAACCTCATTTATTTTCTTTTAATAATCCAGCAGGTGCTTGCCCAACTTGTGATGGTTTAGGGGTTCAGCAATATTTTGATGAAAAACGAGTAGTGCAAAACCCAAGTGTTTCCCTGGCTAGTGGTGCAGTAAAAGGTTGGGATAGACGTAATTTCTATTATTATCAAATGTTAACTTCTTTAGCTGAACATTATCATTTTGATATTGAAGCACCTTATGAGTCTTTAGCAAAGAATATTCAAAATATCATTATGAATGGTTCGGCCAAAGAAGAAATTGAATTCAAATATATGAATGACCGTGGAGATGTAGTTGTGCGTCGTCATCCATTTGAAGGCATTTTGAATAATATGGCTCGCCGTTATAAAGAAACTGAGTCGATGTCTGTACGTGAAGAATTAGCTAAAAATATTAGTAATCGTCCTTGTGTGGATTGTGGCGGTTCACGCTTACGCCTCGAAGCACGTCATGTTTATATTGGTCAAACGAATTTGCCTGATTTATCAGAAATGAGCATTGGTGAAGCTTATAGTTTTTTTGAGAAAATGGCGCTAGCAGGGCAAAAAGCTCAAATTGCAGAAAAAATTCTTAAAGAGATCAAAGAACGTTTATCTTTTTTAGTGAATGTTGGTTTGAATTATTTATCGTTATCTCGTTCGGCAGAAACGTTATCTGGTGGTGAAGCACAACGTATTCGTCTTGCAAGCCAAATTGGTGCAGGTTTAGTCGGGGTAATGTATGTGCTTGATGAACCATCAATTGGTTTGCATCAGCGTGATAATGAACGCTTACTAAATACGTTAATTCACTTACGTAATCTTGGAAATACGGTGATTGTTGTAGAGCATGATGAGGACGCTATCCGCCTTGCAGATCATATCATTGATATTGGACCAGGTGCAGGAGTGCATGGTGGTTCTGTGATTGCAGAAGGCACTGCCGAGCAGATAATGAAAAATCCAAATTCTATTACCGGTAAGTTTCTCTCTGGAGCTGAAAAGATCGAAATTCCTAAAAAACGTACCGCAGTTGATAAAGATAAATTCTTACGCTTATATGGTGCAACAGGAAATAATCTGAAAAATGTTAATTTAGAACTACCCGTGGGATTATTTACTTGTATTACAGGTGTTTCTGGTTCAGGTAAATCTACATTAATTAATGATACTTTATTTCCCATTGCACAAAATGTGTTGAATCGTGCCGATAACATTGAACATGCCCCTTATAAATCTATTGAGGGGTTAGGGTTCTTTGATAAAGTCATCAATATTGACCAAAGCCCTATTGGTCGTACGCCACGTTCAAATCCTGCCACTTATACAGGCTTATTTACACCTATTCGTGAGTTATTCTCTGGCGTGCCTGAAGCACGTGCACGAGGTTATAATCCTGGTCGTTTTAGCTTTAATGTGCGCGGAGGCCGCTGTGAAGCCTGTCAAGGTGATGGTGTAATTAAAGTGGAAATGCATTTTTTACCTGATGTATATGTACCTTGTGATCAATGCAAAGGAAAACGTTATAACCGTGAAACTTTGGAGATCCGTTATAAAGGTAAAACTATTCATCAAGTGTTAGATATGACAGTGGAAGAGGCAAGAGAATTCTTTGATGCGATTCCAATGATTGCTCGTAAATTACAAACCTTAATAGATGTTGGTCTGTCTTATATCCGTTTAGGTCAATCATCCACAACCCTTTCTGGTGGTGAAGCTCAACGTGTGAAACTTGCTACGGAATTATCTAAACGAGATACTGGCAAAACCCTTTATATCTTAGATGAACCAACCACAGGTTTACATTTTGCGGATATTAAACAATTACTCGAAGTATTGCATCGACTACGTGATCAAGGTAATACCATTGTGGTGATTGAACACAATTTAGATGTTATTAAAACGGCAGACTGGATCGTTGATTTAGGTCCAGAAGGCGGTAATGGTGGTGGCCAAATTATTGCTACAGGTACCCCAGAACAACTTGCTAAATCGACGAGTTCGCATACTGCAAGATTCCTTAAACCAATACTTGAAAAAAATTAACTAAAATCTGACCGCACTTCTAGGTAAATTTGGAGTGCGGTTGTTTTTTAAGCTTTATTTGATTTAAAACAAATAAAGCTTTTTTTAATCAAAGCTAAAACCCTTCAGTTGCTTTTATTGATTGCTTCATTTGATTAATTCACTATACTAAAAAATATTTGACTAACTATAATTAGTTAATTTTTATATATTTTTTTATATAGCGATGGAGTGTTGTATGTCAGAACGTAAAAAGATTTCTTGGTTGTGGGGATTATTGTTATTAGTGATTGGTGCAGTATTGCTGTTCACCACACAATACATTATGAAAGCAACAAGTTCGCAAGAGTTTTGTTTAAGTTGTCACTCAATGGAACAACCCCATGCGGAATATGAAGGAACAGTGCATTTTACTAATGCAAAAGGTATTCGTGCTGAATGTTCAGATTGCCATGTTCCCCATGATGGAATCGCATACGTAAAAGCAAAAATTGTAGCTCTCAAAGATGTGTGGTACACCATGACTGGCAAGCTCTCTGATCAAGATGCTTTCGAAAAACATCGTTTAGAAATGGCTCAAAAAGTTTGGGAAGATATGAAAGCTAATGATTCAGCCACTTGTAAATCTTGTCATAGTTTTGATGCTATGGTGCTTTCAGATCAGAAAGAAGCTGCACAAAAAATGCATAAGTTAGCACAAGAAACAAATCAAACTTGTATTGATTGCCATAAAGGTATTGCACATTTTATGCCTGATATTCCAGTAGATAATGCAGCTGCAGGGGAATTAACTAAACACGCTGGACAATTTTCAGTAAGTGATAAAGTTTTATATAGTTTAGCAATGAGTCCAGCGCAGTTAGCTCAAGGTGGAGATTTGCGTTTAATGCCTTATGCTGAATTAACTAATTGGAAAGAAGATGGAGATAAAATCACTGCAACTATCAATGGATGGCAACAAGTAGGTGCAGAAGGCATTGTTTATATGGATTTAGGAAAACGTATTAACGTTGCTTTATTAGGTGATGAAGTTAAAGATAAATTAAATGTGGCTAAAACTGTTCATGATGATGTGACCAATTCAGATTGGAAACAAGTGGATTTTGAAGTAACGATTGCGAAAAGTGCGGTAACTTCTGATATAAATTCTTTAAATAGCTTTGGTAATAATTTAAATCAAACACATTGTAGTGGTTGTCATGCAGCAATTAGTGCAGACCACTATACTGCCAATCAATGGATTGGTGTTGTAAATTCAATGAAAGATCGTACTTCAATGAGTGCTGATGATGTACGTGCTGTGACTATTTATTTACAACGTAATGGCAAAGATATGGTAAAAAATAGCCATTAATATTCAGATTTAATAATATCTGGACTCCGAGCTTGTATTCCTAAGTTTAGTTTTTTAAATATGGAAGCAAAGCCTGAATAAGTTTTCTTGTTCACAGGATAGTAGAGAAATTTGCTATCCCCTCGTATTTAGAAAGGTGTCCTTGGGGCTTATAAGCAGTTATAAGCCTTAATTCAACTTGCTCAATAGTGAGGTAAACATGAAAACTCAAGACAAAATCAATGTCAAACGACGTGACTTTCTTAAAAATTCTTCTCTAGGGATTGCTGGTGCATCTTTAGCTAGTACTGGTGTAGTTGGATCTTTAGTATCTATGCCAGCCCAAGCGGCTGAAAGTAGCACAGTAGTGACCGCTGCACATTGGGGACCACTAGGTGTGGTTGTCGAAAATGGTAAAGTCGTTAAGTCTGGTCCTGCTATTCCTGCACCTATCGAAAACGAATTACAATCTGTAGTTGCAGAGCAACTTTATAGTGAAACTCGTGTTAAATATCCAATGGTGCGTAAAGGCTATTTAGAGGGGAATAAAGATACTACTTTACGTGGTCATGATGAATGGGTTCAAGTGTCTTGGGATAAAGCATTTGAATTAGTTGCGGGCGAAATGAAACGTGTGCGTGAAGCTAATGGACCAAGTGGTATTTTCGCAGGCTCTTATGGTTGGTATAGTTCAGGTGCATTACATGCTTGCCGTACTCTTCTTCATCGTTATATGAATGTAACAGGTGGCTTTGTTGGCACTAAAGGTGACTATTCAACAGGTGCTGCTCAAGTTATTATGCCTCACGTATTGGGTACTATTGAAGTTTATGAACAACAAACTTCTTGGGAAACTATTCTAGAAACAACAGATACTATTGTGTTATGGAGTGCTAACCCATTAACTACAATGCGTATTGCTTGGACATCTACAGACCAAAAAGGTATTGAATACTTCAAGAAATTTAAAGAAACAGGTAAACGCATTATTTGTATTGACCCTGTTCGTAGTGAAACTTGTGAATACTTAGGCGCCGAATGGGTCCCTGTTAATACAGCTACTGACGTCCCATTAATGTTAGGTATAGCTCATACTTTAGTTACTGAGAAAAAACATGATGTTGAATTCTTGAAGAAATATACGAAAGGTTATGAGAAATTTGAAGAATACCTATTAGGTAAAACAGATAAACAACCAAAAGATGCTGATTGGGCAGCTAAAATTACAGGTGTTCCTGCTGAAACTATTAAAAAATTAGCCCTAGACTTTTCGAGCAAACGCACTATGTTAATGGGTGGTTGGGGTATGCAACGTCAACGTCACGGAGAACAATCTCACTGGATGTTAGTGACATTAGCTGCAATGCTTGGTCAAATTGGCTTGCCTGGCGGTGGTTTTGGTTTAAGTTACCATTATTCAAATGGTGGTGTGCCAACGACAACAGGTGGTATTCTCGGCTCAATTTCTGCTACACCAGCAGGTGGTGAAGCAGGTGCAAAAACATGGTTAGATGAAACTTCTAAATTATCATTCCCATTGGCACGTTTATCTGAAGCATTATTAAATCCAGGTAAAAAAATTCAATACAATGGCACAGAAGTTACTTATCCTGATATCAAATTAATCTATTGGGCGGGTGGTAATCCATTTGTTCACCATCAAGATACCAACACTATGGTTAAAGCATGGCAAAAACCAGAAACTATCATTGTCAATGAAGTTAACTGGACACCTACAGCTCGTATGGCGGATATTGTTCTCCCTGCAACAACAAGTTATGAACGTAATGACTTAACTATGTCTGGTGATTATTCTATGATGAATATTTTCCCTATGAAGAAAGTTGTTGAACCTCAATTTGAAGCTAAAAGTGACTATGATATTTTTGCTGAATTAGCGAAACGTGCAGGTGTTGAAAAAGAATTTACTGAAGGTAAATCTGAAATGGATTGGTTAAAAGGTTTTTATCAAACTGCATTTGATGCAGCACGTAAAAATCGTGTCATCATGCCTAAATTTGAAAAATTCTGGGAAGATAACAAACCTCTTACTTTCGAAGCAAATGAGAAAGCAAAAAAATGGGTGCGTTATGAAGAGTTCCGAAATGATCCATTACTCAACCCTTTAGGCACACCATCAGGCAAAATTGAAATTTTCTCAGATGTTGTTGCAAAAATGAATTATGATGATTGTAAAGGTCACCCAACTTGGATGGAACCTGAAGAGTATGCGGGTAAAGCTACAGAAGCTGAACCTTTGGCATTAGTGACACCACATCCATACTATCGTTTACATAGCCAATTGGCACATACTTCATTACGTCAAAAATATGCAGTAAAAGATCGTGAACCTGTATTAATCCATAAAGATGATGCACAAGCTCGTGGTATTGTTAATGGAGATATTGTTTGTGTATTTAATAAACGAGGACAAATCCTTGCGGGTGCAGTGGTCACTGATGGCATAATTAAAGGTACAGTAGCTGTACATGAAGGGGCTTGGTATGATCCTTTAGATCTCGGTACGGCTGAAAAACCATTATGTAAAAATGGTTGTCCAAACGTATTAACTCGTGATGAAGGTACATCAAAACTTGCTCAAGGTAATTCACCAAATACTTGTAATGTTCAAGTTGAAAAATTCACAGGTGAAGCTCCTGAAGTTACGGTATTTAAACAACCTAAAACTGCAAAGGCTTAGTATTTACTAGTCTTTTATAGCTAATATTATAAATATATATCCCAATCTATCTTTCTAGCTAGGTTGGGATTTTTTATTTTTAGGCCATTTATTATAAATTTCTTTAAAATTCACTGTAAAAAAAGTTGAATTTTTGGTACATTTAGCACAATTTTCTGCAAACTCAGATTAGCATTTTCATTATTTCTTATTTATTAACGGAATTCTTATGTTATTTAAAAAAATTCGTGGTTTATTTTCCAACGATTTATCAATTGATTTAGGTACTGCCAACACATTAATTTATGTAAAAGGTCAAGGTATTGTGCTTGATGAGCCTTCTGTTGTGGCAATTCGCAAAGATCGTATTGGCTCATTAAAAAGTATTATTGCAGTTGGTAAAGATGCCAAAATGATGCTTGGTCGTACTTCAAACAACATTGATGCAATTCGTCCGATGAAAGATGGGGTGATTGCTGATTTCTCTATTACTGAGAAAATGTTACAACATTTTATTAAACAAGTGCATAATGGTAATTTCTTACGTCCAAGCCCACGTGTATTAATTTGTGTACCAGCGGGTGCAACACAAGTTGAACGTCGAGCAATTAAAGAGTCTGCGATTGGTGCGGGGGCTCGTGAAGTTTATTTAATTGAAGAACCTATGGCTGCCGCCATTGGTGCAAAATTACCTGTATCAACGCCAACGGGATCAATGGTAATTGATATTGGTGGTGGTACCACTGAAATTGCCGTGATTGCATTAAATGGTGTCGCTTATTCATCTTCTGTTCGTATTGGTGGGGATCGCTTTGATGAAGCGATTATTGCTTATGTTCGCCGTACATTTGGTTCCATTATTGGTGAAGCTACTGCAGAGCATATTAAACAAGAAATTGGTACAGCATATATTCAAGAAGATGATGAAATTAAAGAATTAGAAGTTTACGGTAGCAACTTAGCAGAAGGTGCTCCTCGTGCATTCCGTTTAACTTCACGAGATGTATTAGAAGCAATTCAACAACCATTAGATGGCATTATTACTGCTATGCGTACAGCTCTTGAAGAATGTAAACCAGAACATGCTGCTGATATTTATGAGCGTGGCATGGTATTAACTGGGGGCGGAGCATTATTACGCAATATTGATGTGTTGCTTTCTAAACAATCGGGTGTTCCTGTTGTGGTTGCTGAAGATCCATTAACTTGTGTCGCTCGTGGTGGCGGTGAAGCACTTGAAATGATTGATAAACATGGTGGTGATGTATTTAGCGAAGACTAATCTGCTAGATGTAGAATAGTTTAAAAGTGCGGTAAAATTGACCGCACTTTTAGTTTAATAACTGGATAATAAAGAATTTTATGAAAGCCATCTTTAGTAAAGCCCCTTCTCTAAACTTACGTATAATATTGGCGGTTATTTGTTCTATTGGTTTGATTTTCTCTGATGGTCAAACAAATACAATGATTAAAGTTCGTAGTGCGATGGATACTGCGGTTGGTGGTTTGTATTATCTTGCTAATACTCCTCGTACTGTGCTTGATAATGTTTCAGATAATTTAGTTGATACTAATAAATTACAAATTGAAAATAAAGTTATAAAAGAACAGCTAAGAGAAAAAAATGCTGATCTACTCTTGTTGGATCAATTAAAAGTCGAAAATCAGCGATTACGTTTATTGCTCAATTCTCCATTACGCACAGATGAATATAAAAAAATTGCTGAAGTACTTACTTCTGAAACCGATGTTTACCGTCAACAAGTAGTGATTAATCAAGGTAATAAAGATGGTGCTTATGTCGGACAGCCTGTTATTGATGAAAAAGGTGTGGTTGGGCAAGTTATTTCTGTGGGAGAAATGGCTAGCCGAGTATTACTCTTAACTGATGTAACCCATTCTATTCCTGTACAAGTATTGCGTAATGATGTGCGTGTTATTGCGAGTGGCGTAGGACGTACTGATGAATTAACATTAGACAATGTGCCTCGTTCCGTAGATATTGTCAAAGGCGATTTGTTAGTAACTTCTGGGTTAGGCGGACGTTTCCCTGAAGGTTATCCTGTGGCTATTGTTGAAAGTGTTTCTCGTGATGGATCTAATTATTTTGCAACCGTGAATGTTAAACCATTAGCCTCATTAGAACGTCTACGCTATGTCTTATTATTATGGCCAGCAGGAGAAGAGTTTCATAAAGCACAAGCTTCGTCACCTGAAGATGTCCGCAAAGTTGTACAACAACGGATTGCTAACAGTGCGACTGATTCAAAGAAAATGCCAGTAACTGAAGATGATAGTAATAAAGCTGTTCAACCTCCAGCTGAAGATAATATGCCTTCTCCTGAAAATCTTCCAGAGATGAATAATAATGACACCTCAGTTGAACCTGAATTAAAAGAACATAGAGAGGAAGATTAATGAAAGGTCACTTTCTAGTGCAATTAATTGTTGTCCTTGCCACTTTTGTGGTGGCATTAGTGTTAGAAATTACACCTTGGCCATCAGGTTTCCATAGTTTTAAACCTTCATGGTTAGTCTTGGTTCTAACCTATTGGATTTTAGCTTTACCTACACGTATTAATATTGGTACTGCATTTTTATCTGGAGTTATTTGGGATGTCGTTCTTGGCACTATTTTAGGTGTACATGCTTTAGTTTTATCTTTGGCGGCTTATTTAGTGGCACGTTACAATCAAATTTTACGTAATTTATCTTTGTGGCAACAAAGTCTATTAATTATTATTTTTATCTTGTTAGTCAGAATTGGCATTTTCTTATTGGAATTATCTATTCATAGTGCGGTATTTAGTTGGAAAGAAATATTTGGAGCATTAATTAGTGCAGCATTATGGCCTTGGGTATTTTTCTTATTAAGAAAAATTCAACATCAGATCAGATTAGATTAAACTTAATAACAAAACGGCTTACATTCAAAATGCAAGCCGTTTTCTATTTAGTTAACGTAAAAATGTTGGAATATTTTTCTCATAATGGGTGATAGCATCTTCGTGTTGAAGTGTTAATCCGATGTTATCCAAACCATTTAATAAACAATGACGACGGAATTCATCTAGTTCAAAGTGATAGACTTTTTCACCAACGGTTACTGTCATTGCTTCTAAATCCACATGAATTTGTTTGCCTTCGTTTGCCCATACCCATTGGAAGATTTCTTCCACTTCTTCCTCTGTTAATTTGATCGGAAGCATATGGTTATTTAAGCTATTATTATAGAAAATATCCGCAAAGCTTGGTGCGATCATCACTTTGAAACCATAGTCTGCTAATGCCCATGGAGCGTGTTCTCGAGATGAACCACAGCCTAAGTTTTTACGAGCAAGTAAAATGGTTGCACCTTGATATTGTGGAAAATTTAATACAAATTCTGGATTTGGTTGCGTTTCTTCTGCATCAAGATAACGCCATTCGTGAAATAAATGCTTGCCAAATCCCACTCTTGTAATTGCTTGTAAAAATTGTTTTGGAATGATTGCATCCGTGTCCACATTGGCGATATCTAAAGGAAGCACTATGCCGGAATGATGTTGAATAGCTGCCATTTATTTGCTCCTTAATTTAATTCAATATTACGAATGTCAACAAATTTACCATACATTGCAGCGGCGGCTGCCATCGCAGGGCTCACTAAGTGAGTGCGACCGTTACGACCTTGGCGACCTTCAAAGTTACGATTTGAGGTAGATGCACAACGTTCCCATTCACCTAAACGGTCATCGTTCATACCTAAACACATTGAGCAACCAGGATTACGCCATTCTGCACCTGCCTCAATAAAAATTTTATCTAAGCCTTCTTGTTCTGCTTGTTCTTTTACTAACCCCGAACCAGGAACAACAAGAACACGTTTAACATTATCTGCTTTTTTACGTCCTTTCATCACTGCCGCTGCTGCACGTAAGTCTTCAATACGAGAGTTTGTACATGAACCGATAAATACTTGATCTACTAGCACATTTTTTAAATCTGTATTGGGTTCCAATCCAATATAAGCTAATGCTTTCTCGGCAGATGCTTTGGTTACTGAATCTGACATATTTTCAGGATCGGGAACTAATTGATCGATACCTATTACTTGACCTGGATTGGTTCCCCAGGTGACTTGAGGCGCAATATCTTTTGCTTCTAAAATTACCACAGAATCAAATACCGCATCATCATCTGACTTTAAGGTTTTCCAATATTCAATTGCATCATTCCAATCTTTACCTTTCGGAGCATATGGACGATCTTTTAAATAGGCAAATGTTGTTTCATCGGGAGCAATTAAACCTGCTTTGGCACCAAATTCAATGGCCATATTGCATACTGTCATTCGACCTTCCATGGAAAGATCTCGAATTGCTTCACCGCAGAATTCCACGACATGCCCAGTACCCCCAGCCATAGTGGTTTTACCAATGATCGCCAATACAATATCTTTTGCTGTAATACCAGGTTTGACTTTACCATGGACTTCGATTTTCATACTTTTTGCACGAGCTTGTTTTAAGGTTTGAGTCGCTAAAACATGTTCAACTTCAGAAGTACCAATACCAAATGCAAGTGCACCAAATGCGCCATGCGTTGCTGTATGTGAGTCACCACAAACAATAGTCATACCTGGTAAAGTTAATCCTTGTTCAGGTCCCATTACATGTACAATACCTTGTTGTTTAGTATTCATATCAAACAATGAAATACCTGTGGTTTTACAATTTTTATCTAGCTCTAAAACTTGAATTTTAGCTTGACCTTCCAATAAATTCACGTCACGCACTTGAGTAGAAATGCTATGGTCCATGGTACCAAACGTTTTACTCACTTGGCGTACCTGACGACCTGCCACACGTAAGCCATCAAAGGCTTGTGGTGAGGTGACTTCGTGAATCAAATGCCGATTAATATAAATAATAGGTGTTTCACCTTCTGTTTCATAAACGACATGTGAGTCGAATAGTTTTTGGTAGAGTGTTTTTGCCATATTTTTATCTCGTTAGATTGTATAATGAGCTTGCTAGCCTTTAATATCATGCTAAAAGTGCGGTCGGATTTGAAAAAATTTTCCTTTAGATCGCATTTGCAATTAATGTGCCCATTTCAGCAGTTGAAATTGGAGCAGAGTGATCGGCTAAATCTCCAGTACGATGACCTGCATTTAATACTTTTTGTACGGCATTTTCGATAGCATCAGCCGCTTCATTTAAGTTAAAGCTGTAACGTAACATCATTGCAGCTGAAAGAATTTGTGCGATGGGATTAGCAATTCCCTTACCCGCAATATCGGGTGCACTACCACCTGCGGGTTCATATAAGCCAAAGCCTTTTTCATTTAAACTGGCTGAAGGTAACATCCCCATTGAACCTGTAATCATTGCTGCCTCATCAGATATAATATCGCCGAAGATATTTGAGCAAAGTAACACATCGAAACTTTCTGGTGCTTTAATTAATTGCATCGTGGCGTTGTCGATATACATATTTTCAACAAGCACTTCAGGGTATTCTTTAGCAACATTAGCCACAGTTTCACGCCATAAAATTGAGCTTTGTAGTACGTTTGCCTTATCTACCGAAGTGACATGTTTTTTGCGTTTCATTGCAGTTTCAAATGCGACACGGGCAATACGTTCAATTTCATATTTGTAATATATTTCAGTGTCGAATGCTCTAGTTTGTGAACCTTCACCCTCACGACCTTTAGGTTGACCAAAGTAGATCCCCCCCGTTAATTCTCGCACGACAACCATATCAAAGCCTTTCTCTGCAATGTCTGAGCGTAATGGGCAGAATTTTTCTAAGCCTTTGTAAAGTGTGGCAGGGCGAAGATTGCAAAACAATTTAAAATGTTTACGCAAGGGTAATAATGCGCCACGTTCTGGCTGTTGAGCTGGTGGTAAATGTGTCCATTTGGGGCCACCTACAGAGCCGAATAAAATGGCATCCGCATTATCACAGCCTTTTAATGTTTCCGTGGGTAATGGCTCGCCCTTTACATCGATTGCCGCACCGCCCACAAGGTAATGGCTGAAGCTTAATTTGAAGTTAAATTTATTTTGTACTTTTTCTAAAACTTTAATTGCTTCAGCCATTACTTCAGGACCGATTCCATCACCTGGAAGTACTGCTATGTTGTATGTTTGCATATTATTTTTTTCCTATTTATTTAAAATTCTTGAAATTTCGACCGCAGTTTTTAAATTTCATTTAACTACTGTTACAAAAGAAAGAACATTTCCGTAAATAAATTTATCTTCCCACCTTCTTCCACTTCTTTGATAAAGAGAGATTGAGAAAGATTTTAAATTAATGTTTCAAATCCTTTGTCAAATCAGCCACTTTTTGCGAACGATAAATTGTATTGATAGCATGAATTAATGCTCTTGCAGAAGATTCAACGATATCAGTGGCTAACCCTACACCGTGAAATTTTCGACCTTGATATTCCACCACAATATCCACTTGTCCAAGTGCTTCAGCACCATCACCTTTAGCGGTTAAGTTATAATGGGTCATTTGTAAGTTCATTCCAACAATTTGCATAATGGCGTTATAAACCGCATCTACAGGCCCATTTCCGCCATTTGATGCTTGATTTATTCGTTTACCATCTAACTCAACTTGCACAAATGCTGATGCAGGCAAACCACTTAAGGTTTGTGAAGTAATTACATCTAAAGTCAAACGATCTTCATCGCCTTGTTGCATATCAATAAATGCTAATGCTTCCAAGTCATAATCAAATACTTGTCCTTTCTTATCTGCTAATTTTAAGAAAGCTTCGTACAATTTATCTAAATCATAATCTTTTTCTGAGTAGCCCATGTCTGCCATATGACCTTTCACCGCAGCACGACCAGAACGAGCAGTTAAGTTTAACTTCTCTTTTCTTAAGCCAATCGTTTCAGGTGACATGATTTCGTAAGTATTTTTATTTTTCAACATGCCATCTTGGTGAATTCCAGACGAATGAGCAAAGGCATTCGAACCTACAATCGCTTTATTGGGTTGAATAGGCATGTTGCATAATTGACTTACCATTTGGCTCACTCGGTGAATTTCTTGAGTATTGATTTTTGTATCAACACCAAACAATTCTTGGCGAGTTTTAATTGCCATCACCACTTCTTCTAATGCAGTATTGCCTGCACGTTCACCGATACCATTAATGGTACATTCAATTTGACGAGCACCATTTTGTATGGCAGTTAATGAGTTTGCCGTTGCCATACCTAAGTCATTGTGGCAGTGCACAGAAATAATTGCTTTATCAATATTAGGAACACGGTTTCTTACTTGGTTTATAATATTTCCGTATTCAGTGGGTAAGCAGTAACCCACTGTATCAGGAATATTTACCGTTGTTGCACCCGCATTAATAGCGGCTTCAACAATACGACAGATATTATCAATCCCAGTACGTCCAGCATCTTCGCATGAGAACTCAACATCATTGGTATAACCACGAGCACGTTTTACTGCACTTACAGCCATTTCAACCACATCATCAAATGAACGCTTTAATTTAGCTTCAACATGTAATGCAGAACTAGCAATGAAAGTATGAATACGATATCTTTCGGCATTTTTTAATGCCTCATAAGCTGCATCAATATCTTTTGAAATCGCACGAGATAAGCCACATACTACGGAGTTTTTAATATTAGCTGCGATAGTTTGTACAGATTCAAAATCACCTTGTGAGGATACCGGAAAACCCACTTCCATCACATCTACACCTAAGCGTTCTAAAGCTAATGCAATTTGTAGTTTTTCCTTGACGGTCAAGCTTGCTTTTAATGCTTGTTCACCATCACGCAATGTGGTGTCAAAAATAATGCCATTATTATTCGCCATGATAATCATCCTCTTGATTAATTCACGCTCTAAAGTGCGGTAGATTTTCAAGATTTTTTTATGAAAAAACCCGCTACGTTGAGTGCGGGTTTATATTTATGGAATCTTTATATTTACTTTCTTTTTTCCACAACTTATTAGCCGCACACAAAATGTGAGAGGAGTAATAAGCTGAGTAATAAAGAAGAGTTATTAAACATAAAGAAAAAATCCTTGATTCATTCTAATTATTGCATCTAAAACGATACAGCCTTAATTTGAAAACGATTTCATCTTACTTTATTAAAACTAGATGTCAAACTATTTTTTAGATAATTGTTTGTTTTTGTGGCGTTTTTTTAGAACTTAAATAGTGTTAAAAACTATTTATTGATAATTTTTTAGAGTTTTAAACTGGTTGTTTTTGTAAGCTTGTTTTTTTATGCCAGTATTTTTTCTAATTGCTATTTATAATTTTTTTCTATGAATTTTTGAAAAATTGCAATTTTCTTTATTCAAATTACTAAAAATAACCCTAAATATGATCAATTCTTCAGACAGATGATAATCATTCATAACTAAGCTTTGAGCTAAATCAAAAATGCCTTAATTCAACTCTAAATAGGTAGTTACTTATTAGATTAATTGTTACGACAAAAGAAAAGGTTATGGTATTATTCTTTAACTATTTTTTCGTTTAGTCCACGTAGTTTAATCTATGAATAAATTAGAAATTGAACAGTTATCTTGTCAGCGCGGTGATAAATTACTTTTTACTGATTTATCTCTAATCTTACAATCAGGAGATTTTATTCAAATTGAAGGGCATAACGGAATCGGTAAAACGAGTTTACTACGCATTTTAGCAGGATTAGCTAAGCCAAATGCGGGAAAAGTGCGGTGGAATTCTCAAGAAATTTATAAGTGTCGGGAAGACTATCATTATAACTTACTTTATTTAGGTCATAATGCGGGTATTAAACCTGAATTGACCGCTTGGGAAAACTTAAAGTTTTATCAACAAATAACACCTTGCGTTCAAGGTGATACGATTTTGTGGGATATTTTAGCACTGGTTGGTTTGTTAGGGCGTGAAGATATTGTTGCAAGTCAACTTTCAGCAGGCCAACAAAAGCGTATTGCTTTAGCCCGTTTATGGCCTTCTCAAGCACCATTATGGATTCTAGATGAACCCTTTAATGCAATTGATAAAAATGGTGTGAAAGTGCTTACTGAGTTATTTGAAAAGCATGCGGCTGATGGCGGAATAGTAGTTTTAACTAGTCATCAAGAAGTGCCAAGTACGAAATTAAAAAACCTAAACTTAGCTGAATATAAATATTTAGAGAACTAATGATTTTTTTTGAAATAATTAAACGTGAACTACGTATTGCCATGCGCAAACAAGCGGAAATACTTAATCCGCTATGGTTCTTTTTAATTGTAATTACATTATTTCCATTAGTAATTGGGCCTGATCCTATTTTACTTGCGAAAATTGCCCCAGGAATCGCATGGGTGGCAGCATTACTTTCAGCCTTATTATCTTTTGAAAGATTATTTCGTGATGATTTTATGGATGGTTCATTAGAACAATTAATGCTTACAGCCCAGCCTTTGGCTTTAACTGCATTAGCAAAAGTGTTAGCTCATTGGTTGTTAACAGGATTACCATTAATTTTATTATCACCTATCGCAGCATTATTGCTTTCTTTAGAGATAAATATTTGGTGGGCGTTAGTATTAACCTTATTAGTTGGTACCCCTATTCTTAGTTGCATTGGAGCAATTGGGGTCGCATTAACCGTTGGATTACGTAAAGGTGGAGTATTATTAAGTTTGCTTGTGATTCCTTTATTTATTCCAGTATTAATTTTCTCAGCTTCTGTATTAGATGCTGCAACTTTAAATTTATCTTATAGTGGCCCTTTAGCTATTTTAGGTGCGATTCTCGCCGCAGCGATGACTTTATCACCTTTTGCTATTGCCTCTGCATTAAGAATTAGTTTAGACCAATAATGAAAGGAATAGAACATGTGGAAGTGGTTACATCCTTACGCAAAATCTGAAACGCAATATTATTTATGTGGAAAATTTATTCCATTTTTTGCCTTCATTGCTATTGCTTTATTAGCGATTGCTTTTGTTTGGGGCTTAGCATTTGCACCAGCAGATTATCAACAAGGTAATAGTTTCCGTATTATGTATGTGCATGTACCGAGCGCAATTTGGTCAATGTGTGTATATGGTTCAATGGCGGTGGCTGCCATTATTGGTTTAGTATGGCAAGTTAAAAATGCTCATTTATCAGTGATTGCAATGGCGCCTATTGGGGCATTATTTACTTTTCTTGCATTAGTCACTGGCGCAATTTGGGGAAAACCAATGTGGGGTACATGGTGGGTATGGGATGCCCGCTTAACGGCTGAACTTATTTTATTTTTTCTCTATTTAGGTGTGATGGCGTTATATTCGGCTTTCCAAGATCGTGCAACAGGTATGAAAGCCGCAGCTATTTTATGTATTGTTGGGGTGATTAATTTGCCTATTATTCATTTCTCAGTAGAGTGGTGGAATACCCTGCATCAGGGTGCAAGCATCACTAAGTTTGAGAAACCTTCAATTGCTACACCAATGTTAATTCCATTGATTTTAAGTATTTTTGGGTTTATGGCATTAACTATTTGGCTTACCTTAGTGCGTTATCGAGTAGAACTATTAAAAGAAGATAGCAAACGCCCTTGGGTAAAAGCTTTAGTAAAGTAGTGGAATGCACTCAAAAGTGCGGTCAGAAATAAAAAAATTTTATGATTATTTTAGGAGTGATATATGTTTTTTGAATCTTGGAGTGATTTTCTTAATATGGGGGGCTATGGCTTTTATGTATGGCTTTCTTATGGCATTTCTCTAATCTCAATTTTGATTTTTGCAGTACAAAGTTATCATGGTAAAGCTGCTGTATTCCGTGAAATTAAACGTGAAGAGCTACGTGAACAACGCTTACAAGCAACACAATCCCGAGGCAAGCTATGAATCCAAGACGTAAATCAAGATTAACAATAATTCTATTTGTTTTAATCGGTGTAACTATCGCTTCTTCTTTAGTGTTATATGCATTACGTCAAAATATTGATTTATTTTATACGCCTTCAGAAGTGGTGAATGGAAAGAATAATGATCCTAATGCAATACCTCAAGTTGGACAACGTATTCGTGTTGGCGGCATGGTGGTAGAAGGGTCTGTTCATCGTGATCCAAAAAGTTTAAAAGTCACCTTTAATGTGGATGATATCGGACCTGAAATTACTGTTGAATATGAAGGCATCTTGCCTGATTTATTTCGTGAAGGGCAAGGTATCGTAGTTCAAGGGGTATTAAAAGAACCAACCTTATTAGTGGCAAGTGAAGTATTAGCCAAGCATGATGAAAATTATGTTCCACCTGATCTTAGTGAAAAATTAGAAAGTGTGCATAAAGGCGCTGGGGTGACTCAAAAGGATATGCATGGAGAAAGTGAGCGAGATCGTGCAGCAAAAATGTTAAATACTGAAGCAAATACTCAAAAAGAAGGTAGTAAATGATTCCTGAGTTAGGTAATTTTTCTTTAGCACTTGGCTTAGCAATATCTATTTTATTAGCCTATTTTCCTTTATGGGGTGCTGAAAAAGGAAATAAACAACTTATGTCATTGGCTCGTCCAATGACTTATGCATTATTTATCTGTTTGAGTTTAGCATTTGGTGCATTATTTTATGCCTTTGCTGTGAATGATTTTTCAATCCAATATGTAGTTAATAACTCCAATAGTCGATTACCTGTTGAATATCGTCTTTCCGCAGTTTGGGGATCGCATGAAGGCTCATTATTATTATGGATCTGGCTATTAAGTTTATGGAGTGTAGCGGTAGCTATTTTCAGTAAACAGCTACCACAAGAAGCCGTCGCTCGTGTACTGGGTATTATGGGGTTAGTGAGTGTTGGATTTTTAATATTTATCATTTTTACTTCAAATCCATTTATTCGTACTTTTCCTGATTTACCTGTAGATGGTAGAGAGTTAAATCCAATGTTGCAGGATGTGGGGTTAATTTTTCATCCGCCATTGCTTTATATGGGGTATGTGGGTTTCTCAGTCGCTTTTGCTTTTGCTATCGCATCTTTAATCACTGGACGTTTAGATAGCGCTTGGGCTCATTGGTCTCGCCCTTGGACAATGGCGGCTTGGATATTTCTAACCCTAGGTATCACTTTAGGGTCATTTTGGGCTTACTATGAATTAGGCTGGGGTGGCTTCTGGTTTTGGGATCCTGTAGAAAACTCTTCATTAATGCCATGGCTAGCTGGAACAGCCTTATTACATTCATTAGCGGTAACTGAAAAACGTAGTTCATTTAAGGCTTGGACAGTATTACTTGCTATTTTAGCATTCTCATTATGTTTATTGGGAACCTTCTTAGTCCGTTCAGGCGTCTTGGTATCCGTACATACCTTTGCTTCAGATCCTACTCGTGGCTTATATATTTTGGCCTATTTAATTGTGGTGATTGGGGGCTCTTTAACACTTTATGCTTATAAGGGGAGTCAAATTCGTTCAAGAGATAATGCTGAACGTTATTCTCGAGAATCTATGCTGTTACTTAATAATATTTTATTAATGACCGCACTTGCAGTGGTGTTATTAGGTACGCTATTACCATTAGTACATAAACAAATTGGTTTGGGTTCCATTTCTATTGGTGCACCATTCTTTGATAAAATGTTCCTAATTATTATGACACCTTTTGCTGTATTATTAGGTATTGGTCCATTGGTTAAATGGCGTCGAGATGAATTTTCAGCAATTCACACACCGGTCATTATTAGTTTAGTTTTAATGGTGATTTTGGGCTTTGCATTACCTTATTTTATTGGTAACAAATTGACTGTCAGCGTTGTATTGGGCAGCATGATGGTTGTGATCATTGTTTTACTTAGTTTTTATGAATTAAAACAACGAGCGACTCACCGTACTGGTTTGATTGAAGGCATGACTAAACTTTCTCGATCACATTGGGGAATGTTGTTGGCTCACCTCGGTGTAGCAATGACCGTATGGGGCATAGCTTTTAGCCAAAACTTTAATATTGAACGTGATGTTCGCATGAAAACTGGTGATGCCGTAGAAATTGCAGGTTATCAATATAAATTCCAAGGTGTTGAAACATCAAATGGTCCAAACTATATAGGTGGTAAAGCTAAAGTAGACATTAGCAAAGATGGAAAACTCGAAAATACTTTATACGCTGAAAAACGCTTCTATACAGTAAGCCGTATGTCTATGACCGAAGCTGCAATTGATTGGGGATTTACACGAGATCTTTATGTGGCACTTGGTGAAAAGTTAGATGATAACTCTTGGGCATTACGTTTATATTATAAGCCTTTTGTTCGCTGGATTTGGTTTGGCGGCTTATTTATGGCATTAGGTGGTTTACTCTGTATGTTTGACCGTCGTTACAGATTTTCTAACTTACTGAAAAAATAGCTATTTATTAGGTACGTATGCATTACGTATTGATGTTCTTCAATTAGGTATAAGAATGAATAAAAAACTTTATCTTCCTTTAATTATTTTTCTTGCATTAGTTATTGCTTTTGTAGTGCAACTACAACGTAATGCAGCTGGGGATGACCCTAAGAATTTAGAATCTGCTTTAATTGGCAAACCTGTGCCTGAAAAAACAATGCAAGGGTTATTAGAGGATAAACAATATACTTCTGAAATTTTCCGTCAAGGTAAACCTGTTTTAATTAATGTTTGGGCAACGTGGTGTCCTACTTGTTACGCTGAACATCAATACTTAAATGAATTAGCTAAACAAGGCATTAATATGATAGGTGTGGATTATAAAGATCAAACGGATAAAGCGATTAAATGGCTTAAAGATTTGAATAATCCTTATAAGCTTGTGATTAAAGATGAAAAAGGCTCATTAGCGCTTGATTTAGGTGTTTATGGTGCACCTGAAACGTTTATTGTTGATGGACAAGGTATTATTCATTATCGCCATACAGGTGATGTGACTGATAAAATCTGGAAAGAAACATTAGCACCTATCTATAATAAATTATTAGAAGGGACAAAATAATGAAAAAATTAACCGCACTTTTAGTGATGATTGGTGCTGTGAGCTTGCCTAGTTTTGCCGCTATTGATGCTTTTAATTTTAGCTCAGAAAAACAAGAAAATGACTATCATACATTAACGCAAGAATTACGTTGCCCACAATGCCAAAATAATAATATTGCAGATTCTAATGCAGTAATTGCCATTGATATGCGTGAAAAAGTATTTGAATTATTGCAAGAAGGTAAGTCTAAACAAGACGTTGTGCAATATATGGTAGAGCGTTATGGTAATTTTGTGACTTATAATCCTCCCATTACTGCGGCGACTATTTTGTTATGGGTATTGCCTGTTTTATTGGTTTTACTAGGATTAGGCTTTGTATTCCGTAAAAAATCAAAATCAGTTTCTATTAAAGCGTCTGAATCAACAAATTTAGCTTCACAAACATTATCAATAGAAGAACAAAAACGTTTAGACACTTTATTAAAAGATAAGGAATAAATAATGACTTTTGGAATAACTGCGGTCATTTTTACATTAATTATTGCATTAATTTGTTTTTACCCATTATTACGCAATACATCTAAGAATGACCAAGACACAAAGCGAGATACTTTAAATAAAGCATTATATTTTGATCGTTTAAAAGAAATTGAAAACGATGAAAAACAAGGTTTATTAGATCATGTAGAGCAATTAAAAACAGAATTGCAACAATCTTTATTAGAAGATATTCCAGAAAACATGGAAGATAAACAAGATAAAAAATCTTATAGTAAATTGTGGTTCGTTTCTGGTTTCTTATTCCTTGGAATTATTGCTGGAATAACTTATTTTAAAGTGGGTGGCTGGCAATCAGAAGAAATGATGGCAAGAAGTTATGAAAAATTGCCTTATTTCTATGAGCGTCTTAAAGAGGAACAAACTAAACCTCTAGATGATAAAGAATTACAACAATTTGCCACTGCATTACGCATTAAATTAATGAAATCTCCTAATAATGCTGATGATTGGTGGATGTTAGGTCAACTTGGTACGGCATTAAATAATGGCGAGTTGGCTCATACAAGTTATGCTAAAGCATCAGAATTGCAGCCTGAAAATACAGAATATAAGTTGTCTTATGCAAGAACATTAATGTTTTCTGTAGATGCATCAGATAAGGCTAAAGGTAGTGAGTTATTAAAAGAAGTCATTCGTAAAGATCATAGCAACCTTCAAGTATTAAGCTTATTAGCTTTTAATTATTTTGAAAATGAAGATTATAAAATGGCAGCGGTAACTTGGGCGATGATGTTAAAATTATTACCTCAAGATGATCCCAAACGCGATTTAATTGAAAAAAGCATTCGTTCTGCCCGTGATGCATTAGCGGAACAAGAGATAGAAAAGCATAAAACTTTAGTGCCTACAATTGAAAATAAATAATATTTTTTGTTATTTATTTTCGAAGTATATTTATGCTATTATGAGGAAAAGGCTAAATTTTAGCTATATTAAGGATATAAAATATGGCATTGTTGCTTAATGGATTCCATCATATCGCCATTATTGTATCTGATTATCAAAAGTCAAAGGCATTTTATACTGAGATCTTAGGTGCTAGAATAATAGAAGAAACATATCGTTCTTCTCGTGATAGTTATAAATTAGATCTTTGTTTTCCAGATAGCAGTCAACTTGAACTGTTTTCTTTTCCCAATCCACCCAAACGGCTTAGCCATCCAGAGGCTTGTGGATTACGTCATTTGGCATTTAAAGTAGATGATATTGATGAAGCAGTACGATATCTAAGAAGTAAGCAGGTGGAATGCGAAGATATTCGCATTGATGAATTAACTGGTAAAAAATTTACTTTTTTTAGGGATCCAGATAATTTACCACTAGAATTATATGAATTTGATTGTTTACCAATAGTAGAGTCAAAATGCGAAACTTAACATTTTCTATCTCATTGATATTATTGATTTTATCTACCTATAGTGTTGCTAAAGATGTTTCTGTGCATATTTCAGAAGATGCAACTACTATTAAAGCAAAAGATATTTCAGCAAATATTTTTGGTTCAGGGCATGAAAAAGTAGAAAAAACTTATGTCAGTAGAGAAAATTCAGAGTCTTTAAATCCTGATAATTCAAATGATGCCCATTTATTAGCAAATAGTATTGAATTTGAGCTTTATGAAATAAGCGAGAATCATAATTCTCATACCATTTATGAATCAGGTGCGGGTATTTGCAGAGGATTTAAATCTCAACATGGTGTGGATCTAACAGATTCCACAACCTATTATATGGGAAATTCATCTAATGAGTATTATGCAAGTATAATTGGAGCTAATGTATCAGATAAAAATGGAGCTAAAAATATGCAATATGCTCCTGTGTTTAATATTAATGATCCAAATTTATCTAAGCAAGTACAAGATGATGAAGCTAAATATGGACGTGGGCTTGCAACGAGAAATGTTAAAGATAAAACAAAGATTTTATCTTCAGTCATATGTCAATAATGAATATTGGAATAACTCAATGAAAGCAAAAATAATCTTATTAGGGAGTGCTGTTTTAGGCATGTCAGCTTGTTCTTCACAGCCAGAATATCAACCTCAAGCACCTTTAGATATGCAATCAGTACAAGCTTATCAAAACAAAGTTTATAGTGGTAATACTGTGCCTGTGAGTAAAAAAGTAAAAGAACAACCTGAAGTAGAGACGCCAATGAATGTGAGTGATAAGCAGGCTGCTGATGAGCGTTTTAATACTCGTCGTAGTTATCACCCTGGCAATGTGGTATTAGTGCCTAGTATTGGTTATGGTTACCATCATCATAGTCACTGGTAAGAAAAATTAATTGAAATTAAACCGCACTTTTGTGCGGTTTTTTTATGGATTAAATTCTAAAAATTCTGTAAATAAAAAACCGCTCATTATGAGCGGTTTTATTGACGAGTAAAGGATTAACCTTTGTAGTTATGAATGTGAGCAACTAAGTCTAATACTTTGTTTGAATAACCTGTTTCGTTATCGTACCAAGATACTAATTTTACAAATGTATCTGTTAATGCGATACCTGCATCAGCATCAAAGATAGATGTTAATGCACAACCGTTAAAGTCTGTAGAAACTACAGCATCTTCAGTATAGCCTAAAACACCTTTTAATTCGCCATTGAATGTTTTACCTTCAGCTGCATCCTTGATCGCTTTTTTGATTACGTCATATGCTGCTGGTTTTTCTAAGTTAACTGTTAAGTCAACAACAGAGACATTTGGCGTAGGAACACGGAATGCCATACCAGTTAATTTACCGTTTAATGCCGGTAATACTTTACCTACGGCTTTAGCAGCACCAGTTGATGAAGGGATAATGTTTTGTGATGCACCACGACCACCACGCCAGTCTTTAGCTGATGGACCATCTACGGTTTTTTGCGTAGCTGTAGTTGCATGAACTGTTGTCATTAAACCATCTTTAATACCGAAAGTTTCATGAATAACACGTGCTAAAGGTGCTAAGCAGTTAGTTGTACATGAAGCGTTTGAAACGATGTCTTGACCTGCATATGCAGAGAAGTTAACACCACGTACGAACATTGGAGTTGCATCTTTTGAAGGACCAGTCATAACAACTTTTTTAGCACCCGCAGTGATGTGTTTACGAGCTGTTTCATCAGTTAAGAATAAACCAGTTGCTTCAACGGCGATATCAACACCGATTGCTCCCCAATTTAGGTTTGCAGGATCACGTTCAGCTGTTACGCGGATTGTTTTACCATTAACAACTAAGTTGCCATCTTTAACTTCTACTGAACCGTCAAAACGACCATGAGTTGAATCGTATTTTAACATATATGCCATATATTCAACGTCAATTAAGTCGTTAATACCTACAACTTCAATGTCATCACGTTGTTGTGCTGCACGAAATACGATACGACCAATACGGCCGAAACCATTGATACCAATTTTAATTGCCATAAGATTTTCACCTATAATGTAAGTTAAACAAAATTATCACGGTTCATCAAACATAGAAACTAGCCTAATTTCCCGTCATTCTTGAAGTATAACATGGTTTTTTTTATATTCGAAACGAGACTATGAGTTAAACGAGAGCAGATAGTTTTTTTGTGATCTATGTCAATATTCTTCATTAATATTTGTTACGAAATGAGTATTGACAAAAATAGTTTTTTATAAATGTAAGATAAAATAAAAATTTTATAAAAATAACCGCACTAATCGCTGTATTTTTTATGAATTATAGGCATAATGATCTCTATTTTTATAGAGGTCAATTTTATGTTTCAAGGAAATTTATATATCATTTCAGCGCCAAGTGGAGCCGGGAAGTCATCGCTCATATCAGCATTATTAGCACAAGATACTACACATAAAATGATGGTTTCTGTCTCTCATACCACAAGAAAACCTCGCCCTGGTGAACAGAATAGCGTACATTATCATTTTGTTACTGTAGAAGAATTTGAAGCACTAATTAAAGATGGCGTTTTTCTTGAATATGCTAAAGTATTTGGGGGAAATTATTATGGCACATCTCTTCCTGCAATTAAGGAAAATTTAGCACAAGGAATTGATGTATTTCTCGATATTGATTGGCAAGGTGCACAACAAATTCGTAAAAAATTACCTAGTGTAAAAAGTATTTTTATTCTTCCGCCTTCTTTAGCAGAATTAGAAAAGCGTTTAATTGGACGTGGGCAGGATAGTTCAGAAGTGATTGCCGAACGTATGTCAAAAGCCATAGATGAAATTTCACATTATCATGAATATGATTATGTGATTATCAATGATGAATTTAACCAAGCACTGACAGACCTACAGCATATTTTGAGAGCAGAAAAATTGACGATTAGTTATCAAAGTGAGCAAAATAAAGGCTTAATTAATCAATTACTAGCAAAATAGGTTATATTTTAGTAATATAAACAATTCAATTATTTATCATCCTTAGTAATAAACCCAACGGAGTAGAATATGGCTCGTGTAACAGTACAAGATGCTGTTGAAAAAATTGGCAACCGTTTTGATTTAATCTTAACTGCGGCTCGTCGTGCAAGACAATTACAATTACATGCTCGTGAACCTTTAGTGCCAGAAGATAATGATAAACCGACAGTTATCGCATTACGTGAAATTGAAAAAGGTTTAATTGATAATGACATTATGAATGCTCAAGAACGTCAGGAAGCATTAGAACAAGAGAAAGTAGAATTAAACGCTGTTTCTCTATTATCTGAATAGTTAAATTTTTATTATTCGTTGGCTCGTTGTCTGACATTTTGTAATAAGGTAGGTATCTCGTGTATCTTTTTGAACCATTAGACAAAATTATCCAAGACTATTTACTTCCAGAGCACATTGAGCTAATTAAACGAGCCTTTGTGGTTGCACGAGATGCCCATGAAGGTCAGTTTCGTTCAAGTGGCGAGCCATATATTACCCATCCTGTAGCGGTAGCATCAATTATTGCTGATATGCGTTTAGACCATGAAGCTATCATGGCAGCATTATTACATGATGTTATTGAAGATACGCCTTATACTGAAGAACAGCTAACGAAAGAATTTGGCAAAAGTGTTGCCGAAATTGTCAATGGTGTTTCTAAACTCGATAAATTAAAATTTAGAACACGTCAAGAAGCTCAAGCAGAAAGTTTCCGTAAAATGATTTTAGCCATGACGAAAGATATTCGTGTGGTATTAATCAAATTAGCCGACCGCACCCATAATATGCGTACTTTAGGGGCTTTACGTCCAGAGAAACGTCGTCGAATAGCGAAAGAAACCTTAGAAATTTACAGCCCTTTGGCTCATCGTCTTGGTATTGAGCGTGTAAAGAATGAATTAGAGGATTTATGTTTCCAAGCCATGCATCCTCAACGTTATGCTGTATTAAATAAAGTGATTGAAATCGCACGCAATACTCGTCAGGAATTAGTTCATCCTTTACTTGAATCTATTCAGAATAGATTATCCGAAGTTGGTATTCCAGCACGTGTATTTATCGAAGAAAAACCACTATTTTATATTTATCAAAATATGCGGTCAAAAAATCAACAATTTCGTTCGATTATGGATATTTCTAATTTTCGTATTATCGTAGATTCAGTTGATAATTGTTATCGAGTCTTAGGGCAGATGCATAATTTGTTCAAACCTCGTTCAGGTATGATTAAAGATTATATTGCAGTACCTAAAGCTAATGGTTATCAAGCGTTGCATACTTCCACAATTGGACCTAGAGGTGTCGTTGTTGAGATCCAAATTCGGACTGAAGAAATGAATTTAATTGCCGAATTGGGTGTGACTGCACACTGGATTTATAAACCTGATGGTAAAAATGATAGTACTACAGCACAAATTAAAGCACAGCATTGGTTACAAAGTATTATTGAGCTACAGCAAAGTGCGGGTAATTCTTTTGAATTTATTGAAAGTGTTAAATCCGATTTATTTTCTGATGAAATTTATGTGTTTACACCTAAAGGGCGTATTATTGAGTTGCCTGCTGGAGCAACACCAATAGATTTCGCTTATGCCGTACATACTTCAATTGGCAGTACTTGTATTGGGGCAAAAGTCGATCGTGAAGTTTATTCATTATCACAACCACTACGTTCAGGGCAAACAGTAGAAATAATAACCTCACCAACAGCGACACCAAATGAGAGCTGGTTAAATTTTGTAGTGACGGGGCGAGCGAGAAATAAAATTCGCCAAACGTTAAAAACTTTACGTTATGAAGAAGCAGTCAATCTAGGTAAACGCCAATTATTGCATGTTTTGGCGGGCAAACAATTCGAAGATTTGGATCAAAAATTAGTCGATCAATTATTAGATCAACTTAATCTCAATAATTTTGATGATTTATTAGCAGAGATTGGTTTAGGTAATCAATTAAGTTCTACAATTGCTCGCCATCTATGTGGTCAACCTATTGAAATTGAGAAAAATGTTGAAGAACTTCATAATCAAGCTTGTTTGCCTATTAAAGGTATTGAAGGATTATTAATTGATTTTGCTAAATGCTGTCATCCTATTCCTGGTGATCCTATCATTGGTTATTCAATACCTGGTAAGGGATTAGTAATTCACCATGAGTTGTGTTCAAATTTAAAACGTCGTAACTTACAAAAAGATCCGCAAATTAAAGTTGAATGGGAACCTTGTGATGATTACACGGAATTTGAAACAGAATTAAATATTAGGATCATGAATGAACCTAAAGCATTAGCAAATTTAATGGCGGCAATTTCCTCAGCTAAAAGTAATATTTATAGTATTTGGACAGAAAATGGAGAGGAGCACGAGTATCTAGTTACCTTGACGTTAACGGCTAAAGATACTAAACATTTAGCATATATTATCCGTAAGATTCAAAGCCTTTCTGGTGTTCAGTCTGTTCAACGTAACATTAATGAATAGATTAGTATGAACAACCAACTTCTTGATGTAGTTCCTCTCACTGCACTTTCAGGTGTAGGGACAGCTGTTTCAGCGAAATTAAGTCGTATTGGCATTAATAATCTTCAAGACTTATTATTTCATCTTCCTATACGCTATGAAGATAGAACTCGTATTACTCCTATTTTAGATTTACGTCCCGATGAATATGCTACAATTGAAGGTTTAGTGCAAACTTGTGAAGTACAATTTGGACGTCGTCCGATATTAACGGTGAGCTTGTCAGATGGTTCATCAAAAATTATGTTACGTTTTTTTAATTTTAATGCAGGAATGCGTAATAGTTTCCAAATTGGTACTAGAGTTAAAGCCTTTGGGGAAATTAAACGTGGGCGTTTTATGGCTGAAATTCATCATCCTGAATATCAAATTATTCTAGATAATCAGCCTATTAAATTAGAAGAAAACTTAACACCTATCTATTCTACAACAGAAGGATTGAAACAAACTTCATTACGTAAATTGACGGATCAAGCATTAGCTTTACTTGATAAAATTCAAGTAGCAGAAATTTTACCTAATGAATTTAATCCCTATCCATTTAGTCTAAAAGAAGCGATTCGGTTTTTACATCGCCCTCCACCAGATGTTTCCTTGGAGACCTTAGAAAAAGGGCAACATCCAGCACAAGTGCGGTTGATTTTTGAAGAATTATTAGCACATAACTTGGCGATGCAAAAAGTGCGGTTGGGTACACAGCAATTTACAGCCTTACCTCTACATTATCAAACAGATTTGAAGCAACGTTTTCTTGATAATTTACCTTTTCATCCAACGAATGCTCAGGCAAGAGTGACACAAGATATTGAAAAGGATTTATCGAAAAATTATCCGATGATGCGTTTAGTCCAGGGGGATGTTGGCTCTGGAAAAACTTTAGTTGCAGCCCTTGCCGCATTAATGGCAATTGATAATGGTAAACAAGTTGCTTTAATGGCACCCACTGAGATCTTAGCAGAACAACATGCAGAGAATTTTCGTCGCTGGTTTGAGCCTTTAGGTATTCAAGTAGGATGGTTAGCGGGTAAAGTAAAAGGTAAAGCACGTCAAACTGAACTTGAACGGATTAAAAATGCAGATGTACAAATGGTAGTTGGAACACATGCATTATTTCAAGAAGAAGTGGAATTTCCAGATTTAGCTCTCGTCATCATTGATGAACAGCATCGTTTTGGTGTCCATCAACGTTTAATGTTACGTGAAAAAGGTGAAAGTGCGGGTTATTATCCACATCAATTAATTATGACTGCCACACCTATTCCTCGAACGCTAGCAATGACTGTTTATGCTGATCTAGATACCTCAATAATTGATGAATTACCACCAGGGCGGACCCCAATTAAAACAGTGGTTGTATCAGAGGAACGGCGTGCAGAAATTGTGGCTCGAGTGCATAATGCTTGTACTAATGAAAATCGACAAGTGTACTGGGTTTGCACTTTAATAGATGAAAGTGAAGTACTGGAAGCGCAGGCGGCAGAGGCAACAGCAGAAGATTTACAAAAAGCATTACCGCACTTACGTATTGGATTAGTACATGGCCGGATGAAGCCAGCTGAAAAACAAAACATTATGGCAAGTTTTAAAGCTGCTGAATTAGATTTATTAGTTGCAACTACAGTGATTGAAGTCGGTGTCGATGTGCCCAATGCTAGTTTAATGATTATTGAAAATGCAGAACGCTTGGGGTTATCACAACTTCATCAGCTCAGAGGGCGAGTTGGACGAGGGAGCACTGCATCTTTCTGTGTACTAATGTATAAACCGCCATTAGGAAAAATTTCACAAAAACGTTTACAAGTCTTGCGTGATAGCCAAGATGGGTTTGTAATATCTGAAAAAGATTTAGAAATTCGAGGTCCTGGTGAAGTTTTAGGTACAAAGCAAACAGGTATAGCAGAATTTAAAATAGCCAATCTCATGCGAGATCGCAAAATGATACCTAGCGTACAATATTATGCTAAACAGCTTATTATCCAATATCCTGAACTTTCTGAATTGTTAATTAAACGATGGTTAAATAACCGTGAGATTTATAGCAATGCATAAAAGTGCGGTGATATTTTGGAAAATTTTATAGGTAAACCATAATGGTAGAAAATCAACCAACTATTCTCTTCTTTGATTCTGGTGTGGGCGGATTTAGTGTATACAGAGAAGTAAAAGAGCTTTTGCCCAATTGCCACTATCTGTATTGTTTTGATAATGCATTTTTTCCATTTTCAGAGAAAAGTGAAGAATTAATTATCCAAAGAACATTAACTGTTTGTGGGAAAATTAACGGAACCTATCCTCTAGATCTCATCGTAATTGCTTGTAATACAGCAAGTACTGTGGTCTTACCCGCTTTGAGAGAAACTTTCTCAATCCCTATCGTCGGAACTGTCCCTGCGATAAAACCTGCAACAGAAATTTCACAAACCAAACAAATTGGATTATTAGCAACAAAAGGCACCATCCAAAGATCTTATGTTGATGAGCTTATTAAAAAATATGCGACTAATTGTAAAGTAGAGAAAATTGGTTCAACTAAGTTAGCAGAAATTGCTGAACAAAAATTGCATGGACATTCTGTGGATTTGATTACATTGAAAAAAGAACTTGAACCATGGATAGCATTGGATAAATTAGATTCAGTTATTTTAGGATGTACTCATTTTCCTCTAATTAAAGAAGAAATCCAATTATGTTTGCCTCAAGTAAAGTATTTTTTAGATCCTGGTTATGCTATCGCAAAACGGGTTAAATATCTTTTATCAACAATTGATATTCAAGCAAAACCTACCAATACCCAAAATCTTATATTTTGTACTAAGCTTTTTGAGTTAGATAAAACATTTGAATATATGATTAATTTATGGGGATTTAAAGAGTTAATTGTGTTAAACGTTTAAGTTGAAAATGAAGTTAAATTAATAGATAGTCTAAGTAAGTCGAGTAAAAAAACAGCATTTAAAAACAATTTTGAAATTTTTCTAAAAAAAAGGTTGCAAAGAAATTTTTGTTCCC
>NZ_AJSX01000011.1 GCF_000262245.1 Pasteurella bettyae CCUG 2042
AGCTACATCACTTTCCTGTTGCGTAAGCTCAATAGCACGTTTTAGTGTGGCAATGTTCGCATCAAGTAACGCAAGATGATGCAATACCTGTTTACGTTCAAACTCAAATTCTTTGAGCTTCTTATCTAGGTTATATGCCATATATCTACTGCCAAATCACTTCTTGATGAATAATTTTACGTTGCCAATAACTGCACCATTCATTGTTATCGTTGGTGGTTTTCAAGCATCGACTTAATACATCAATAAACTGCGCTTTATTTGAGGTACGGCGATTGTCCTCACGGTACGCAATTTCATTAGCATAGTTAAGTAGGTATTCATTGCTAATTCGGTGAACTTGTCCGTAGTACATACGTTTGAAACGACTGAATAAACTTTCAGCCTGATTGTTTGTTACACCTAAGTCACTGCGATATTCTTCTTTATGGTTTACAGTTCTCAAGTTATAGTAAGGCAACAAGACATCATAAGCCGTGCTTTCATCGGTATTGATTTGTGTATTAGGTTTAATGAACTTATCGGCAAAACTTTTCACTACCGATTGCGATTCCGTATGCGCCACAAAAACGTGAGAGCGTTTTGCCCCACAATGCAGCGCATTACTGGCTTTTTCTTCTGTTGAATAATGCTCACGTGCAACCATGACACAACGTTTATCCGGATTCTGATTTCCCTTTAAACGATAGTCAATACGGTCAGATTTCTTGTTTGCTTTACGTGGTGCAGGATGAACATAAGTACCGTCCATATCCACTACACCTGAAAGTGGTTTCATATCACGACTTTCTAATAATGCCTTGCGGAATTTATGTGATAAAACAAATGCCGTGCGAGGATTAAGTTTTGCATTACGTGCTAATTGAAGGGAAGATAAGCCTTTGACAGCATTTACCCACTCCATTAAAGCATACAGATAAACCTTAATTGGTTTCTTGCGATTAGCAAAAATGGTGCCAGAAGTGACACTAAAAGTGTGATTACAATGTTTGCAGCGCCATTGCTTACGTGTAGAAATATAATAAGGCTTGTGTTGTACCCGACATTTAGGGCAAGCGATGAACTCTTTG
>NZ_AJSX01000012.1 GCF_000262245.1 Pasteurella bettyae CCUG 2042
CGGTTAAATTTTCGCAAATTTAACCGCACTTTTTATTTCCCTCATTGTTTCAAATTTATAGATGATTTTTAGAATTTAGTATATTGGTTCCTTGAATTGTAATTCCTATTTTTAAACGCTCTACTTCAATGAGATGTGTAATTAAATTACTTTGTCAATTTTTGATTAAGTAACCATTTCATAACTTCTGGGCTATTAAATACTGCATCCCAAGTATTATGTGCACTAGCATTCACAATTCCATTATCACCTGCTGATTGCATTGTGAATTCTGTATATTTCATATGTGAAGCCTGTAATTCTTGAGTCAGAATTTGGTAGTTAATTCGAGAGCCTTGAACTGGTGATACTTTATCTTCTTTACTATGGAAGAACCAAATAGGTACATCTTTAATCGCAGCTAAATTAGTTTTATTAGCATTACCATTCATCCACTCAATAGTATAAGCCTCTCGGCCACTTGCTAAAATTGCGCCTGCAAAAAATTGTGGACGTTTTAATAAAAGTTGTAATGCACCTTCTGCTCCACGGGAAAGCCCCACTAAATAAATACGATGACGATCAATTTGGGCATTAGCTTTTAAAGTATCATCAATCATTTTTAGCACTAATTCTTGGCGATTATCAGTTTGCCAATGAATTCCACCTTTATGGCCTTTATTAACATCATCAAAAGGATCAAATACTGATCCATATTGAGGTGCTAATACAAAACCTGGTTCATATTGCAAAGTAGAAATGGCTCCTTTATTAGCCACAATATGAGCCATATTATCTGTTCCTACTTGTCCTGATCCATGAAGAAAAATAGTCAATGGATATTTTTTAGATTGTTTTAATTTAGGAATATAAACACGATAATTCAGAATATTATTATGGTCATGTAAAAAAACTTTTTGAGCTTTGAAATCATCAATAAAGGAGGTTTTAACATGATCTTTTGTTGCATGTTGTGTTACTTGGGATTTATCTAAGGTTTTACCATTAGTTAATTTTAAATATCCTGTTTGAGCAATTTGATACACCAAACGATCTTGATAATATTCAGGAACCTTAATATTTTGTGTTTTTTCTATATTTATCACTTTTCCATCTTTGTCTTTCGCCCGAAACTGCATGGGTTTATCATTTTCCGTTTTAACAGAATACAAATCTGCATTTTTATCCTGAGTATCTAATTCAATAATCACGAAACGCCCGGCTTTAGGTGTTGAAGTAATTTCTGCAGCATCATTCACATAAGCATTAAGTACGGAACGAGATTCCTTTTCTTTATTATCAAGTGCGGTCGAAATTTGATAAATTTGTCTTAAGTCACTACCTGATAGAACATTGTCTTCATATTCCAAAGCCACTGCATTGACTTTCTGACCTTGAGCAGTTACCTCAGCTAATAAAGTGGCATTAACTTTGAGTGGAGCTTGAGGCATGTCATCTTGTGCCTGAGCCATTGATAATAAAGAAAATAGAGATAAAGCAAGTAAAGATGTTTTTAACATAACAATATCCTCAAAAGAAAAAGGCAGACTTAAGTCTGCCTTCAATAATTTATACAAAAATCCACATTAAGCTAACCACAGCAAAGGCGATAGCGCCATAAATGGTCGTTAAAATCGTCCAGGTTCGTAATCCTTGGCTAATCGTAATGCCAAAGAATTTTGTCCATACCCAGAATAATGAGTCATTGACATGAGATAAGGTCATTGAACCAGCACCAATCGCTGCGGTTACTAAGGCTGCTTGAATGCCCGTATAACCAGCAGCTGTAATTGCCGGAGCGAGAATCGTTGCTGTAGTAATTACGGCAACTGTAGCTGAACCTTGTGCGGCACGTAATAATGCGGCAAGAATAAATCCTAATGTTAAAACATGTAAACCAGTACTTGATAAAACATCTGCAAGTGCTTTACCCACACCACTAGCATCTAATACTTTACCAAACATACCACCAGCACCAGTAATTAAAATAATACCCGCAATAGGAGCTAAAGCTGAGTTTAAGATTTCTTCAAGTTGATCTTTACCCCAACCACGACGAAGTCCTAAAACATAAGAGGAGAGGCATACCGCAAGTAATAATGCAAAGGGTGATGCACCTACCATACTGAAAAATTCACGTACGACATTTTCTTTAGGTAATGTTGTGGCAGTCACGGTACCTAACATGATTAATATCAAAGGTAACACAATCATGCTTAACACTGTCGCAAATGATGGTAATCCATTCGCGTCTTTAGCTACTTGTTTTTGATAATCAATTAAATCTGTTGATGCAGGGATTTGGACAAAGTTATTTTTTGTAAAGAACGGAATAAAAATTTGACCAATTAATACCGCAGGTAATGCTGCGATAAAGCCTAAACCTAACACTAAACCAATATCTGCATTTAATACTTGAGCACCAGCAACGACACCTGGATGAGGCGGCATTAATACATGTACGGTGAGCATCGATAAGCCAATGGGTAATGCATAAACCAACATATTACCACCAACACGGCGAGCTACACTGAAGATAATTGGAATTAAAACGATAAAGCCAACATCTACGAATACAGGAATACCAAAAATAAACCCTGTCATGGCTAACGCAAACGGCGCACGTTTTTCACCGAATTTCTCCAGTAACCATGAGGCAAGAACATCCGCACCATTGGATTTTTCGATGATTTTACCGAGCATCGCCCCAAGACCAACGATCAGAGCAACACTCCCTAAAGTTCCGCCCATACCACTAATCAAGGTTGGAACCACTTTTCCCATCGGAATCCCAGCAGCAAGTGCTACGGCAATACTCACTAAGCCCAATGCAACAAATGGATGCACTTTGCCTTTAATCATAATAAGAAGTAATGCAATTACACTCACAACGCCGATCAAAATAAGCATTTCATTAGACATAAAAAAACTCCACTTCACGAAGTATTAAAAAAGTGCGGTCAAATTTTCTAAAATTTTGTGAAATCTACCGCACTTTAATTAAATAAGTTAGGTTAATCCCTAACGGTTTTGATATTTTTGAAACCACTCTAAACCAGCAGTCGTTTCAGCTCGAGGTTTATATTCGCAACCTACATAGCCGTCATAACCAATAGCATCTAATTTATCAAAGATATATTGATAATTAATTTCACCTTCATCAGGCTCATGGCGATCTGGTACAGATGCGATTTGAACATGTGAAAAACGACCTTTTAATTTATCAGTTAGACGAGCAAGATTTCCGTCCACATTTTGTGCATGGAAATAATCAAGTTGTACAAACACATTGTCACGATTCACTAAATCAACGATTTCTAATGTGTCATATTGGCTTTTTAAGAAATAATTTGGTTTAACTTCTGGGCTTAATGCTTCCAAGCAAATATTGATACCATAAGGTTTAAATTTTTCTGATGCATAATGCAGATTTTCAATGAAGGTTTTTTTATAAGCTTCTCGATCTTGACCTTCAGGGACTACCGCAGCCATGACATGAACGGTTGGGCAACCTAATGCAATCGCATATTCTAGGGCTTTATCAATATCACGACGGGCATCAGCTTCACGGCCAGGAATCGCAGAAAGCCCCCATTCACCTTTAGGAACATCACCTGCGGCAGTATTAAATAACACTACTTTTAAATGATTATTCGTTAAAATTTCTTTTAGTTGTTCAGCGTTATAATCATAAGGCCATAAGAATTCTACATATTTAAAGCCTGCTTTAGCCGCAGCTTCAAAACGATCTAAAAATGGCACTTCGTTGAACATCATTGTTAAATTCGCAGCAAATTTAGGCATTTTATTTTCCTCTATTTTCTAAATCTTTCACTTCTTCATCTGTGAGATAGCGGACTTTTTGACCTTGTAAAATGAAGAATAATTTTGCAGTTTCCTCTAGCTCATCAGTATTATCAGATGCATCTAATAAATCAGATCCCGTAACGACAACACCATGATTAGCTAATAAAAATGCTTTACCCGTTAATGCTCGTTCACCGAGTTCTCTGGCAATTTCTGGTGAACCTGGACGATAGTAAGGAATTACTTGCATTTTCCCAACTCGCATTACGTAATAAGGTGTAAAGGCTTTCATTGCATTACTTGGATCTAAATTATCTAAACAAGATAAAGCCGTTAAATAAGTACTATGTAAATGCACAATAGCATTACATTTTGGATTTTTACGATACATTGCCAAATGAAATACGGATTCTTTTGACGGTTTATCACCTTCAAGTAGATTCCCTTCCATATCCACTACAGACAAACGTTCTACTTTTAAACGCCCTAGTGAAGAACCTGTTGGCGTAACTAATATACGGTTTTCATCAAGGCGCACAGACAAATTGCCTGCACCACCGACAGTATAACCGCGCTCATAGAAAGAACGTCCCAGTTGTACCATAAGTTCTTTTTGCGCTAAATCTGTCATAACAACATACCTTGTGCATATTCAAAGAAATCTTCTTTACCAAAGTTGCCTGATTTTAATGCAACAGAAATATCTTCATCTAATGCTTTTAACCAAGGCACACCTGGTGCAATTTGTTTGCCTATATGGAAGCCTGTAAAACCTAATTGTTGAACCACAATACTAGAGGTTTCGCCACCTGCAGTAATGAAATTGACTACCCCCGCTTCAGTTTTTAAGCGTTGTGCTAATTTAGCAAAGGTGTTCTCAATAGCATGGCTGGCTTTATCGCCACCAAATTTTGCTTGGATTTCATGTAGTTTTTCTGGTGGCACGGTTGCATAAACAATTGGTGCTAAAGGTTCATTCAAGTGTTTTACTACTTCTGTATAAAGCTCATCAGCGTAATTTGCATTATTTAATGCTTGCTGCACATCGAGATAGATATGACTTGCTTTCGCTTTATATGTATTCACCTGTTTATTGGTCATCACTGAACAAGATCCTGATAACACTACAGTTTTTGCTTTGTTTGGAACAAAAGCATTCGTACCTTTTTTACCACCACTTAAACGTGCTGCCATATAAGCACCTAAGCCCGAACCACCAGTAACAAGTTTAAAGTCAGCAATGGCTTCTGCTAATACGGCTAATTGAGAGTTGTCTGCAGCATCCACAACAGCATAACGATAGCCTTGAGCTTTTAATTCTGCAAAACGTTGTTTCACACGAGCAGCACCTTGAATGACATCTGGATAAGCCACTAAGCCAGTTTTACCTTTAGCTTGAGCATCCATTAAACGCATTAAGTTAGCATCTTTCATCGGCGTAATTGGATGGTTTCGCATACCAGATTCATTTAATAGAATATCGCCAACAAATAAATAGCCATTAAAAATAGTCCGACCATTGACTGGTAATGCCGGCGTAATAACCGTGAAATCATCATCTAACGCCTCTAATAAAGCATCTGTTACAGGACCAATATTACCTTTTTCTGTACTATCGAAAGTTGAACAATATTTAAAATAATACTGAGTACAACCATTTTCTTTCAGCCAATTGAATGCACGCAATGATTGTTCAATCGCTTCATTTACTGGATTTGAACGAGATTTCAAGCTGATAACCACCGCATCGACTTGATCTGATAATGGTAATTTTGGAATACCATTCATTTGTACACAACTTAAGCCATTTTCCACTAAGAAGCTGGCAATATCACTGGCACCTGTGAAATCGTCTGCAATCACCCCAAGCATATTAATGATCTCCTTTTTTTGGTAATTCCACGCCACTAAAGATTTTAATTACCGCACTGTCATCTTCTTTACCGAAACCCGCGTTACTTGCTTCAGTAAACATGGAATAAGCGGTACTTGCTAAATGAAGTGGAAAGTGAAGAGATTTAGCTGTATCATTGACTAAGCCTAAGTCTTTTACAAAAATATCAACCATTGATAATGGAGTATAATCTCCCTCAACAACATGCTTCATACGATTTTCAAACATCCAAGAATTACCCGCTGCGTTAGTTACCACATCATACATGACATCTAATGGAATACCGGCTTTGGAAGCAAGTGCCATTGCTTCTGCACCAGCGGCAATATGAACGCCTGCTAATAATTGGTGAACGATTTTCACTGTTGCCCCTAAGCCGATAGCTTCACCAATGTTATATACTTTGCTTGCTGTTGCATCTAACACAGGTTGTAATTTATCGAACGCTTCTTTAGAACCTGAAGCCATTACCGTCATTTCACCTTTCATTGCTTTTGCTGCGCCACCTGAAACTGGCGCATCTAACATGAGCAAGCCTAAATCTGTTAACTTTTGTGAAATCGCTTGTGCATCAGCAGCTGCCATTGTTGAAGAAACCATCACTGCTGTACCTGGTTTTAATTTTTTTGCAATACCCGTTTCGCTAAATAATGCTGCATTGGCTTGTGCAGCATTAACGACTAATACCACCACTGCATCTAAATCTTGTGCAAATGATGCACCATTTGTTGCCACTTCTTTCGCACCTGCGGCTTTTAATTTTTCTAATGCGACAGGATTTAAATCAATACCGTAGGTAGTTAAACCTGCATTTACACATGATACTGCAGCGCCCATCCCCATTGAACCAAGACCAATAACTGCTACCGCATAATTACTCATAATATATTCTCCAAATTAATATTATTAACTGATTAGATAGTTGTATTCTGCCAATTTCTTAGGAAAAAAAATGAGATCCATATCACAATAATTAACATTAATGATAACTTTTGTTAATTATTCTAAAAATGCGGTATCTTAGATAAAAATGCGATATACTTTTAAACAATTTAAATGTTATGGAAGGTAACTTTATGATCCCTGCTGAAAGACAACGCATGTTGCTTGCCCTAATTAATAAACAAGAAATTGTTAGCATCAATACTTTAGTTGAAACCTTAAATGTTTCACATATGACTGTACGTCGGGATATTCAAAAACTCGAAGAAGAAGGAAAAGTAATTTCTGTTTCGGGTGGGGTACAATTACTCGAGCGACTTTCGGTTGAACCAACTCATGATGATAAATCCTTATTATCGCAACCACAAAAAGCCAGTATTGGGCTAAAAGCATTACATTTTATTCCACAAAATAGTAGCATTTTCCTTGATGCAGGCACGACTACTTTAGAAATAGCCAAGCTGATAACAGAACGTGATGATTTACTGGTAATTACTAATGATTTTGCCATTGCTAACTATCTTATGATGAATGGTAAATGCCAATTAATACATATTGGTGGCACAATTAATAAACAAAATCGTTCTTCTGTAGGTGAACTCGCAGCTCAAGCCATACGTCAGCTTTCTATTGATATTGCCTTTATTTCTACTTCCTCATGGAATCTATCTGGGCTTACAACACCTGATGAAAATAAAATCCCAGTAAAACGAGCTATTGTGCAATCTAGTCGCCATAAAATCTTAGTCTCTGATTCATCCAAATATAGTAAAGTGGCAACTTTCTTCCTTTTCCCACTCACCACTTTTGAACGAATCATTTGTGATAAAGGTTTAGCACCTCATGTACAAGAAAAAGTGAAAGAGCTCAATGTCGAGTTAGTATTAGTGTAATTTATCAAAAATTTTTATCAAACGAACCGCACTTTATCTTCAAAGTGCGGTATATTTTTTAAAAATTTAGAGCTGATGCTCAGTTCGTAATTTTACTAATAATGCATCACAACATTTATCAAGCAACTGGTAGGTTTCATTGAAACGTCTAGTGTACCAAGGGTCAGGAATATAATCATATTTCAAATCGGGACACAAACTGGCAATACTAAACAATTTTTCAGGATGGTGTCCAAACAGCTGTTCAAGATCGCATAAATTCTCTTTATCCATTGCAATCAGATAATCAAAAAATTCCCAATCTTCAGACCGCACTTTACGGCTCACAAAATCATTACTCTTAATGTGCAAAGCATCAAGAATATCTGCGGTACCACAATGCATATCATCACCATCATTTTCACCAGATATGCCTGCACTATCTGTTTCAATAACCTGCGCTAATCCTGCTTTTGCAATTTTATCTCTCATTAAATATTCAGCCATTGGAGATCGACAAATATTCCCTAAACAAATAAATAAGATTTTGATCTTTTTCATAAAAATTCCTTATATTTTTAGAAATTAGTGACCTTCTTCAAACAAAAATTTTCTCAGATGTTTTACAATCTTAAAAGTCTGAAGGTATCACCTTTAGCTTTTTTATTCAATTCACTATTTAACTAACAATGGAGTGTCAAATGGATAGACGTAAATTTATACAATTAGGGACAAGTGCAATGCTCATTCTTGGAACCCATAAATATAGTTGGGCAGCAAATGATAACCAAGCACAATTACGTGTGATTGCCACTACTGATGTACATAGTTTTTTAACCGATTTTGATTACTATAAAGATAAACCCACAGAAAAATTCGGCTTTACACGAGCTGCCAGTTTAATTGAACAAGCCCGTAAAGAAGTTAAAAATTCAATTTTAGTGGATAATGGTGACCTAATTCAAGGCAATCCTATTGCAGACTATCAAGCTGCTGTAGGCTATAAACAAGGAAAAACACATCCAGCGATTATTGCTTATAACGCAATGCATTATGATATCGGCACCTTAGGCAATCATGAATTTAATTACGGATTAGATTTTCTTAATACTATTATTAAACAAGCTCAATATCCTATTATTAATGCCAATATCGTGAAAATTGGAACGGATGACCCCATGTTCAAACCTTACGTAATTCAAGAAAAGGCAATTCTTGATCAAATGGGTAAAACGCAAAAAGTAAAAATTGCTTATATTGGTTTTGTTCCACCACAAGTAATGGTATGGGATAAGGCGAATTTAACGGGTAAAGTAGAAGCACGAGATATTGTCAAAACCGCACAAAAATATGTGCCAATTGTAAAAGCGGAAGGGGCTGATATTGTTATTGCACTTGCTCATACTGGGCCTTCCGATGAAGCCTATCATGAAGGAATGGAAAATGCAGCATTCCATTTAGCTGATGTTAAAGGCATTGATGCAGTCATCTTTGGTCATTCCCATCGTTTATTTCCAAATAAAGAATTTGCACAATCACCTAATGCGAATATTGAAAAAGGAACTGTTAAAAATATACCTGAAAGCATGGCAGGTTACTGGGCAAATAACATTAGCGTAATTGACTTAAAGCTTGCTGAAAAAGATGGCAAATGGGTGGTGGTTGATGGAACAGCAGCATTACGCCCAATTTATGATGCAGAAACCAAAAAAGCTACCGTAGAAAATCATCCAGAAATAACCGCACTTTTACAGGAAGCTCATAATGAAACTCGTAAATTTGTCGCTCAACCAATTGGTAAAGCGAATGACAATATGTATAGTTATTTGGCTTTAGTACAAGATGACCCAACTATTCAAATTGTTAATCAAGCACAAAAAGCCTATGCTGAAAATATTGTAAAAAACTTACCTGAGTTAGCTGGTTTACCAATTCTAAGTGCAGGAGCTCCATTTAAAGTAGGTGGTCGTAAAAATGATCCAACAGGTTTTACTGAAGTAGATAAAGGTGAACTTACTTTCCGTAATGCGGCTGATTTATATCTCTATCCAAATACTTTAGTTATTGTAAAAGCAACAGGAGAAGAATTAAAAGAATGGTTAGAATGTAGTGCGGGTATGTTTAAACAAATTGATCCAACTTCAGAAAAACCTCAAAGTTTATTAGATTGGGAAGGATACCGTACTTATAACTATGATGTTATTGATGGGGTAAATTATCAATTTGATCTTACTCAACCAGCACGCTATGACGGCGAATGTAATTTAATTAATCAAAATTCACATCGAGTCATTGAATTAACTTATCAAGGAAAACCTGTTGATCCGAAAACAGAATTCTTAATTGCCACCAATAACTATCGTGCTTATGGAGAAAAATTCCCAGGCACAGGAGATAGCCATATTGTATTTGCTGCTCCAGACGAAAATCGTCAAATTTTAGCTAATTACATTGCCTCTGAAAGCAAAGCAAAAGGCGAAGTTAGCCCAACTGCAGATAAAAATTGGCGTATAGCTCCAATCCATAGCAAAGTGAAATTAGATATTCGTTTCGAAACCTCACCAACGGATAAAGCTACTGCATTTATTAAACAAAATGCACAATATCCAATGCATTTCATTGGCAAAGATGATATTGGTTTCGCAATTTATCAAATTGATTTAAGTAAATAACAACCTGCCCGTGAAACGGGCAGTTTTTAGGCTATCCAATAAGTGTCTAGGACGTCACTGGGCTCTTGGTCCATGTGAAACACTAATAACCGCATAATAC
>NZ_AJSX01000013.1 GCF_000262245.1 Pasteurella bettyae CCUG 2042
AGAAGTCCCTCTAAACAAACACGGTTATCGATGGTTCAATAATACCACATTAACCAAATGTAGAAAATTAAATTTTAGTTTTGAGGAGAATTAGGAATTTGGAAACTTTGGAAATGGTGCTGATAGGCGGATTTGAACCGCCGACCTCACCCTTACCAAGGGTGCGCTCTACCAACTGAGCTATATCAGCGCCTGGAGCGGGCAGCGGGAATCGAACCCGCATCATTAGCTTGGAAGGCTAAGGTAATAGCCATTATACGATGCCCGCTGTTCTAAATTCGTCTGTCCCATCAAATCTGGAATACTTTCATAAAACATGGTGGAGGGAGAAGGATTCGAACCTTCGAAGGCTGAGCCGGCAGATTTACAGTCTGCTCCCTTTGACCGCTCGGGAATCCCTCCACACAAATGAAAACTTGTTTATAAGAGAATGGTGCCGACTATCGGAATCGAACTGATGACCTACTGATTACAAGTCAGTTGCTCTACCTACTGAGCTAAGTCGGCATCTCATAAGCAAGTGAGGCGTATTATAGGGGAATTTTTATCGCTGACAAGTATTTTTTTCAAAATTCTGCGATTTTTTTACTATTCGCCTAATATTCAGTCAAAAAATGTGAGTTCTGATAGATTTTTGGATATTTACTGTAAAATTTTCTGCATAATTACCATTTCTATTGTATATTTCTAGCTACTATACTTTTATTTTTTCAATTGATTTGTCGTGAACCCAGAATATACATTACCAACCACAGAAAAATTCAGTCCATTTTTGACTTTTAATCGTCAACAATGGGCAGAATTACGTAAATCTGTACCACTTAAGCTAACTGAACAAGATCTCCAACCATTGCGTGGTTTTAATGAAGAACTTTCCTTAGATGAAGTGAGTACAATTTACTTACCTCTTACTCGTTTAATTAATTATTATATAGAAGAAAATTTACGTCGTCAGACGGTCATGAATCGTTTCCTCGGACGAAACAATGAAAATGTTCCTTATATTATTAGTATCGCAGGAAGTGTGTCTGTAGGGAAAAGTACTTCAGCTCGTATTCTACAATCTCTGTTATCAAATTGGCCTGAGCCCCGTAAAGTTGATTTAATCACCACCGATGGCTTCCTTTATCCTTTAGAAAAATTAAAAAGGGATAATTTATTGAATAAAAAAGGTTTTCCTGTTTCTTATGATACACCTAAATTAATAAAATTTTTGGCTGATGTTAAATCAGGTAAGCCTAATGTAAAAGTGCCGATTTATTCTCATTTAACCTATGATATTATTCCTAATCAATTTACTTTAGTTGATCGTCCAGATATCTTAATTCTTGAGGGCTTAAATGTGTTACAAAAAGGCTCTCAGAGAACACGCCAAACCTTTGTTTCAGATTTCGTGGATTTTTCTATTTACGTCGATGCCGATGAAGAACTTTTACGAGAATGGTATATTCGTCGTTTTTTAAAATTTCGTCAAAGTGCTTTCAGTAATCCTGATTCGTACTTCAAACATTATGCCAAACTCTCTGAACAAGAAGCTATTGAAACAGCCACACAGATTTGGAATAGCATTAATGGTTTAAATTTAAAACAAAATATTCTTCCAACAAGAGAACGTGCCAACCTTATTTTACGCAAAGGTGAAGACCATGCAGTAGAAGAAGTGAAGCTCAGAAAATAATGCTAAAAAAGACCGCACTTTTCACAGCTAGAGAAAGTGCGGTGTTCTACTCAAAAGTTTCCACCTATCAATTCAATTCTACGAAAAGCTATTTTTTTAGTTAAAAAATCCTACAAAACCTTGTAGAATAGTCAGACTTAATACAACAATTTGATAACAAATAAAGAGGGAATATGACCGTATTAAACGTACTTATTTATCCAGATGAGCGCTTAAAAACGATCGCAGAGCCTGTTACTGAATTTAATGATGAATTACAAACCTTTATTGATAATATGTTTGATACCATGTATCAGGAAGAAGGCATTGGGCTTGCTGCCACACAAGTAAACGTACATAAACGGGTGATTACAATTGATATTACAGGTGAAAAAACTGAACAATTAGTTTTCATTAATCCTGAATTACTTGATGGTGAAGGAGAAACAGGAATTGAAGAGGGTTGTTTATCTTTACCTGGTTTCCGTGGCTATGTTCCACGTAAAGAAAAGGTCACCGTGAAAGCCTTAAATCGTCAAGGTCAAGAATTCACATTACATGCAGATGGTTTATTAGCTATTTGTATTCAACATGAAATTGATCACTTAAATGGGATTGTCTTTGCAGATTATTTATCTCCGCTAAAACGTAATCGCATAAAAGAAAAATTGGTCAAATTACAAAAGCAAATGGCGAAACACCAAGCTTAACTTATATAAATTCGATAAGGTGGATTACTTCCACCTTTTATTAGATGTTCTCACATCCTTATTTTTAACGAAGCACATTATCTAATATGAAACCATTAAAAATCATCTTTGCTGGCACGCCTGATTTTGCCGCACGACATTTACAAGCCTTGCTAGATTCACATCACGAAGTTATCGCTGTTTATACACAATCTGATAAACCAGCTGGTCGTGGTAAAAAATTACAAGCCAGTGCGGTTAAACAATTAGCCGAACAATACCATATTGCAGTTTATCAACCAAAATCATTACGCAAACAAGAAGCCCAAGCTGAGCTAGCTGCCTTGCAAGCAGATATCATGGTGGTTGTAGCTTATGGTTTAATTTTACCTAAAGCTGTATTAGCAATGCCTCGTTTAGGATGTCTGAACGTACATGGTTCATTATTACCTCGTTGGCGTGGTGCAGCGCCTATCCAACGTTCAATTTGGGCTGGAGATAGCCAAACTGGGGTCACTATTATGCAAATGGATGAAGGTTTGGACACTGGTGACATGCTTCATAAAGTATATTGCGATATTTCCAAAGATGAAACATCCACTAGCCTTTATAACAAACTGGCGGAACTTGCTCCAAATGCATTAATTAATGTCTTAGATGGCTTAGAAACTGGGAAATTCCCAGCAGAAAAACAAGATGATGCTCAAAGTAACTATGCAGATAAATTATCTAAAGAAGAAGCCAAATTAGACTGGAATCTTTCTGCTGAACAGTTGGAACGTTGTATTCGAGCCTTTAATCCTTGGCCAATGAGTTACTTTAGCACCACTGATGCACAAGGTCATTCACAAACGTTAAAAGTTTATCAAGCGAGCATACTTCCTCACGTAGAAAAGCCAGCAGGCACGATTTTGCAAGCAGATAAAAAGGGGATTCAAATCACTACAGCCGAAGGCGTACTGAACTTATTACAACTTCAACCAGCAGGTAAAAAACCAATGTCGGTACAAGATCTATTAAACGGACGTGCAGATTGGTTCCCTGTCGGTAAAGTACTTGAATAAGGTCTAGAATAATGAAAATTTCTCAAAAAAAGACCGCACTTTCAGGTCAAAAAAATCCTCCGTCCCAAGCAAATAAACGCTCTCAACGTTCGACTAAAGTTAATTCTGTGCGGGCATTATCTGCACAGATTATTTTACAAGTTTTGGATCAAGGCAAATCGCTATCGGCATTAATTCCAGAGTTACAAAGTCAAATCAAACCTCAAGATCTCTCGTTACTACAGGAAATTTGTTTTGGTATTTGCCGTGTTCTTCCGCGTTTAGAACACATTATTAAAAAACTTGTAGACAAACAACTAAAAGGCAAAACCCGTATCGTACATTGTTTATTGTTAGTAGGTTTATATCAAATTCTTTATACCAGAATTCCTCCTCATGCTGCTGTAGATGAGGTAGTCAATGCAACGACCCCATTAAAATCTGAAAATTTTCGTGGCTTAATTAATGCGGTGTTACGACGTTTCCTACGTGAACAAGAACAAATTCTCGCTGTGGTAGATAAAAACTGGCAAACCCTACATCCTGAATGGTTTGTAAATAAATTGAAAAAAGCCTACCCTATGCAGGCACAACATAATTGGCGTGAAATTGTGGACGCTAATAATCAGAAACCTCCCATGTGGATTCGTGTTAATCAACAACATTGTTCTACAGAAAATTACCGCACTTTGCTGTTAGCAGAACAAGAATTAACCAGTTGTACTGATGTAAATCCTTATGCTTTGCGCCTTACTCAACCCATTTCAGTGAAAAACCTACCGCACTTTGCAGAAGGCTGGGCCACTGTACAAGATGTACATGCTCAATGGTCATCAATTCTATTGGAACCACAAAATGGAGAACTCATTCTTGATGCCTGTGCTGCTCCAGGTGGAAAAACCACACATATTTTAGAACAAGCTCCACAAGCCAAAGTCATAGCGCTAGATGTGGAACAGAATCGTCTAAATCGTGTTACAGAAAACCTACAACGTTTACAACAAAAAGCAGTAGTGATTTGTGGTGATGCTACTCAACCTGATAGTTGGATCCCTCAAGCGGCAGAGGAGTTGATAGGTAAGAAAACTGATCTACAATTTGATCGTATTTTATTAGATGCACCTTGTTCAGCAACAGGCGTAATTCGCCGTCATCCTGATATCAAATGGTTACGTCAAGAACAGGATATTGAGTCCCTAGTCAAATTACAAGAGAAAATTTTAGAAGCACTTTGGAAGAAGCTAAAGCCTAATGGAATACTTTTGTATGCGACTTGTTCCTTACTGCCTGAAGAAAATAGCCAACAAATTACTGCATTTCTAGCAAAAACACCGAATGCTCAATTAGAACAACTGCCTTTTGAACAAGCAGAAGGCGAAATTGGTAAACAATTTTTCCCCAGTGAACAAGGCGGTGATGGCTTCTACTATGCAAAATTAAAAAAGAAAAATAACATTTAATATTAAAATAGCAGTTAGCGGATACTACTTAGTATAGTTATTATTGATGATTTTAGTATGACTATCTCAGCGTTCCACCTGAGATTATACTTTAATGTCACAACTGTCTCATATGTTTGCTAACTGTCATATTTTATCGACTGATAGCTTCAAGTGACTTAACATTGGCTTTCCAATGCTCTGCTTTGAGGTTTGCTTAATGCTAGTTTGCCAGCTTTTGTATAACGGCTGTGCCATCAGGTAATAAATGGTCAAAATTTTTAAAAATTAACCGCACTTTTATACCAAGACAGACACTATCAGATTTAAAATCATTTTCTATAAATACTTGTGCAATATTCAAACGCATCTTTAACCGCTTTACCTAACTCTTCATCAGATAAATTGACAGGGTATTCAAACTCCACTCCTTGTCCATCTTTATCCCTGACTGTTTCGAATGAATCTAGTCCATCTTGATGAAGTGGGGTTATAAATAAGATATTATTTCGTATATCTACACTTAGAAAAGAAATATCTCTCTGAAACGCATTCTTATTTTTATAGCCACATTTTTTTATAATTTCTTCTTCTTTTTTTTGTAAAATCTCATCCAATTCATTTCTATGCTTCCAAATATCCATAAACAATTCTTCTGTGATGCTATGACTCTCAGAAAGTTTTTCTCTGATTTTTTTTCCTAAATCCAAATCACCGATATTTGTATTTGAATAACTAACTTGTTGTTTTGCATCCACCCGAAGAATTCTACCTACTAAATAGCTATAAATTAATACAAATTTATCTGTTTTTTTAATAAGAATACTTTGTTTCATTTTATTTCACCTCTTTAACAATAATTTTCACACCTTGTGATTGTGCATAATCAATTGATTTGTTGATAGCATTCCATTGTTCTTTTGTTGAACCAAATGGAATTGCCAAATACATTTCTTTAGATGATATATCCTTATTATAAATTCTATCAAATCCTTTACCATCACCCTTAAAATTCACCATATCATCAACATACTTATTCAATTGATGAGTAATTCGTTTTGGATCTTGGTAAGTTTTAGAACCTACGGTATCCATCGTTTTAGCACTCACTGCTGTGCCATCAGGCAATAGATGGTCAAATGTTTTAAAGTTTGGTTTAATTTCATTCAAATTCAACGTACCTTCAGGAAGAGAAGTGGTTTGTAAATACTCTTCCCAAGCCTTACCCTGCTTTTGAATACCTTTTCCCCATTCAATATTAACTACTTTGTTAGATAATGCCCCCTCTTTAAGTGCTAATTTACCAACATTTTTTATACCTGAATGAGCTAACCCTGCAATACCAGAAAGTGTACTAATTGCTGTCAATTCATTTGATAAATAAACTTTCATCCGAATTAAATCAGCTTCATCTCGATAACCTGCTGCTTCTAATTCATCTACCTGTTTTAATTCTGCCCGAGTATTTTCTGATAGAGTATCAATAGGTGATAACACCACCTTTTTAATTTCATTACCAATTTTTCTTAATTGCTCTTTAGCTGTTTCATCTCCTTTTAAAGCATTTACCGTAATTTCTGTCAAAATAACCGCATTTTCTACAGGTTCATCAACAGAAATTTTCATTAACGCCTGCTTAGCAAGATTTTCCATTCTTTGGCTTTGCATTTCACCGTGAAGTCTGGATACTTCTTGAAATTCAGCATCAACCAAGTGATTATAATTTTCTCGAGAGCGATAATCTTTGAAACTAGAATGAGCTGTAGAAAGCGTAACAAGCTCTTTAGCACATTCTACGGTCATTTTATTGCGACAGGCCTCATCCAATTTGTTATTTCTTTCCCGATCTAATGCTCCTAATTCATTAATTCTTGCTTGCAACGAAGAGCAATCGCCGCCTTGAGCTAAACATTGATCAGGCTTTTTACTTAAGCGAGCCAACTCTTCGGCTTCGTGTCTGAATAAATAATTATTCTCCACCGCTCGTTTCCCCACATCAGCCCCAACGGCTGCCGACTGTGCATTCTCCCCAATCAATCCAGCTGCTAAGCCGCCTGCAAGTTGGCTTAGGAATACTACATTTTCAAATTCAGAGGTAATCAAATCTAGCGCTAATTAATAATAATTAAAATATATCACTAAACTTTAACTCTCCTGATAATATATAATTTGGATTGCCTTTATCTATATAACTCTCAGCTTCTCTAATTTCCACATTATCTACCCCACCATAGATTACTGGTAAAGCACCGTAAACAACAAATTTATTATTTAATAAATACCTAGAAATTAAAATATCATCTTCCATAAGTAGCTCAGAAAAACTTTTATTTCTTTCTTGAAATCTAAAAAGAATTATTCCGTCATAAACTCTTGCATATTTAACAGAATTAACTCCACTTCCTTTTGAATAACATATAATAGAAATACACTGTTTATTGATACAATAGTATCCTATCTTCTTGGGATTGACATAAAAGCAATATATGAAATATAACCCACAAAAAATTGTTAAAAATAAAATAGCATACATTTTTAAAATATGTTTTTTAACAATAGAGAATGACATATTACCCCCTCATAAAATACAAATATTAATGATATTTATTTCTTATTTTTAACTCTCTCTTCTCCTAGTTCATATCCATATTTACTTTTATAATACTGATATTTTAATTCTCCATACATAGGCTCATCACCATATATTTTTCCAGTAACCATATGTTTCAAAATCCCTATTGTACCAGCTTGCTGCAAAGCTCCACTCATTTTCTGAAATTCATCAAAAGATTTGCCTAAAACAGCTGCATTCATACCAGCTAATATATTTCCAGCATCTCTTAATGAAATATATTTACTTTGAAATAAGAAACCATGATAGGATTTTCCTTCGTGTCCAAGATAATTTGATTTTATATCATACTCTCCATTAGGAGTACTTTTCCAAGCAACCGTAAAAGGAAATTCATTCCAAGCTTTAGTGTCTAATTGATATATATAATCATCAATACTTTGACCTAAATAAATGACACCTACATCTTTTTTTGTTTCAGGACTTATAAATGAATCAGCAAACATAATCTCCCCAACATTCTCTCTTGATGACCGGTATGGTTCCAAATCTTTCTTATTACATTCTGTATTATCAACACAATAAAAATTATATTGATAAATACTCATATCCCCATCATCAATATTTTTAGCAACAACCCCATTATTAGAGATATGAAGACTATTATTCTCCACCGCCCTCTTCCCCACATCAGCTCCAACGGCTACCGATTGTGTACTATCCCCAATCAATCCAGCTGCTAGACCACCTGCAAGTTGGCTTAGGAATACCACATTTTGTTTTTCAGCTTCTGTCAGGTCTTTGCTGGCTTTGCCTTGGTAAAGGGTTTCGGTGATGAACTTCGCGACCACTTCACTGCCTGCCCCTGCTGCTGCGCCTGCTAGGGCGTTATTGCCCGTTGCTGCCGCTTCTACTGCGCCAAGTAAGGCGTGAGCCATTAAGTTCGCTTGTGGATTTACTGTACCATCGGCGTTCTGTGTGTACTTTTTGATTTGTTCATTTAAGTAAGGAGAGACTAATCCCACCGCTGCTTGGTTGATGTCTTTTGCTGCTAATCCTTGCAATGCTGCTGTCACCGCATCTACCGCGCGTTTGGTTGTGCTTCCCGTGCCGTAGTTTTCGTCATAATGCTTTTGTTTATTATCCCAAGCTGCTTTAAGTGGGGCATAATCTGGATGCTCTGCGATTTCTTTATCACTTTTTCCCTCGTTTTTGAGACGAGTAGCCACTTTACCGGCTTCTAGCTTCGCTTTTTCAACCGCTTCTCGTTCATTGTACGTATAAATCTGCATTGCCTTTTCCGCAATCTCGCCGATGCCTTTTACTAACTCTTGCGTTTCTTTCGCTTCGTTAATGTCATGTTTCTTGACCTTTTGGTTGGCATGTTCGGTATCATGATTGAGGTTTTGAAGTGTCGTTTCCCCATGGGGGTCTTTTGTCAGTGTAATATTGATATTCTTGCCCGCTGCCGCTTTGGTGGTGCTTTGCTCACTTTCATTTTTATTGCCCAGTAAGCTTAGCGCTGACATTGGATTTATTCCATTCGTGCCACCGCTAATAGAGCCACTTCTTGTTTCCAGTTCGCTGTAGTTTTGAATATCACTTGTGGTGAGTGTACCTGTTTCCAAGCGGTTGTTTTTTTGGTTAGCTTCGCTACTGATAATGGCACCGTCAAGATGAGTGTTGTTATGGACTTTAACCGCCATTCCCCCTTTGCCAATTTCCATACTCGTTTGCTTTTCTACTTGTGCCGTGTTCAGTTTCGCTGAATTATAGGCAGCATTAGCACTCGCTCCAGATGTTGAAACACTTCCCCCGGCTTGAGTTTGATGGCTGTCGTAGTTTGTCACATCTTGGCGACTTTTCGCTTCAAGTGCATGAACATCCCCTTTCCAATGCTCTGCTTTGAGATTAGTTGCATCTAAGGTTAGTTTGCCAGCAGAATGAGTGACAAACTTATATGGTGGTTAGCCATATTGCAGGCAATGGTCAAGTCCAGCTGCGAGCCAAGAATCTCTCTTCTGAAGGAGCAGATTTAGATGCTAAAGGCAAACTGATAGCCTTGGCTGAAAATGATATGGTATTAGGCACCGCCACACGCCAAACGGCTTATGAAGAGTTTCATGAAACGAAAAGTGGTAGTGTGGTGGCAAGTCAAACGACCAAACAATATGATAATAAACGAGAGTTGACCCACAAAGGGACAGAGCTAACGGGCAAAGGAATTGTGCTACAGGCAGGCAATGATTTAAATGCAGAAAGTGTATTAGCGGTTTCTCGCAATGAAGATGTGTTGCTTTCGGCGGGTAATCATGTGAACTTAAGCACAGCAACCAATCAACAGTATGAGCAACATATCAAAGAAACCAAACGTAGTGGATTTTTAAACGGCGGAGAAATAGGCTTTACGATTGGTAGCCAAAAAATCCGTCAAGAAAACACCCTTGATGGTGCGATACAAAGCACAGTACGTAATACGTTTGCCAGTGAAAGTAGCAACGTGATGGTGAAAGCAGGTCATCAAGCCAAAGCAAATAATGTTGATGTGATGGTGGCTAATGATAAAAGTGCGGTCATTTTAGGCAAAAATGGTGTACGAGTGGAAGCTGGGAAAGATGTTGTTCATAGCACTGATAAATACGAATTTAGTCAATCGGGATTAAGCCTTGCACTGAGTACACCAGTCACCAATGCGATGCAATCGGCACATCAATCTGTACAGAAAGCCAAGGCAACACAAAATGACAAGCTGAAAGGGGTTTATGCAGTAAAAGCGGCGGAAGATGCAATTATTGCGGCTCAAAATGTGAGTAAAGTGGCAGATACGCTAGGCAATCTTGATAACACACTCACAGAAAATACTGCCGCTACAGAAAATCCAGCGATGAAAATTGCGGTGAGTGTTGGCAGCCAGAAACAAGAAAGAGAAAGCCAAACAGAAACCATTACGCACGCTAAAAGCAACCTGAAGGGTGGGAACGTCTCACTGATTTCAGAAAGCGGTAAAGTTGAGTTGGAGGGCGTTGATACCAAAGTAAAAGATACATTACACCTTGAGGGCAAAGAAGGCATTTTGTCCAAAGGGGTCATGGACACCACCGATAACAAAACCACCGATAAAAATCACAGTACAAGCGTGGGTGTCTTTGTTGGCTTTACTGGTGACAGCTATGGAATGGGTGTTGAGGCATCAGGCAGTGTTGGCAAAGGCAAGGAAAACAGCCATACGGAAAGCTGGCAAAACAACCAACTACACACAGATTCTTGTCACTTTGCTTACGATAATGATTTCCACTGCCAATATTTTCATCAACGCCCACATTAACCTTGGTGAGATGAAGATGATTTTGGGCTTTCAGATAGGTTTCGCCTTGACCATCATTAATAATCTCTGCGCCCGCCATGTTGACATTGTTAGCATGAATGTACAATGCGCCATTTTCCCCTTTAACGTGTAGCAACGCTTTGCGGTCAAGCGCAGTTTCTGTCCGATTAAACTCAGCCATATCAATATCACTGGCTCGAGTTGTAGAATGGTGAATAAAATCACCGCCTACATCCAATAAAATAGCTCGATTAGCCTCAATCGTACCACCAATATTCTCAACATTGCCTTTCACATTGCCTGTCACTACATTCCCTGTGACGGTGCCACTATTTTTCAAATGCATCGCATTAAATTGCACCCACTCACGCCCAGCTATTCTACCTTCATTCAAGATTGCATTGCTATTTAGGCTAAGGCTATTTGCAGAAAGTAATGTCCCTTGGCTATCAATATCCCCTTTGCGTGCAACTGCATACACTTTAGGGGCTAAGACTGAAATCGTTTCGCCATTTGCTAAGCGTACTGATTTTGTTTCAAACCAGACAATATCCGAGGTAAGCTGCGCGACCTGTTTAGGCGATAATGTTACACCTAAACGCAAATTAAATTTCTCCGCGAAAGTTATCCCCGCATCCATCAAGGCCTTATATTGACTATCAAAATTCGTATAGTTGCCTAAATATTGTCTGCCTGTCAGTTGGTTGATTTGTTCTCGCACTAAACGTTGCTCGTAATAGCCATCGCCCAACCGTTTTTGCACATTGTTGTGATCATGTCTTAATGCATTGAACATATAATCCGAACTTAACCAGCGTTTTTTGTCGGTAAATACAGGATCGGTTTCAATTAAAACGTGGCTATCAGCATTCGGATTAATTTTATAAAGACTAGAACTTGGCAATGGCGAACTCTCACCTGTTGGTTTTTCCACAAGTGAATGGCTATCAAAATCATATTGATCAAAGACCTGAGCAACTGGCAACGTAATGCTTTTTTCAGGGTTACTTAACAAGCCTGATTGTTCAGAGGTATTCACTCGTTTGTATTTATTTTTAAAACTGCCTGTTTTACTTTTACGTTTTTTTAAATAACTATAATACTTATCACCATAAGTTTCGGTAATTTGCCGACCTTGCTCCTGTTTCATCTCCAAATTACCATTTAAAGCAAAATGACCACCGATTAAAATACGGCTTTTATCATTCACAAACTTATCAGTAGTCACGCTTAAATCACTGCCTGATAAAATCTCCCCAGCCTGACTTTGAGTAACTACATTTTCTTTAATAACCTCTTTGTTTATTTTCGTTACCCAGTAATCTTTGTATTCGACTCCTGCAAGTGAAGCAAATTTTTGGTTATGTGCAGAAATTGCTGTATTGAGTTGGGTAAAGGCATTTTGGTTGTCTTTAACCCATTGCCAATAGGCTGGTAACACTTTTTTCTCAAAATGAGATTTTTCAGTTAAATAGGTTTGATATGCTTTATCATACAAAGCCTTATAGGCATGATATTCAGCAAGTAATTTTTCATAGGCTTGTTGAGCTGCTGCATTCCCATTAATAGGTGCTTCAGGCTTAATTGGGGCGACAGGTTCAACTGGGACTTTGGCATTATTCAACAATTCAGCTAGATTCTCACGCATAGTCGGCTTAATTGCAAAATATTGCCACGCTGAATCCTTAGGAAGATAATAGGAATGTACTGAGAGCTGGCAGTTAGGCGCAACACCACCGCCAACACATTGATTAGCTTCAGGTAAATAATTAGATTGCACATCATTATTAAATGGTTTTTCAATCTCCTCAGGTTTTGAATTCACTCGCCAGCCATTACGTCCACGAGATTTTGACCACCAGCTCAATAAACGTCTATCTAAACGCAATTCGGATTTAGGCACACCACTCGGCACAATGTAATACCAATCTACAGCTTTATCAGACACCACCTGCAATTCACTCTTAAAGAAATCATTGGTATTATTGATTTTGTGAACATTGCGGGTCATCTTGCCTAAACTCTCAATTAATGCACTGTGATTATTAATTACCTCTGCCGAACCTTCTGCTTCATCAGCACTATTTAATCGCCCTCCAATATGTAACGATCCTGCACTAAATAACGCAGTAGCATCTTTGGTCTTACCTGAATAAAAATGATTTTGGTTGGTAAGTTGTTTTACCCCTAAATCTAATCTCTCTCGTGCGGCAATAATTGGGCTTGCAACGACATCAGTTTTATCATCATGATTGATTAATTGAATTGCATGCAATGCCACATGATCACCATAAATCCGACCCGTTCCTACATTCTCAATAGTCTTCGCCTTAATAACGTTTTTAGCTTTATCGTCATTTTCTTATCGGCTTGAAATCAATCCTCGATTGGTTACAGTATCGGCTACTTGAATGCGAACATTACCGCCTTGAATTTCACCTGTTTTGGTTTGAGCTAAACGATCTGCTGAGATCTTAATATGCTGTTTCGCCCCAACAACCCCTGATTGTTCAACCGATTTTTTGCTATTCAGCTTGATATTTCCTTTATGGGCTAAAATCTTCGCAGTATCTGTATTCTCAATGTTTTTAGTTGCCAATAGCTCAACAGATTGGCTTGCTTGAATACTATTTTTGTTAATAACTCTACCATTTGTATCAATTACCACATCACCAGCACTCGCTCCAATATGCCCCGCATTACGTACTCCAA
>NZ_AJSX01000014.1 GCF_000262245.1 Pasteurella bettyae CCUG 2042
TGTCGTCAAGATACCACCGAAACCTTACGCCAAATCAAAGCGCACAACGACACATGGCGGGCAATTTGTGGGGGCGAAAATGGAACTGCACATTAACGGCATCATGGTGTTTAACGCGTTAGTGTCCATTGCGGTATTTTTTATCGGTCTTTGGTTTAAACGGTTAGATGGTGAGTTTAAGCAATTACATGATGAGGTTGACCAAGTGAAACGGGATTATCTATCGAAAGAAGTGGCCGGCATCGTGAATAAAAACGTGATGGAAAAACTAGATGCCATCACCAAGCAGCTAAACTCTATTACTGAAAAACTCGACAGAAAGCAACTCGCCAATTATCGTCCCTAATAACACCGATAAAATCATTGCTGGCATATTGGTGGTTTTCGCCCCCATAACAATACTCATGCCCATCGAACACAAGCCAAAGATTAAAGTTAGATTAGTCCGTAAACGCTCTGGAATGCGTCCACCGAGCGCTGAGCCAATGACTGCACCGCTAATAATTGCCAATGCATTAATATAAGGTCCGATAATCATATTCTTCTCCGAGTTAAGCTCTTTCTATTATACGAAAAACAGGATGAAAATCGACCGCACTTTTAACAATAAAAAAGGCATGGTTTCCCATGCCTTTTGTTTATTAACAATAAATTACCAGTGGTAACCTGCACCAACTGCTACACCCACTTTACCTTGTGTATCGCTAGTACCTGCTAAACGAATAATGATTTTACCATTATCTGAAATACGTGACATACCTAATGCCACTGCATTTTGACCTTGGTAATTACCCGCTGCCACAGATACCATGCTCTTACCTGGAATGTAAGCTTGTGGTAATTGAGACGCCGCTAACGCGCTTGCTGTACCTGCATTGACACGTTTACCTAGCTTGTTCACTTGACCATTTAACTTATTGATCTTGTTATTCATGTCAGCTTTTACTTCGTGTAATTGGCTGCCGTTTATCGCATCAGTACTGTCTGCCGCTATGCGTCCAGGTGCAACATTGGTAATTTGTTTATTACCTGCATTGATACCATTTTTAGTCATGCTTGGACCATTTTTAATGGTGACGCCATTGCTGTCAATTACAGTATCGCCCGCGGTGAATTTGTTCGCGGTTACGCTTTTCACTTTAAGTTTTTTCTTGATACCTACACGAACATTACCGCTCTTATCAATGTTTGTCATCACATTATCGCCACCATCAAACTCACTCCAGTTTGTGTTGCTATCTGCGCCTTTCACATTGATTTGGCTGTTTAATCTCGCAGGGTAAACATCGCCTACATTCGCACCAAATTTTAAGCCATCGCTTAATGTTGCGATAGTTTCACCACCAAATTTCATTCGACTTGGTGTTTCACCATTTACATTTGGCGCATCTTTACCACTTACTACTGTAATTGGCGTTGAGTTATCACCTTCTCCAAGATTGATAGTTGTTGTATTCACCGTTGTTGCAGTAACATTTTCAGCTTTTAAGCCATTTTTATTTAAAGCGACATTATCACCTACTTTCACACCGTCATTATTCATCACGGTATCTCCAGCGGTTACACTATCAACTTCTTCTACTTTCTTAAGCTGTGAAACATTCACTGCGTCAGTATCATCTTCACCTGCTTTTAAGCCAGTAATTTTCTTATCACCCATATCAATGCCTTTGTTATTGATAGTTACACCACCAATGTCAGCACTATCTAGGTCTTTCAGATCTTTGGCTAATTTCACGTTTAATGTGCCATTACCATCAGATACAACACCAATATTGTTATCTGATAATGTGCCTGTTGCACCACCTTTTACAAAAATTTGCTCACCTAAACGACGCTCAAAGTTCTTCGCAGCATCGTCACCACCAAAGGTTAACGCTTTAAAGGCTTGCTCTGCTGTTTGATTGATCGCATCATTCACATTATTAACTGTGGTGCCATTTACAGTAATTGGCGCTTTAGTCACACTAACATCACCTGCTTTCAAACCATCTTTATCAATTTTGGTATCGCCCGCAGTGACACTATCAACGTTGATATGTTTCGATAAAGCAATCTTAACTTTGCCATCTTCAACCTTAGTGCTGATATTTTTATCTGCACCAACAACCTCAACCGTTTCACCTAATGGTTTCTTCACAGAATTACCATCTTGAGCAGTTAACCCAAAGCCTTTTGTGGTGAGGTTATTAATTGTTTGATAGAGCTGGCTACCATTTACCGCATCTTTCGATGCGCTCGTTATATCACCATCTTGGACATTAGTAACTTTATTATTACCTGCATTAACGCCATCTGTTGTGACAGCCACATTGCCAGCTTTTAAGCCATTTTTATTTAAAGCGACATTATCACCTACTTTCACACCGTCATTATTCATCACGGTATCTCCAGCGGTTACACTATCAACTTTAATGCCTTTAGCTAAATTGAACGTTACATTGTGACCATCTTTAGTGATATTGATGTTCTTATCTGTATTATTCAAATCAACGATATCACCAGGTTTCACATTAGAAGAATCTGCACCATTCGCTGTTAAATTCCAGCCTTTATTAGATACTTCTTCTACTTTCTTAAGCTGTGAAACATTCACTGCATCAGTATCATCTTCACCTGCTTTTAAGCCAGTAATTTTCTTATCACCCATATCAATGCCTTTCAAGCTTTTGAAAAAAAATTAGAAAAACTACTGCTTTTTGTATCTTATGCTTGCACTGAACTATTTTTATTCTTAATCACGTCTATTGTAGCACAAATTAGTTTAACAACTTTAGGTAATAAATTTGTTTACTTAATGCGTAAACAACTCGTGAAACAATTATTAGATACTCATATTGAACGTTTAAATCAAATTGGTGCAGCACGTTTATTAGCCAGCCTTTCTGGTGATATTCGTAATTGTACATTTGCATTTGTACGCTTACCTGAATTAGTACAAGGAACAATTTTAGTTATCTGTGCCAGTATCTATCTATTTTATCTTTCACGTCCATTATTCTTAGTTACTGCATTATGGCTAGGCGTGACAGTATGGATAAGTAATATGGCAATATCTCGTGTTTATGGTCATTTAAAACAAGTTCGTGAAGCAGAGGATCAACTCTATAAACATTATCAAGCGGCTATTGATGAACATAAAGAATTAAGCCTAAATCGAGATCGTGCACAATTTTACTTTGAACAAGAATTAGATATTAGTGCTATCCAACAGCGTAATAATTCTATCCGAGCTGATAGCTATCATAGTTTCGCCAATAACTGGACAAATGTAATGGTATTAGGGGCTGTTGGTATTGTTTTCTATTTATCCTTAGCAAAAAGCTGGGCAAATTTAGAAACCGCAACCACCATTGCATTAACTATTTTATTCTTACGTACTCCACTCATTTCTGCGGTAGGTGCATTACCCACATTATTATCTGCAAAGGTTGCATTAAATAAGCTATCTAATCTTGAATTAGTGGAATATCAAGAGGGCTTTAAAATTGAAAATGTGCTCCCTAACAATTGGAAAGAAATTCGTTTTGAAAATGTCACTTATACTTATCCTAGTATGAAAAGTGCGGTAAGTTTTCAATTAAAACCAATAAATATCACGATTAAACGAGGTGAAATGATTTTCCTAATTGGCAAGAATGGTAGTGGTAAATCTACTCTTTCAATGCTACTTGCAGGTTTATATCAACCTTCTAGCGGTAAAATTTTTATAGATGATATAGAAATTACAATAGAAAACCAACGAGCATTCCAGTCACAAATTAGTGCTATTTTTAGTGACTTCCATTTATTTACTCAACTGTTAGGTAAATCAGGATTTGCTGATACAACAGAAGTGAGTAAATGGCTTGAAACCCTACAGTTAGAAAATAAGGTAAGCGTTGAAAATCATCGCTTATCGACCACCAACTTATCTCAAGGACAACGTAAACGTTTAGGTTTGTTAGTATCCTTGTTAGAAGAACGCCCTTTATTAATTCTTGATGAATGGGGTGCGGATCAAGATCCAACTTTCCGTAGAACATTCTATCAAGTGTTGCTCCCATTACTGAGAGCAAAAGGGCACACAATTTTTACTATTAGTCATGATGATAGTTATTTCAATTTAGCAGATCGTCTACTATTAATTAGTAATGGCGAACTCCGAGAATTAGTTGGAGAAGAACGTGAAATTGCTAGTCATGATGCAGTAGAAAAATTAAAAAATATATAACCTTAGAGGATTATTATGAAAACATGTTTTCTTTATATTAGCGTAGCAAGTGCCGTACTTTTAGCTTTAAGTTCTGCTTATGCTACAGAAAATCAACCTGAACAATTAGAAACTATTAATGTTGTTACTGAAGGCTCTATGTTCCGTATGGGAGAGGTTCCCTTCCATCAAGCAAAATCCGCAGTATCAATTACTCGTGACCAACTTGATGCTCAAAATGTAGATAAACTTGATGAAATAGCTAAATATCAGGCAGGTTTTGCAAATCAAGTTTTCGGCAACGATACAAATACTAACTGGTTCCGTGTTCGTGGTGCAGAAGTTTCGCAAGCTGTAAACGGCTTACCAACATTCAGCTATGGCTTCTTTACACCTTACGTAGACAGCTTTAGTCTAGAAGCAATTGAAGTCACTAAAGGTGCTGATGCAATGACATTCGGTGCAGCACAATCAGGTGGTTTAGTTAACTATGTAACTAAACGTGCACACAAAGATCAAATTGGTCATGGTGAATTTAAAACAACTTTTGGTAACCATAATCAATATGGTTTTGCAGCAGATTACACTGGGGCAATAACTAATGACAAAAGTATTCGCTACCGAGTTGTAGCAAACTACCTAGGTCGTGATGGTGACTGGGAGGGTACAGATAATCAAACGCTTTATATCGCACCAACATTAACTTGGGATATTAGTGACAAAACTCATTTCACTTTATTAACCAGCTATCAACGTGATCACGGTACCCCAAGCTCCAATTTCTTACCACAAGAAGGTACATTGGTCGCATCCCCAAATGGCTATATTAATCGTAATGCTAACTTAGGTGATAAAGTTAATGATACTGAAACTAACCGTCAATATAGTATTGGCTATGAGTTCAATCATGATTTTGGAAATGGTTTAAGTTTCGATTCTAGCTACACATATCGTCATATTCAAAATTACCATCGTGGTTCTTATGCCTATCCATCAGCTTATGCCCCGTTACTTGGGCTCCATTAGCACCTAGCACTGTTGGTTATTCATTAGCCCGTGGCGTAGTATTCAATGACGGTAAAGCCTTCTCTCATGCGGCTAATAACTATCTTACATGGAACTATAATAATGATTGGTTAAAAAATACTTTAGTTGTAGGAACTGATTACCGTCATAACAAAGTAGATGCACTTTATACATTATTTGGAAGTACATCAAATACAAATGTTATGAATCCTTCTTTAGGTTGGAATCAGGCTCAAAATGTAAGTGCAGCTCCTCATACACAAATAAAATCTCGCCAATTAGGTTTTTATTTACAGAATAGTGCTCGAATTGCGGAACATTATATTTTAGGTTTAGGTATTCGCCATGATAAAGCTGAACAAACTGAATATACAAGTACTCAAACGGTAAAAGATAATCATACTTCATATAGTGCCTCATTTATGTATGAAGCACCATTTGGTTTAAATCCATATTTCAGTTATAGCGAATCATTCAATTTACCTACAGGTTTAAGTGGCAACCAAAGCCTTTATGATCCCAATATCACTCGTCAATATGAATTAGGTTTAAAATACTTACCGACTTGGTTAGATGGAACGATCTCTGTTGCAGGCTTCCGTGCAAAAGATACTGGTGCATTAGTTGGTAATGGCTTGGGAGCAACAGTAAGTAGTTCCAATCCTATTTATCGTAAAGGTTTAGAATTACAAGCTGATGTAAACTTTACTTCAAATTGGAATGGTATCTTAGCTTATACTTATACTAAAGCTGAGGAAAAAAATACTGCGGGTGAAAAGACTCGTCGCCCATTAATTCCAACAAATATTCTTGTGGCTAAAACTACTTATAATTTTACTGAAGGATTTTTAAAAGATTTAACCCTAGGTGCAGGCTTACGTTATATTGGTCATAGTGTCACTTCTAAAGGTTCATTATATTCACATGCTCGAGTACCATCAGCAACAGTCGTCGATTTAATGGCTCGTTATGCAATTACACCAAACTGGATTGCTCAAGTGAATATAGATAATATTGGTAATCGTCGTTATATCGCAGGCTGTGACTATTACTGCTATTATGGAGCTGAACGTCGTGCTACAGTGAACTTTAGCTATAAATTCTAAAAAAGCTCACCGCACTTTTACTTACAAAATAACTCAATGGGTAGATTTATCTACCCATTTTTATTGGGCGGTTAATCCTAAGGTACTTAAAAAGTGCGGTAAAAAATTAAAAATTTTGATAACAAAAAAGCCGTCAAATCGAATATGACGGCTTATGTTTTAGAATATGTAAAAAAGAAATTAAGCTTCTTGTTTATGACGTTCTGCCACTTCTTTTAATAGAGTTTGTAACTCACCAGCTTGATACATTTCTAAAATAATATCACAACCACCAATTAACTCACCCTCCACCCATATTTGAGGAAAAGTTGGCCAATTAGCAAATTTAGGCAATTCAGCTCGCACATCAGCATGTTGTAGAATATCTACATAGCCAAATGGCACTTGACAATTTATTAACGCCTCAACCGCACGAGCAGAAAAACCACAAGCAGGTAATTTTGGTGAGCCTTTCATATAAATTAGAATTGGATTTTCAGTAATTTGCTTTTTGATTTTCTCTAAGGTTTCCATGATGTTCCTTTACAGTAATAGAGTTTTAAAAGTATGGTTATTTTAGCATAAGCTTTATATTCCACCAATAGTCCGACTAAAATTATCAACTTTAGTTTACCAGCTACCGCCAGCTCCACCACCGTCAAAACCGCCTCCACCAAAGCCACCACCTGATGAACCTCCACCACCAAAACCGCCTCCAAAGCTGCCTCCACCAATAGTAGTACCAAAACCAGCAGCATTACCACGGCGACGTTGTCTTAGTGCTTCTTGTAAGATAGCTTGTTCAAGCTGATGATTATTGGTTGGGCTCACATAAGGACGTCTCCATCTAAGTTCACCAAAGAATACAACTAAAATAAACACCAAAACCATGAGGAAAGGGATAAATTTCTCAAATTCACTCTCTTCAATTTTATGAGGGTCAAACTCGCCTTTACTCGCAGCAATAATATAATCTAAGGCTCCGTTAATGCCTTGAGCATATTGTTCCTGTTTAAAATTAGGTGTCATAACTTGACGAATTATCTGAGATATAAATGCATCAGGTAATGCACCTTCTAATCCTTGTCCTGTTGCGATAAAAATTTTATGATCATTTTTGGCAATCAACATTAATACACCATTATTAAGATGTTTACGTCCAATTCCCCATTTATCACCTAGAGCAAATGCGTAATCAGAAACCTCATATTCTCCAGTTGTGGGAACAATCACAACGGAAATTTGTGAACTGGTTTCCTTACTATATTGAATGAGTTTATTTTCTAAATAATTTTTATCATTTTCTGATAAAGTTTTAGTGTAATCATTCACATAATGAAACGGTGTTGGAGAGGCAGGAAAATCAGCCGCCCATACACTTATGCTCACAAAAATTAAACTAAAAATAACCGCACTTTTTCGTAAAACTTTTAGCATATCCATTATCTTAATCATTAATAATCACCTCATTTGGTAATTCGTTCTGATCATCTGGCTTGATTGGGAAATGCTTTGCCAGTTCACTGCCAATTCTTTCGATGGCTGAAACAACACCTAAGGTATAATCACGTTGCTTAAAATGATCAATCATCAATTGGCATTGTTGTTGCCAAAATTCATTTCCAACATATTGATGAATACCTTCATCTCCAATAACTGAACATTGATGATCTTTATGAGCAATATAAATTAAGACTGCATTTTTTGCTTCTGTTTTTTCCATATCAAGTTGACTAAAAATGGCTAATGCTCTTTCTACACTTGATAAAGGCGTATCAGATTTAGGCATTGTTCGCTCGATATAAACTCTCAACTCAGCGGAGGTTTGCTGCTCTAATTTAATGATCGAGGCTTCAATTTGCTTTTTATCAAAAGGCATTCTTGAAAATAATGACATAGTAATACCACTCAATAACATTGCTGACAGATTAATACCAGCAAATGAAACAAAGGCACGAACATCTGCCGTGCCTATTTATTCATGAATAAACTATTTACCGAAATTTACTACTGGTGCATTTTCAGAACCAGCTGCTGATTTAAAGTAAGGTTTCTCTTTAAAACCAAAAATAATTGCCGCAATTTTGGTTGGCAATTGACGAACTTTTTGATTATAGATACGTGCAGCTTCATTAAATTTATTACGCGCAATATTAATACGATTTTCCGTACCTTCAAGCTGGGCTTGTAAATTCATAAATCCTTCATGAGCTTTTAAATCTGGATATTTTTCAACAGAAACTAATAAACGAGATAATGCAGAACCTACTGAATCTTGATTTTGTTGGAATTGGGCTAATTGTTCTTCTGTCATATTTGCGGGATCAATCTTAGTTTGAGTTGCTTTTGCTCTAGCTTCAATTACATTAGTTAAGGTTTCTTTTTCAAAATTTGCTTGACCTTGAACCGTATTAACTAAGTTTGGAATTAAATCTGTACGGCGTTGATACTGAGATTCAACGTTTGCCCATATGGAATCAATCTCCTCTTCAGCCTTAACTAAACCGTTATAGCTAGATATTAAAGTAAAACCCGCAATTACCGCAATGATAATAATAAGGAGCCACTTTTTCATTTTATTCCTTCCCCAAATTTTGGATTTGAAATAAAAGACCTAAACAGTTGTTTAGGTCTTCATCAATTTAACTGCCGAGTAACCTATCAACTTTCGTTGATTTATTACCAACTCACGTTGATGTTAAACTCAACGATTATTTATTACCTTGTACAGATACTTCTACACGACGA
>NZ_AJSX01000015.1 GCF_000262245.1 Pasteurella bettyae CCUG 2042
CAATGTCTAAAGAAAAATTTGAACGTACAAAACCGCACGTAAACGTGGGTACAATTGGCCACGTTGACCATGGTAAAACAACTTTAACCGCAGCTATCACAACAGTATTAGCAAAACACTACGGTGGTGCAGCTCGTGCATTCGACCAAATCGATAACGCACCAGAAGAAAAAGCTCGTGGTATTACCATCAACACTTCACACGTAGAATACGATACTCCAACTCGTCACTACGCACACGTTGACTGTCCGGGACACGCAGACTATGTTAAAAACATGATTACCGGTGCTGCACAAATGGATGGCGCTATCTTAGTAGTAGCGGCAACAGATGGTCCTATGCCACAAACTCGTGAACACATCTTATTAGGTCGCCAAGTAGGTGTACCTTACATCATCGTATTCTTAAACAAATGCGACATGGTAGATGATGAAGAGTTATTAGAATTAGTGGAAATGGAAGTTCGTGAACTTCTTTCACAATATGATTTCCCAGGTGACGATACACCAATCGTACGTGGTTCAGCATTACAAGCATTAAATGGTGTAGCTGAATGGGAAGAAAAAATTCTTGAATTAGCAAATCATTTAGATACTTATATTCCAGAACCAGAACGTGCGATTGACCAACCGTTCCTTTTACCAATTGAAGACGTATTCTCAATTTCAGGACGTGGTACAGTAGTTACTGGTCGTGTAGAACGTGGTATTATCCGTACTGGTGATGAAGTAGAAATCGTTGGTATCAAAGATACAGCGAAAACCACAGTAACAGGTGTAGAAATGTTCCGTAAATTATTAGACGAAGGTCGTGCGGGAGAAAACATTGGTGCATTATTACGTGGTACAAAACGTGAAGAAATCGAACGTGGACAAGTATTAGCGAAACCAGGTTCAATCACACCACACACAGATTTTGAATCAGAAGTGTACGTATTATCAAAAGATGAAGGTGGTCGTCATACTCCATTCTTCAAAGGTTACCGTCCACAATTCTATTTCCGTACAACAGACGTAACAGGTACAATCGAATTACCTGAAGGTGTGGAAATGGTAATGCCAGGAGATAACATCAAAATGACAGTAAGCTTAATCCACCCAATTGCGATGGACCAAGGTTTACGTTTTGCTATCCGTGAAGGTGGCCGTACAGTAGGTGCGGGTGTTGTTGCACGTATCATCAAATAATAGCTAATCGAAAGATTATGGAAAAGGGACTCATTTGAGTCCCTTT
>NZ_AJSX01000016.1 GCF_000262245.1 Pasteurella bettyae CCUG 2042
GTTAAATTTGCGAAAATTTAACCGCACTTTTATTTTGTATAAATGATAAACACATAATAAATGTGTTTTTTATTAGCATTAATGATTAATATAAATCAATATTGATTTATATTAATCATTAATGTGATCTATCTCACAGTTTATATTAGGTAGATTAATTATACTTAGTTCAATTTTTATGATGTGAGTTGAATATGAAAAGATTAATTTTGGCAGATGATTTTACAGGAGCAAATGATACTGGAATTCAGTTCGCCAAAAATAAAATATCAGTAGACGTAGTTCTGGATATTACTAAAAATTATACAGGAAATGCAGATGTCGTCGTATTTAATACGGATAGTCGAGCTGTATCTGTGGAAGAAGCTAAACGTAGAGTAAATCAGGTTTTATCTATATATAAAGATGTTCCTATTTATAAAAAGATTGACTCAACTTTGCGAGGTAATATTGGTGCAGAAATTGAAGCTAGTTTGGATGCTATAAATGGTTCAGTAGCTTTTATTTGCTCTGCATTGCCTGAAGCTGGACGTTCAATTCAAAATGGTATGTGTTATGTGAATAATAAACCGCTTATTGATACAGAATTTGCGACTGATCCAAAAACTCCAGTTATTTCATCAAATATTAAAACGATTATTTCTGCTCAAACTAAACTTCCAGTAGTAGAAGTTATGTTAAGTGATTTACGTCAACCTATCATATTAGCTGAAAAAATTAATCAAAGTATTTTAGAACATCAGAAAGTGATTTTTTCTTTTGATGCTGTTGATACTGAGGATTTAAAAACAATTATCCATTTAGCTAATAGCATTCCTCAAGTATTACTTATTGGGTCTTCAGGTCTTGCTGGAGTGATGTCAATAGAAAAAACACAACTACCAATGCTATTTATTGTGGCATCAATGAGCGAGATAACAAATCAACAAGTAAATTATATTCGTGATGATGAAGATTACTTTATGTTTGACTTAGATATGAAAAAATTACTTTCATCTGAATCATATCATCATCTTATTGTTGAACAGGCAGTTGCACAATTTAAACTTGGTAAACATGTCATTATAAAAACAGATAGTTCAGCTGAAGCACGTAATAATATAGAAGAACTAGGCTATCAATTAGGTCTGACAAGAACTGAACTTGGTGATTATATTTGTGTGAAATTATCAGTATTAACTAAACAATTATTAGTTAAACAAAATTACCAATTATCTGCCATATTTCTTACTGGTGGTGATATCGCTATTGCGGTGGCAAGAGTATTAGGTGTGGATTCTTATCATATCGTTGGTGCGGTAGAGAGTGGTGTACCTTTTGGATATTTTCTCAACTCATTATTAAGCCATATTTCAGTGGTTACAAAAGCGGGTGGTTTTGGAACGATCTCAGTATTAAAGAATACAATTGAAATTATTAGAAATCTTATTTAAGGAGTAGTGTATGAAACCTATTTTAGGTATTACGATGGGCGATGCTGCTGGGATTGGTCCTGAGGTCATTATTAAGGCATTAGAGGATAAACGATTTATGATTTAGCACATCCTGTAGTAGTCGGTGATTTTAAAATTATGCAACGTGCATTACCGATTGTGAAATCCAATCTTAAATTACGTAAAGTAGAAGACCTTGATAATTACCAAAGTGAATTTGGTTATATTGATGTTATTGATTTAGATAACTTACCTGCTGAACTTCCCTTTGCAAAAGTTGATGCCCGTGCAGGCAAAGCCGCTTATGAATTTATTGAACGTGCCGTAGATTTAACTTTAAAAGGCAAAATTCATGCGATTGTGACCGCACCTTTGAATAAAGAAGCCCTTCATGCAGGAGGCAAAATGTTTCCGGGGCATACAGAAATCTTAGCACACCTTAGCCACACCAATGATTTTTCTATGATGCTCACCAGTGAGAAATTAAACGTAATTCACGTCACCACCCATGTTTCTATGCGTCAGGCTTGTGATTTAATCAAAAAGGAACGTGTGCTTACTGTGATTGAACTTGCTCAAGAATATACGAAAATGCTTGGTTTTGATAAACCTCGTATTGCTGTTGCAGGTTTTAATGCTCATGCAGGGGAGCATGGTTTATTTGGTAATGAAGATGAAGAAGAAATTTTGCCTGCAGTTAAAGTCGCTCAAGAAAAAGGTATTAACGTTATGGGCCCGCTCCCTCCAGATACGGTATTTCATAGAGCTGCAAATTTAGATGAATTTGATATGGTAGTAGTGATGTATCACGATCAGGGTCATATTCCAATTAAATTACTTGGTTTTGATACAGGCGTCAATGTCACCACTGGCTTACCATTTATTAGAACATCAGTTGATCACGGTACAGCTTTTGCAATCGCTGGTCAAGGCACTGCTGATAGTAGAAGTATGACCGAAGCACTATTCTTAGGTGCAAAAATGTCAAATATTAAATATTCAAATCAATAAATTAGTCAGGAGATTATTATGTTTAAACCTCAAGGTATTATTGCCCCAGTTCTTACTGCGCTAGATGATAATGAAAAATTCAATCCAGGTGCATACAGAAATTATATTAACTACTTAATTAATGCTGGTATTCACGGTATTTTTCCATTAGGGACGAATGGTGAATTCTATGGTTTCAATGAAGCAGAAAAATTAGAAATTATTAAAGTTGCGGTAGAAGCTGCAAATGGTCGAGTACCAGTATATGCTGGTACAGGTTGTGTAACCACAAAAGAAACGGTGGAATTTTCTAAAAAAGTTATAGACTTAGGTGTTGATGTGCTTTCTATCGTCTCTCCTTATTATATTGCTGTAACTCAAGATGACTTATATCGCCACTATGCAACCATTGCACAAAATGTTAATGCACCAATTTTAATGTATAACATTCCTGCACGTACAGGTAATAATATTGATGCTAAAACTATAAAAAAATTAGCACAATTTGAAAATATTATTGGTGTAAAAGATAGTAGTGGTAACTTTGATAATACACTGAAATATATTGAAAATACTGATCCTCGTTTAAGTATTATGGCAGGTAGTGACTCTCTGATTTTATGAACATTATTAGCTGGTGGTACAGGTGCAATCAGTGGGTGTTCAAATGTTTTTCCTGAATTAATGGTGTCTATTTATGAATATTGGAAACAAGGTGATTTTGAGAAAGCAAATGAAGCACAGAAAAAAATCCGTGATTTCCGTAATGTAATGCAAATGGGTAATCCTAATTCTGTAGTTAAACGTGCTGCTCAGTTATGCAACTTAGGAACAGGTCCTGCTAAAGAACCATCTAATTGTGCAAATAATCCAGTGATTGATCAGGCATTAAAAGAAGTTTTCAAATTATATGATTAATAAGAGAGTAAGCTCATGAAAATTGTTATTTCTCATCGTTTACATGATGATGGCATGAAAGTATTAGAAGATGTTAATGCACAAGTAGCAATTACCAATGATGGTAATCCAAAAGCAATGTTGCCTGAGTTATTAGATGCGGATGGTTTAATTATTCGTATTGGTTCAATCAATAGAGAAACTATGCTGCAAGCTAAAAACTTAAAAGCAATTGGTCGGCCTGGCGTTGGTGTGGATGACGTTGACGTTAAAACTGCTACTGAATTAGGTATTCCTGTTGTTATTGCTCCAGGCGCTAATACACGTTCTGTTGCAGAACATGCATTTGCTTTAATGTTTGCTTGTGCAAAAGATATAGTTCATTCAGATAAAGAAAAGCGTAATGGCAACTTTAATATTAGAAGTAGCTATAAAGCTTATGAATTAAATCATAAAACGTTAGCATTAATTGGCTATGGTCGTATTGGTTCAATTTTAGCACAAATGTCAAAAGCAATAGGTATGAATGTAAAAGTTTATGACCCTTTTGTAAAACAAGAAGCAATTGAGAAAGAAGGTTATCTCTATTGCGCTAATTTAGATGATATGATCCGTGATTCCCATGTAATTTCTATTCATGTGCCATTAACAAATGAAACAAGAAGCTTAATTGGAGAGCATGAATTTGAATTAATGAATGAGCATACTATCTTAATTAATTGTGCTCGTGGTGAAGTAATTAATGAAGAAGCACTTACGAAAGTACTACAAGAAGGAAAAATTCATAGTGCGGGGTTAGATGTATTTGCTCATGAACCAATAGATATTAATTCATCATTATTTAAATTAAATAATGTAATTGTTTCTCCGCATATGGCAGGACAAACAAAAGAGGCTGCATCAGGTGTCGCAACTATGGCAGCAGAAGGTGTTATCGCTGTAATTAATGGTGAAAGATGGTCTTATGTTTGTAATCCAGAAGTCTATAATCATCCGAGATGGAATAAATAAGGATTTAATAAAATGACATATTCTTTATTTCATACAAATAAAGTAATCGCAGGTGTGGATAGTATTCTTCAAATAGCTGATGTTGTAAAAAGCTTTGATGTAACTAATGTGGTTATCATTACTGACCAAGGTGTTTTTAATGCAGGTTTAATTAATGAACCAAAAGCATTATTAGAAAAAGCAGGTATCAATGTATATATCATTAATGATACTCCTCCTGAACCACCTGTTGATAAGGTAAATGATATTTATAAAACTGCAACACAATTCAATGCTCAAATGATCATTGGAATAGGTGGTGGTAGTGCAATGGATACTGCAAAATTAGTTGCGATTTTACTTAATAATAATGTGTTATTACGTGATGTAGTAGATGGTAAATCTAAATTTAAGAATCGTGGTATTCCTACATTAATGATACCAACTACGTCAGGTACTGGTTCGGAAGCAACACAAAACTCAATTGTATTAGTACCTGAAAGAGAACTTAAAGTCGGTATTGTTGATGAAAAAATGTTACCTAACTGTGTAATTTTAGATCCTAAAATGACTATAGGTTTACCAAAACATATTACTGCTAATACTGGTATTGATGCATTATGTCATGCAGTGGAATGTTATATTTCTAAAAAATGTAGCCCATTTACAGAAATGTTTGCATTAAAAGCAATTGAGTTAATTGCAAAAAGTATTCGTATTGCTTATAACGATGGTCAAAATCTACAAGCCCGTGAAAATATGCTATTAGGCTCATATTTAGGTGGTGCAAGTATTGCAACCTCAAGTACAGTTGCAGTCCATGCATTATCTTATCCATTAGGGGTAAATATCATATTCCTCATGGTTTATCTAATGCAATTTTATTACCTGATGTCATGAAATTTAATTTGGAAGCTTGTGTAGATAAATTTGCCATTATTGCAAAAACAATGGGGTTGAATGTTGATAATATCTCTCCTCGTGAAGCTGCTGAAGTGATGATTGAAGAACTATATGCATTAATTCGTGATTTAAATATTAAATGTGATTTAAAAGCAGTTGGCATCACAGATGAAGTATTAGATGAATTAGTAGATGCGGGCTATTCTGTGAGACGTTTATTAGATAATAATCCAAGAGAAATGACTAAACAGGATATTAAAGAAATCTATAAAAAAATTATGTAATAATTAATGAAATAGCGGTGAAGTATCATCGCTATTTTTTTATAAATTAATTGTTGTTAATAATCATAATGATTTATTTTAATCAAATTTATTAAAAATGAGAGCTTGATCTCATTTTTAATTAGTCTATTAATATAGAATTTTTTTAAATGATTTTTTTTAATCATTATGTTGAATACTAAATCTTAGATTAATAGGAGATATCACAATGAAGAAATATATCTCGGATAAAAATTTCCTAGCGGGGTTTATATTTTTCTTTGTTGCACTATTTTATTTAATTAGTGCCTTTCAAATTGAAACAAAAAATCTGGTCAGTGTTGAAGCAGATTTCATGCCTAAAATTTACGGTATATTTTTGTTAATTACTGCAGTTATATTAATGATTACATCATTTATTAAAATTCAAAAAACGAATGTTATATATGAGAATAAAGAAACAGATTGGAAGCGTATTTTTGCGGTTATTGGTCTTGTATTTATTTATGTTCTATTAATGCAGTATGTTGGATTTATTATAACTTCAATTCCATTTTTATTCTGTTTATCTTGGTTATTAACTCCATTATATATTAAGAAAAATATCATTATTTATGTAATTTTTTCTATTGTACTACCTGTTATTGCATATTTCTTATTTAGTTATTATTTGAACTTAACCATGCCTTCTGGATTCCTATTTTAAAGGAGAGATAATTTATGTTTGAGTTATTACTACAAGGAGTATCCTCCTTATTTACTACGACGGGCTTAATGTGTTTATTGGGTGGTGTATTCGTAGGTATCATTTTCGGTTCGGTCCCAGGATTATCGGCTACTATGGCATTAGCCTTATTTTTACCTATTACTTATGCGTTAGATCCTAATATGGCTGTTATTTTATTAATTGCACTTTATATTGGGGGTATATCAGGTGGTTTAATTACTGCCATATTAACAGGTATTCCTGGCACACCTTCATCAATTGCGACTTGTTTTGATGGATATCCTATGACGAAACGTAATCAAGCATTTAAAGCATTAGGCGCTGGAGTTACGTTCTCTTTTTTAGGTACGATTTTTTCAACTATTGTGTTGATTTTCCTTTCACCTGTTTTAGCTAAAATTGCAATTAAATTTGGAGCATATGAATATTTTGCAGTAGCTCTTTTCTCTTTAAGTATGCTGGTTGGTTTATCTGGCGATAATATTTGGAAAGGCCTAATCTCAGGGTTAATGGGATGTATGTTCGCAACTGTCGGTATGGATAGTATTGCTTCTGTAAATCGTTTCACATTTGGTTCAGAAGAAATTGCTTATGGTTTTGATGTGTTACCTGTATTAATTGGTTTATTTGCAATTAATGAAATTATTGCAAAAGCAGATACTGTAAAAACTGAAAAACAAAATCAACAAGTTATTACAGCAATTCGTATGGAAAAAGGTTTAGGATTCTCAGTTAAAGAATTTTTTGCTCAAACTAAGAACTTTTTTGTCTGTTCATCATTAGGTACAGGTATAGGCATATTACCTGGTATTGGCGGTGGTGCAGCTAATGTAATGGCTTATACTGTTTCTAAATCAATTTCTAAACATCCTGAAAAATATGGTACAGGTATTATGGATGGCGTTGTAGCATCAGAATCTTCTAATAATGCTGCTATTGGTGGTGCGTTAGTTCCATTATTAGCTTTAGGAATCCCAGGAGATACTGTAACTGCAATTTTATTAGGTGGTTTGACATTACATGGCATTATTCCTGGTCCACTAATGTTTACAGAAAATGTAAGTACTGTTTATGCGATTTTCGTCGCAATGTTATTTGGTTCAGTGGTAATGTTCATTATGGAATTTTATGGATTAAGATTATTTACTAAGATCTTAGCGATTCCAAAACATTTCCTCCTTCCTGCAATTTTCTTATTCTGTATCATTGGTGCATTTGGTGTAAGAAATAATTTCTTTGATGTATGGGCGACAGTATTATTCGGTATTATTGGTTTTAGTTTTTACAAATTATCGATTCCTGCAGCACCATTTATTTTAGGCTTCATCATTGGACCTTTGGCTGAATTAAATTTAAGACGAGGATTAATGTTCTCACAAGGTGACTTTACAGCATTTTTTAAAACACCAATTGCCGCAACATTTTTTGTCTTAACTGCATTAGTAATTATTTTTGCAGTGAGATCAAGAATGAAAAAACGTAACTAGAATTTCCTAAGGAGAGTTTTCTATGAAAAAAGTAATGAGTTTAATTTGTGCTGGTGTACTCGGTTTTGGTCTAGTAGGGTGTGATAAAAAATCAGAAACTGCACAAACTAGTACTTCAGATGATGGTTGGCCGAAAAAAACAATCTCTCTTGTGGTACCATTTGGTGCTGGTGGTGATACTGACTTTCATGCACGTAATTTAGCAAGCCACTTAGAGAAAGAATTAGGTACACGTATTATTGTAAATAACGTATCTGGTGCTAATGGTAATGCTGGTATGAAACAAGTTGTAGCTGCAAATCCAGATGGTTATACTGCCCTATTTTTTCATGAGTCAATGTTAACAAATAAAGCTGTTGGTTTGTCACAACAAGCTCATGAAGCATTATCGCCTGTCGCTGCAACCATTGTTGATGATTCTTATGTTATTGCTGCAAATGCAAAAAGTGGTTTAAAGAATTTAAAAGATTTAGTTGAAAAAGCAAAAGCTGAGCCAGGTAAAGTACTTTATGCATCTTCTGTTGGTGGTTACTCATACTACTTAGGTCGAGTGTTAGAACAAAATACAGGTATTGATTTTAATATTGTAGATGCTGGTGGTGGTAGTGATCGCAATGCTGCACTACTAGCAGGTAAAATTGATGTGAATGTTAACCCTTATGGCGTAATGAAGTCTTATTTTGATTCTGGTGACTTTATCGCTTTAGCTACCATTAATAACGAACGTAATAAATTATTCCCTAATGTTCCTACAGAAAAAGAACAAGGTTTTGATTGGAATGCTGAACGTTATTATTTCTTGAGTTTCCCTAAAGGTACTGATGCAAAAATAGTAGCTAAAATGGAAGCTGCAATGAAAAAAGTAGTTGAAAATGCAGATTTCCGTAAAAAAACAGAAGAGGCATATAGTGTGTCTCCAACCTTTGTTGGTACTCAAGATTTAATTAAACATCTTGATGATACATTAAAACAATTTGAAACCAATAAAGATTTAGTGAATAATTAATCTACTGAGAACAAATAACGCCTGATTTTTCAGGCGTTTTTTATATAAGAAGATGAAGTTGGGAGAGAGTATTATGTCAGTAGAAAGACAGAATGCCATTAAGTTGTTTTTAAGAAGCCATAATATGGCAACTGTTGAGCAATTAGTGAAAGTGACTAATTCGTCACCTGCAACTATTCGTCGAGATTTAATTAAGTTAGATAATGAAGGTGTAATTAATCGCACACATGGCGGTGTTAGCTTAAGAGATTTTTTTCCATATCAGCCGACAACAAATGAAAAACAATATCAGCATGTGCTTGAGAAAGAACAAATTGCTGATTATGCGGTATCATTAATTTCACCAGGTGATTCTGTATTATTAGATGCAGGGACAACAACATTATGTATTGCTAAAAAATTAGTTAATATTCCTTTGCGAGTGATCACTAACGATTTACATATTGCATTATTACTATCAGATTATAAGCAAATTGATGTAGTTGTGACTGGTGGCGCTATTGATAAAAGTAGCCAATCCTGTATTGGACAACATGGATTAGCACTTTTAAATAATATTAATCCTGATTTTGCTTTTGTGAGCTGTAATTCTTGGTCTGTTGAGAGAGGAATCACCGCTCCAACCGAAGATAAGGCAAATCTAAAAAGATGTTTGCTACAAAATGCAAAAAGAAGAGTATTGGTTGCAGACAGTAGTAAATACGGACGATGTTCTTTATTTAAAATTGCCGATTTAGATCAGCTTACAGATATCATTACAGATAGTGGATTAAATATAGAACAACAGAAATTGCTCAATGATCTCAATTTATCAGCAATTTTCGTTGATTAGATTATAGCTAATAAAAAAGTTCGGTTAAATTTTTGAAAAATTAACCGCACTTTTATTTTATACCTATCGGATACTAAGGCTTAATATCTCGCAAAATTGGATTTTGCATTGAAATTAAGGTTTCTGTTGATTGAATTTCATCAATTAGCTGAATTTTCGTCGCTAATACAGAATGAAGTTCGGCAATGGTATGGGTCATTACTTTAATGAAAATACTATAGTTACCTGTCGTATAGTAGGCTTCAACCACTTCATCAAAGGTTTCTAGTTTCTTGATAACCTTGTCATAATCTTTTGCACTTTTGAGTATAATCCCAATAAAGCAACATACATCATAACCAAGTTTACGTTCATCAATACGCACTTTTGTTCCTTCAATAATGCCTGATTGACGCATTTTTTCTACACGGACATGAATAGTCCCAGGGCTTACACCGAAATTTTTAGCCATTTCTGCGTATGGAGTTCTTGCGTCCTTGGTAAGAACTCTGAGGATTTGTTGATCTAAACTGTCAATTGTGTACATAAATGTATCCTGTTTTAGATTTTATTTAATTAAAAAGGTTGTTTTTTGTTGAATGTTTGTATTATAGCGAATTTTTAATTGAAAGTATTGAGTTTTATGTTTTTTATGTTGAATAATATGCAACAAGCATTATTTAACAATGCACCAATTACTCATTATAAGGTTTTATAAAATGAAAAAATCATTTATTTTACAGCAACAAGAAATTAGTTTCGCAAAAAATACATTCACTGAAAAATTAGCAGAACATTTAGGGGTCGTAGAGGTTCAAGGTCCTATCCTAAGCCAAGTGGGTAATGGTATTCAAGATAATCTTTCAGGAACAGAGAAAGCAGTGCAAGTAAATGTGAAGATGATCACAAATGCGACTTTTGAAGTAGTTCATTCTTTAGCCAAATGGAAACGTCATACATTAGCACGTTTTGGTTTTGCGGAAGGTGAAGGTTTATTTGTTCATATGAAAGCATTACGTCCAGATGAAGATAGTTTAGATCAAACTCACTCTGTTTATGTGGATCAATGGGACTGGGAAAAAGTTATTCCTACGGGCAAACGTAATCTTAGCTATTTAAAAGAAACAGTACGTTCAATTTATTCAGCTATCTTAGAAACTGAAGCCGCAGTTGATGCTAAATACGGTTTAAAAGCATTTTTACCAAAAGAAATTACTTTTATTCATACGGAAGATTTGCCAGCGCTTTATCCAGGTATGAACGATAAACAACGTGAGAATGCATTATGTGAAAAATATGGTGCAGTATTTTTAATTGGTATAGGTGGAGTATTGTCTGATGGTAAACCACATGATGGCCGTGCTCCAGACTACGATGATTGGACGACACCATCTAAAGGTGATTATAAAGGCTTAAATGGTGATATTTTAGTGTGGAACCCTGTATTAGGTCGTGCTTTTGAGCTTTCTTCAATGGGGATTCGTGTAGATGAAACGGCATTACGTAAACAGTTAGCAATTACTCAGGATGAAGATCGTTTAAAATTTGATTGGCATCAAGATTTAATTAATGGTCGTTTACCACTTTCCATCGGCGGCGGTATCGGTCAATCTCGTTTAGCCATGTTATTATTACAAAAACACCATATTGGTGAAGTACAATCAAGTGTATGGCCAAAACAAGTGATGGATGAGTTTGAAAATATTTTGTAATAACTTACTCATTATTTAAATAAAAAGTGCGGTTTAAATTTTAAAAATTTTTACCGCACTTTTTATATTTAGTGGTTTATTCTTCAATAAAGCTTAATGCTTGCGTAACGATTTCAATACCTGCACCTTGCTTATGTGTATTTTCACTGAGATGGCGACGCCATTGTCTTGCCCCTTTACAATTTTGAAAAGCCCCTAACATATGACGGGCGATATGGTTTAAAAAAATACCTTGAGAAAGTTGTTGCTCAATATAAGGGAGCATTTTTTCTACTGCTTCTCGTGCCGTAATAATAGGTGCGTTAGGATCAAATAATGCCTGATCAATTTTTCCTAATAAAGAAGGGTTTTGATACGCCTCACGACCAACCATTACTCCATCTACATATTGTAAGTGGGTGAGTATTTCTTCAATAGTTTTAATTCCGCCATTAATACTAATTTTTAATTGTGGGAAATCACGTTTCAGTTGATACACTCGTTCATAGTTGAGTGGTGGAATTTCTCGATTTTCTTTCGGGCTTAATCCCGATAACCAGGCTTTACGTGCATGTACAATAAATTCATTACAACCTTTGGCATGAACTTTTTCAATGAATTCACAGAGAAATTCATAACTATCAAGCTCATCAATACCAATACGTGTTTTGACTGTAACAGGAATATCTACGACTTTTTGCATTGATTCTACACATTCAGCAACGAGATCTGATTTTGCCATTAAACAGGCACCAAACATGCCGTTTTGTACACGATCAGAAGGGCAACCCACATTGAGATTTACTTCAGTATAACCACGTTCTTGTGCAAGTTTGGCACAGTGCTGTAATTGCTCTGGATCACTGCCACCTAATTGTAATGCTACGGGGTTTTCAGATAGATCAAAATCTAAATGATCATATTTTGCATAAATAATCGCAGGTGCAGTGACCATTTCGGTATAAAGCAAAGCATGCTGACTAAATTGACGATGAAAATAGCGACAGTGGCGTGTTGTCCAATCCAACATCGGTGCAACTGAGAAACGACCACGATAGAAAGTTGTTTGAGGCATAATGTTAATGACTTATTGAAGTTATATTAAAGAATTTAGTATTGATAAAGCACTAATTTGATAAAAAATAAGTTTTTTCCAATTATAAGTTAGATTGAGAATGATATATATATTTACCTATTGATTTTCATAAAATAACTTAATAAATTTAAGTGCGAAATATAATCATATACTACAAAAGGAGTATTTTATGAAATTAAATAAAGTTATGACGGCGATAGCATTTGGTCTAGGGGTAACCATGGCAAATGCAGCAGAATTACCTAATATTACTATTTTAGCAACAGGCGGTACAATTGCTGGTGGTGGTAAAACTGCTGTGAGTAGTGAATATAAAGCGGGCCAATTAACTGTACAAACTCTCATAGAAGCTGTACCAGAAATGCAGCAATTAGCAAACATTAAAGGAGAACAAGTTGTTAATATTGGTTCTCAAGATATGAGCGATGACGTATGGTTAAAATTAGCGAAAACCATTAATCAACAATGTAAAGATACAGATGGTTTTGTTATTACTCATGGAACAGATACCATGGAGGAAACTGCGTATTTCTTAGATTTAACAGTGAAATGTGATAAGCCAGTTGTTCTTGTCGGAGCGATGCGCCCTGCTACTGAAAAAAGTGCCGATGGTCCGTTAAATTTATATAATGCTGTAGTAGTGGCAACAGATAAGAAAACTGCTGGACGAGGGGTCGTTGTGGCAATGAATGACAAAGTATTAGGCGCCCGAGATGTTACTAAAACCAGTACAACAGCTGTGGAAACCTTTAATTCTCCAAATTTTGGATCATTAGGTTATGTACATAATAGTAAGGTCGATTATGAACGTTCGCCAGAAAGTAAACATACATTAATGACTCCATTTAAAGTGGATACATTAACTGCATTGCCAAAAGTTGGAATTATTTATGCCTATGCTAATATGCCAACTGAACCTCTTAAAGCTTTACTTGATGCTGGATACAAAGGCATTGTTGTTGCAGGCGTAGGTAATGGTAACATGAATGAAGCGACTTTAAATATGTTGGAAAAAGCCTCTAAAGAGGGAGTTGCTGTAGTGCGTTCTTCTCGTGTGCCTACAGGTTATACTACCCGTAATGCAGAAGTGGATGATAGCAAATATGGATTTGCCGCAGCGGGTACCTTAAATCCACAAAAAGCCCGCGTATTATTACAATTGGCTTTAAGTCAATCACATAATATTGAGCAAATTCAACAAGATTTTGAAGACTTCTAATAAGTTTAATGTGATTTCTAGAAAAATATAGAAAAGTGCGGTTTAAATTTTAAAAACTTTTACCGCACTTTTTATTTAATGCATAAAATAAACTTGCGTTAATTAAAGCTTTTCAGTATAATTGCCCAGCTCTCAATATGGGGCCATTCAATGTAATCATTTATTGAATGAGTGTTATATTATAGTAACACATAACAATGTTTCCGATTTGGAAACTAAATAGGTCTGCTGCACTTCCCTTTTATTTAGAAGTTAAAAGGTGATGGTGTCAGTTTTTTATTAGCTAAAATTATTGGAGCTCTGGTCTAATGCAGAACCAAAGAATCCGTATCCGCTTAAAAGCTTTTGATCATCGCTTGATCGATCAATCTACTGCGGAGATCGTAGAAACAGCTAAACGTACTGGTGCACAAGTTCGTGGTCCAATTCCTTTACCAACTCGTAAAGAACGTTTCACTGTATTGATTTCTCCACACGTGAACAAAGATGCACGTGATCAATATGAAATCCGTACTCACAAACGTTTAGTTGATATTGTTGAGCCAACAGAAAAAACTGTTGATGCATTAATGCGTTTAGATTTAGCTGCCGGCGTTGACGTGCAGATCAGCCTAGGTTAATTAAGAGGTTATTACAATGATTGGTTTAGTCGGTCGTAAAGTTGGTATGACTCGCATCTTCACTGAAGAAGGCGTGTCTATTCCAGTTACCGTTATCGAAATCGAAGCCAACCGCGTAACTCAAGTTAAAACTCTTGAAAACGATGGCTATACTGCTGTTCAAGTTACAACTGGCTCAAAAAAAGCAAGTCGTGTAACTAAGCCAGAAGCGGGTCATTTCGTGAAAGCAGGTGTTGAAGCTGGTCGCGGTTTATGGGAATTTCGTACTGAAGGTGAAGAATTCACTTTAGGTCAAGAAATTAATGTTGACATCTTCGCAGATGTTAAAAAAGTTGATGTTACTGGTACTTCTAAAGGTAAAGGTTTCCAAGGTGGTGTTAAACGTTGGAACTTCCGTACTCAAGATGCTACACATGGTAACTCTTTATCACATCGTGTACTTGGTTCTATTGGTCAAAACCAAACTCCAGGTCGTGTGTTTAAAGGTAAAAAAATGGCAGGACATTTAGGTGCTGAACGTGTAACTGTTCAATCACTTGAAGTTGTTCGTGTAGATGCTGAGCGTAAATTATTATTAGTTAAAGGTGCTGTTCCAGGTGCAACTAATAGTGATGTTATCGTAAAACCAGCAATTAAAGCATAAGTCTAGGAGATAGAGATGGAATTACAAGTTGTAGGTGCAAATGCACTAGCTGTTTCTGAAACTACCTTCGGACGTGAGTTCAATGAAGCGTTAATTCACCAAGTTGTTGTTGCATATGCAGCAGCTGCTCGTCAAGGTTCACGCGCTCAAAAAACTCGTGCTGAAGTGTCTGGTTCAGGTAAAAAACCTTGGCGTCAAAAAGGTACAGGTCGTGCTCGTTCTGGTGATATTAAATCACCAATTTGGCGTTCTGGTGGTATAACCTTCGCGGCTAAACCACAAGATCATATCCAAAAAGTGAACAAAAAAATGTACCGTGGTGCAATCAAAAGCATCCTTTCTGAATTAGTTCGTCAAGACCGTTTGGTTGTTGTGGAAAGATTCGAAATCGACGCACCAAAAACTAAAGTTTTAGTTCAAAAATTAAAAGATTTAGCACTTGAAGATGTGTTAATCATTACAGCAAGTTTAGATGAAAATCTATTCTTAGCAGCACGTAACTTATATAAAGTGGATGTTCGTGATGTTCAAAGTATCGACCCTGTTAGCTTAATTGCTTTCAATAAAGTGGTTGTTACCGTTGATGCTGTAAAACAAATTGAGGAGATGTTAGCGTGAGTCAACAAGAACGTTTGTTAAAAGTGCTTAAAGCACCGCATGTCTCTGAGAAAGCAACAAATAACGCTGAGAAGTCAAACACTATAGTTTTCAAAGTTGCATTAGATGCAAATAAAGTTGAGATTGCTGATGCAGTAGCTCAATTATTTGAAGTTAAAGTGGATTCTGTTCGTACCGTTGTAGTTAAAGGTAAAACTAAACGTCGCGGTGCTAAAACAGGACGTCGCAGTGACTGGAAAAAAGCTTATGTAACCCTTGCAGAAGGCCAAGAATTGGACTTCGTTGAAGGCACTACAGAGTAATAACGGAGGAGAATTAATAAATGGCTATCGTTAAATGTAAGCCGACCTCCGCTGGTCGTCGTCACGTTGTTAAAATCGTAAACCCTGAATTACATAAGGGCAAACCTTACGCACCTTTATTAGATACTAAATCTAAATCAGGTGGTCGTAATAATTTAGGACGTATCACTACCCGTCATATTGGTGGTGGTCATAAACAACATTACCGTTTAATCGATTTCAAACGTAACAAGTTAGATATCCCAGCGGTTGTTGAGCGTCTTGAATATGATCCAAATCGCTCTGCAAATATTGCTTTAGTGCTTTATAAAGATGGTGAACGCCGTTATATCTTAGCACCTAAAGGTCTTTCTGCAGGTGATGAAATCCAAGCTGGTGTAAATGTGCCTATTAAAGTTGGTAACTCATTACCAATGCGTAATATTCCAGTTGGTTCGACAGTACACAACGTTGAATTAAAACCAGGTAAAGGCGGTCAAATCGCTCGTTCAGCTGGTGCGTATGTACAAATCATCGCTCGTGAAGGTAATTATGTAACTTTACGTCTTCGTTCAGGCGAAATGCGTAAAGTATTAGCTGAGTGTACAGCTACTATTGGTGAAGTTGGTAACTCAGAACATATGTTACGTGTACTAGGTAAAGCTGGTGCTAATCGCTGGAGAGGCATTCGCCCAACAGTTCGTGGTACAGCAATGAACCCAGTAGACCACCCACACGGTGGTGGTGAAGGTCGTAACTTTGGTAAACACCCAGTAACACCTTGGGGCGTTCAAACCAAAGGTAAGAAAACTCGCCATAACAAACGTACAGATAAATATATCGTACGTCGTCGTGGTAAATAATTTAAATTAATAAGAGGATAAGCCATGCCACGTTCTCTCAAGAAAGGTCCTTTCCTTGACCTACACTTGTTGAAGAAGGTAGAGAAGGCGGTGGAAAGCGGGGATAAAAAACCAATTAAAACTTGGTCCCGTCGTTCAATGATCATTCCATCAATGATTGGTTTGACCATCGCAGTCCATAATGGTCGTCAGCACGTTCCTGTTTATGTTTCTGATGAAATGATCGGACATAAATTAGGTGAATTTGCACCGACTCGTACATACCGCGGTCACGCTGCGGATAAGAAAGCTAAGAAGTAAGAGGTAAAAGATGGAAACAATTGCAAAACATCGTTACGCTCGCACTTCAGCTCAAAAAGCTCGCTTAGTAGCGGATTTAATCCGCGGTAAAAAGGTAGCTCAAGCATTAGAAATTTTAACTTATACAAACAAGAAAGCTTCTGCTTTAGTTAAAAAAGTGCTTGAATCTGCTATCGCTAATGCAGAGCACAATGACGGTGCAGATATCGATGATCTTAAAGTAGCGAAGATTTTCGTAGATGAAGGTCCTAGCATGAAACGTGTAATGCCACGTGCTAAAGGTCGTGCAGATCGTATTTTAAAACGTACAAGCCACATTACTGTGGTTGTGTCAGATCGTTAATCGTAGAGGAATAGCAATGGGTCAAAAAGTCAATCCACATGGTATTCGCCTAGGTATTGTTAAGCCTTGGAGCTCTACTTGGTTCGCGAATACACAAGACTTCGCTGATAATTTAGACGGCGATTTCAAAGTACGTAAATTCTTAAACAAAGAATTAGCAAATGCTTCAGTTTCACGTATCACTATTGAACGTCCTGCAAAAAGCATTCGTGTTACAATTCATACAGCTCGTCCTGGTATCGTTATCGGTAAAAAAGGCGAAGATGTTGAAAAATTACGCAACGCAGTAGCTGCAATTGCAGGTGTGCCAGCGCAAATCAACATTGCTGAAGTTAAAAAACCTGAACTAGATGCTAAATTAGTAGCTGATAGTATCGCTTCTCAATTAGAACGTCGTGTAATGTTCCGTCGTGCTATGAAACGTGCAGTACAAAATGCAATGCGTTTAGGTGCTAAAGGTATCAAAGTTGAAGTTAGCGGTCGTTTAGGTGGTGCAGAAATTGCACGTTCTGAGTGGTATCGTGAAGGTCGTGTACCTCTACATACATTACGTGCGGACATCGACTATAACACTTCTGAAGCAAATACTACATACGGCGTTATCGGCGTTAAAGTATGGATCTTCAAAGGTGAAATTCTTGGTGGTATGGCTGCAATTGCACAACAACCAGAACAACAACCTGCTGCGCCTAAAAAGGCACCACGCGGCAAAGGTCGTAAGTAAGGAGAACTGTTAAATGTTGCAACCAAAACGTACAAAATTCCGTAAAGTTCACAAAGGTCGTAACCGTGGTATTGCCATTGGTACAGATGTGAGCTTCGGTACCTTCGGTTTAAAAGCAATTGGCCGTGGTCGTTTAACAGCTCGTCAGATCGAAGCTGCGCGTCGTGCAATGTCACGTGCGGTTAAACGTCAAGGTAAAATCTGGATCCGTGTTTTCCCAGACAAACCAATTACTGAAAAACCATTAGAAGTCCGTATGGGTAAAGGTAAAGGTAACGTTGAGTACTGGGTAGCCTTAATCCAACCGGGTAAAGTACTTTATGAAATGGATGGTGTTTCTGAAGAAATCGCACGTGAAGCATTTGCTTTAGCCGCTGCGAAACTTCCTATCAAAACAACATTCGTAACTAAAACGGTGATGTAATGAAAGCTCAAGAACTACGTGCAAAAACTGTTGAAGAGCTGAATGCTGAATTGGTTAACTTGTCAAGTGAGCAATTCAAATTGCGTATGCAAGCAGCTACCGGTCAGCTTCAACAAACCCACCAGTTAAAACAAGTGCGTCGTAATATTGCACAAGTTAAAACTGTACTAAACGAGAAGGCGGGTGAGTAATGACTGATAAAATTCGTACTGTGCAAGGTCGTGTAATCAGCGATAAAATGGATAAATCTTTCACAATTGCAATTGAACGCAAAGTGAAACACCCACTTTTAGGTAAATTTATCCGTCGTACTACTAAATTACACGTGCATGACGAGAACAATGAAGCAAGAATTGGTGATACTGTAGAGATTAAAGAATGTCGTCCAGTATCAAAAACTAAATCTTGGACATTAGTTCGTGTAGTTGAAAAAGCTGTTGAAGCTTAATTTCACTGCATAAAATAATAAAAAGTAAACGGTGTAATGCCGTTTACTTTTTTGTGTTGTCTATCCATAAAAAGTAGTGTTATAATACACCGTCTATCTGAATGGGTAGGTGTCGTCCCGAAAGGGTTTATTTAAATTTTAACGGAGCACTAATATGATCCAAGAACAGACTATGCTGGATGTTGCTGATAACTCAGGGGCTCGTAGCGTAATGTGTATCAAGGTTCTAGGTGGATCGCACCGTCGTTATGCTGCTATTGGTGATATCATCAAAGTTACAGTGAAGGAAGCAATTCCTCGCGGTAAAGTTAAAAAAGGTGATGTTTTAAAAGCAGTTGTTGTGCGCACCAAGAAGGGTGTTCGTCGCCCAGACGGAGCAGTTATTCGCTTCGATGGTAATGCATGTGTTATTTTAAATAATAACTCAGAGCAACCAATCGGTACTCGTATTTTTGGACCGGTGACTCGTGAACTTCGTTCAGAGAAATTCATGAAGATCATCTCTTTAGCGCCAGAAGTACTGTAAGGGAGAAGCAATCAAATGGCTGCAAAAATTCGTCAAAATGATGAAGTAATCGTTCTTACCGGTAAAGATAAAGGTAAGCGTGGTAAGGTAACTCAAGTGTTACCAAACGGTAAAGTGATTGTTGAAGGTGTTAAAATCATTACTAAACATGAAAAACCAGTTCCTACATTAGGAAAAGAAGGTGGTTTAGTGAAGAAAGAAGCTGCAATTGATGTATCAAATATTGCTATCTTCAATCCAAAGACAAATAAAGCTGACCGTGTAGGTTTTAGATTCGAAGAAGGTAAAAAAGTACGTTTCTTCAAATCTAACAATGAAATTATTTAACAAACTGGAGTAATGCGATGGCGAAACTGCATGATTACTACAGAGATCAAGTAGTTAATGAATTAAAATCTAAATTCAACTACGCATCTGTCATGCAAGTCCCACGAATCGAAAAGATTACCCTGAATATGGGTGTGGGTGAAGCATTGACCGACAAAAAACTTTTAGATAATGCAGTAGCAGATCTAACAGCAATTAGCGGTCAAAAACCTTTAATTACTAAAGCTCGTAAATCTGTTGCTGGCTTTAAAATCCGTCAGGGATATCCAATCGGTTGTAAGGTAACACTACGTGGTGAACGTATGTGGGAGTTCTTAGAACGTTTAATTACAATTGCTGTTCCACGTATTCGTGACTTCCGCGGTTTAAGTGCGAAATCATTCGATGGTCGTGGTAATTACAGCATGGGTGTGCGTGAACAAATCATCTTCCCTGAAATCGATTACGATAAAGTAGATCGTGTACGTGGTCTAGATATCACTATCACAACTACTGCTCAGAATGATGAAGAAGGTCAAGCACTACTTGCTGCCTTTAATTTCCCATTCCGTAAATAAGGCAGGTTACAATGGCTAAACAATCAATGAAAGCACGCGATGTAAAACGCGTTAAATTGGCTGAAAAATTTTATGCTAAACGTGTAGAATTAAAACGTATCATCTCTGATGAAAAATCTTCAGACGAAGAGCGTTGGGATGCAGTGTTAAAGTTACAAACTTTACCACGTGATTCAAGCCCAAGCCGTCAACGTAACCGCTGTCGCCAAACTGGACGTCCTCATGGCGTTTTACGTAAGTTTGGTTTAAGCCGTATTAAAGTTCGTGAAGCTGCAATGCGTGGCGAAATCCCGGGCCTTAAAAAGGCTAGCTGGTAATTTACCACTTTATTTTGGAATCGGAGAAAAAGCACAATGAGTATGCAAGATCCAATCGCAGATATGTTGACTCGTATTCGTAACGGTCAAGCTGCGAACAAAGTTGCGATCAGTATGCCTTCATCCAAGCTAAAAGTGGCTATTGCCAACGTATTAGCTGCTGAAGGTTATATCGAAAGCGTTAAAGTTTTAGAAGGTGCAAAACCTGAATTGGAAATTACTTTAAAATATTTCCAAGGCAAACCAGTTGTAGAAAGTATTCAACGTGTTAGCCGTCCTGGTCTTCGTATTTATAAACGTAAAGACGAATTACCAAAAGTAATGGGCGGTTTAGGTGTTGCTGTAGTATCTACATCTAAAGGTGTAATGACTGACCGTGCAGCTCGTCAAGCTGGTTTAGGCGGTGAGATCATTTGTTACGTAGCTTAATAGAGAGGTAGGAAAATGTCTCGTGTTGCAAAAGCACCTGTTAGTGTTCCTGCCGGCGTTGATGTAAAAATTGACGGTCAGCTACTAACAGTAAAAGGTAAAAATGGTGAATTAACTCGTACCATTCATAACTTTGTTGAAGTTAAACAAGATAATAATGCACTAACTTTCTCTCCTCGTAATAATGGAGTTGAAGCGAATGCACAAGCTGGTACTACTCGCGCATTAGTTAATGCAATGGTTATCGGTGTTACTGAAGGCTTCACTAAGAAGTTACAATTAGTGGGTGTTGGTTATAGAGCACAAGTTAAAGGCAACGTAGTTGCGTTAAGCTTAGGTTTCTCTCACCCAGTAGAGCATGCTTTACCGGCAGGTATCACTGCTGAGTGTCCATCTCAAACCGAAATCGTGTTAAAAGGTGCTGACAAACAATTAATCGGTCAAGTTGCTGCAGATATTCGTGCATACCGTAAACCTGAACCTTATAAAGGTAAAGGTGTTCGTTATTCTGATGAAGTGGTTCGTACGAAAGAAGCTAAGAAAAAATAATTAAGGTAACACTATGGATAAGAAATCAGCTCGTATCCGTCGTGCGGCTCGTGCCCGTCATATGATGAGAGAGCAAGGTGTAACACGTCTAGTTATTCACCGTACTCCGCGTCATATTTATGCACAAGTAATCGCACCAAACGGTTCAGAAGTGCTTGCCACAGCTTCAACAGTAGAGAAAGCAATTAGTGAGCAAGTTAAATATACCGGTAACAAAGATGCCGCAGCTGTAGTTGGTAAACTAGTAGCTGAGCGTGCATTAGCGAAAGGCGTTAAAGACGTAGCTTTCGATCGTTCTGGGTTTAAATATCATGGTCGTGTCCAATCCTTAGCGGACGCTGCCCGTGAAGCTGGTCTACAGTTCTAATAGAGGTAATTTCAGATGGCAAACATCGAAAAACAAGCTGGTGAACTGCAAGAGAAGCTAATCGCGGTAAACCGTGTATCAAAAACAGTAAAAGGTGGTCGTATCATGAGTTTCACTGCTTTAACAGTAGTGGGTGATGGTAATGGTCGCGTTGGTTTTGGATATGGTAAAGCGCGCGAGGTTCCGGCAGCGATCCAAAAAGCGATGGAAAAAGCACGTCGCAATATGATTAATGTAGCTTTACATGAAGGTACATTACAACACCCTGTTAAAGGTGTTCACACTGGTTCTCGCGTATTTATGCAACCAGCTAGCGAAGGTACAGGTATCATCGCTGGTGGTGCAATGCGTGCAGTATTGGAAGTCGCAGGTGTTCATAACGTTCTTTCTAAAGCGTATGGTTCAACTAACCCGATTAACGTTGTTCGTGCAACTATTGATGCACTAGCAAATATGAAATCACCTGAAATGGTTGCTGCTAAACGTGGTAAAACCGTTGATGAAATTTTGGGGTAATTGACAATGGCAAAAACTATTAAAGTAACACAAGTACGTAGTTCTATCGCTCGTTTACCGAAACATAAAGCTACTTTACGTGGTCTTGGTATTCGCCATATGCACCATACCGTTGAGTTAATTGATACTCCAGCAGTACGTGGTATGATTAACCAAGTTTCATACATGGTTAAAGTAGAGGAGTAAAGTAATGCGTTTAAATACTCTAGCTCCGGCTGAAGGTGCAAAGCATAGTGCTAAGCGTTTAGGTCGTGGTATTGGTTCTGGTTTAGGCAAAACAGGTGGCCGTGGTCACAAAGGTCAGAAATCTCGTACTGGTGGCGGTGTTCGTCGTGGTTTCGAGGGTGGACAAATGCCTTTATACCGCCGTTTACCAAAATTTGGTTTTACTTCAATGATTGCAGCTGTTACTGCTGAGATTCGTTTGAATGATTTAACCAAAGTAGAAGGTAATATTGTAACTTTAGAAGCATTAAAAGCGGCTAATGTAGTCACTAAAAACATTCAATTTGCTAAAGTTATTTTAGCAGGTGAAGTTAAAAGTGCTGTAACAGTTCGTGGTTTACGTGTAACTAAAGGCGCTAAAGCAGCAATTGAAGCTGCTGGCGGTTCAGTTGAGGAATAATTAACAAATGGCTAAGCAACCAGGCTATCAAAGTAGAAGTACTCAAAGTGGAAGTAGTGAACTGAAAGGTAGATTACTTTTTGTATTAGGCGCACTAATTGTCTTCCGTATTGGTTCCTTCATTCCGGTTCCTGGTATTGATGCAGCCGTGTTAGCTCAATTGATTGAACAACAAAAAGGCACCATCATTGATATGTTTAATATGTTCTCTGGTGGTGCTTTAAGCCGTGCATCTATTTTTGCATTGGGTATTATGCCTTATATTTCGGCATCTATTATTATCCAATTGCTTACCACGGTTTACCCAGCTTTAAATGAATTAAAAAAAGAAGGTGAATCAGGTCGTCGTAAAATTAGTAAGTATACTCGTTATGCAACATTAGGTCTTGCTACTTTACAAGCGATAGGAATTTCAACTGGTTTGCCAAATATGTTACCTGGCCTAGTTCCAAATTTAGGTTTCGGTTTCTATTTTACTGCTGTTATCAGCTTAGTCACAGGAACAATGTTTCTTATGTGGTTAGGAGAACAAATCACAGAACGTGGTATTGGTAATGGTATTTCTTTAATCATTTTCGCAGGTATTGTCGCTGGACTTCCAGCCGCTATCGGTCAAACTATTGAGCAGGCTCGTCAAGGGCAAATGCATCTATTAGTTCTTTTATTGATTGCCGTAGTTGTTTTCGCAGTAACCTATTTCGTTGTTTTCTTTGAAAGAGGACAACGTAGAATTAAAGTTGAATATGCAAAACGTCAGCAAGGTCGTCAAATTTTAGGTGGTCATTCAACTCACTTACCTTTAAAAGTAAATATGGCTGGTGTAATTCCTGCTATCTTTGCTTCAAGTATCATTCTTTTCCCTGCAACTTTAACGCAGTGGTTTGGTCAAGGTTCAAGTCTTGAATGGTTAACTGATTTGTCAATGTTATTGTCACCAGGTCAGCCTTTATATTTGATTGTTTATGCAATTGCAATTATTTTCTTTAGTTTTTTCTATACTGCAATGCAATATAATCCTCGTGATACAGCGGATAATTTAAAAAAATCTGGAGCATTCATACCCGGAATTAGACCAGGTGAACAAACGTCACGTTATATTGATAAAATTATGACTCGCCTAACCCTAATTGGCGGTTTATATATTACATTCGTGTGTTTGGTTCCTTACATTATGATGTCAGCATGGAATGTACAATTCTATTTCGGTGGTACTTCTTTACTGATTGTTGTAGTGGTAATTATGGATTTCATCGTACAGATTCAAAGTCATTTAATGTCTACAAAGTATGAATCTGCGTTGAAAAAAGCAAACCTAAGAGGTTTTGGACAATAAGTTGTCCTAAAGATAAAAAGGGATAAGCAATGAAAGTTCGTGCTTCCGTTAAGAGAATTTGTCGTAACTGCAAAATTGTTAAACGTGAAGGTGTTGTGCGTGTATTATGCAGCGACCCTAAACATAAACAACGTCAAGGTTAATTGATAATTCTCTTGCAAAGAACCAGTTGAGCAGTTATACTGCTCAACTCATTTATGTCCTTGGTACACTGTTTGAGTATCCTGAAACGGGCTTTTCAAGATCAGTGTTGCCAAATTAGTTAAAAATAGGAGTGCATAGTGGCCCGTATTGCAGGCATTAACATTCCTGATCATAAACACACTGTAATCGCTTTAACAGCAATTTACGGTATCGGTAAAACACGCTCACAAGCTATTTGTGCAGCAGCGGGTATTGCTGAAGATGTTAAGATCAGCGAATTGTCTGAAGAGCAGATTGACAAACTGCGTGACGAAGTTGGTAAATTTACCGTTGAAGGTGACTTACGTCGTGAAGTAACACTTAACATCAAACGTCTTTTAGACTTAGGTTGTTATCGTGGTTTACGCCATCGTCGTAGCTTACCAGTACGTGGTCAACGTACTAAAACTAATGCGCGTACCCGTAAGGGTCCTCGTAAGCCGATCAAAAAATAGTCGGGGTAAATATTAATGGCTAAAACACCAGTTCGTGCACGTAAACGTGTAAAAAAACAAGTTGTAGATGGCGTAGCTCATATTCACGCATCTTTCAATAATACAATCGTGACTATTACTGACCGTCAAGGTAACGCACTAGCGTGGGCTACCGCAGGTGGTTCAGGTTTCCGTGGTTCTCGTAAATCAACACCGTTCGCTGCACAAGTTGCTGCAGAACGTTGTGCCGAAGTCGTAAAAGAATTTGGTTTAAAGAACTTGGAAGTTATGGTTAAAGGTCCGGGTCCAGGTCGTGAATCAACAATCCGTGCATTGAATGCAGCGGGTTTCCGTATCACGAACATTACAGACGTGACTCCGATTCCTCATAACGGTTGTCGTCCACCGAAAAAACGTCGTGTTTAGTCAGACGTTAGGATAATTGGAGAAAGAAAATGGCAAGATATTTGGGTCCAAAACTCAAGCTAAGCCGTCGTGAAGGCACAGACTTATTTCTTAAGTCTGGCGTGCGTGCTATTGATTCAAAATGTAAAATTGATACAGCACCAGGTCAACACGGTGCTAGTAAACCGCGTTTGTCTGACTATGGTAGTCAATTACGCGAAAAACAAAAAGTTCGTCGTATCTACGGTATTTTAGAACGTCAATTCCGTAACTACTATAAAGAAGCAAACCGCTTAAAAGGTAATACTGGTGAAAATTTACTAGTATTATTAGAAGGTCGATTGGATAACGTTGTTTATCGCATGGGCTTTGCTGCAACTCGTGCTGAGGCTCGCCAATTAGTGAGTCATAAAGCGATTGTTGTAAATGGTCGTGTTGTGAATATTCCATCTTTCCAAGTTTCAGTTAATGATGTTGTTGCTGTTCGTGAGAAATCTAAAAAACAAGCACGTATTAAAGCGTCATTAGAATTAGCAGAACAAAAAGAAAAACCAACTTGGTTAGAAGTTGATGCTGCTAAAATGGAAGGTGTTTTCAAACGTGTTCCTGAACGTTCTGATTTATCAGCAGACATTAACGAACATCTGATCGTTGAGCTTTATTCTAAATAATAGTTAAAGCTTAGATGCAAAGAGAGGATAAAATGCAGGGTTCTGTTACAGAATTTTTAAAGCCACACTTAGTAGATATTGAGCAAATCAGCGCAACTCATGCTAAAGTGATCTTAGAACCGTTAGAGCGTGGCTTTGGTCATACTCTAGGTAATGCATTACGTCGCATTCTTCTATCTTCAATGCCAGGTTGTGCTGTAACTGAAGTAGAAATTGACGGCGTATTGCACGAATATAGTAGTAAAGAAGGTGTTCAAGAAGATATTCTTGAAGTTCTTCTAAACCTAAAAGGCCTAGCGGTTAAAGTTCAGAATAAAGATGATGTTTTTCTGACATTAAACAAGTCTGGAATCGGCCCTGTTGTTGCTGCAGACATTACTCATGATGGTGATGTTGAAATCGTAAACCCTGAACATGTTATTTGTCATTTAACTGATGAAAATGCATCTATTAATATGCGTATTCGTGTTCAACGTGGTAGAGGATATGTACCTGCATCAGCACGTGTACATGCCCAAGACGAAGATAGACCTATCGGTCGTTTATTAGTGGATGCGACATATAGTCCAGTTGACCGTATTGCTTATAATGTTGAAGCAGCACGTGTTGAACAACGTACTGACTTAGATAAATTAGTTATTGAGTTAGAAACAAATGGAACTATTGATCCAGAAGAAGCGATTCGTCGTGCGGCAACAATTTTAGCAGAGCAACTAGATGCATTCGTTGATTTGCGTGATGTTCGTCAACCTGAAGTTAAGGAAGAGAAACCAGAATTCGATCCGATTCTGTTACGTCCTGTTGATGACTTAGAGTTGACAGTTCGTTCTGCTAACTGTTTGAAAGCAGAAACAATTCATTATATCGGTGATTTAGTACAACGTACAGAAGTTGAGTTATTAAAAACACCTAATCTTGGTAAGAAATCACTTACTGAAATTAAGGATGTACTTGCTTCTCGAGGTTTATCACTGGGTATGCGCCTTGAAAACTGGCCTCCAGCAAGTATTGCTGAAGACTAGTTTCTAGGTCGATTTTTCTGAGAAGGATAAGATCATGCGCCATCGTAAGAGTGGTCGTCAACTAAACCGTAATAGCAGTCATCGCCAAGCGATGTTCCGTAATATGGCAAGTTCTTTAGTTAGTCACGAAATTATCAAGACTACTTTGCCTAAAGCTAAAGAATTACGTCGTGTAGTTGAACCGTTAATTACATTAGCAAAAGAAGACAGCGTAGCAAACCGTCGTTTAGCTTTCGCTCGTACACGCAACATTGAAACTGTTGCTAAATTATTCAATGAATTAGGTCCACGTTTTGCTCAACGTGCAGGTGGTTACACTCGCATTTTGAAATGTGGTTTCCGTGCAGGTGATAATGCGCCAATGGCTTACATTGAGTTAGTAGATCGCCCAGAAGTAGCTGTTGAAACAGTTGCAGAATAATTATTAAGTTATGCTATTAAAAAGCTCGCTAAATGCGAGCTTTTTCTTTTCTATTTTATTGTGTAGGTTCGATCTAAATCTTTCGATCATCAATTCCTTTAATAAGATAATTTCCTTCGAGATCACATAAACTTCTAAATCCTACATTAGTTGTTTTGAATGTATTTTGGGGAAATTGTGAATAATCAAAATTTTCGTGATGATGACCATGAAATATATGTTTCACTTGCATTTTTTCAGCTAATTGATTAAGTATTGCGAAGCCTGATGGATGAGGTTTTGGTGCTTCATGACAGATCAATATATCTGCTTGTTCTACACTTAAGTCCTCAATATCAGATGGAAATATGGACGAACGATGACGCAATGGTATGCCACCTCGCCAAATTTTTTCTTGTGGACAATATTGGCAAAAATGAATCGGATCAAAAAAGAGTGGTCTATTAGGTGGCATCCATATTTGTCCTCTGAATACCCCTCCTAACCCTGCTATTTTTTGACCTTCTATTTCAACGATTCTACCATGTAAGTTTCTTGTTTTCCATTCTGTTCCCCATAAGGTCTCGAATGCTGAAATCGTTTTACTGTCATGGTTACCATGGATATACCAAACATCACAATTTTTAGCGAGTTTTTCTAATTCACTAGTAGAAGAGAGCTGTAGGTCTCCTAAAATAATCAAAGAGATATCTTTTTTATCACACAGAAAATTATGAATATGTTCAAAGCTTCCATGTGGGTCACCTGCAAATAAGATCATATATCCCCTTATTCATTTGTGTTTACATGTATCAGTTCGGGAATTTCTTCATCATCAAGAACTTTTTCTACTATCAATTTTGTCTGATTATATCGTTCTAGATAACTAGGTGAATCAATTGCTATATAAGGAACTTTATATTTATCTAACAATTTTTTAAGTAATTGCTGAAAGCGTTGGCGTTGTTTTCGATCGCCCAAACTACGTAAACCATCGTCTACCCATTTTGTATTGTTATTGAGTAAAATAGTTACATCAAATGGATATTCTTTAATCATTGAATCTAGAAATGGGTGAGGTTTTCCTTCATATTGAATGCAAAATGCCTGCGTAGTAATGAAATCAGTATCAATAAATGCTACTTTATGAGCATGCCGTACTGCATAATCAACATAATGCTGATGTCCTAATGCCATTTTAGGATAATCAGAATATTGCATGGCCTGCTCATTTCCTCCCAATTTATCAAATACGTAATCACGACCGTATTCCCAAGCGGAAGTTGTATTAAATACAGTTGCAAGTTTATTCACTAGTACAGATTTTCCGCTACTTTCTCCACCTAATATAGCAATTGTTTTAGCAAAGAAAGGACGTACTTCCTTAGGAATAAATTTCCAATATTTAAAAGGTTGGGTGCGTATTTTGGTAGCTGAAACATTAAAAAACTCTCGTTTGGGATCAACTAGGTAAACGTCTAGTTGAAGATAAGTTTCATAAGGTTTTTTATCTTGTACTTCGCTAGTAAATACAACACTCGGTTTAATACCTTTATCTTTAAAAAGTTGTTTAACCGCATCAGACCAACCTTGCCAACCATTAGGGTAACTAGGAATACCATCTTCTACTAAGTTATGAATAAAAATTTGATTTTTTTGGTATTTAAAGATTTGCTGCATCCAACGTAATCGATCTTGGACCGTTGGCATACGTTTCATCTTGCTATCATAGAATAGTTTTAAATCACGTTCAGTATCACTGCAGACAATTACATGTAATTCATCTACTTTACTGAACGCTTCATAGATCATATTGATATGTCCTGTATGTACAGGATAAAACTTACCAAAAATGACGCCAATTTTTTTATCTTCTTGTTCAGTAATTTGCAGTGCTTTATGTAGTGCTGTTAATTTTGTTGCACTTGGATTTTTAATTTTCCCGCTTACTAGTTGATTAAAATAAGCTCGAGTTACGTTGGCTTGTAAACATATATCATTTACTTTTAAATTCAATTGTTTACGCTTATGTTGAAGATAAGAAAAGTTGGACATTGATTATTCCTTATAATTTTGTATTTTAAAAATACAAGAACTTAACTGCAATTTTGTAGTATATCATGCTATTTTTTATTAATTTATTTGCCTATTGTATGTAATTCTTGCTACAAAGAAAATTATTTTTTCATTCTCTGCTTTGCGATATACTATATGTGCATTCTCAGGGCAGGGTGAAATTCCCTACTGGTGGTATATGTATATTTACATGAGCCCACGAGCGCTTAATATTTAAGGTCAGCAGATTTGGTGTGATGCCAAAGCCAACAGTTAAAGTCTGGATGAAAGAGAATAAAAGACAACACAGGTTTTATGACTTGTGTTGAGTTATTTTTATAATCAGCCCTGATTCTGGTATTGAATATTAATTAATCAAGGAATTTACTATGAATCAGTCATTATTATCTTCATTTGGCACATCTGAAGCACGTGTAATTGCAGCATTAGAAGCCTTTAAAAAAGGGAATGGTGTATTAGTATTAGACGACGAAGATCGAGAAAATGAAGGCGATCTTATTTTCCCAGCAGAAACGATTACGCCAGCTCAAATGGCGAAATTAATTCGTTATGGCAGCGGTATTGTATGCTTGTGCATGAGTGATCAACTTTGTCAACAATTAGATTTGCCACCAATGGTGACACATAATACGATGGTTAATCAAACTGCATTTACTGTTAGTATTGAAGCTGCAAAAGGAGTCACCACAGGGGTATCTGCATCTGATCGTGTTACAACAATTAAAGCTGCAGTCGCTGATGGGGCCAAGCCGACGGATTTAAACCGCCCTGGACATATTTATCCATTACGTGCAAAAGATAATGGTGTATTAGAACGTCGAGGTCATACAGAAGCTTCAGTTGATCTTGCTAAATTATCAGGCTATAAGGCCGCAGGAGTTATTTGCGAAATTACAAATGATGATGGTTCAATGGCTCGAACTCCAGAAATTATTGCTTTTGGACAGCAATTTGGTTATCCAGTAGTCACAATTGAAGATTTAGTCGAATATAGAATAAAATATAATAAATAGCGCTATTCGTTGATATAAAAGTGCGGTAGAAA
>NZ_AJSX01000017.1 GCF_000262245.1 Pasteurella bettyae CCUG 2042
GCATTGTTTACTTGAGCAATTTCACTGTAAATACCATCTAAAGTTGATGCTGCCTCAGGTTTTAATGTTGATTTAGCAAATGCAAAAGTCACATCACTATTTAAAGTGAAAGTTTTATTTACTACTTCAGGTGCAACAGGTGCGGTACCTTGACCGAAACGGTAAGATAAACCAGCAGTTACAGAAGAAATACTTGGTGAATAGCTATAAGCTACGCCGTCATTATGGTTGTTAAAGCGACCTACTTTATTTAACCATTGATATTCAACACGCAATGCTAATTCAGGTAATGAAGGTAAGCTATATTCTAAACCAGCTGCATATAATGGAGATACATGTAAGCTGTGCTCACGAACACCTGTATCATGGTAGCCTTTATAGTCTGAACGAACTAATGCTGCACCAACACGAGCATATGCGTCTAAACCATCTGCATAGCCAAAACCAATTGGATAGCTTGCTTTTAAGCTTACGCTTGCACCATGTGCAGTATGTTTGAAGTTAGTTGTACCTGCATTGCGATATTTAGCACGACCAAAATCATCGTAACCTAATTCTGCTGCTAAGTAATCAGTAATTTGGTAACCACCATATACACCGTAAGTTACAAATTTACGTTTAAAAGCATCAGTACCAAAATCTTTTGAAGCTGGAGAGTTGGTATCAGCAAATTGTCTTACATCTTCGTGAAAAGATGCAGAACCTACACGTGCACCAGCATAGTATGTATTAGCTTGTGGTGCTGCTTGTGCTACTGAAGCAACTGCTAAACCAGCGATAGCTAAAGCGATTGCAGTTTTTTTCATTGCATTATCCTCTTAATTTGTCATTAAATTAATTATAATGAAGTTTTCAGTATCTACTATAAAATAGTGGAACTAACCACATTATGCACAATCTTAACTGAAAGGTTCAAGATAAAATTGTTAGGGTTGAATTTATCATTACACAAATTCAAATACTTTTAACCCAGTGGGCCGATAAGTGTCTCAATTATCCTAGCTAAAAAGTATAAAATCAAACTTTTATACCCCAATTGACTAAAAAAATAATCTATTTGTTCAAATAATATACGCCTATTAATGTTTATTGTAAACGTTTCAGTAAAATCTGAATCATGATTATCATTCCAATTATTAACTAATATGCTAGAATCTTACTATACTCTTTCAAGCTTTCTACCTGATTATAAAAACGGCTACTTTTATGTTACCTTGTTTAGAAAATGTCCCTACAATTACCCCTTTGATCTCTGACTTTTTACAAGATTTAAAAAAGCAATATTTTGAAGGTGATATTTGTTCAAATTACGCTGACCGCTTAAGCCTTGCTACGGATAACAGTGTCTATCAACAACTTCCACAGGCTATTCTTTTTCCTAAATCTGTTTCAGATATAGTAAAATTCACAAAACTCGCTCAACAGCATAAATATCTTTCCCTAACATTTACTCCTAGAGGCGGAGGTACGGGAACAAATGGTCAATCTATTAATAATAATATTATTGTTGATCTTTCTCGTCATATGACTGGAATTTTAGAACTCAATATTGAACAACGTTGGGTAAGAGTGCAAGCTGGGGTCATTAAAGATCAGTTAAATCAATTTTTGAAACCCTATGGATTATTTTTTGCTCCAGAGCTTTCAACGAGTAACCGAGCAACCTTAGGTGGCATGATTAATACTGATGCCTCTGGTCAGGGTTCTCTCCAATATGGAAAAACTTCAGACCATGTTTTAGGATTACGTGCAGTGTTGATTAATGGTGAGATTCTTGATACAAGTGCGGTCAAAACTGAAAAATTTTTAGATAATTTAGCACAAAAGAAAGTTAGCTTAACTAGTAAAATTCTTCATGAGGAGATATTTAATCGCTGTAAAGAAAAACGTGAAGTGATTATCCGAGATTTACCTCAATTAAACCGCTTTTTAACAGGTTATGATCTAAAAAATATATTTAATCAAGATGAAAGTGAATTTAACTTAACTAGAATTCTTACTGGTTCAGAAGGAACATTAGCTTTTATTTGTGAAGCAACTTTAGATCTCACACCGATTCCTAAAATACGTACGCTTATCAATGTAAAATATAGTTCATTTGATGCAGCATTACGTAGTGCACCTTTTATGGTACAAGCAAACGCACTTTCAGTAGAAACCATTGACTCTAAAGTCTTGAATCTAGCTAAAGAAGATATTGTTTGGCATTCGGTAAAAGATTTATTAAAAGAAGATGAGTTTAGCCCAATTCTTGGTTTAAATATTGTTGAATTTGCAGGTAATAATAAAAGTCTAATTGAACGACAAGTTCATACACTTTGTGCTCAACTTGATAGCAAGATCGCCAATCTAGAAGATAATATTATTGGTTATCAAATATGTTCTGATTTGCCTTCTATTGAACGTATTTATGCCATGCGTAAAAAAGCCGTAGGCTTATTAGGTAACACTAAAGGAGCAGCAAAACCGATTCCTTTTGTTGAAGACACTTGTGTTCCTCCAGAAAATTTAGCAGATTATATTACAGAATTTCGTGCTTTATTAGATAGCTACAATCTACAATATGGTATGTTTGGTCACGTAGATGCTGGAGTATTACATGTTCGTCCTGCATTAGATCTATGTGATAAGCAACAAGTATTATTATTCAAGTATATTTCTGATACCGTAGCAGAATTAACTCGCAAATATGGCGGGTTAATTTGGGGAGAGCATGGTAAAGGTATCCGCTCTTATTATGGTGAAAAATTTTTTACCCCTGAATTATGGCAAGAATTACGTTATATCAAATTTTTATTCGATCCGAATAATCGTTTAAATCCTGGGAAAATTTGTACACCTTTAAATAATAATCAGCCCCTCTATTCGATTTTATCACCTATGCGTGCCGATAATGATCGTCAAATTCCACTGAAAATGCATGACGAATTTTCAGGTGCAATGAATTGTAATGGTAATGGATTATGTTTTAATTTTGATGTTCATAGTGCGATGTGCCCATCCATGAAAGTTAGCCATAACCGTGTTTTTTCACCGAAAGGCCGCGCAGGTATGATTCGTGAATGGCTACGCTTAATGGCAAATGAAAATATTTCTCCTGAACAATTAGATTTTAGACAAACACACATCAAACATTCAGAACTTATTGAAAAATTTAGAAATACTATCAATAAATGGCGTGGTAAATATGATTTTTCTAATGAAGTAAAAACCGCAATGGATACTTGTTTAGCTTGTAAAGCCTGTGCAAGTCAATGTCCAATCAAAATTGATGTACCTAGTTTCCGTGCAAAATTTTTCTATTTTTATCATCAACGTTATGTGCGTCCGCCAAAAGACTATATTGTGGCAAACTTAGAGCTTGTAGCGCCTTATATGGCTAAACAAACAAAATTCTTTAACTTCTTTATGAATTCAAGATTTGTGAAAGTAGTTACCGAAAAGACCATGGGAATGATCGACATCCCATTACTCTCTGAGCCCAATCTACAACAACAATTAGTTGAAATTGGTTATCAAGGTAAAACTTTAGAGCAATTAGAAAATTTATCTTCTACTGAAAAATCAAATATGTTGCTAATTGTTCAAGATCCTTATACTTCTTACTATGATGCAACGGTGGTCGCTGATTTTGTCGAACTCTGCCAACGGATTGGTTTCAAACCTGTACTTTTACCTTTTAAACCTAATGGTAAAGCTCAACATATTAAGGGATTTTTAGGGCAATTTGCTCGCACAGCCCAAAATCAAGCTGAATTCTTAAATCGTATGGCATTATTAGGCTTACCGTTAGTGGGAGTCGACCCAGCTATTGTGCTTTCTTACCGAGATGAATATAAAGAAATACTACAAGCACAGCGTGGTAATTTTCACGTACTCACCGCTCATGAATGGTTAACCAGTCAACTTGATTCAGTGTTAATCAAAACTGCGGTAGAAAATTTACAAAAATCCAACCGCACTTTGAATACGCATGAATGGCATTTCTTTCCACATTGTACGGAACAAACCTTTATGCCCAATAGCCCCAAAGAGTGGCAACAAATTTTCATTGCATTTGGTCAGCAGCTTAAACTAGAAAAAGTAGGCTGTTGTGGTATGGCGGGAGTATTTGGTCACGAAATCAAGAACCAAGAAATGTCTCGTGATATTTATAGTAGCTCTTGGGGAGCGAAATTGACTGGTAAAAATACCGAGTACTGTTTAGCAACAGGATATTCCTGTCGTAGCCAAGTGGCTCGCTTAGAAGGTCAAGAATTAAAACACCCGGTTCAAGCCTTACTTACTCTTTTTCATTAAACATAAAAAAGGTGATTCAAATGAATCACCTTATTCTATTTTAAAATGCCTGATAATTTAAAAAATTGTCGATAAGCCTCTGCTTTTTTATCTAAACTCAATGGATAAGCTCGTGATGTGGAAGGGACTCGATAAAGTTTTAAGTCTCTACCTTCAAATGGAAAATCAATATATTCATTGGTTTTCGGCTCTTTTAATTTAACATCAGGAAGCAACGAAAATAGTGCCTCCGTAGCTTTTCCTCCCGTGGTAAATAACCAACGCACATGAGGAACTTGCTTGAGTACTTGAGATAAATTTACTGATTCTACAATTTTTAGAAATTTATCTGATGCATTATTTTGTTCCCGAATTGCTTTTATTACGGTCGGGCAAGAAGCAATTCCCTGTGCATTGAGAAAAGCCTTTATACGCTCGGTATCAAAACGTTTCTCTCCTTTAACTTGAAAATATTGCTTATCGTTAAAAAACACTAAACCATAAATTCTCCACATATCATTTTGAAAATTAGGATAATGAAATTCCATACAACGTTTTTCTGATTTTGGAGGAAAGGTTCCCATCATCATGACGGTCGCATGAGCAGGCAACACAGGTGGGAAAGGATGGGTTTCAATTATTGGTGTAGATATTATGTTATTCATCTTAAGAAATTACTGTTTGAGGTGAGCTGTCTGGCTCACCCAATAAACAAAAGTGCGGTCTGTTTTAAGAAAATTTTATTTTGGTTCTTGAATATGTGCTAAATCAGGATAAGCGTTTTTCATTGCATCTTTAAATTGATTGTCCCAATGAATAAAATACCATTGTTTGTTATCTTCAATGCCTAATAAATAAGCCTTACCCTGTTTTTGTTTACCATTAATATTAACATCATAATAAGCAGGAATAAACGCATAATCACGCACTGAAGTTTTCCCAGAAATCACTTTAGTTAAATCATATCCGTAAGAATTAGTCCGTAGGCTTTTCACAGAACTTGTTGCTAAATTCATCAATGACAATTTAAATGTATTTACATCCATCCCGGCTTGACTAGCCATTCTTTCTAATAATCTCGGTGGTGCTACATTTAATACGCTATTCCATTGCTTTTGTTGGAATGATTGTTCTAAATAACCTAATTGTTTTTCAATTAAATGTTTATCATTTGAAGATAAATTTGCCATAGTAGAAAATGTGGTAATACTCAATAATAGACTTAATAATAACTTTTTCATTACACTCCCTTCCTTAAAAATAAGTTACCTAACTTGTCTGCACCTCAATAAGTCTCTCTATAATGACCATATTTTATGATCGACGCCTAAACGAAGCATTAGACGTTTAGCCCACATTTTAGTTCAGCAAAAATAGGATGGCAGATTAAAAACGTTTTTCAAACCATAACCCAATTTCATGATTATTGTAATTATACAACCAATCTACATTAGATTTTACTTGAGTTCGACTTAGACTAAGCTGAGGAGTAATACCATAAAAACTCAATTTAGGGAATTTTAAATTTGCAGAATAAAGATATTCTTTATCATGACGTTTTTCTGATAATAATTCACTATACTGACGATAATCAGTTTTTCGATAATTTACACTTAAAGTTAGATCCAATCCGATATCAAAAGCTTTATTAATCCCTAACCGTAATCCTTTACGTTCATATTGATCAGATTTATCTTCCGTCCCATTTTTTTGTAAATAATCTAGCCCACCAAAGATAACCCAATCATGAGGCAATGCATAAGCACTAAATAAAAAAACAGAAGCAATATTACCATTATATATTTTTAAATTATGTTCTCGATAACGTTCATTTTTATAAGATAAAGTAAAAGAAAAATAGGCATCATCTCCAATATCTTGTGAATATTCTGCTTGAATCCCTTGGCGAGTAGAATACCATTGATTATTAGTATAACTAGCTTCTGATAAAGGATAAATATCAACTTGATGACGTTGATTTTTATAGCGATAACCTAAGCCTAGTGAGAAATAATGTTCATTATAAAAACTATGATTTTGAAAAAACTCTCCATTTGCAGAGCCTTTAAACATTATGCCATGATGATTTTTTATAGCCGTATATTTATTCAATGCACCTTCAAAACCTAAACCATGAGATTTGATTACTTGAGGTGAATGTCTGATAGTCGTTATTTCTCCCCAAAATGGCGTATTCACAACCCATTCAGTTGTCTTATTCGCAGACTGATTCAAATTAGAGTGATAAATAGCTCCTAGGGAAAAACTTCCATGCCAATCTTCTCGGTTATCAAGAGATAACTGAAATTCATTAACTTTTTCCATAAGACTTGGGGACTCAGATAAATTAATTTCAGAAAATAATTGGTGGGATTCTTTATTTTGATAATCAAAAAAATATAAACGGGCAAGATCAAGTTTCCCACGTAAAAAATCATTATCTGTTTTTACCAGTTTTTCATAAAGCTGAATCGCTTTTTTAGTATCTCCACGATTAAAAGCAATATTAGCTAAACTGAAAGTAATCATTCCTTCTTCTGCCTCAGGCATGGTTTGATAAATAGCTAATAAACGCTCAATATCATCTGTTTGTTTATGATTAATAGCTAAAAAAAGTGCGGTGAGGACTTCTTCAATATTATTGCCAATCCCAATTTCTTGATGATTAATCATCATTGTCGTTAAAAACTGATCTTTTTCAATAAGTTGCTCTTCTTGTGCTTTTTGTTGTTGCTCTACTTCTTGTTGCAAACGAAATTCAGTATCTTGATTATCAGCTAATGCACCACTACAAAAAAATAATAAAAATAAAAATCTATAGTCCATATCTATCCTAATAAAAAAGGCTTGTGATACCTCCCGCAAGCCTTTATTGTTAATCATGTTAGGCTATTTCTTTGTACCACCAAAAGCAGTATTTAAGCTTGGTTTTTTGCTAAATTCAGCAATACCCGCTAATCCAGCCGCATTATTGCCATAGAAGTGGCCTGATAATTTACCCTCGTCCTTACCATTTGCCACTGCGTTACCATCGATCGCTGAATTCTTAATCTTAGCATCCATATTAATTGCTAATTTAGAGCTTGCGATTGAACCTTTCAATGTTTTTTCCGTAAAGTCAGCAGTTAAGTTTCCTTTTAATATTTCTGTATTGGCATTGACATAATTATTAATTCCTTTTACATCATAATTTGCCTTGCCAGATTGAGGCATAGCCACAGTTTCAGAACCCGCATAATATACACTATAATTTTTACCTTCTTTAGCAGGATCTTTACTATAATGTGGTACATCCGCCCAATCTCCATACCACACATCCATATTGCCGACTTGTTTAAATGACATTCGACCTAGGTCTTTATGTTCTGGCATTTTTGAGGTTACCGTCGGAATCTTATAAAGTTTTGCGACTACCACACCATTTCCATCACGTACAGCTGTGCCACTTAACTTAGAAATCCATTTATCTGCTTTTTGTGCCATTGTTGAAAAGGCTTGCTCTTTATTTACTGCATTATTTTTATCCTTACTAATCGCACTATAATTAACTTTTAATGCTGCTTTGCCTTCATCAGTAGCAATATTAATAGTTTTATTATGGTTTTTATCTGTAGAAGCCACCTTACCTGTTACCGTAGCTTGAGCAAAAGCAGCTGTGGATAAGAATAATACTGCAATTAAGGTATGTTGAAATTTCATTATATTTCTCCTTATCAATTGAGATTAGGTGTAAATCACTGAATGCTATCCCTTCTAATTATCAAGAAGGTTTGCTTATCCTAGCACGAACCCATTCAAATACAAATGATTTTTATTATCATTTAATTAAAAGCTTGCTGTCAGTCCTAACTTGATCGTTCTACCTGGAGCCGGCATAGATGAACGTGCAATTGGGTCTAAATAGTAACGATCTGTTAAATTAGTTGCGATAAGATCTAAAGATAAATTTTCATTCACTTTATAATTTGCAAAAGCATCTACCACAAACACTGGTTGCCAGCGTACCGTACTAAGGCTATAAGAACCTAATCCTGCATCACGCATAGATTTTTCATAAGTATCTTTTACATTAGAATGATATTGCAATCTTGTACCTAAGGTCAGTTTTTCATCAAAAAAACGTAACCCTAAATTAGAGGTAATTGAATATTGAGGTAGAATCATATTTTTTAAGAAACCAGTACGACGCCCACCATTCACACATTCTGGGGTAGATTCAAACTTCCAAGTTTTCTGATTAAATGCAAATCCCATTTCTTCAAGGGCGCTATCTTTATCACATAGTTTATTTTTCAAGTTATAAGTCATACCAAAGTCAGCAAAAAAACGACCTTGATCGTATCTAGCTTGTAACTCTAACCCAGCTAATGTACGCTTATCATACTGTTGCGTTTCATAAAATTCATTGCGATCAAAAATATTTTTTGTCACATTATGAAAATAATTAAGACGAAAATCGGCTCGTCTTACCCCACTAAAAATTCCTCGCAAATCTTGCACATAACCCACTTCGAAATTTTTACTATGCTCAGGTTTGCGTTTAATTAGCGGCATAATATTATTGGTGGAATAACCTATTGTATCTTCAAAAATACTTGGCATACGTTTACTTTCGATATAGCGAGCATAAATACGCATATTATCAGTAAGTAAAATCGTGATACCTAAAGCAGGGGACCAGGCATGATCTCGGCGTTCTGCTTTTTTCATAGCTTGCCATTGTGCTTCTGTTGGTATTTCTTTTATTTCACTCCATCCCCTTACATCAACAACTTTTCTGTAATCAACAGGCCCCTCGTGAAGAAATCTATCTACAACATTGCCTCCAATATCCACACCTTTTTCATTCCACATTTCTTTGTTAAGGCGACCATCCATCACAGGAGAATGCTCTGCTTTAAAGTGTCCATCAGCATCTCGATACCAAAGTTCACTTTTCTCTACATATTGGTCTTCAATAGAATAATTCTCATAATATATAAATTTTTCTTCTGTAGTCATGCGGTTCCATTCGCCTCCCTTTGCTACTGCAGATGCATACAAGGCTCGCTCCTCTGGAGTAAAGGTTTTTAACTCTTTATAAGTCACTGGCATTGCCACAATATATTTCACATCTTCACGTTTTTTATCTTGTAGACGTTTGCGTAAACCATCATCACGGGATTTATAATGGGTATATCTTGCCCCAGCATTTAAAATTAACCAATCAGTTGGTGCATATTCAAAATTGAATCCTGCATTAAATTCATTACGTTTTCCATAACGTGGAGTAGAAGTAACTTCATCACTAGGCTTACAAATTCTTGGATCAACCTCAGCACAACGATCCATCCAACCTTCAAGCAAATGATATTTTTCTCTCATTTCATAAACATTAGAACTTTGTAAGGTTTCATGGCGATAATTTGCCATTACTGATAAGCTTAGATTATCTGCAATTTGGAATTTATTACTTCCACTCAGCCCCCAGTAATTATCTTTCGAATATTGTGCTTGTGCCTCTTGAGTATTAAACATACCATCTATGTTTTTAGTTTTATTCGGCGATTCATTATATTTTTTCCATGCAGCTTTAATTTTATTCATAAAATTAGGATCGCTACGCGGATCATCCTCTCTTCCTGAACGATAATACTCATAAAATATCTCATTCACCGAATCGCTAAAGTCTTTATCATAAAACATAATATCTCCAGGTGAACCACCTGCGGTATTAGTTTTTGATTTATTCCATAACGCCCATACTCCAAAATTTAAATCCAGCCATTTGTTATTTTCAGGGTTATAATTAAATTCTGTGCTTAATGCCGTTTGTTTAACATGAGCTAATGGCCATTCCAAGACGCTCCCCTGTTGCCATGAAGTTAGATATAAACGAGAAGGCATAATGTCACCAAATTCAATATTGGAATGACGTAAACTAAAATTGACATTCATGTCTTTAGTCAAATTATATTTTCCTTTACCTAACCAAGATTTCGATAAGTAAGAAGTATTTGGCACTTCATAGTTAGGATAAAAAACTACAGCCATCCAAGGAATATAAAAATCATCAGTAGCACTCATAATTTTTTTGGCATCAATGGTATCACCACCTAATTCCAGAATATCTTCTAATTTTTGTCCTTCCGCATATTTTTTACCGCCTTTTTTACCAGAATAATAATTGCCTTTTTCACGATAAGCATAAGCCATTAAACCTTCAAATTTATCTTCTTTATAGGCAGCTGCAAGGCGATAAGCATTATCATGGAAGAATTTATTACGCCCTCCAGAACGAGGAGGATGACGATCAGCAACACGAAATAGCACGGCATCATAACCCATTTCACTTTCTTCAGGATGGGCTGATTCACGATAATCAACGCCAATACGGAATGGGTGAGGACGATTTTTAATCGAATTATTTGAGGTCTCAGCTTTTAATTCAACGCCAAATTTATTACCAGGTTTAACAATATCATCAACTTCTAGAGTAGTGAGCTTCACCGTCCCTGCCGCACCATTACGTAAGTTACGATCAAGACTTGGACCTTTCTCAACATTAACGGAGCTAATCAGAAATGGATCCACATAATTACGACTACCGACACCCGCAATCCCACGCCAAACGGTTATAGCTTGTTCAGTACCATCTACCAACACAGGTATTCGTCCTTGCCCTGAAACACCTCGAATATTAGGATCTAAAGCGCCACTATTTCTCGAGTCCGCACTATACACACCAGTCACTCCAGATAATAAATCTGATACACTATGTGCTTGATAAGTTTCAATTTCCTTTTTACTTTTATATTCAACGACCTGATCTTTTAAAAATACTTGGTCTTTACCTTCTTGAGCTTTATTTTCTGCTTTATCTTGTACATGAATGGTTTCTAATGACTCCATAGATGCTGTTTCAGCAAATGCTGTATTACTAAGCAATACCCAAAGTATAGCTAATGCTGCTGAAGTTTTACTTTTCACTTTGATTTCCTTACCTTGATACATATGCTAATAATAATGATTATCTTTTAGATTGGGTATTTTACATTAAGAAATAAAGTTTTCAATTCTTATCTTAGCTATTACGTTTAAATGTGATCTTTATCATAAAATAAAAAACCGCACTAAAAAGTGCGGTCTTGATTTTAGAAAAATATTTTAGTTCAATGCGGTCAAAATATCGTTTACACGCTCTTTAGCATCTCCAAACAACATTTGAGTATTTTCTTTAAAGAACAATGGATTTTGCACACCCGCATAGCCCACTGCCATTGAACGTTTGAACACAATAACGTTTTGAGCTTTCCATACTTCTAACACAGGCATGCCTGCAATAGGACTATTTGGATCTTCCATGGCGGCTGGATTGACTGTGTCATTCGCACCAATAACTAAAACCACATCAGTATCTTCAAAATCATCATTGATTTCATCCATTTCTAATACAACATCGTAAGGCACTTTTGCTTCAGCTAATAACACATTCATATGACCAGGCAAACGACCTGCTACAGGATGAATACCAAAACGTACATTAACTCCTCGTTCACGTAATTTTTGTGTTAATTCAGCCACAGGATACTGCGCTTGTGCTACTGCCATGCCATATCCAGGAGTAATAATAACGGAACTAGCATTTTTCAATAATTCAGCGGCTTCTTCTGCGGTGGTTTCACGGTGTTCGCCCTGTTCTTCATCAGATGTCACTACAGGATCATTACCAAATCCACCTGCAATAACGCTAATAAATGAACGATTCATCGCTTTACACATAATATAAGAAAGAATTGCCCCAGAAGAACCAACTAATGCACCAGTAACAATTAGTAAGTCATTATTTAACATGAAACCTGCCGCTGCGGCTGCCCACCCTGAATATGAGTTAAGCATTGAAACAACCACAGGCATATCTGCACCACCTATTGATGCCACTAAATGCCAACCAAACGCTAGAGCAATTGCTGTCATTAAGAGGATTGGGAAGATATTTTCTGGATTATTTAAAAATGCAATCATTAATAATGCAGAAACCACTAATGCAGCTAAATTAAGTTTATGGCGATGAGGTAACATTAATGCTTTAGAATTAATCTTGCCACTTAATTTACCAAATGCTACAACAGAGCCTGTAAAGGTTACGGCACCGATGAAGATTCCTAAAAATACTTCAACATTGTGAATATTAGCTAATACGGCTTGTTCCGATAAAAATACTGCTCGTGCAGCCTCATCTAAGTTAGCGGGAATATCTGCCACTTCATGCAAACCAAAGCTATTGAAACCCACTAATACAGCGGCTAAACCTACAAAGCTATGAAGAATTGCCACTAATTCTGGCATTTCTGTCATTTCCACTTTAAGCGCTTTACGAATACCTATTACCGCACCAATTGCCATAGCAATAAGAATCCATAACTGACCTTCTGTTGATGGTCCAAAGATCGTGGCAATTAATGCAATAGTCATACCAACGATGCCATACCAACAACCTGCTTTTGCTGTTTCATGTTTAGAAAGACCAGCTAAGCTCATAATAAAGAGTATTGCCGCGACAATATATGCAGCTTGTACAAATCCGACTGACATTACTTCTCTCCTTAACCTTTTCTAAACATTGCAAGCATACGTTGGGTAACTTTAAAGCCACCAAAAATATTGATACTTGCTACTAAAATTGCAATAAATGCAAGAATACTCACAAAGAAACCACCTTGGGCAATTTGTAGTACTGCACCGACAATGATGATTCCTGAAATCGCATTCGTCACCGCCATTAAAGGCGTATGCAATGCATGACTAACATTCCATACCACGTAATAACCAACAAAACAAGCTAATACAAAGACAGTGAAATGAGACAAAAATGCAGTTGGTGTCACGGATGCTAGCCATAAGAATAAAATACCAACTAATGCCATCACGCCATATTTGATACGAGGATCTACAGGTTTCTGTTCTTTCTTCTCAGCTTGTGCAGTAGCTACTTTTTGTTGTGGCTGAGCTGATACTTTAATTGGTGGCGCAGGCCATGTCACTTCGCCATCACGGATTACTGTGACACCTCGTAATACTACATCTTCAAAATTAATATCAATTTGACCATCTTTATTTGGTGTTAATAGTTTTAATAAGTTAACTAAATTAGTACCATAAAGTTGTGAAGATTGTGTCGGTAAACGACTTGGAAAATCTGTATAACCAATAATTTTAACCTGATTACCTGTAACGAAAATCTCACCAGCTTTAGTATATTCACAGTTACCACCTGTCAATGCTGCCAAATCAACAATCACAGAACCTGGTTTCATTGAATCAACCATTTCTTTAGTAATTAAGCGAGGTGCAGGTTTGCCGGGAATTGCAGCCGTAGTAATAATAATATCCACTTCTTTTACTTGTTCAGCATAAAGTTCCATTGCACGGCGGTTAAATTCTTCAGACATGACTTTAGCGTAACCATCGCCAGAACCACCTTCTTCCTTGAAATCAATTTCAAGAAAACTAGCGCCCATACTTTGCACTTGCTCTTTTACTTCAGGACGAGAATCAAAAGCACGAACAATAGCTCCCAAACTATTTGCTGCACCAATCGCAGCTAATCCAGCGACACCAGCACCAATAACTAATACTTTAGCTGGTGGTACTTTACCTGCGGCAGTAATTTGTCCAGTAAAGAAGCTACCAAAAGCATTTGCAGCTTCAATCACAGCCCGATAACCTGAAATATTTGCCATAGAAGATAAGGCATCAAGGGCTTGTGCACGAGAAATTCGAGGAACAGCATCCATTGCTAATACATTAATTTTCTTAGTCGCAAGTTTCTCCATTAACTCTGGATGTTGTGCAGGCCAAATAAAGCTAATTAAGGTTGCTCCAGATTTAATTTGTGCAATCTCGTCATCCGTAGGAGGATTCACTTTAAAAATAACATCTGCATTCCAAACATCTTGTGCCGAACCAACGCCCGCACCTGCTTCCTTAAAAGCTTGATCTTCAAAACTTGCTTTAAAACCTGCATCGTGCTCAACGATTACATCAAAGCCTAGTTTTAGAATTTGTTGAACAGTCTTAGGCGTTGCCGCCACACGACTTTCATTATCAAGCAGTTCTCTAGGTACACCAATTAACATAATGCTTCCTTCTAGTTGATGATAATTTTAAACGAGGAATTCTCGCCTAACTGATAATGACTATAAGCCAATGAGACTAATCTACCATTTATTTGATAAAAATAAACCAAATTTTTAATAGCTTGTATAAGATCATTGTATAACTCCTTAGTATTAAGAAAAATCTAGATTTTTATGTACATCTAACAACACAAAGTGCGGTTCAATTTTGTAAAATTTTAAATCCTCTACAAATTAGCTTTATGATAGACTAGATTTCAGTTTTTATTAGCTTATATAGGATATTTTTATATGCAATTCCCTTTTCTTCAATCAGCAACCTTAATTCGTCGCTATAAACGCTTTATGGCAGATGTTGAACAAGCGAATGGTGATAAACTCACTTTACATTGTGCAAATACGGGAGCAATGACTGGCTGTGGAGAAAAAGGCGATATTGTTTGGTACTCAGATTCTAAAAGTACTACGAGGAAATATCCTTGCTCTTGGGAACTGACTCAACTTGCAAACGGTAATTTAGTATGCATTAATACTCATCGCTCAAATCAATTAACTCATGAAGCGCTTACAAATAAAGTCATTAAAGAACTTGATAACTACAGCGAAATTTATCCTGAAGTAAAGTATGGTGAAGAAAATAGTCGAATTGATTTTTTATTGAAAGGTGAGGGACTACCAGATTGCTATATGGAAGTGAAATCAATTACCTTCGTGAAAGGAACATTAGGTTTATTTCCCGATGCAGTAACCACTCGAGGACAAAAACATATACGTGAATTAATGGCGATGAAAGCTCAAGGACATCGAGCCGTATTACTCTTCACAGGCTTACATGATGGATTTGATCATTTTAAAATTGCTGAATTTGTAGATCCTGAATATAACAAGCTTTTTAAAGAAGCACTTGCTGTTGGCGTTGAAGCTTATGCATATGCTGGTAAATTTAATATTGTTAATGGTATTCCAGATAGCCTTTCTCTCAGTCAAGCTGTACCTTTAATTTTATAATGAAATTTTTAGGAATTATTCTCATTTAATTGTTGACAATATATTTGATAATAATTATCATAAGCATCATTCAAACAATAATAGATAATCACTCCAACATTCAGGCGTTTCCACCCCCACAACGGAAACGCCTTTTATTTTTCCGTTTTTCTTTATATCAATAAATAATTGATAATTATTTGCATTTAATTGTTGACAAGTTAAATGATAATGATTATCATAAAGACACTCAAACAATAATAGATAATCACTCCAACATTTAAGTGTTTCCTCCCCCACAACGGAAACACTTTTTTTTTATTCTCAATTTGAGAACCTCAGAATTTATCTACAAATTTCAAATAATCTGTTAAAAACGAGTGTCTAGTCTTTTCATTTCCTCAATAATCACTATAATGCTATGTTCTATTTACAAATATTATGAACCTACACAGGAATTGACAATGACTGATATCAATGTTGTTCTCGCGGAACTAAAGCGCGGTGTTGATGAAGTGCTTTCTGAAGCAGACTTAATTGAAAAATTAAAAGAAAACCGTCCATTGAAAGTAAAATTAGGCGCAGATCCAACTGCACCTGATATTCACTTAGGTCATACTGTTGTATTAAATAAATTACGCCAATTCCAAAACTTCGGTCATGAAGTGATTTTCTTAATTGGTGACTTCACTGGTATGGTTGGCGATCCATCTGGTAAGAATAAAACTCGTCCGCCATTAAGTCGTGAAGATGTATTACGCAATGCAGAAACATATAAACAACAAATTTTCAAAATTTTAGACCCGCAAAAAACGCGTATAGTATTTAATTCTGAATGGCTAGCTCAGTTAGGCACTGAAGGCATGATTCGTTTAGCTTCCAATTATACGGTTGCACGTATGTTAGAACGTGACGATTTTAAAAACCGTTTTAATTCACAACAACCCATTGCGATTCATGAATTTATCTATCCTCTATTGCAAGGTCATGACTCTGTTGCTTTAGAAGCAGATATTGAATTAGGTGGTACAGACCAAAAATTCAACCTATTAGTAGGTCGTGAATTACAAAAATCGGCAGGAATGAAACCACAAGTTGCCATGACACTTCCATTATTAGTAGGTTTAGATGGTGAGAAAAAAATGTCTAAATCATTAGGCAACTACATTGGTGTCACTGAAGCACCAAGTGAAATGTTTGGTAAAATTATGTCTATTTCAGATGATTTAATGTGGGATTGGTATAATCTACTTTCATTCCGTCCATTAGCTGAAATTGCACAATTGAAACAAGAAGTTCAAGATGGACGTAATCCACGTGATGTAAAAATTTTATTAGCTAAAGAAATTATTGCACGTTTCCACAGTGAAACAGATGCAAATGTTGCTGAACAAGAATTTATTAACCGCTTCCAAAAAGGTGCAATCCCTGATGAAATGCCAGAATTTACATTTAATGCTCCTATTGGTATCGCTACATTATTAAAAGAAGCAGGATTAGTATCCTCAACTTCTGAAGCAATTCGCTCTTGCCAACAAGGTGGCGTAAAAATCAACGGTGAAAAAATTGAGGATGTAAAACCTGATGCTGAGAAAGGCACTAATGTATACCAAGTAGGTAAACGTAAATTTGCTAGAATCACAGTTAAATAATTAACGCTATAAAAAGAAAAGGTATTTATGCTGTCATAAATACCTTTTTTTATTTATTAAATAACTTATAAATTCACCATTCGACTTGGGCGAACTACATTATCTAATCCGATTTCAGCTACGCCTAAAAATTGCTTTTGAGGTGAAAAAAGTCTTACCTGACCATTCAATTTTTGCTCATTAACAAATTTTACTCGTTGACCAAAACTCACAGATTTTGTTTGTTCTTCTGTAAGCATAAGCTCTGGTAATTTAGAAACGGCACTATCAACTGGAAGTAAATAACTATCTAAAATTGATAAGTCATTTTGTTCAGCTAATTTTTGCAATTGTTCCCAAGTAATCATTGAATGAATGGGATAATCTGACACAGCCGTACGTCTTAACATTGTCACATGGGCACCACATCCAAGATATTCACCTAAATCATCCACTAAGGTTCTAATATAGGTACCTTTAGAGCAATGCACGTCTAAAACTAAATTAGGCGCATCATAACGAATAAAATTTAATTCAAAAATAGTTATGGGGCGTGCTTCACGTTCTACAGTAATTCCAGCTCGTGCATATTCATATAGAGGTTTACCATTATGCTTTAATGCAGAAAACATTGTAGGAACCTGCATAATATCACCACGAAAGTGCGGTAATGCATGAATAATATCTTGTTCTGTGACATTTACAGAGCAAGTTTTAACGATTTGACCTTCTGCATCTGACGTATCAGTTCGCTCACCTAACTTTGCAATCACTTGATAACGTTTATCTGCATCCAATAAAAATTGAGAGAATTTTGTTGCCTCGCCTAAACAAATTGGCAACATTCCTGTTGCCAATGGATCTAAAGCACCCGTATGACCTGCTTTATTTGCCTGATAAATGCGTTTTACTTTTTGTAAAATATCATTAGATGACATACCTTGCGGTTTATCAAGTAAAAAAATACCATCAATATCACGTCCACGTTTACGGGGTCTCGACATTATTCTTCCCCGCTTTCATCATCGATATGACGTTCTTTATCGTGACGTACCACATTAGTCACTAAATTAGACATACGCATGCCTTCTACTAAAGATTGATCATATTCGAAACGTAGTTCTGGCACAATACGTAAACGCATTGCTTTGCCCACTAATGAACGAATATAAGGCGCTGCTTTTTCAAGCGCTTTCATACCTTGAGCAATAGCCTCTTCATCATTATTGAACAAGAATGTCACGAAAACTTTTGCATAGGCTAAATCTCGTGAAACTTCAACATCAGATACTGTCACCATACCTACACGAGGATCTTTTACTTCACGTTGAAGAATGACAGCAACTTCTTTTTGAAGTTCTTGAGCGACACGGTCGCTACGTTTAAATTCTCTTGCCATTGTATTTTCTCTGTTAAATTTGGCATTTTACTGCCTATTATATTAATTTAAATGGCACAGATTTAAGATCTGCGCCATTGATTAATTTGCTAAAGTGCGGATAAATTTTTAGAAATTTTGACCGCACTTTTAAAGATTAGATTGAACGTTTAACTTCAACCACTTCGAAGACCTCAATTTGGTCGCCTACTTTAACATCATTATAGTTTTTAACGCCAATACCACATTCCATACCACTGCGGACTTCATTAACATCATCTTTAAAGCGACGTAAAGATTCTAATTCACCTTCAAAGATAACTACATTATCACGTAATACACGGATTGGATTGTTACGTTTAATCACACCTTCAGTGACCATACAACCTGCGATTGCACCAAATTTAGGAGAACGGAAGACATCACGAACTTCTGCAAGACCAATAATTTCTTGTTTAAATTCAGGTTGTAACATCCCGCTCATTGCCGCTTTAATCTCATTTAATAATTCATAAATGATTGAATAGTAACGTAAGTCAATATTTTCAGCTTCAATAATACGACGAGCTGATGCATCGGCACGAACATTAAAGCCCACCATAATAGCATTTGAAGCCGCTGCTAATGTAGCATCAGTTTCAGTGATACCACCTACACCTGAACCAACAATTTTTACTTTTACTTCATCTGTTGATAGCTCAGTTAATGATTGGCAAATTGCTTCCACAGAACCCTGTACGTCTGCCTTAACAATGATATTAAGTTCAGCGACATCACCTTCAGACATGTTACTAAACATATTTTCAAGTTTTGCTTTTTGTTGACGAGCAAGTTTCACTTCACGGAACTTACCTTGACGATATAAAGCCACTTCACGAGCTTTTTTCTCATCACGCACAACCGTTGCTTCATCACCAGCAGAAGGCACGCCTGAAAGACCTAACACCTCAACTGGAATTGAAGGGCCTGCGAGTGCAACATCTTTACCATTTTCATCTCGCATTGCACGTACACGACCGTATTCAAAACCACAAAGAACAATATCACCACGATGTAATGTACCAGATTGGACAAGGATAGTTGCTACTGGGCCACGGCCTTTATCTAGGTAGGATTCAATTACGACACCAGTCGCCATACCATCTTTAACCGCTGTTAATTCAAGCACTTCTGATTGTAATAAGATAGCATCTAATAATTCATCAATACCTGTCCCTTTTTTCGCAGATACGGGTACAAATTGTACTTCACCACCGAATTTCTCAGAAATCACTTCATATTGAAGTAATTCTTGTTCTACACGTTCTGGATTTGCCTCAGGTTTATCGATCTTATTGACGGCAACCACTAATGGAGCACCAGCTGCTTTAGCATGTTGGATCGCCTCAATAGTTTGTGGCATTACGCCATCATCCGCTGCTACAACAAGAACAACTATATCCGTTGCCTTCGCACCTCGAGCACGCATTGAAGTAAAGGCAGCATGTCCCGGAGTATCTAAGAAGGTAATCATTTTACCATCAGCAGTTTCTACGTGATAAGCACCGATATGCTGAGTAATACCGCCAGCCTCGCCAGCGGCAACTTTCGCTTTACGAATATAGTCAAGTAATGATGTTTTACCATGATCAACGTGTCCCATGATAGTGACTACTGGCGCACGTTGTACTTTTTCGGCATTTACATCACGATCTTCTAATACGGATTCTTCTAATTCATTTTCTTTACGAAGAATCACTTTATGCCCCATTTCCTCAGCGACTAATTGAGCTGTTTCTTGGTCAATCACTTGGTTAATGGTTACCATTTCACCCATTTTCATCATAAATTTAATGATTTCAGTTGCTTTAACTGCCATTTTATTGGCTAATTCTGCAACTGTAATGGTTTCACCAATGATAACATCTGATTTTGCCACTTGAGCAGGTTTGGTAAAGGCTTGTTGAATAGCACTACCGCCTTTTTTACCTTGTTTGCCCTTACCACCTTTTGGTTGATTACGACGATTTGACTCACGCTCATTTTTAGTACTTTCTTCTTCACGTCCGCCTTTTTTCGCTTTTACCACTTTATTTTTACCACGTCCACGATTCTCGTTACGACGTTCCTCTTCATCTTCAGCTTCACGAGCATAGCTTGATGTCAAGTTGTAATCTGCAAAATCATCTGATAATTCAGCACTAACATCATTATCTTCGGCAATTGCAGCTAAACGTTTTGCTTCTTCAGCAGCTTTACGAGCCTGTTCTTCTGCCTTTTGACGAGCTAATTCATCTGCTTTACGGCGTAATTCAGCCTCTTCAGCTTTAATGCGTTCTTTTTCCAAGTCAACTGCTTTTACAGGCTCAGCTTTTGCTACTTCAACTTTAGCTGCTTCAGTTGCTTTTTTATCAGCTTCAGCAAGCTTCTTTGCCTTTTCTGCAGCTTCTTTTGCGGCTTTATCCAATGCAGCCTGTTGTTGCGCTTTTAATTGTGCTTCCTCAGCTGCTTTTTTAGCCGCCATTTCAGTATCAATTTTACGAGATTTGCGTACCTCAACTTGTACCTTACCACCAGCTACGGTAGTTTTTGTTCTACGCTGTAAGCTCAGTTTCTTTGGTGCATTTTCGCTTTGTGTTTCTTTATCACTCATAACTTTTATCCTTATTCATCACCAAACCAACAGATATTACGCGCAGCCATAATCAACTCCGCTGCTTTTTCTGCACTTAGCTCTTCAATATCCGCTAAATCATCAACACCTTGTTCTGCTAATTCTTCAAGGGTTTTTATTTCTTTTTCTGCTAATTTGAATGCAATGTGACGTTCCATACCGTTAAGATTTAATAATCTGTCTTCAATATGTGCTTGTTTTAATGCTTCTTCTTCAGCTAACGCTTTTGCTGTTAATATATTTTTTGCTCGAGTTTGTAATTCTTCAACCAAATCTTCATCTTCTAGCCCATCAATTGCAGTTAATTCATTCACAGGCACATAAGCTAATTCTTCAAGACTTGAAAAACCTTCATCAATTAACAATTGAGCAAAATCTTCATCAATTTCAAGTGATGTCATAAATAAGTTTAAAATCTTATTGTCTTCTGCTTGATGTTTTTCTGTTAATTCATCAGAAGTCATCACATTTAATGTCCATCCCGTTAATTGAGTTGCTAAACGGACATTTTGACCATTGCGACCAATTGCTTGAGCAAGATTTTCTGAATCAACAGCAATATCCATTGAATGATTATCTTCGTCTACTACAATTGAACTCACATCAGCAGGTGCCATAGCATTAATCACGAATTGTGCTGGGTTATCATCCCATAGAACGATATCTACACGCTCACCACCTAACTCATTCGTGATGGCTTGAACTCGAGCACCACGCATGCCAACACAAGCACCTACAGGATCAATACGTTTATCATTGCTTTTCACTGCAATTTTAGCACGTGAACCAGGGTCACGAGATGCTCCTTTTATTTCAATTAGCTCTTCACCAATTTCAGGAACTTCTAAGCGGAATAATTCTTCAATCATTACAGGTTTAGCACGAGTTACAAACAATTGTGCACCTTTACTTTCTGGATTAACTTTGTAAAGCACTCCGCGAACACGGTCACCAGGTCGGAAGTTTTCACGTGGTAACATATCTTCTCGTGTAATAACGGCTTCTGCTTTTGCAGGATCTTCTTTATTGCCTGTCAATTCTAAAATAATAGAATCACGAGTCACTTTTTTTACTGTTCCTGTGACAATTTTACCTTCTTCAGAACGGAATTGCTCAACCACTTTATTACGTTCTGCTTCACGAATTTTCGTACTGATTACTTGGCGAGCGGTTTGCATAGTAATACGGTCAAATGCAACTGACTCAATTTGATCTTCGACAAAATCGCCTAACTGAATCGTCGGATCTTCAAATTGTGCTGCTTCTAGAGTAATTTCTTTAGTTGGATTAGTGACATTTTCAACAACTAACCAACGACGATAAGTCTCAAACTCGCCCGTTTTTTGATTAATCACAACACGAACATCGATTTCTTGTTCATATTTTTTCTTGGTTGACAGTGCAATTGCACTTTCTAATGCTTCAAAAATCTTTTCGCGTGGTAATAACTTTTCATTTGATACTGCTTCTGCAGCTAATAAAATTTCTTTGCTCACTTTCGATTGCCTCTAATTAAAATTTTGGAATTACGTTTGCTTTTTGAATATTACCAAACACTAAAACTTGTTCTTGACCATCAACTATTAACGTTAACATATCATTATCAATTTTCTCTAACTTACCCTGCCATTTACGACGATCTAATACTGGAATACGTAAATGCACTGACACATCTTGTCCAACATAACGTTGAAATTGAGCTAATGTAAATAATGGTCGATCTAAACCTGGTGAAGAAACTTCAAGGTTATATTTATCAGCGATAGGATCTTCAACATCTAAGATTGCACTCACTTGACGACTAACATCAGCACAGTCATCAACAGTGACACCGCCTTCTTTATCTATATATAAACGGACTGTCATAAAACGACCAGCACGTTGACATTCAATCCCCCAAAGTTCACAGCCTAAATCCTCTACTGACCCCTGAAGCATTTCTTGTAAATTTTGTTCTAATGTTGCCAAATTATTCTCCTGTAGAATTCATATTTACAATAAATTCCTATAAATTTAGATACTTAAGCATTCCACACTCAAATTTTAGGTATAAAAAAAGGGCGTAATGCCCAGCTTTTACATTAAATTTTATACATAAAAAAACCCCTAATCATGATTGGGGTTCCTCACTGAGCCTATTATGCTTTACTACAATAAGCAAGTGGTTGCGGGGGCTGGATTTGAACCAACGACCTTCGGGTTATGAGCCCGACGAGCTACCAAGCTGCTCCACCCCGCGTCCGAAATATGTGGCGTATTATAGACATAAATTTGACAAATATCAAGTTATTGAAAAAATAAATTAAAATGCTACCGCACTTTCATTAAATCACCAGCGAATGCCAGAATTAATTCCAATACCAGCGCCACCATTATTGACGCCAAATCCACCACCAACAGAACAACTGCTCATACAAGTCGCGATAATGATAAAAATAAATAATTTTTTCATATTATTTTCCTAATGTTTTTTAATTAAAGGAAACATATTCTCAAATAAACGATAAATCGCAATTAAATCCATTCTTGCAATAGGTTTGAAAGGCAACAACACATAATAAAGACAACGATTTTTTTCCACAAAATTTAAAACTTGTTGCCATAGTTGTGGCTCACAACATACACTACAGGTGTTAATCACATACTGAATTTGTTCATTGGAAAGAGATTTTGTACGACAGACGCCATGTATAAAAATAAGTATATCACGCATTTTTTTCCATTCTAAATTTTGGCTATGTGATTGAGCTTCAAAATCCATAAATATAATTTGACCTTTTTCCCAAGCAATATCTCGTAGTGCGGGGCGACCATGAATTAAATTTCTTCGATGCAACTCTGTCAAGCCATGTACTGCATCAGATAAAATTTGATTTTGCTCTTCAATCTCTAATCCTAAATCTGCATTTTCAACCCATTGATTAATCGTTAATCCAACATCTTTTAAAACAAAAAAATTATCACCTGAAAGCATTAACGTTGGCACTGGTGCGTGTTTTGCATTTAATTCTTTCAATAGGTTTAATTCATTCTGAAAAGCTTGTTTGGGATGTGGCTTTAATATTTTCCAGATGCCATGCAATACTTCAGGTTGCTTAATCCAATAAAGTTGGTGATTAAATTCAAAGCGAAATATTCGTTCATTTCGATGCTCTTGCAATAATTTTTCAACATGCTGGGCAAACATAGCTTGCTCATCCGCTGTCATTTCTATCTCCTTCAGATTAAAATTTCTAAAATGCTACCGCACTTTGCTAAACCAACCTTAGACATTTACCCTAAAATGAAAGGCTAAAGCAATGAACTTATACTGCTATATACTGACTAATAGTAAGGTTTCTTGATCGGTTTATTTTAGCTTTTTTTAGGATATTTTTAAATTAAAGATTTTTACGAGGTTATCTTAATGTTGAGATCTAAATTAGTATTTTACGCTACCTTTCTAATGACATTGTTTTTTTCAATCACACAAGCTTATGCATTTTCTGTGAGTGAAGAAGAGATCAATGATTATTTAGCCAAAAAGGGTGAAATCTCAGATCAAATTGGTTTACCTAATTTATTTGGTATGAATTATAAAATTCAAAACCTTACCACTAAAATTGGTCAGTCTGATTCTAAACGAGTGGAAGTAAGTGGCACACTTGATGGATTAATTAACCTACAAAGAAAAGCCTATGCAGGAAAAATTAATCTTACTATTGATACCATTCCTTATTATGATCCTAAAACAGGTTCAATCTATTTACGTGATTTACGGATTATTAACTGGTCAGGTTCTCCACAAACCTATATGGAAAAAATTGAACCTATTATGCCTTATCTTAATCAGAGTATTGCTATGTTAATGACAAACATGCCTATTTATACTTTAGATGAAACTAAACCTCGTGAAATGTTAATCAAAAAATTTGCAAAAGGCATCTCTGTTGAAAAAGGAAGAATCAGCTTAGAAACAGATATACTGTAATATCCGATAATAAATTTAAGGCATATAAAATATGCCTTAAGTTTGAACTTATTTATGCTCTCTAATCCGATTCCATAATCTTGGATCTAAACGTAATTTTAACAGTTTAGGATGTTCCATAATATTAAATACAGGTTCAACACCTTGTTTCGTTTGGCGATAATAATCTCGTAATAAAATCCATACGATAGGCGATAAAATAAGTAAAGCAATTAAATTGAGCATAGCCATTATCGCCATTACGGTATCCGCAAATGCCCAAACAATTCCTCCTGAATTTACCGCACCAAAATATACAAAAAACAATACCAATAATCTAAATAAATTGACAACAATAGGATTATTTTTAATAAAACGCATATTGCTTTCAGCATAGGCGTAATTGCCAATAATGGATGAAAATGCAAATAACAATAAAATAAAGGCTAAAAAATGTACCCCAAACTCACCTATATGATATTGCAACGCTTTTTGTGTTAATGAAATACTTTTAAGGCATTCACTACCATAATTATCGGATAATAAAATAATAATGGCAGTACAACTACAAACTAAGATAGTATCAACAAAAACCCCTAGCATCTGTATGAGACCTTGACTGACTGGGTGTTTTACATCTGAAGTAGCTGCAATATTCGGTGCAGACCCCATACCCGCCTCATTTGAAAATAAACCACGTTTAATCCCTAATAGCATGGCTTTAGACAGCACGGCACCGAAAATTCCTCCCGCCATAGCAGAAAAATCAAACGCACTGCGAATAATTAAGTAAATGATAGAAGGCACTTTGTCATAGTGCATACCTAAAATAATCAGAGCGAGAATTAAATAACACAATGCCATCATTGGTACAATACGAGCCGAAAAACGACCAATTCGCTTTATACCACCAAAAATAATAAAAGAGGTTAGTAATACTAACAACAGCCCTACATAATGAGCATCCCAATCCCATGCATTACGAGTTGCCTCCACAATAGAATTGGATTGAACTGCATTAAAGGCAAAACCAAAGGTAAAAATAAGTGCTAATGCAAAAGCAATTGCCAATAATTTAGAGCCTACACCTTGTGAAATATAATAAGCAGGTCCGCCTCTAAATGAACCTTTCGCATCTTTAATCTTAAATAACTGTGCTAAAGAAGATTCAGCAAAGGCACTAGACATACCAATCAATGCAGTGACCCACATCCAAAATACAGCACCAGGTCCACCTAATGCAATCGCTGTTGCTACTCCACTAATATTCCCCACGCCAACTCTACTTGCCAAACCTGTTGCAAAAGCTTGAAATGGTGAAAGTGAATCTCCTTGCGATGCACGCCCGAACCACATTTCACGAATACTATGTGGAAATAAACGTAACTGTACAAACCCTGTAGTAATTGTAAAAAAAAGCCCTACACCTAACAAAGTAACTATAGTCGCATTCCATAATGGTCCATCAAAATGTTCTACGAACCAACGAATTCCCTGTTCTATATAACTAATAAAATTCGAAAACATTTTAAATTCCTTAAAAGTCCTAATAAAAATAAGTAATGAATTTTAATGATCAAGATTGAAATTACCAGTAAAAATGATAAAAAAATAAAAACAACTTCATTTAGATGGATATTTTTTAATTAAAGGAGAATAAATAATCGATTTTTTAGAAAAAATAACAATCCGCCCGTAAAACGGGCGGTTTTTAGGCTACCCTATAAGGGCCTATGACTTCACAGGCCCCTCAAGGGGCATGTGAAATACTGACAACCGCACAATAACTCTATGGCTTACCCCTTAAAGGGGTCTACATATTCTTTCTTCGAAACATTATCTGAAATCATATCTTCTTTCTCTTGATTCCTGATATATTCTTCCACTACTTTCGTATTTCAACCAACCATACTGACATAGTAACCCTTTGCCCAGAAATTTCGGTTCCCATACTTATATTTCAAATTCGCATGCTTTTCAAATATCATAAGCGAAGATTTTCCCTTTAAATATCCCATAAAGCTTGATACTGCCAGTTTCGGCGGGAGCTTAAGCAACATATGAATATGCTCTTTCATTGCATGAGCTTCTATTATCTCAATGCTTTTATACTGACATATCTGCTTTAATATACCCTCGCAATTTGCCATAAATCGCTTTCCTACCATATTCGGGAATAAACACAATATGATACTTACAGTTCCACCTTGTGTGTGATAGACTTGAATCGTCATTGGATTTACTTCCCATGACTGTCCTCCTATATGTTGAATTTTGGTTGTCAGCCTTATTCATTATAGGAGGACTTTTTATTTCTACCCAACGCTTAAGCTCTTTGATTCCATACGCAAAGCGTATGGTTTTTATAGCTAGACTTTTGTCTAGCTATAATAAAAAAGCAAGATAATAATCTCGCTTTTTATTATTAGTCGGTAAGAAACAATGCGGCGGCACCTCGTACACCACCAGAATCACCATATTTAGCTTTTTTAATCACAGGCACTTTTGCACTACGCATTAAATGTTTCGGTAAAACTCTCGGTAAGGCTTCATATAAATAATCAAAATTAGACAATCCACCGCCTAATACAATCAGGTGTGGATCTAAAGCAGTAATAATATTACCAAGAGAAATTGAAGCTAATTCTATAAAAATTTCCACAAACTCGACCGCACTTTGCTCTCCTGCATAGAAGCGTTCAATAATGGCTTTTGCGGATAATGCTTCGCCTTTAAGATCGCGATAAAGCCATTCAAATCCACGGCCTGATAAATAATTATCTAAACAAGCTTGGTTGCCACAACCACATTCATAAATAGGGGCTTTATCCCACCCTAATAATTTCAAAGCATGATAATTTAATTGTAGATGCCCTAATTCACCTGCCATGCCTGTTTCGCCTGAATGCACTTTGCCATTAAAAACTAATCCACCGCCAAAACCTGTTCCTAAAATCAATCCTAAGACAAAAGGATATTTTTGATTTTCTGTTGCCCAAGCTTCCGATAAGGCAAAACAATTTGCATCATTTTCTGCACGAACTTCTCTACCTAAATATTGAGTGAGATCCTTTAAGATTGGCTTATTATCCGCAACACGAATATTAGTAATTTCAGCAATTCCCGTATCTGGATTAACGAAACCTGGAATTCCCAGCCCGACAGTACCTTTCTCATTAAATTTTTCATCGGCTGCACGCACAAGCGATGCGATAGTTTCTAACCATTGTTCATAGCTATCTTTCGGTGTATCCACACGTTGACAATATTGCTTTTCTAACTGCTCATTAAAAACAGCTAATTCAATTTTTGTACCGCCAATATCTAAACCATATAGCATTTTTTATCCTTAATTACTTAAGTAAGCATCTAGGTGCGAAATCTTTTGCAAAAAATTGTTTCTTTTCCAAAAAGATAAATAATGCACAATGCAATCCCCAAGAAATTAACGCACTTACCAATAAATCAATTGGATAATGCATACCTAAACGTAATCGACTAATCAGCATTAATACTGCCCAAAGTGCGGTCAAAAATACAAAAATTTTTGCTTTTATGGAAGTATCATTTAATAAACGCATAAATCCAGCCACTAACAATAACCAGCTAACCGCAAAGATAGTATGACCTGATGGAAAAGAATAACTGACTTCTTCTATTCTATGTTTAACTAACCAAGTTGGTGTCTCAGCTTTACTTGCATAATAATTATTTACAATAATTTTGCGTTGTGCTTTAGTTTGATCATAAAAATACTCAGCACTAGCTCCCGAATTTTGTGCTAATTGTTCAACGTAAGGGCGAGGCTCGGCAAACACATGTTTTAACCCCGTTTTAACACCTTGGGTTATTACTGTAGAAAAAGCTAAAACTAAGACAATAAAAATCCATTGATTTTTCGTTTTAGCAAATGGAAAGAAAAGTAAGGCGAACACACCACAAGTCATTAAAGCGTAAGGTGCCGTACTAGTTTCAGTTAACCAATATAAAAAATGATCAAAATTGGTTATCTCCTCGTCACCTTGCCAATGCCAACCAGAAATCCATGCAAAAATAGGCACAAGACAAAGTAAAAGAGTATATAATGACAATCGTTTTAACATTTTTATAATTTCCCATAGTTGAAAAGATGCATTTTAACATTACATAGTGGAAAAGTAGATAGTAGAGGTAAGGATTTATTTATGTCAAAAATTCAATTGGTTGCAGAAGCAAATCTTCCAACAGAATTTGGACTCTTTAAAATTGTGGGTTTTGAATTTCCAGACACAAAAAAAGAACATGTTGCCTTAGTCATGGGTGATATTAGTCATAGTGAAGAAAAACCTGTTTTAGCACGTATCCATTCTGAATGTTTAACTGGTGATGCTTTACATAGCCTAAAATGTGATTGTGGTTTCCAACTTACCACCGCATTACGTCAAATCAGTGAGGAGGGACGTGGCGTTCTGATTTATCACCGTGAAGAAGGACGAGGCATTGGGTTAATTAATAAAATTCGTGCTTATTCATTACAAGATCAGGGAATGGATACGATAGAAGCTAATCTTGCTTTGGGTTTTGCTGCTGATGAACGTAACTTCTGTGTTTGTGCCGATATTTTTGAATTATTAGGGATATCAAAAGTGCGTTTGTTAACCAACAACCCAAATAAAATTGATACAATGAAAAAAGCGGGGATTAATATTGTAGAACGTGTGCCACTAAACGTAGGCGAAAATCGTTATAATCGTGGTTATTTAGATACTAAAGCAAAAAAAATGGGACATTTTATTGTCCATAATAATGAAAAACATTTTTTAGAATGTCCACATTGTCAATCTGAAATTCCTAATTCAAATAAATAGAAAACATGCCCTCCTCGGAGGGCTTTTTAGATCTAATTAAACAATATTAATTGGTCTTCATCATCTCTAAACTTAGAAAAGTTATTCTGTAAAGGCAAAAGAAATTAACCATTTTCCACAAATTTCTCACGCAATTTATGTAATTGGTCACGAATCGCTGCTGCTTTTTCAAATTCAAGATCTTGTGCAAACTTATACATTTGTTGCTCAAGCTTTTTAACTTGTTGTTGATATTCTTTAGGATTGCTAGGTATATCATAAACTGCGGTTGATTCAGCGACTTTTTGTGTGCGTTGTTTAGTGCGAGATTTATTTGAACCACCTTGCCCAATATCTAATAATTCTCCTACTTTCTTATTTAAAGCCTGAGGAATAATACCTCGCTCCTCATTATATTTTATTTGTTTTTCACGGCGACGATGGGTTTCCGTAATCGCTTTTTCCATTGAATTAGTCATCCGATCCGCATAAAGAATGGCTTTACCTTTTAAGTTACGAGCTGCACGACCAATAGTTTGAATCAATGAGCGTTCTGAACGTAAAAAGCCTTCTTTATCCGCATCCAAAATAGCAACTAATGAAACTTCAGGTATATCTAACCCTTCACGTAATAAGTTAATTCCGACTAAAACATCAAACTCCCCTAAACGTAAATCACGAATAATTTCCACACGTTCAACAGTATCAATATCAGAATGTAAATAACGAACTCGAACACCATGTTCTTCAAGATAATCAGTTAAATCTTCTGCCATACGCTTAGTTAAGGTTGTTACAAGTACACGTTCATTGCGTTCTGCCCGCTGGCGAGCTTCTGATAATAAATCATCAACTTGAATAGCTACTGGACGAATTTCAATTTCAGGATCCAATAATCCCGTCGGACGTACGACTTGATCAATAATTTCTGTACCCGATTTTTCTAACTCATAAGGGCCTGGTGTTGCTGATACATAAATGGTTTGCGGCGCTAGACGTTCAAATTCTTCAAAACGCAATGGACGATTATCCAGTGCAGAGGGTAAGCGAAAACCATATTCCACTAAGGTTTCTTTACGAGAACGGTCACCTCGATACATTCCTCCAATCTGAGGCACCGTAACGTGTGATTCATCAATCACTAACAAAGCATCAGAAGGCATATAATCAAATAAAGTCGGTGGTGGTTGACCTTCATCACGACCGGATAAATAACGTGAATAATTTTCGATACCAGAGCAATAACCTAGCTCATTCATCATTTCAATATCAAACTGAGTTCGTTGAGTAATACGTTGTTCTTCTAACAATTTATGCTGTTTAATAAACTCCTCTCGGCGAAGCACTAATTCGGCTTTGATCTTTTCAATTGCATCAAGAATTTGCTCTCTTGGAGTCACATAATGGGTTTTAGGATATACCGTAAAACGAGGCACTTTACCAAAACTTGTTCCAGTGAGAGGATCAAATAAACTCAAACGTTCAATTTCATTATCAAATAACTCAATTCGCACAGCTTTATCATCAGATTCAGCAGGAAAAATATCAATAATTTCACCACGGACACGAAAAGTACCACGTTGGAATGCTTGGTCATTACGCGTATATTGCAATTCGGCTAAACGAGCTAAGATCTGGCGTTGATCGATAATTGCACCTGTCTGCAAGTGCAACATCATTTTTAAATATGAATCAGGATCACCCAACCCATAAATAGCAGAAACTGAAGCGACTACAATAGTATCTCTGCGCTCTAAGAAGGATTTTGTTGCAGACAACCGCATTTGTTCTATTTGATCATTAATAGAGGCATCTTTCTCAATAAAGGTATCACTCGCTGGCACATAGGCTTCAGGCTGATAATAATCATAGTAAGAAACAAAATATTCCACCGCATTTTCAGGAAAAAAGGTTTTCATTTCAGCATAGAGCTGTGCCGCCAAGGTTTTATTTGGCGCAAGTAACATGGCTGGACGATTCAATTTTGCAATTACATTAGCAATAGTGAAGGTTTTCCCTGAGCCTGTTACCCCAAGTAACGTTTGGTGAGCTAAGCCATCATTGAGGTTTTCGCTCAATCGTTCTATCGCCTGAGGCTGATCGCCTGAAGGCTGAAACGTTGAATGCAAAATAAACGGTTTAGAATTTATTTTATGTGACATAGATTTTTTGACTCAAACTCTTATGTTAAATAAACCAAAAGTGCGGTTCTATTTTCATAAATTTTATATGATGAAAAAGAAAATTTTTGATTTAACGCCGAATTATCTCGATAAAATTAGATTTTAAGATTTTTTGCATTTTATCACAAAATCGTAACAAATTCAGAAGATAAAAATCTAAGTTTTACACAGACTTATATTTGTCAATATAAAATCCTCACAAAATTAAAAAATTTTTTAAAATATTTTACTGGAATTTTATTAACTTATTGATAAATATAGAAATGTTATTTTACAACCAATTATTTAACAAAATTCATCAAAGCCTTATATAATCAAGCCTTAGATAATCTTTAAGGTAATAATACACAGAGTTATCCACAGCTTTTGTGGATAGAAATTTAGGTAAGAAAAATAGAAACTTTTTACCGTTTGAGTGTTGACAAGATTACGACTAACCTTTATCATTCGCAACCTATTCAGTAAGATACACTGAGGTAATACAGAATAATTCCTCCTTAGTTCAGTCGGTAGAACGGCGGACTGTTAATCCGTATGTCGCTGGTTCAAGTCCAGCAGGAGGAGCCAAATTCTCTTTTGGTTATCTTTTATTTGTCTCCTTTTATAAAAGTATAGTGTATCGCCAAAAGATTTTTGCCCGTGTTTACGGGCTTTTATTTTTCTGATGTTTTGTTTTTATCCTATTTTCTAATAAATCCTTTCACTATATAATCCAAACTTCACATTCATTTAGGGACTCATCATCATGTTATTCCCCTCTTTCGCTATTATTGGTGGATTAATGCTGTTAATTTGGGCGGCAGATCGCTTTGTGGATAGTGCGGTAGCAACAGCTCGCTATTTTGGTATGCCTCAATTACTTATCGGTATGATCATTATTGGTTTCGGTACCTCCGCACCAGAAATGATCGTATCAGCAACCTCAGCATTAAATGGTAATTCTGGAATTGCGCTTGGGAATGCCTATGGCTCAAACATTACCAATATTGCCTTAATTCTAGGTTTGACCGCTTTAATTTCACCTTTAGCCGTAAATTCTCAAGTACTTAAGCAAGAATTACCTATTCTAATATTGATTACTGGAATTTCGGCATTGCTAATTTATGACGCAGAAGTATCTAGACAAGATGCCATCATTCTATTAGTCATATTTGCAATTTATATGATATGGACAATTTGGCATGGTTTAAAAAATAAACCAGATAGCCTTGCTTATGATGTTAATGAAGAATTAACTGAAAAAGATCCAATAAATATTAAACTGTCATTATTTTGGCTAATAGTTGGGCTATTGCTTTTGATGATAAGCTCTCAGCTATTGGTATGGGGCGCCGTTGAGCTTGCCCATTATTTTGGCGTAAGCGATTTAGTAATTGGCTTAACCATTGTTGCTGTCGGAACATCATTACCAGAATTAGCCTCATCATTAGTTGCTGCCAAAAAAGATCAAGTTGATCTAGCCGTCGGTAATATCATCGGTTCTAATCTATTCAATACACTTGCTGTAGTGGGCATTGCTGGTACAATTTCGCCAATGCAAGTAGGTTCAGAAGTGTTTAACCGAGATATATTAGTAATGTCAATTTTAACCTTGCTCTTACTGGTATTTGGATTAAACTTTGGTAAGCATATAGGCAAGGGTAAAATTAATCGTTTTGAAGGGTTCATATTCTTCTTAATTTATCTAGGCTATAACTTCTATTTGCTTGAAACTGCGGTATAAAATAAAAAAATAAAAGGGAGATTGAAACAAGCCTTAATAGAAATAATTAAGAAGGTTTGTCATAAATATTTCCCTAAACAAAAATAATATCTAAATTAAAGTGACCTATATCACTTGTAGTATGGAAGAAAATTATTACCGTCCAAATAATGTTGCGCCACCAGATGAAGGCAAGGTTGTTCCATATAACAGACTAATAGCAAAGAAAATTAATAATAATCCAGCAATCAATTTAATTAATACATCAAAATCTAAATTTAGTGTGGGAGATAAATACCACTTTCCTACTTTAATCGCTGTACTTCTGGCATATTGAACCATAGCGGCGAAACTGGATAACGTTAGCCCAGTTCCAATTGACATAGCTAAAGTAGCAACAATCCCCCAAGCATATGAATTCAGCATATAAGAAAGAAATAAAACAAAAATTGCGCCAGTACAAGGACGCATACCAATACTCATAATCACTAAAAATTGTGATTTCCAGCTAGTAGCTTGCTCTAATTCGGTATGCTCTGGCATATGTTTATGTCCACAACCGCAATCCGTTCCATGTTCATGAGGAATAAATTCTTGAGACTGAATTTGAGTTATATTTTGACCGATGCGTAAATTATCTGCTAATACATTAATTTGACGAATATGAGGAACTTTATTCGCTTGTGATAAAGTGCGGTGTTTTTTTATAAATTTTTGAAAACTTTGATAACACCAACGTAAACCTAACAAAATGACAAGAAGATAAGCGACTCGTTCTAACCATAATTGGCTTAATTTAAAATAAGCAGAAGATAAATTCAGTATCACTACCACAATAGAAGTTGCCAAGATCGCCACAACACCTTGCATTAATGAAGATAAAAAACTTAACTTCATGCTCTTTTTAAGCTTCGACTGATGAGTAGATAAATAACTAACAATAATAAATTTACCGTGTCCAGGGCCTGCCGCATGAAATATTCCATACAGAAAACTAATCAAAATCAGCATACTTCCAGCAACCCTAGGATTATGCTTAATTTCCTGTAAATTATCAGAAATTAATTGATTAAATTCCCTTTGCCAAACCACAATATGAGTAAATAACCAAGGGAACAAATTAGTAATAGCAATAATTAATGAAATTAAGAGAACAATCCAAATCCATTTATTATGTTTTAGATTTTCCTTTTGTACCGCTTTTATTTGCATAATATAATCACTTTCTGTGCAAACTGTTTACCTAAGGTGAAATCTTCATCTCGTTGGGTTTTATCTAGTGATGAAGCATATTGTCGGGTTTTATCATCTACATTAGGCGCTAAAATTTTGCCTTGGCAATTTGAAGGGAGTGGTGAAAAATCCACTGCATTTTTCTGTTCATCATAATACATAGATACATAATACATAGAATCATAAGTTGAGAGGGTTAATTCCGTATTTTTTAACTCAATAGGATCAGTTAATAAAAGATCAAAATAATAAAGAATTTGTGAATTAGAATTTTGTAAACCATAATTTTGTGGTTTTGAAGTATATTTAATTTTGCGACCTTTTTGATCATAGAAATAACTAAAATAATGTTCATTAACAATATTATTCATCATTTCATCAGCTAATTTTTGTTGTTCTTTTGGATCATTTTTAGCTTGTTGTAAATCATATAACATTTCTGATGAACTTGCTCGATCTAATAGCCATTTCATAGAAAAGCCTATTAATTTTTGCTCCTTAACAATCGGTGTTGTTTTCATTTCTATGAATGCATGTGGATGAGCAAACGTATTTTGTGAAAGAAAAATAATGGAACAAGACAATAAAAAAATCAGTTTTTTCATGCTCAAAACAACCTTACTCATTAATATTTACATAGTATGAATTTCATTCTTTAAAATAAAAATCAAACTTAAAACCTATAATTTCTTGTCAATATTTGCTAAAAAATAAGCGACTAAATCTAAAACCCTACAAATAATATGATTTATATCAATAAATCATCATATCAAGCTTTGTTCTGGGAACTTTTTTATGTACTATACATGACGTCAAGTAATTGCTTGATATTCATAAAGTTCCTAAATAAAATAATCATAAATAAATAGCTAAACTACTTTCCTACCACCCTTTTAGGGTGGTTTTTTTATAGACTAATATCCTAGAAAAAAGTTCATTCAAGTTTATTACTTTACTAAAAACTAGAATAATTTTTATATTATATCCTGTTACTCAAGATAAATCTTACATATCCCCATAATTTCAAGTAAAATAAGCAATTTAATTAAATAACACTTATGGGATCCAATATGTCATCACAATTTGTTTATACAATGCACCGTGTTGGTAAAGTTGTGCCACCTAAACGCCATATCCTTAAAGATATTTCTTTAAGTTTTTTTCCTGGTGCAAAAATTGGTGTGCTCGGTTTAAACGGTGCTGGGAAATCTACGCTATTACGTATTATGGCTGGCATAGATAAAGAGTTTGAAGGTGAAGCTCGTCCACAGCCAGGTATAAAAATTGGCTATCTTCCACAAGAACCAAAATTAGAACCTCAACAAACTGTTCGAGAAGCGATTGAAGAAGCTGTTTTTGAAGTTAAAAATGCATTAACTCGCTTAGATGAAGTTTATGCTTTATATGCAGATCCTGACGCAGACTTCGATAAATTAGCGGCAGAGCAAGCAAATCTTGAAGCAATAATTCAAGCACATGATGGCCATAATCTTGATAATCAATTAGAACGTGCAGCGGATGCATTACGTTTACCTGAATGGGATGCAAAAATTGAACACTTATCAGGTGGTGAACGTCGCCGTGTAGCACTTTGCCGTTTATTACTTGAAAAACCAGATATGTTATTATTAGATGAACCAACTAACCACTTAGATGCTGAATCTGTCGCTTGGTTAGAACGTTTCTTACATGACTATGAAGGTACTGTCGTTGCAATCACCCATGACCGTTATTTCTTAGATAACGTGGCAGGTTGGATCTTAGAGCTTGACCGTGGTGAGGGTATTCCTTGGGAAGGTAACTACTCTTCTTGGTTAGAACAAAAAGAAAATCGCTTAGCACAAGAGCAAGCTCAAGAATCAGCTCGTCAAAAATCAATTGAAAAAGAATTAGAATGGGTTCGCCAAAATCCAAAAGGCCGTCAGGCTAAAAGTAAAGCTCGTATGGCTCGCTTTGAAGAATTAAATAATGGCGAATATCAAAAACGTAATGAAACTAATGAACTCTTTATTCCACCTGGTCCTCGTTTAGGTGACAAAGTCATTGAAGTTGAACACTTAACTAAATCTTATGGTGATCGTACATTAATTGATGATTTATCGTTCTCAATTCCGAAAGGTGCGATTGTAGGTATTATTGGTGCCAATGGTGCTGGTAAATCAACCTTATTCCGTATGCTTTCAGGTCAAGAAAAAGCTGATTCAGGATCGATCACCTTAGGCGAAACTGTAGTACTTTCTTCTGTAGAGCAATTCCGTGATTCCATGGATGATAAGAAAACAGTTTGGGAAGAAGTATCAAATGGTCAAGATATCCTAACGATCGGTAATTTTGAAATTCCTAGCCGCGCTTATGTTGGTCGTTTTAACTTCAAAGGCGTTGATCAACAAAAGCGTGTAGGTGAATTATCTGGTGGAGAAAGAGGTCGTTTACACTTAGCAAAATTATTACAACGTGGTGGTAATGTCCTTTTATTAGATGAACCAACTAATGACTTGGACGTAGAAACCTTACGAGCATTAGAAAATGCAATCTTAGAGTTTCCAGGATGTGCGATGGTAATTTCACACGACCGCTGGTTCTTAGACCGTATTGCTACTCATATTTTAGACTACGGTGATGAGGGTAAAGTAACCTTCTACGAAGGTAATTTCTCTGATTACGAAGAGTGGAAAAAGAAAACTTTAGGTGAAGCTGCTATTCAACCTCATAGAGTCAAATATAAACGAATTTCTAAATAATAAAAAATCCCCTTTTGGGGATTTTTTATTAGATCAATGTCTTATCTTGACGAAAGTATTTATAAATACCTACGCAAGAAATTGAAATCCAAAAGATTTCAATTACAAATGAACCTAAATTAAAATGTACACATAAACTAAGTATTAGTAATACTGCGCCAATACCATTAACAATATTGTATTGCAAGGAAATTGGTTTCCAGTGCTCACTTACAACACACCAAAATGCAATTACCACGCAAGCCATTCCTAAAAATCCCACAATATGTGCTGTTGTATCTAGTACTGCCAGTTGCTCTACCGTTAATGAGTTAAAACCTAAAAACTCCATTATAATATTCATGATTTTTCCTTGTTATTTTAGTCCGTTAACATAACAGATAATTAATTCTACAAAATAAAAATTCACTTGAAAATAGGCTATTTCAACGCAAACGTTAACCTTTAAAAAGCAAACGATATCTATATAAAAATAAAATCTGCACATAAAAAAATCCCATCAAAAATGACGGGATAATTTATAAAATCTAACAAGCTACTGGATATAAGGAAATACTTGATTAATACATTTTATATTCACTAAATAGTGATATTTTTGCATCATTCTACTACTTATGTGTACTCCTATTTAATCGCTAATTATTAACAGAGATTAATCTACTGATGAAGAAGTTTTGAGTTCTTGGATTTTCTTAATTACATTACTTGTCGAACAACCATCCTCGAAATTTAATACTCTCACTTCTCCACCATTGTTTAAAACTTCTTTTGAACCAGCAATTTCATGAGGTTGGTAATCTCCTCCTTTTACAAGCAAATCAGGCAAAATCTCACTAATAAGATGCTGAGGAGTATCTTCTTCAAATTCCACCAGCCAATCCACTGACGCTAATCCAGCTAATACCGCCATACGAGCTTCAATACCATTAATTGGTCTTGTTTCGCCTTTTAAGCGTTTTACTGAAGCATCAGAATTTACAGCAACAATAAGGCGGTCCCCTAATTTACGTGCATTTTCTAAATAAGCGACATGACCAGGATGTAAAATATCAAAACAACCATTAGTCATTACAATTTTCTCACCACGACGTTTTGCTGAATTCACTGCAATCTTAAGTTCATCTTTTGTCATAATTCCAAAACCACTGGTTGAACGACCGTGAATTGCATTTTCTAATTCAACCGTAGAAACCGTTGATGTACCTAATTTACCTACAACAATGCCCGCAGCCACATTCGCCAAATAACATGCTTCTTCCAATGTACGACCATCTGCAATTGCCGTAGCTAATACACTAATTACCGTATCACCAGCACCGGTCACATCAAATACTTCTTTAGCTTCTGTTGGCAAATGATAAGCTTCTTGACCAGAACGCAATAATGTCATTCCTTTTTCTGAACGTGTCACTAATAAAGCACTTAATTCAATATCAGAAATAAGTTTGAGCCCTTTTTCAATAATATCCTGTTCGGTTTCACATTTACCCACAACAGCTTCAAATTCAGACATATTAGGCGTGAGTAAAGTCGCACCACGATAACGTTCAAAGTCTGTGCCTTTAGGATCAATTAACACTGGAACTTTAGCTTTGCGTGCAATTTGAATCATGTTTTGCACATCATTTAATGTTCCTTTACCATAATCAGATAAAACTAATGCACCAAATGCTTCAATTTGATCATTCAATTTATGTAGCAAATCATTGCTTCTGACATGTTTAAAATCTTCTTCAAAGTCAAGGCGTAATAGTTGTTGATTACGAGAGAGAATTCGTAATTTAGTAATAGTTGGATGGGTATCCAATTTCACAAAATTGCAATCAATTCGTTGTTTTTCTAGTAAATCTACGAGTGCTGAACCAGCTTCATCATTCCCCGTTAAGCCTACTAATTGTACTGGCACATTTAATGAAGCGATATTCATTGCTACATTGGCAGCTCCTCCAGCACGTTCTTCATTTTGTTGAACCTTAACCACTGGCACTGGTGCTTCAGGAGAAATTCTATTTGTCGAGCCAAACCAATATCGGTCTAACATTACATCTCCTAATACTAAAACTTTCGCATGATTAAATTGAGCTGAATACTGAGCCATATTGAAATCCTATTCGCATTTATTGAGTATAAATTGGAAAATTTGCCAAATTTTACCACAGTCATAAGCTGATTGGCTTAAAATTTCTATAAATTTCCGTTAAACTAACACAATACTTATTATCACAAGGTTATTTATTTCTGATTATGCCCAAAAATTCTCCTCCCAAATTTGATAAAGCTTTTCTGATTCCTAAATATTGGCTATTTTGGATTGGTTTATTTTTTTTCAGATTAGTACTTTTATTACCCTACCCTATCTTAAAAAACATTGGTCATGGTTTAGGGCATCTATTTTCTAAACTGAGTGTAGGTAAACGTCGTGCTAAAATTGCCCGTCGTAATCTTGAACTCTGCTTTCCTGATTGGTCAAAAGAAAAAATTGACTTTGTTTTACAAGCACACTTGAACTCTGTCGGTATGGCAATTATTGAGACGGGTATGGCTTGGTTTTGGTCGGACAAACGTATTAATAAATGGTGTAAATTAGTTGGCATTGAACACTTAAAGCAACATCAGCAAGAAGGTATTATTTTAGTTGGCGTACATTTTCTTACCTTAGAATTAGGTGCAAGAGTGGTGGGCTTACAGCATCCAGGAATAGGCATTTATCGACCTAATGATAATCCACTCATGGATTGGATTCAATTTAAAGGGCGTATTCGTTCTAATAAAGATTTGCTTGATAGAAAAGATCTACGTGGCATGATTAAAGCACTTCGTACAGGCAACACGATTTGGTATGCTCCAGATCATGATTATGGAAGAAAGAACGCAGTATTTGTTCCTTTATTTGCCGTTCCTGAAGTTGCCACTACTACTGGAAGTTACTATCTATTAAAATCTTCTCCAACCAGTAAAGTCATACCTTTTGCACCTATTCGGAATAGAGATGGTTCAGGCTATACCGTAACAATAGAACCTGCGGTAGATTTCAGTGACATTATTGACGATGAAGTAGAAATCGCTAAGCGAATGAACAAACTAGTGGAAAAAGAAATTATGATGGCAGTTGAGCAATATATGTGGCTACATCGTCGTTTCAAAACTCGTCCACATGAATCGGATAAAAGTTTGTATGATTAAATTCAATGCCACTATTCGAAATAGTGGCTTTTTAATCTCAACCCATTTATTCAATATAATCATTAGAAGTTTTTAAAGTAGAGATTTATACTTGATAGTTGAAATGCACTGGAATATGTTGAATAATTGTTAATAGAAGTGGTGCCGACTATCGGAATCGAACTGATGACCTACTGATTACAAGTCAGTTGCTCTACCTACTGAGCTAAGTCGGCACAGATTGGATGAGCAGCTAATTATATGGATATTTTAAAAGGTTGCAAGTCTATTTTTAAATTTTTTAACATAAATGAGGTGGAAATCAGTGAAAAACGTTCTTTCAATTCAATCACACGTAGTTTTTGGATATGCAGGTAATAAATCCGCAACTTTTCCAATGCAATTAATGGGCATGGATGTTTGGGCGTTAAATACTGTTCAATTTTCAAATCATACACAATATGGAAAATGGACAGGAATGGTGATGCCTAAAGAGCAAATTGGAGAAATTGTTCGTGGTATTGACGAAATTGGTGAATTAATTAATTGTGATGCAGTTATCTCTGGTTATATTGGTTCGGCTGACCAAGTTGAAGAGATCATCAAAGCCAAAAACCTCATAAAAGAACGAAATCCTAAGGCTATTTATCTCTGCGATCCTGTTATGGGGCACCCTGATAAGGGATGTATTGTTGCCGATGGTGTAAAAGAGGCACTTGTCAAACTTGCTATCGCACAGGCAGATATTATCACGCCTAACCTTGTTGAATTACGGGAACTCAGTGGTATCTCAGTAGAAAATTTTGAACAAGCGATTGAGGCAGTCAAAATAATTCTTAGCAAAGGTCCAAAGAAAGTATTAGTCAAACATCTCAGTCGAGTGGGTAAACATACAGAAAGTTTTGAAATGTTACTCGCTACACCAGAAGGCATTTGGCATATAACTCGCCCGCTTTATGAATTTGCTAAAGAACCTGTCGGCGTGGGTGATTTAACCTCGGGTTTATTTTTAGCAAATTTACTTAATGGCAAATCCGATGTAGAAGCTTTTGAACACACGGCTAATGCAGTAAATGATATTATGCGAATTACTTATGAGCGACATGGTTATGAGCTACAAATTATTGAAGCTCGTGATTTAATCATTACTCCACAAAGTGGCGTACAAGCAACAAAAATAGCCTAACTTTTCCTTTCTCTAAAAGCGTTGCAGTACTGTAACGCTTTTCTTATTACCTTGATTTACTTTATACTTATAGCCCATTACATCTATGGGAAATGCGTATGTCAGATCTTTTTGAACAATTTCAACAGACAATTCATCATAAAAATATTCTTATTGCTTTCAGTGGAGGTTTAGACTCTACCGCATTATTATCCTTATTTGCAAAATTACGTAAAAATCAACCGCACTTAACCCTGCGTGCTATTCATATTCATCATGGACTTAGCCCAAATGCTAATGGCTGGGTCGCTCATTGTGAAGAGATTTGTCATCAATTTAACATTCCTCTTATCGTGGAAAAAGTGAGCGTCAATACACAAAATGGAATTGAAGCAGGTGCCCGCGAAGCCCGTTATCAAGCAATTGCTAAACACATTAAAATCAATGAAATTCTTGCTACTGCACACCATCTCAATGATCAAACAGAAACCTTTTTACTCGCATTAAAACGAGGGAGTGGCTTACAAGGTCTCAGTGCAATGCAAAAGGAAAATATAACCTTTGGCCTCCCCATTTTACGACCATTATTATCTTTTAGCCGTAAACAATTGGAACAATATGTACGAGTACAAAATTTGGCTTGGATCGAAGATGAAAGTAATTTAGATAATCAATATGATCGCAATTTTTTACGAAATGAAATTCTTCCCACTATTCGTAAACGTTGGCAACATTTTGACCAAGCTGTTCAACGTTCGGCACAACATTGTGGTGAACAACAACAATTAATCAATGAATTGTTAGAGGAGGATTTTCAAAAAAATTTTTCAGAATCTGACCGCACTTTCAATATTGCTTACTTTGCACAATATTCTCAATTGAAACAAAAAGCCTTGTTACGTTTATGGTTAAATTACTTAGAAATTCCCATGCCAAGCACCGTACAATTAACTCAATTAATACAAGATGTCATCTTTTCCAAGCAAGATGCAAATCCACAATTTGTGATTGCTGATAAAGTTATTCGTCGTTATCAAAATAAGCTTTTTATCACAAATAAATTTGCAGATTTAAGCCACATCATCTTGCAATTAACATTAGATCAAAAACTGGCTTTACCCGATGGATTAGGAGAAATTCTAGCCCAACAAAAAAATAATAAAATATATATTAAGTGGCAACAATATGAAATAGACTTGCCCTTCACCGAACAGCCTATAGAAATTCGTTTTAGTTATTCAGGTAAAGTAAAACTACATTCAAAAGCAATGAATCAAGATATAAAAAAAATATGGCAACAATTGAATGTTCCACCATGGCAACGCAAGCGTATTCCATTAATTTTCTATGGAAATCAGCTCAAAAGTGCGGTAGGTTTCTTTAGAATTTTATCCGATAATACATAGCATCAAACAGAGCAAAAGCAAATAAACAAAAAGCCTCCCAAATAGGAGGCTTTTGTTTAACAAGGAAATAAATTATTTCGCAGGTTGTGCAGGCTCAGTTGCTGGAGCTGGTTGTGCTGGCTCAGTTTTTTCTACTGGAGCAGCTTTTTCTGCTGGTGCAGCTGTTGCTGTTTTATCACCGAACTTAGCTTGCAAATCAGCCTGTAGTTTCATTAACTCTTGAACATCCTTATTTAAGGATTCAGTTTTAGTTTGTAGAGCTTTAACTGTTTCATCTGTACGAGAAACCACTAAAACATTTAAACTATCTACTGTCACATCTTGAGATTTTAAGAACACTGCTTTAGTTTTCTCTTTTAATGTTTTTACTTCAGCGCTTTTAATATCTAATTGATCTAAACTTTTAATTAAGTCTTGAACTTTAGCTTTATATGCATCTACAACAGGTTGTAAATCTTTAGGTTCTTTAACAGTTTGTAATGCTTGTTGAAGTTCCACTTGAATTTGTTGTTGTTGCGCAGCATGATCTTTATCCCATGTTTGAAGCTTTTTAAGCTCCGCAGCAGGATCACCACCACAAGCGGCTAAGGTTAATGCTAATACAGCTACCGCACCTAATTTTGATAAAAGTTTCATTTTTTTTCCCTTTAATAGACTAACTTTAAATTGCCCAACCAAATGCATAGAAAGCAACTAATGCAATGGCAATGAGTACAGTTCCTACATTTAATTGCTTCACATCACCAGAAATAATACGTCCAATTACTAATGATGCGAATCCTAACATTATACCAGTAACAATGTTCGCTGTTAAGACAATAAATACCGCACAAACTAATCCCGACATTGCACCGACAAAATCAGCAAAATCTAATTTGCTTACATTGCTTAACATTAATAATCCTACATACATTAAAGCGGGTGCTGTTGCATACGCAGGAACTAAAGTAGCAAGTGGCTGGAAAAATAACATGAGTAAAAATAATATTCCAACGACAATTGCGGTAATTCCTGTTTTTCCTCCGGCTGCGGTTCCTGCTGCTGATTCAATATAAACGGCTGCGGGTGCAGTACCAAATAAGCCAGAAAATAAGCTACTCAAAGAATCAGAGGTTAATGCTTTACCACCATTAATGATTTGTCCATCTTTATCTAATAAATTAGCTTGACCAGCGACAGCTCGAATAGTTCCCGTAGCATCAAATACAGCGGTCATCACTAAAGCAAATACCACAGGCAAAATTGCAGGTTGTAATGCCCCTTGAATATCTAATGCTGCAAATAATGATTGTTCGCCAAAAGTTGGCATTTTAAATACTTCACCGTTAAAGGTTACCGCAGGATCAAAAATTAAACCAACAATAGTAATGGCAATAATTACCCAAAGAATTGCACCTTTGACTTGTAATTTTTCTAAACCAATAATACAAGCTAAACCAATTAATGACATCATCACTGGGAATGAGGTGAAATCACCTAGTTTCACTAAGGTACCATTAGGATTACTAACCACTAAATTTACACCACTTGCAGCAATCAAAAGTAGAAATAAGCCAATCCCAATCCCCGCACCATGAGCTATGCTTATTGGAAGATTACGTAAAATCCATGAACGAATACCCGTTGCCGAAATTAGTGTGAAAACAATCCCCATTAGAAATACCGCACCAAGTGCAACAGGAATACTAACATGTTGCCCAAGCACTAAACTAAAGGCAGTAAAGGCTGTTAATGAAATAGCACAACCAATCGCCATTGGTGCATTCGCCCAAAAGCCAATTAAAATTGAACCTAACCCAGACACTAAACAAGTGGCAATAAAAACACTTTCAGCAGGAAAGCCCGCTTTATTTAGCATGCCAGGTACAACAATGATTGAATAAACCATTGCTAAAAAAGTCGTTAATCCTGCAATGATTTCTTGACGAAAAGTTGAGCCTCGAGCGGTAATTTCAAAATGGTTTTCTAAAGACATAAGATCCCCTAAAAAAGATAAATATTGAGAGGGGGTATTTTACCCTAAAAAACAAAATAGTAAACGTTTGCGTAATAATTTAAAAGACGAAAAGACCTCTATTTCACTGCAGTTTTTAATCCTTTTACTCATAAAAAAACTCCATAAAAATGGAGTTTTTATCAGTAAATAATTGAATTACATTTGGCTACCAATAACACCACCTAATGCAGCACCGCCTAAAGTTGCACCTGTAGAATGACCAATAACATTACCTGCAACCCCACCAATTGCGGCACCCACAGCAGTGTTTTTTTGACCTCTCGTCATGTTCGCACATGCAGCAACTGAACTTGCAATGAATAGTACAGCGAAAATTTTAGCGATTGATTTCATATGGTAAACTCCGATAATTTAAGACAAATAGCATCATCAACATATTTATTGCTTCAGATTAGCTATAAATTAAGACTACTCTATTTTACAAAAGTTCAATATGACAAACATTTTATCATACTGAACAAACTTATCTTAATCGCTGATGAATTCTTCACTTTCACTCAGAGTTTAAAAGACTTATACTAAATACGAATTTTACTTATACAAGGATAAAATATGGCTATTTTAGTAACAGGTGGTGCTGGATATATTGGTACCCATACTGTGGTGGAATTATTAAATTCAGGTCGTGACATTGTGGTATTAGATAACTTACACAATGCTTCCGAAGAATCTTTAGCACGTGTAAAAAAAATCACAGGTAAAGCGGTTAGCTTTTATAAAGGTGATGTTTTAGATCGTCAAATATTACGCAAAATATTTGCTGAACATAAAATCGAATCCGTTATTCATTTCGCAGGTTTAAAAGCGGTAGGTGAAAGTGTACAAAAACCACTTTTCTATTATGAAAATAACGTCGGTGGTTCCATTACTTTAGTGGATGAAATGTTAAAAGCAGGCATCAATACCATTGTGTTTAGTTCAACGGCAACGGTTTACGGCGTACCTGATGTGGTACCCGTCACTGAAAACAGTCCAGTAGGGGCAACAACAAGCCCTTACGCAACATCTAAATATATGGTTGAAAGAATACTTGCGGATACAGTAAAAGTGAATCCACAATTTACGGCTATTGTATTACGTTATTTTAATCCTGTGGGTGCGCATGAAAGTGGTTTAATTGGAGAAGATCCAAATGGTATTCCAAATAACTTAATGCCATTTATCAGCCAAGTGGCCATTGGAAAATTACCAGAACTTTCTGTATTTGGTAATGACTATGACACACCAGATGGCACAGGAGTAAGAGATTATATCCATGTAGTAGATTTAGCCGTAGGTCACTTAAAAGCGCTAGATAAACATCACGGTGAACCTGGTTTACATACCTATAATTTAGGCACTGGTATTGGCTATTCTGTATTAGATATGGTTAAAGCCTTTGAAAAAGTCAACCAAATTAAAGTCCCTTATAAAATTGCTCCTCGCCGAGCAGGTGATATTGACTCCTACTATTCTAGCCCGAAAAAAGCGGCTGAAGTATTAGGCTGGACAGCACAGCATTCATTAGAAGATATGATGCGTGACACATGGAACTGGCAAAAAAATAATCCGAAAGGTTATAAAAGTTAATTAATCAATCAACGGGCGAGAATCATCCTCGCCCATATTTCTCTTAATAAAATGTCGACAAAATCCACACTACTTTCACAAATTTTTAGCCGTAATATGTTGATCTGTATTTTTACAGGTTTTAGTTCTGGATTGCCTCTTTATATTATCACTGGGCTATTGCCGATTTGGCTTCGTTCCGAAAAAGTAGATTTAGAAACACTGGGCTATTTCACAGCAGTCACCTTACCTTTTACCTGGAAATTTATCTGGGCACCCTTGCTTGACCGATACATTCCTCCCTTTTTAGGTCGTCGTCGGGGTTGGATACTGATATCACAACTGTTACTGATTGTTTCTCTAGCATTATTTGGATTTATCAATCCTCAAACTCATTTTGGTTTAACTTTAATCGCTGGGCTGGCTACCCTAACGTCCTTTTTCTCTGCAAATCAAGATGTTGTACTTGACGCTTATCGGCGAGAAATCCTACCCGATAACGAATTAGGTTTAGGGAATTCAATTCACGTTAATGCTTATCGTGTATCAGGATTAGTACCAGGTGCTTTATCATTAATTTTGGCGGATCATTTTAACTGGCAAACGGTTTTTATTATTACCGCAATGTTTATGCTACCAGGGATTTTCATGACCTTATTCCTAAGTAAAGAGCCAGAAATTTTGCTAAAAAAAGACCGCACTTTAAAAGAAAATGTGGTTGAGCCATTTAAGGAATTTTTTGGTCGCAAAGGTATCGGTTCTGCATTGGCTATTTTAAGCTTTATTTTCCTCTACAAATTGGGTGATAGCATGGCAACGGCACTTATTTCACCTTTCTATTTAGATATGGGATATAGTAAAACGCAAATTGGTTTAGTCGCTAAAAATGCTTCTTTATGGCCAATGATTGCGGCTGGAATTGTTGGCGGAATTATAATGATCCGTATTGGTATTAACCGAGCATTATGGTTATTCGGAATAGTACAAATCGTCACAATTCTTGGCTTTGCTTGGCTGGCTAAGCAAGGACCATTTGATCAAGTGGGTAACTATGAAATCTTTGCATTAAGTTTAGTGATTGCCGCGGAATATATTGGTGTAGGATTAGGCACTTCCGCCTTTGTCGCATTTATGGCGAGGGAAACCAATCCCCTCTATACTGCTACTCAATTAGCCTTATTTACTAGCTTATCAGCTTTACCTCGCGCTACGTTAAATACTCAAGCTGGCACATGGATTAATGCCTTAGGTTATTATGAGTATTTCTGGCTTTGCTTTTTTCTCGCCATACCTGGAATGATTTGTTTATATTGGGTAGCACCTTGGAATGAAAAAAACAATAACTCATCAATGAGATAAAAAAAGTGCGGTGAAATTTTAC
>NZ_AJSX01000018.1 GCF_000262245.1 Pasteurella bettyae CCUG 2042
AACGCAAAAGTGCGGTTAAATTTCCAAAAATTTAACCGCACTTTTATTATGCTAGCAAGACTAATGTTTGGGATTAGATGGATGATATCGAAATTTCAAATGCATGGTCACAAACCACAGCATACCAATCAATCCAAGTAACCCACCTACATAACCAATATTTGCTAGCCCTAAATGCTGCATAACTTGATTACCAATTAATGCTCCACCACCGATACCAATATTATAGATTCCTGAATAAATTGAGGTTGCTACATCTGTAGCATCTGGTGCAATTTGTAATACGCGCATTTGCATACTCAAACTCATAGCTGAAATACCCACTCCCCAAATAAATACCAAAATAAACATTGCTAAAGTACTTTGGCTAAATACATGAATTAATAATAAAGAAAGTGTTAAAACTATGACCATAGTCAGTAAAAATTGAATTGGACCACAACGATATAAACGCCCAAATAATACACTTGCTACAATTCCTGATAAACCAAATATCAATAATACAGCTGTGGCTGTATTAGCTGAAACCTGATTAATTTGAATCATAAAGGGTTCAATATAACTATAAGCAGTAAAATGTGCTGAAATAATAATAATCGTAAAAATATATACTCCAATCAGCATTGGGCGACGCAATAAGCTTGGTAAACTACTTAATGACCCCGAACTTTTGCTTGGAATATTTGGCAAAATATAAGCAATAATAATCATTACCATAGTTGCGATACTCGCAATAATGGCAAAGGTTGTACGCCATCCTAACCATTGTCCAATGATACGCCCTAAAGGTAAACCTAGTACCATCGCCAAAGCCGTTCCCATAGAAAACAAACCCAATGCTTGAGTTTTCTTATTTTTGGGGGCAACACGCAACACTAAAGAGGCAGTAATTGACCAAAATACAGAATGAGTTAAGGCAATACCCGCACGAGAAATTAATAATATCCAATAATTCCAAGCACAAGCGGAAAGAATATGACTAGCAATAAAAATCATAAATAGCTTAATGAGTAGTGATTTTCTTTCCATTTTGGAAGTAAGTAACATGCAAGGTAATGACAATAAAGAGACTATCCAAGCATATACGGTAATCATTAATCCTACTTCTGAAACCGACATTTGGAAACTGGTTGCAATGTCTGTTAATAAAGCTACAGGAATAAATTCTGTAGTATTAAAAATAAACGCAGCACAAGCCATCACCATGACGCGTAAATACTCAATACGCATGGCACTTTGTTTAGTCAACATATTATTTAAACTTTTCCTTCATAAAATTCTTTAATTGCTGCCTAAAATCTTTAGTAATTTCCACTTTATATTGAGGAGAGCTACAATCATCGAAGAAACGAATTGGCAAACTTAAATTTTTATAGTTAGGATTATTTACGCCAATATTCACCATCACATCACATTTCATGCTACGTAAATCAGCTTTTCCATATCCTTTTAATATTAATTCATCAGTACGCAATGACATATTTTCCAAATAAACATCTCGTCCTAACCAATTTAACTTAGTATTATATTGAAGAAAATTAGTCTCTAAATTTTTCAATTTTTCTTCATCATAATTAATTGGTAGATACTGTGCGACCAAAGAAATCAGATTGAGTCCTTGGAGCTTACCATTCATCACATTTAAGTCAAAGGTACCACTTGTCATCTCTGTATCACCGAAATGTAATACGGCAGAAACATCACTCTTACCTGAAATAACTACAGGTAATTTTAAAACGCTGAGTAATTTTTCAATGGGAAAAAACTCGGTTTTAAATTGAACAATTTTACTTTGTTCATGAGTTGGAATGATATGAATAGATGAATTACAATAATTACAAGCTGAGGAGGTAAAACTCATAGATTGTGTTTCTAAATTGCCTTTAGGCAGATTTAGTTTTGCATGAATGCGTCCAAGATCTTGTGAATTTAATTTAAGTGTGTCAGCCACAAATTCATAATGATCTAATTGGGCTAAATTAGAAATAATGGTCGTTTGTCCAATAGAAGCATCAAACTGTTTATTATTGGAATAAGCCAATTCATTTAAATCAACAGAGATTTGAGTATCTTTTAGGGCAATTCCTTGAGGAATAAATTTTAATTTAGTCGCCAAAGAAATATCATCGTTATGTCGATTTTTTGCTTTAAATTCCACGCCATATAACCATTGATTTAATTTATCATTCTTCATTTTTTTCGTTTGTAAAAAATGAATTAAATCATCAATAGCTACAAAATTAAGATGTGCTGGAGTCACTGAAAGTGTAATCGATTGTAATTCTGCAGGTTGTTCAGGATTACGCCAAAATTTGCCATTATCAAATTGTAATTGGGTAATCGTAAAATCACCTGAAAAAACAGACAAACCTGCCAATTCAGCCGTTGCACGCTCAAAACTAATCACTTGATTACCGTCTAACACATAACGTATTTTCTCTGCTGTAAAAGCTGGACGTAATAAAAAACTAAAATCGAGGCTATGAACCTCGATTCCTTGTTTTTGTAATAGTGTAATAAGTTTAGTTTCAGCTTTGTCTTTTTGTATATGCAAAAATACCAGTAATGCAATCAGTATTCCTAATATTATCGCAGCCACTTTCTTTGACATTGACTTGCCTATTTATCTTCATTTATACGGCTTGCTACCGCACTTTGTTGATTTTTATATTTTGCATCTTGACGACAATTATAAGGTCTTGCAGCATAACCACTTAAGATCTCAAAACTTAATGCACCAATAATCATATTTGGTCGTAATGCCAGTGGCAATTTTCCAGAATTATAAAACTCTAATACAATTTTACCTTCCCAACCAGGATCAATACGATGTGCGGTAACATGTACCATCAATCCTAAACGGGCTAATGATGAACGTCCATCTAACCAACCGATCACATTAGCAGGTAATTTTACGCTTTCATATGTAGTAGCTAAAGCTAAAGCTCCTGGATGAAGAAAAAATGCTTCGTTATCTTGAATAATAATTTCCTCACTCATTACTCGTTCTAACTGGGCTGTGACTTCCTCACGAGGACCACTCACATCAATATAAGGTGCTGAATATTCTCGGAATACTCGGAATGAATTTCCTAATCGTAAATCAATAGTTGCACCGTTAATTTTATCATTACTCGGACGAGGCATAATTTCAATAATCCCCTCATCTAAATAACGTTCAATATCAGTGTCACATAATCTCATCAGATTTCCTTTTACTTTTGACCTAACATATGTAAAATTTGGGCCTTCAACATATTGATCGCAATGCGATTTTTACCACCTCGAGGGATAATAATATCGGCATATTGTTTTGAAGGTTGAATGAATTGTAAGAACATCGGACGTACTGTTTTACGATATTGCTCTACTACAGACTCTAGCGAACGGCCTCGTTCTTCCATATCACGTTTTAATCGACGAATAAAACAAATATCTAGAGGTGCATCCACAAATAAAGATAAATTAAGTTCCTTACGGACACGTTCATCGGTTAATAGTAAGATACCCTCTAAAATAATTACTTTCTTTGGTTCAAAGTGAGTAACCTCTTTCATTCTTGTATGTTCTACATAGCTATACTGAGGAATATCCACTGTTTTGCCTGCTTTCAATGCTTGCAAATGCTCAATTAATAACTCTCTATCCATTGAATTCGGATGGTCATAATTGGTCTGAGTTCGGGTTTCAAAATCCAAATGGCTCTGATCTTTATAATAGCTGTCCTCAGAGATTATTCCCATTTCTTCATGTCCTAACTGTTCACATAATTCTTTGTATACAGTTGAAGCGATTAAACTTTTACCTGATGCAGAAGCTCCTGCAATAGCGATGATAATACAAGATGTATTTGATGAATCTGACATGGAAACCCCAATAAGCATGAAAAAACTAGGTAAGATTATAAAGATATTTTAGGATTTTTTACAGTTATTTAAACTTTTTTAGAGCAGAAAGTTCAGTTAATACAAGATTTTGTGAAGCACTTCACGGTATTCATTTTTAGTTTCTTGTAATATTAATTAAATTTCAAAGGTGTCTAGTCACTGAGAATTTATACATGATATTCAGCTTTCTATATAACAATCGAGGTTAATTATGAAAATCAAGAATCTTTCTCTCGCAATATCTACCGCACTTTTAGGAGCTAGTCTAATGTTTTGCGCACAAGCTAACGCTAAAGGTCGTTTAGTCGTTTACTGTAGCGCAACCAATCAAATGTGTGAAGCCGTCACTCAAGAATTCGGAAATAAATATGATGTTAAAACTTCATTTATCCGTAATGGCTCAGGCAGTACCTTTGCAAAAGTAGAAGCTGAAAAGAATAATCCTCAAGCTGATGTTTGGTATGGTGGTACATTTGATCCTCAAGCACAAGCGGCTGAAATGGGTTTACTTGAAGCCTACCGTTCACCAAATATTTCACAAATTGTAGAACGTTTCCAAGATCCTGCAAAAGTAAAAGGCAACTATGCTTCTGCAATTTACATGGGAATCTTAGGTTTTGGTGTAAATACCGAACGTTTACAAAAATTAGGTATTACAGAAGTACCAAAATGTTGGAAAGACTTAACAGATCCTCGCTTAAAAGGTGAAATCCAAATCGCTGACCCGCAAAGTTCTGGAACAGCTTATACTGCAATTGCAACATTTACTCAATTATGGGGTGAAGATCAAGCATTCGAATATTTCCGTAAATTACATCCAAATATTTCTCAATACACTAAATCAGGAATCACTCCATCACGCAGTACTGCTCGAGGCGAAGCAACCATCGGTATCGGCTTCTTACACGACTATGCTGTTGAGAAGAAAAATGGTGCACCAATTGAAATGATCGTACCTTGTGAAGGCACTGGTTATGAATTAGGTGGACTAAGTATTATTAAAGGTGCTCGTAATATAGATAATGCAAAACTCTTTGTGGACTATGTGTTATCAAAAGAAGGACAAGAAGTAGCTTGGAGAAAAGGTGAAGCTCACCAAACACTATTAAATACCAATGCGGAACAATCACCTACTGCATTTGACCCATTAAAACTTAAATTAATTAACTATGACTTTGAAAAATATGGTGCAACTGAAGAGCGTAAACGTCTAATTGAAAAATGGGTACAAGATGTAAAATTAGCCAAATAATCAATCCTTAAATAAATTTGGGAGAACCCTATGAAAAAAGCAAAACTTGCTGGAGCAATCTCAGCAGTTTTGCTTGGTAGCACTATGCTATCAAGCAATGTTGCAGCAGAAGGACGTTTAGTTGTTTATTGCAGTGCTCAAAATACGATGTGTGAACAAGAAACACTCGCTTTCGAGAAAAAGTACAATATTAAAACCAGTTTTATTCGAGGTGGAACAGGCAGTATTTTAGCAAAAATTGATGCTGAAAAAGATAATCCACAGGGTGATGTTTGGTATGGTGGCACATTAGATCCTCATTCCCAAGCAGGAGAAATGGGCTTATTAGAACCTTATAAATCCCCTAATTTACAATTTATTCCAGATAAATTAAAAGATCCTGGTAAAGTCAAAGGCAATTATTCCTCTGCAATTTATCTTGGTATCTTAGGTTTTGGTGTAAATACCGAAAAATTAGCAAAAATGAATATTCCTGTACCTAAATGTTGGAAAGATTTAACCGATCCTCGATTAAAAAATGAAATTCAATCTGCTGATCCACAAAGCTCCGGTACCGCTTATACTGCATTAGCGACCTTTATTCAATTATGGGGTGAAGAAGAAGCTTTCAAATATCTAAAAGCCTTACATAAGAATGTTTCCCAGTATACAAAATCAGGTAACACTGCGACTCGTAATACCGCACGTGGTGAAGCTTCTATTGGTATTGGATTCTTACATGAACATTCACTTGAAAAAGAAAAAGGTGCGCCTGTTGAATTAGTAGTTCCTTGCGAAGGAACTGGCTATGAAATTGGTGGTGTAAGTTTAATCAAAGGTGCTAGAAATAAAGAAAATGCTAAATTGTTCATTGATTGGGCGTTATCAAAAGAAGCTCAAGAACTCTCTTGGCAAAAAGGTGAAACTCACCAAATTTTAACTAATAGTACCGCTAAACAATCACCTTATGCTTTAGATTTCAAATCCATTAATTTAATTAATTACGATTTTGATAAATATGGCTCAAGTGATTTACGTAAACGACTCATTACCAAATGGGTTGATGATGTAAAATTAGCCAAATAATTTATAATAAACGAGGCAAGTTGCTTAACTTGCCTCATTTCAAAAGAATTTAAAAATTCTTAAAATTTTAACCGCACTTTTGTCAATTATTGAGCGAGGTTGTATGAATTCCGCAAAATTACCAATAACACATTCGGCGAGTTTCTGGGTTATTCTTTCCTTTATTGCGTTTGTTATTTTACCTTCACAAGCCCTTGACTATGGCTTATTAGAAAGTACGAAAGATGAATTTTATGATGCGATGGGATGGTCCTCTTGGAATCTCACTGCTTTATGGTTTATTCCTCTTATCATTTTCTTGATTATTCCTAAATTAGGTTTATCAAAAACAACTGAAGCTAAAACTGAATTAATCTTCGTTACTGTTATTGCACTCTTTACATTTATTAGTGCAACAGTCATGAAAGTTAGCATGGGTTATTCTGTCATTGTATTAATTGCCAGTTTAACAGCCATTGCCACATTAGCTTTAGCAAAATTAAAAATTATGCAAGGCGATAAATTTATTATTGGTTCACTCCTCTGCATTATTTTATTAATTTTCTTCTTTATTGTTTATCCAACCGTAGCTATCTTTGTTTCTATGTTCTACGACGAAGGAACTTTTGCACCACAACAAGTCCTTCGTATTATTAGCCAAAATTACATTGTACGAGTAATCGCAAACTCATTATTTCTTTCTGGCTTTGTTGGATTAGTTTCAACTATTTTTGGCTTAGCTTTTGCCCTTTATACTACTCGTATCGCTAAACGTTCCGCTTTTATAGGTAAAATTTTCTCTATTCTACCTATCGTTACTCCTCCTTTCGTAGTAGGTTTAGGCGTTACCCTCATGTTAGGACGTTCTGGCTATGTTACTGAATTCCTAGCAAATAATTTTGGCTTTACCAATAGTAACTGGTTATATGGTTTTAATGGTATCGCCATTGCACAAATCCTCGCATTTGCACCAATTTCATTTATGCTTTTAGATGGTGCATTGAAGTCAATTCATCCATCAATTGAAGAAGCTTCTTATACATTACGAGCAAATAGATATCAAACCTTCTATAACATCATTTTCCCATTATTGCGTCCTGCATTGGCTAACTCATTTTTAATCGTATTTATCCAATCATTAGCAGACTTTAGTAATCCATTAGTTTTGGGGGGAAGTTTCGATGTCATTGCAACACAAATCTATTTCTATATTGCTGGTTCACAATTAGACTATGCTTCTGCAAGTACTTTAGGCTCAATGCTATTATTGTTCTCATTAGCAATTTTTGTTATCCAATATGTATGGATTGGTAATCGTTCTTACGTCACTGTGTCTGGTAAATCTTACCGTGGTGACGTGCAAGAATTGCCTACTGGGTTAAAATACACCATTATTCTCATGTTAGGTCTATGGATTATTTTTAACTTAGCATTATACGGTAGTATTTTCTATGGTAGTTTCACTGTTAACTGGGGAGTAGATTACACATTTACCTTAAATAACTACAGTATGTTATTTGGTCAAGGATTGAGCGATGGTGCATGGCCTTCATTACTCAATACCATGTTCTATGCTGGTATTGCAGCGCCACTCACAGCCTTATTTGGTTTGCTAATTGCTTACATTGTGGTTCGTAAAGATTTCCAAGGTAAGAAAACATTAGAATTCTTAACCATGCTTTGTTTTGCTGTACCAGGCACCGTAGCTGGGGTATCTTATATCTTAGCCTTTAACAATGCCCCAATGTATATTACTGGTACGGGTATCATCATTATTATTTCTATGGTAATGCGTGACCTACCTATCGGTATGCGTTCTGCAATTGCGGGGTTAGGGCAATTAGATAAATCTCTTGATGAAGCCTCATTATCTTTAAAAGGTAGTTCATTTAAAACCATCTGGTATATTGTGTTCCCACTTTTAAAACCAGCATTATTATCCGCATTAGTAACGAGTTTCGTACGTGCCATGACCACCGTCAGTGCAATTATCTTCTTGGTCACTGCAGATACCCGTGTAGCAACAGCCTATATATTAAACCGTGTAGAAGACGGTGAATATGGTATTGCAATCGCTTACGGTTCAATCTTAATCGTGGTTATGATGGCGATCATCCTATTCTTCGACTGGATTGTAGGTGATACACGTATCTCACGTTCTAAAGCGAAACAAATGAGTTAATTTTGAAGATGGGATAACTTGCCCATCAGAGTTTGATTAGGCGGAAAAATTATCCGCCCTATAGAAAGGCAGTAAAATATGAATAATGATTTCGTTGTTTTAAAAAATATTACCAAAGCATTCGGCAAATCAGTGGTAATTGACAATTTAGATTTAGTTATCAAACGCGGTACCATGGTTACTTTATTAGGGCCATCAGGCTGCGGAAAAACCACCGTATTACGTTTAGTTGCAGGGCTTGAAAGTCCAACTTCAGGACAAATTTTTATTGATGGAGAAGATGTTACCAAATCCTCCATTCAAAACCGCGATATTTGTATCGTATTCCAGTCTTATGCGTTATTCCCACATATGTCTATTGGAGATAACGTAGGATATGGCTTACGCATGCAAAATGTCAGTAAAGAAGAGCGTCAACAACGTATTAAAGAAGCCTTAGAATTAGTTGATTTAGCAGGTTTTGAAGATCGTTATGTAGACCAAATTTCAGGTGGTCAACAACAACGTGTCGCATTAGCACGTGCCTTAGTCCTAAAACCCAAAGTGTTATTATTTGATGAACCGCTAAGTAACTTAGATGCTAACTTACGTCGTTCTATGCGAGAAAAAATTCGTGAATTACAACAACGCCTCGGAATTACTTCACTTTATGTCACACATGACCAAACAGAAGCCTTTGCTGTTTCTGATGAAGTTATCGTCATGAATAAAGGTAAGATTGTACAAAAGGCTCCTGCCAAAGAATTGTATCAACAGCCTAATTCGCTTTTCTTAGCTAACTTTATGGGAGAAAGTAGTATTTTAGAAGGCAGATTACAGGGCAATCAAGTGAATATTAACGGCTACCAATTTACCTTACCAAATGCTGAGAAATTTAATTTAGCCGATGGGGAATGTTTAGTTGGTGTTCGCCCTGAAGCCGTGACATTAACTACAACAGGTGAATCATCACAATTATGTGATATTAAGAATGCTGTTTATATGGGAAACCATTGGGAAATCGTAGCTAACTGGGCTGGCAAAGATCTATTAATCAACGCTAATCCTGAAAACTTTGATCCCGTGCTCACACAGGCTTATGTAAACTTAGCGACTCATGGCGTATTCTTATTGAAAAAAGAATAGGCCACTTATTTTGCTATAAAAGTGCGGTAGGATTTTTAAGAATTTTATATAGTCAACAAAATTTCCTAAATCCTACCGCACTTTTTTATTAAAGAATAACTGAATACACTTTAAATTTATTGGTTTTCGCTAAGACTTGGTGTTCTCCGAAATATTGATCTAATAAATCAGGATAAGGCAAAAATGCATTTGCTACGATACGCAATTCTCCCCCTTGTACCAAATGCCATTGTGCTTGTGTAATCAGTTCAGTCACTGCTCGATAAGCGGTATCAATTCCATCATGAAAAGGTGGATTGGAAATAATTAAATCAAATTTGCCTGAAACTTGAGAAAACACATCACTGGCAAGAACATCTGCTTGTAAATGGTTTTCGCTCAATGTTCGTTCAGCAGAGGCAATTGCCATCGCATTAATATCAGTCATTGTTACAGTAGCTTGTGGATTTCTTCGTTTAATCATTGCCCCAATGACTCCAGCTCCACAACCTAAATCCAATACCTTGCCACGGATTTTATGATTAAGAGTGGATAATAATAACTCGGTACCAGCATCTAATTCATTCGCACTAAATACACCAGGTAAACTATAAACGGTTAAATCCTCTAACAGAGGACTCTGATAAGTTTTCCAGTATCTATTTAAGTCAAAATGAGGTTGTTTTTCTAAACAAAAATGATATAAACCACAACGACGAGCACTATCAATCTTACCAATACTACCATATTCACTTAACAACTTTTCTACTGAACGTACACCACTGCGATTTTCACCAATAATCAAAAACGCCTGCCCTACTGGTGCCTTAGATAATAATTGCATTAACTGAAACTGTACTTCTTGTTTATTCTTAGTCCAATAATATAGAATTAAGTCTGCTTGAAAATGAGATTCTATAGAAAACTCTACTAAGCTTTTATCCTTGGCATAATCAAAATACCAAGACCATACTTTTACAGATTGGCATTGAGATTGAATTTGTTGAGGGAAATCATCATTAATCCCACCTGCAAATAACACATGCTTATTGGCAAATAAAGATAAATGGCGTTCAAGAACTTGGCTTTCAAGTGAAATCACGTGGTAATCCTGTTGTTAATCAGATAAAATTGCACACATTATAAATGAAAACGGAATATGAATGAACAGACGAGACCTTCTTCTAAAAGAAATGGGGATCACCCAATGGCAACTGCATCGCCCAGAAGCATTAAAAGGAGCAGTAAATATTGTCGTGGATGAGTCAATTCATCTCGTGATTATCGCTGAACAAAGCTTAAATACTAAGGATCCTTTTGTTCAAGATATACTTCGTAGTGCAGAGATTAAACCGCAAAACTGCTTATTTATTAATTTCCAACAAGCCCCCCACTTACTTGTTCAACATCCAGTGAATTATTGGCTGCTCACCCAAGAACAAGAAAAATTGGAGCAAATACAGACGCTTTTCACTTTAAAAAATAGCTTATGGCAATGTGCTGATCTTGAAAGCCTCAAGCAGGATTCCCAAGCTAAACGTGTACTTTGGAAACAAATTCAAACAGCATTAATATGATCAACATTACTCCAATTCAAGAAAATGATTTCGAACGATTATTTGAAATTGAACAAGCCGCACATTTAGTACCTTGGTCGATGGGTACCTTGAAAAACAATCAAGGCTCTCGTTATATAAATTTAAAATTAACCGAGCAAAATCAAATTATCGGCTTCGCAATTTGCCAAACTGTATTAGATGAAGCAACCTTATTTAACATTGCTATTGATCCTAACTTTCAAGGTAAAGGTTTAGGAAAGAAATTATTGAGTCAGCTGATTGAAATACTAAGAAAAAAAGCTATTTTGACTCTATGGCTGGAAGTACGGGAATCAAATAATACGGCAAAACAACTTTATGATAAGCTTGGTTTTAATGAGGTAGATATTCGTAAGAATTATTATCCTAATCCACAAGGTGGGCGAGAGAATGCTATTGTGATGGCATTATATTTATAATGGATACTATTAAATAATGGGGCAAAATGCCCCATTTTCTATTAATGCTTTTCTTCTAATATACTTTCCAGCATCAGAGTAAACCAATTTTGAGTCATTTGTTGAATAGACAATAATTTCTGTGGCGTAAACGTTTGAGCTGTTGATTGTGAGAATACTCTCGACCAATAAACATCTGTACCATATTTCGTAGTCATACTATCTCTAAGTATGTTAAAGGCTTTTACCTCATCAAACTCATCTTCTAGCTGGCAATATTTCAGATATTTCTTAATCTCTTGAGTTGGCACAATTTGGATATTATGCAAACCTTGTAAATAGTCAGCCACATATTGACTCAAATGTGAAAGTGCGGTTGAATTTTTAAAAATTTCTTCAGCATTTTTAAAAGTTATATTGTTATCTTTGCCAACATATACGGGCGGATGAACATTATTTGTGGTAACCAGTTGTAATAAATAATAAAGCCAATTTTCAATAATCTGCTTATCTTTCACTGAACCAACTCGCCATCTTATGCGTTGCAAGCCGCCCCCCATATCATACAAATGAGTTAAATTCCCCGTTAAAAGAATTTTTTGCCCATTAATCTCTAAAGGCACTTCTACAGCTTGATATTGTGGCTCTTGTTGTAAATAAGTAGACACTAACTCTCTTATATTTCCAGACTCCACCATCAATTTTTGTTGATAAATTTCACCAAAATGCCCATAAGGTAAAATACCCTGAACTTTTAAAGTTTCAAAATAATTATCCACTTCATTTTCATCAAAATTCAATAACTCATCTTTTATCAAATAATTATCCAAATGAGTTAAACTAAAATTTTCTGTATCAGGAATTTGTTCATCCACATTTTCAAAATAAACTCCTAAACGTTTTTCAAAGAAAAATTTTACTGGATTTTGCACAAACTGAACTAACTGAATAATATCGACTTCTGTAGTTTGTTCTGAGATATCGATTGGCTGAACAAAATCTCGCACATCATTTTGCTGATAATTCACTAAAGATAACCATTCTTTAGCATATGAATGATGTTTATGATTAAAATTATTAGGGCTAAAAATTCTCATGGCATGCTGCTGAATTAAGGCTTGGCGTTGCTCTTCAATATCATCATGGCTTTCTGCTAGATTTTCAGCTAAATAATCCAATAGCTGACTGACTAATACAGATGGTTGAGTTTGATGATTATCGATAATAGACTGACCGACATAACTGATATATAAATAATTTTCAGCGGCTAATAATGCCTCAAGGAATAAATAACGGTCATCATCTCGACGGAAACGATCACCTTTCTGATGATGATGTTGCATTAAATCAAAGCTGTTTGGAGTTTGTTGACGAGGGTAACTACCATCATTCATCCCCAGTAAACACACCACTTTAAATGGAATGGCTCGCATTGGTAATAAGGTGCAGAAACTCACTCGACCAACTAAAAATTTAACACTATTTGGCGTATCATCTAAATGTGCAGCAATATGTTCAGCAATTACATCCACTTCTAACTTCTGTTCAAAACCCACTTCATGTAGCTGTTCAATGATATTTTGGATTTCTTCATTTAAATAAAATAACACAGCCTGTGTTTCTTCATTTTGAGCAAAAAAATCTTCAAGTAATTGAACTAACGCTGTATGCCATTCATTAACAGAATGTGTTGATTGCACGAAACATTGCCATTGATGTAGTGTTTCTATAAACGCTGATAGCGATCCTGCTAATTGACCACGTAAACCATGGCTCTGATCAAAACCTAAACTATCTTGCCAGATACCATTTTCAGCACGCATTGCATAACCTAATAGCATGCGTTCAATCCCTGCTTGCCATGCATTATAATTCTTACTGTGGTGATTTTCTTTCTCTAATCCAAAACGAATGCCTGAATTAGCAACCCAGTCTCGAAGGGTTTCTAAATCTTCAACAGCAATATTAAAATTTTCTCGAATAGCCGGAATATCTAGATAAGCTAATACCTCTTCGGCACTAAATTGACTTTCTTTTAAATTTAATAACATCAAAAAAGTGGCAATAATCACATCACTGGAAGATAGCTTATTATCAGAAATAGAGAATGGAATGTAGCGTTCATCCACTTTATAAAATTGAGGATGTTGTAAATTTCGCTGATATTGTCCAAATACAGCCTGAATATAAGGCGTATAAGTATCAATATCTGCCACCATCACCACAATATCTTTTGGTGTTAAATCTTTATGTTTTTCAAAAAGATCGAGTAAATAATCATGTAAAACTTCCACCTCTCGCATAATACTATGACAAGAATGAAATGAAATTGAGCGATCATCTTTAGCTTTCTTAAATTTTTGGGTACCAGATGGAACTAAATCTAAAATTTGACGCTGCACTTGCGATAATAAGGAATGATCATCTAACTTAACAAAAGCACTAATTTCATGATTATGTTCTTCATTTCTACTGATTAAATCTGTGAGTAAGTAAAAAAAATCCCGACCTAACTTCCCCCAACTCGCTAATAATGGATTCCCCACTTGGAGATTTTCTTGTTCTTGAGATAACTCATAACCATTTTGATCTAAATTTTCTAAAGCCTGTAGGCTAATGATATTTTCTGATTGCTGAGTTTGATAGGTTATACGTTTACGAAGTTGCAATTTTTGTAGAAACTTTTGATCAATAATATCACCCCAATATTCTTGGCTTGGATTATTAAAGAACAGATGAATATCACAATATTGGCTCATCGCCTCAAAGGTTTCTAAATAAGATTTAGGCAAGGCAGAAATCCCAAAAATAAAAATACGTTTTGGTAAATTTTCAGGCTTCTGCTGTTTTAGTTTTTCAATAAATTCACGATGTAAATTAGCACGATGACGTATTTTATTATTATCGCCAGTTTGGACGAGTGCCACTAAGTGATTCCATAAAATCCCTTGCCATTGAATATCTTGAATAATTTGCTGTAATGACTCTTTCCCCATATCTTGGCGATATTGTTTAATATCAGCTTCAATTTGGCTAAAATTTTGTTGTTCCCATGCTTGAATCCAGTTCGGACGATACACTAAATATTGGTCAAAAAGATCTGCGATTGTACGGGCTAATTGGTAAAGTTTATGCTGTTCAGAATGAGGGGCATAACTAAGATAATTTTTTAAAGCCTGAAAACTAGGTTCATCTAAATGATCTGGAATAATTTGCATCAGACGCCAAGTCATCGCATCTTTAGTAAATTCTGTTTGTTGACTAACATCTTCTAAGCAATTGCTATATTGTTGCCAAATAAAAGTAGCTGGCATAGGATATTTAATATTAGCAGAAATCCCTTTCTTTTCTGCAATCTTTAATTGCAACCATTGTGACATGCCAGGGCTTTGTACCAAAATAACATCAGATTGAAATGGATCATCCAAAGGCATCAATTCCATTAATTCAATAAGAATATCCTTCTGAACATCAAGTTTATTTGAATGGTAAACTGTAAACACTATGAATCTCCAAGACTGGGCGAATAGCAATATTTTCAATGACTTTGTTATCTATCGCAAGTCATTTACAAAGATATTTTTCCTTGGGGATAAGAAACATTCACTTTATGTTCTAAACAATTTATTTTAAATTGAATATTATTTTGGGTAATTTGCGACTTGCAACCTAAATTAAGAAACTGACGCTGTTTCTGATTTTCAGCAATCTGAATAGCCTGAAAAATTTGATAAATTCTTACCGCACTTTTACGTTGATGATGCGTCCATTGCTGAAATGCAAACATCAAAATACCCAAAATTGCCAGTGTAACTAATAATGAAATAGCGCTCATTCCTTTAGTTAGTTTCATTAAAATCACTCCAACTATAAGGCGCTAAATCCCATTCAGTCAGTGCTTGATGAATAAATTCAGAAACAGTCTTGCTACGAACAATTTTGATGCTATTTAAATTCACATTTCCCTCTGCAATAATAAAGCCTTTCAAACTTCCTGTTCCTTCTAAACTAATATTACCTTTAGCGACAACCATAATATTTTGTTGGTCATTAATTATTAACTTTGCCTCTTTCTCATCAAACCAATACAAATAAATTTTTTCTTTGGTAATTGGGTGAAAATATTGCTGATTAAATTTATCTCGAAATCGCTCAATATTTTCTACATTAATCAATTTTGAAAACTGTTTACTTTTACTGTTTGTTGGTCTAGTTTTGAATAAAGAATAACGCTTACAGAGAAAAAAATTTGAAATTTCTACCGCACTTTTAGGCAATTTAATTGGATATAAAAATACCGATTGTTCATCATTCAGCTCTTTATAAATCTGCTTGCAAACATCATTTTGCTGTTTTTGTACCAATTCTTGTAACTGATTTACCTCCGATACATAACTCATTCGTTGAGCCATAACAGCTCGATGATAATGTAATACCTCATCAACAAATAATAATGTGAAAATAGAGAGTGCCGCGATAATAATCACAATAGATAAAGTTGCAAACCCCGACCTATAAGCGTTCATGCCATAACACCTCATTCATTATTGGGACAACTATTGAAGTCTCATAAGAAATTGACTTATGCTCTTTTAATTGTCCCTTTAATTGAATTTCTAACCCTTTATTTTCTATCAACCAGTGAAAATTAAGATAAGTTACCTCAAATCGATGAGAATCAATTAATTGCTCCCAGCCCAATCGCAAACTACAACCAGAAAATAGTATTTTTTCATTATGCGCAACATTGGACTTTTTATTATCTGGATGAGGAATCGCTTCAATTCTTTTCTCATGTAAGCGATAGCCCACAACAAGCTTATTATCTTCTGAGCCTTTCTTAGCTTTCTTATCTTCATTACCTATTCCATATGAAAAAAGAATACAACTATTTCTCTTTTCAGATGAATATTCGCTCAATTGAACAACTCGATATTTAGGGTCTTGAATGTTAAATCCTGCACGGCGAATATCCTTTCCGATAATCTGTAACACATTTTGCAATTCAGATTGAAGTTCTAATTGTAGTAACTGATTTTGGTTCTGTTTCTGAATATAAATATAAAATTGCATAATCACTAATAATAGAAATGCAGATAAAGCCATTGAAACTAATAAATTGACCAAAGTTTGTCCTCGGTATATCACAATGACACTCCTGAATTAAAACAAGCAGAATGACTCTTCTGATCTTTAATACTGATATTCCCCATTTTAGAAAAACTCAATACGGCTTGTTCATGTTGTGAAACCAGAGAAAAACAATTATTTTCTGTAGTACGACGAATACCACCTAATTTAGCCGCAATTTGTGGATAATATTTTTTACCGACAAACTTAACTTGCTTGGGAAATAGAGGATGATAAAAATGAGGATAAAGTTCTTGAGAACAAGTATTAGGCTTCAAACAATCACATACCATATTATCTTTTTTAATATGTGCCACAATGCACCAAACATGATTGTTAGAAGAATGATTGACCACTAGATGCCAAATTTGATGCGAATTTTCTACACGAGCTTGAATGTGTTTAATAAAAAGCAAAAGCCGTTTTTGTTCTTGTTGCAACATTTGCTTTTCTTCTAAAGATTTCCAACTTGGAATTGCAATAGATACAGAAAGACTTAATAACAAAATGACAATTAAAACTTCTAATAATGTAAATCCTTTAAGCATAAAATTTCCTTATTTTTGACCGCACTTTAAAAGATTTAACATAAGAAGAAAATGAGGTAAGAAATTTTTTGCTATGAAGATCGCAAAACTGAAATTTAAAGTTTAAATTATAGGAAGAATTTTGACTTAAGATAAAGT
>NZ_AJSX01000019.1 GCF_000262245.1 Pasteurella bettyae CCUG 2042
TTCGACTTTCGACTTTCGACTTTCGACTTTCGACTTTCGACTTTCGACTTTCGACTTTCGACTTTCGACTTTCGACTTTCATTATTAGCATTAAGTATTACTTGTGCATTTAGTTCAAACATTTATGCCCAAGAAAATACAGAAACACTTTCTCAAATTGATGTCACCACTCAAGAAGAAGTTAAAGCCTCTACTGAACAAAAAACGCAAAAAGTTATACAACAAGAATTAATTCAAAATAATCGTGATTTAGTTCGTTATAGCCCTGATGTTGGCGTGATTAACCAAGGTCGACATCAAAAAGGTTTTGCGATTCGTGGTGTAGAAGATAATCGTGTTGGCATTAGTATCGATGGGGTAGCATTGCCCGATTCTGAAGAGAATTCACTCTATAAACGTTACGGTAATTTGAACACCTCTCGTCAATCTATCGATCCTGAATTGGCAAGAACAATTGAAGTTTCAAAAGGCGCTGATTCGTTTAACCAAGGTAGTGGTAATTTAGGCGGTGGTGTAAATTATCGAACTCTTGAAGCTTATGATATTGTACGTAATGGCAATAAATTTGGTGCTTTATATCGTACAGGTTATGCCACTCGCAATAATGAATGGGTCAATACTTTTGGCTTGGGTTATTTAGGTGAACAATTAGAAGCAGTCTTGCTTTATTCCCATCGTCATGGTCACGAAATGGAAAGTGCTGGTGGTTATACTGTACCTGAAGATGATTTACAAACTCGATATATCGGCAGCAGCAAACAAACACCTGATGATTCCACGCATAAAAATCATAGTTATTTAGCAAAACTCTCCTATCGTTTTAATGATAATCATCGCATTGGCGTGGCTTATAGCGGTCAACATAATAAAAACTATATTATTGAGGATTCTGCGGTATATCTCAGCTCATATTGGCGAGAAGCAGAAGATAGAGCAAAACGCGATACCTTCAATGTATTTTATGAATATTTCCCAGCCTCTAAATGGATTGCTTTAGCAAAAGTTGATTTTGATTACCAAAAAACAGAAACTTCCGCTTATAACTATGAAGGGAAACGTGCAGCGCCTGAAACTGAATATAGTCCAGCGGTAGAAAGAACGCCAAGTGATAACAATATTCGTATTTTTAATACCAAGCTAAAACGTTTAAATTTCCTTTTAGACAGCCAAGCTTTAGCATTAGCAAATTTAACACATCAACTTTCATTTAAAGCCTCAACCGCAGAAAGAAAATTTGATGTATTGCATAAAGATTCATTCTATTTATATGGTACTTGGCGTATTCAGCCTGATTCCACGATGATGCATCCAATTAAAAGTAAACAGCATTATTTCTCATTACATGATTCCATTGATTTAACCCATGATTGGAAAGCCACTCTTGGGGTTCGTTATGACTGGGCAAAATATGAACAGCAAGATTTAAATGGCTTAGAATGTCGAAATTGTGTCAAAAGTGATAATGCGAAGTTTAATCAAACAACTTGGACTGCTGGTTTAGAAAAACAAATTACTGATGCATGGAAAGTAGGCTATAACATCGGCACAGGCTTCCGTATTCCAAATGCCTCTGAAATGTATTTTGATTATCGTAACAATGCTGCTGGTGCTTGGATGTCAAATCCAAACTTAAAAGCTGAGCGTAGCTTAACGCAGAATTTAAGTTTGCAAGGTCATGGCAATGTTGGACAACTCTCAATTAACTTGCATCATACTAAATATAAAGATTTCTTATGGGAACAAGAAACTTGGGGTGAATTTTATTCCAGAATGCGTCCAGTACAACAGATGCAAAATATTGATTCTGCGAAAATTTATGGCTTAGAAGTTACTGGAAAATGGAACTTAAATTCTGCGATGCCTATTCCTGAAGGTTGGAAATTATTTGGTGCTTTAGGTTATAGCAAAGGAAAAATGTCAAATGGTGCTGATTTACTTTCTGTGCAACCTATTAAAGCGGTGATTGGTTTAGACTATGAACAACCTGAAGGCAAATGGGGCGTCTTCTCTCGTTTAACTTTCTTAGGCGCGAAAAAAGCCAAAGATGCCAAATATATGGACACGTTACCTGAAAGATGTATAAAACAGGAAAAAGTTCGCAATCTTTATTACGATTGGGGCTATGGTCCAGAATATGAAATTAGTTGTACAAAATACGCCTATGAAACAGGCATAAAAACTTGGCCACATCTTAATTCAAAAGCCTTTATTGCGGATCTATTTGGCTTTTATAAACCAACTGAGAACATTACATTACGTGCTGGCATGTATAATATATTTAACCGTAAATATCACACTTGGGATACCTTGCGTGGATTAAATATCAATGGTGGCGTAGTTAATGCTGTAGGAATGGAAGAAAATTCAAGATATGGTGGCTACCCTGGCTTACAACGTTATTATGAACCAGGTCGTAATTATAATATCAGTTTTGAATACCGATTCTAATTTTCGATAACACAAAAGTGCGGTTAAAATTTTCAAAAATTTAACCGCACTTTTTTTATTAATTAGGCAGATTTTTATACGCAAAAGCGTTTAAAGATATCAGCTAAATGTTCGAGTAAAACGTCTTTTCCTGCAATATCTTCATTGTGCCAAGAGTCCATTAAAATCTCTGGAGTAAATTGGCGCTGTAATTTAGTTGCCACAGGTAAATAACTAATATGCCAAGGTTCACGCCCGATTTCTTTATCATTTGGCATATTAATGAAAGGTAAAGCGAAATCGAACTGAACTAGATTTGCTTGTAACCACAAGCTGAAGTCTGCAAAATAGCCACCTTTATCATATTCCCAAGGTTCAAGTTGGAGTTGTTGATTTTGTGGTAGTAAATCTGGATCAAATACATCAATTTCAGTTCCCCAGTGATGACGGCTTCCACCAGGCAAAGCGGAAAAACGTAAAATGGCTTCAATTTTCTGCCAATCTGACATCACAGTGAGATCTAAAGTATTGCCTTTTACATCATGAACTTTACGTTCTCCCTTAAATTTTCCATTCCAAATCAGTTGCTGACGTTGAAAATCACGGAAACTACTGGCTGGCTGCAAATTAAAGCCATTTTTTACCGCACTTTTTTGTAATCCTTGAAAGGCTTTCAAGGTGTCCTTTTGCAGAAAATGATGATTAGAAAATGGGCAAGGCAAATTCTGCAAATGAGAGCGAGATTTACCAGTTAACATTTCAGCTGTAAATTTCATGAGGCACTGTCCAATAAATTAATCAACATTTGGTGATAAACTTTCCCTAGAGTAGCGAGATCATTCACATTGACGCATTCATTTACCTTATGAATAGTGGCATTTAATGGACCTAACTCCACCACCTCTGCTCCCATTAAAGCAATAAATCTTCCATCAGAAGTGCCACCACCAGTATCTAATTTAGGTTTAATTTGAGCAAACTGTTCAAGGCTCTCCACTACTGCATTGACTAATTTTCCTGGTTTAGTCAAGAATGGCTTACCTGATAAATTCCATTCAATTCGATATTTTAAACCATGATTTTGTAACATTTCAGTGACTTTAGCTTTGATTAATTGATCTGTCACTTCTGTGCAATAACGTAAATTAAATTGTACATAAAGCTCACCTGGGATCACATTATTACTCCCCGTTCCAGCCTTGATATTAGCAATCTGTAAGCTGGTTGCAGGGAAAAAATCATTACCTTTATCCCATTCGTAAGTGGTTAAATCGGTAAGAAAACCTAAGGCTTTATGAACTGGATTTTCGGCTAAATGTGGATATGCTACATGACCTTGAATACCCTCAATATAAAGATTACCAGTAATGGAACCTCGACGACCATTTTTAACAATATCACCAAGCTGTTGTGAACTTGAGGGTTCTCCGACTAAACAATAATCAATATTTTCACCACGAGCCATCAAGGTTTCTACAACCCTGACCGTACCATCTTTAGCTGCGGCTTCTTCGTCAGAGGTAATTAATAAGGCAATCGTACCTTGATGATTAGGGTGAGCTTTAACATATTCCTCGGCAGTCACAATCATTGCAGCAAGCGAGCCTTTCATATCAGCAGCACCACGACCATAGAGCATATCCTCTACTATTTCTGCGGAAAATGGCGGATAAGTCCATTGTGATTCATCCCCTGTAGGCACGACATCAGTATGTCCTGCAAAGGCAATTAAAGGAGCTGAACTGCCGTGTTTTGCCCATAAATTAATGGTGTTATTAAAAGGCATCCATTCAATGGTAAAACCTAGCTTTTGTAAACGCTCTGCGATCATCATTTGACAACCTTGATCATCAGGGCTAATGGATGGGCGACGAATTAAATTTTGTGCTAATTCAATGATCTTGTGTTTCATATTTTTTAAATTTATTTAAATGCCTGTTCATATGCATGAATATCAAAGCCAATTAATGCGATATTATCTTGTAAAATAATTGGTCGTTTAATCAATGTTGGCTGCTTTGTTAATACTGAAAGTGCGGTCGATTTTGATAAATTTTCTTTTACCTCATCTGCCAAGTTACGCCAAGTGGTACTTCGTTTATTAACTAATGATTGCCAACCAAATTGCTGTTCTGCTTGATTAAGAAAATTCTCATCTAAACCATCTACACGATAATCATGTAATTTGTGTTCAATCTGGTGTTCTGTAAGCCATTTCAAGGCTTTTTTTACTGTATCACAATTTTTAATACCATAAACTACAATCATTTTATTTACCCTATTTGTTCAAAAAATCTTTATCACTTAACACGCGCAATGGCTGCATATCACTATCTCCAACAATAATTCGAGTTGGGTCTGAACGTAAACAACTGCCGCCATAATGCCCACCAACAGTGAATGTACAAACTTGCATATATTGATCTTCTACTTTAGGTAAACACCATAATTCTTGATAAATATTTTCTTGCTTATCAAATCGTCCATTGGTGGTATCCAGTGCCATTTTGCTATCAGCGACTAAGGTTACATTATCTCCACGACGACCTGCAATTGGTTTCTTCGCATATCCTCTATTAATAAGATCTTGTGTCAATTCAAAGCTGGCTTCCAGTAAATAACGATGATTTGGAAATAATGACCATAACACAGGTAAAATAGCCTTATTGCTTGGAATGGCTGTCCATAATGGCTCATAAACTAACACTTCTGGACGTAATAATACATCAATCAAACGGACTTTATCTTCAGGATAGCCTGTTCGAATTGGTGGTGCAACTTCTCTTCCTGTCGTATCTTCACGCAATTGTTCTAGCATGGTTTCCCATGCCCAAGTTTTCCACACACTTAACATTTGATTATCTTCATCATCTAATAAACGCCCACGTTTATCCCAATGTAATCCTTCGGTGCCATGAATAATTTTAGTATGATAACCCGCTTGTTTAAGAGCAGATTGCATAAACATTGCATGATAATCCTCTTCACTATCATTATCTTGCATAATATGTATCAAAGGAGGATTACCTCGATGTTTCCAACAATCCGCTAAGGCATCACGTAAATGTGCTCCAGGATCTAATCCTTTATCCTGTAAACAAGCAATAGTAGCCCAACGACCTAAAATTGCCCCAGCTTCTGCATGACAAGATGCTGAATCGGCATTATATTCATAAACTTTCAAGCCTCGCTCATCCATACAGAAATCAAGCCGCCCCGAAATTGTCTGATAGCGACGATTTTCCCAAGACAAACGTAAACGAGGCCATAATAATTTAGGAATATTGAAGTATTGCAATAAATTGTCATCTTTTAAAACTTTATCCGTCGCATGCAAATACATCAAATGTAATTCGTTAGTAGCACGAATCAATTCATGATGAGCACTCTCTGAAATAGTAAAATAACGATATTGATCACTCAAATTCACTCGATGCCCTTTCATTGCCGTCACATAAAGGCTTTCAAAAGTATCTTGTTCATTCAACCATTTACCATCAAATTGACCTTTATTTTCAATATGCTCTGCATGAATCTCAAGTTTCTCAGGTTCGACCATCGGTTGAGGTAAACTATAAGACGGATCTTCAGTTTGAATCATCCAGCCTAAAATTTCAGTATCATCAAAGGTATCATGTAACATATAACCTTCTGAACTTTTGGTCATTTTTAATTCACGAGTCCATTGTTGACCACTTGGCAAACGATAATGGATCACATTCTGCTCAGCAATACGAATTTTATCTGCAAAAACTTCCGTAATAATAGCCACATGACCTGTTTCTTGAAATTCTCCACCTTCTTGCCAAATCAACAATGCACCAGGTTCAGGCGCTTTTTTACAACCATTCGCATAAGCTTGTAATGGCACTAGAGCATCATCTAATACTTGGCGTAAAAAACGTAATGAAAAGATTTCATAGGCCATGCCCACATCAGTGAATACTAAACCATGATTTAAATATAAATAACGACGAGCAAACTCAACACATTGCCATTTATACCCCATATATTCACGATCTAAATAGCTGCGAAATGCGGTATCATCAGGAAATTCTTTCTTATCGACGGTTTCATAATCGGAAGAATAAATTGCTACTCCACCAGGGGCGTAACCAAGTAAACTGCCAAAAGCATCATGAGTGGGAATATTAGGCGAGATTTCAGACATTGTAGTTTTCCGAGTTAAGCAAAATAAATAAAATTATTAGTTAGTATAGACCTAAATCAGGGTAAAAACAAAAATCGCCCAAACAAAAATTTTATCGAAAATGACCGCACTTTTTCTCTATGAAAACCCAATTTTAATAATGATTATCAATCAATAATTAATTTTTTGATTTGCAAAATCTATCATTAATAATTATTTTCTATTATAACTATCAATACTAACGATTAGCATAATTAGGACTAGCCATTCATAATAACCACATCAAAACAAAGGATGTTTCGAACTATCCAATTTTCATTGAGATAAACACTCTACTAAAATAGGAGAACAGACTATGAACAAAAAAACTATCTCTTACCCAGTTTTAACATTAACAGAAACACATTCATTAACAGCAGATGTCAATAAAAATGCTACCCACACGGTACCAGGGCTAGAAATTAAGACAGGTCGTTCTATTGCAGAAGCCTTACAAGCTCGTTTACAAGGATTAAATGAACTTCAATTAATTTTGAAACATGCGCACTGGAATGTCACTGGTCCTCAATTTATTGCTGTACATGAAATGTTAGATGAGCAAGTGGATGAAGTACGTGGGTTTGTAGATGAAATCGCAGAACGTATGGCTGCATTAGGTGTGGCACCTAATGGCTTATCTGGTAATTTAGTAGCAAATCGCCAAACTCCAGAATACCCTTTAGGCCGTGCATCTGCACAAGATCATTTACGTATAATTGATAAATTCTATACTTACAATATTGAATCTCATCGTGTGGTTTTAGAACATTTCGGTGAATTTGATGCAATGAGCGAAGACTTACTAGTTTCTCAAACACGCTCATTAGAAAAACTACAGTGGTTTATTCGCGCACATTTAGATAACGGCCACGGCAACATTTAATCTTGCCTTGATTTTAGTCTGACAGCTTATAGCTATTATATAAAGCTGTCAGATTAAATTTATTTTTCCTGATAATGTTTAATCTTTATAATCTTCTTTACTTAACTGATGCTTTTTCATACGTAAATAAAGTTTTTTACGTGGCATTTGCAGATATTCAGCCACCTCATTAATTCGTCCTTGAAAACGATCTAAGGCATCTTCAATCACCGTTTTCTCATATTCTTCAATCAATGCATCCAATGACAGCTCGCCTTGATGATCTTGGATAAAATGTAAATTATCATTTTGTACCAGCACACCAACCGCATAAAGCTCTGCGGTATGAATTAATTGGCTGACATTACCACACCACTGTTGGGATAATAACTGCTTAATAACACTTTCTGTTACTGCTGGCTTTTTCTTATTTAATTTTTTACAAGTAATATCTAAATAATGGCGAAATAATGGCTCAATATCAGCAGGTCGGTGAGCGAGTGGAATACATTCTAACTGGGTCAATGAAAAAGCATAAAATAATTCTGCTAATAAGTGATAGTCAGTCAATAACTTTTGAGGCGAATATTGGCTAATTGCAATGACTCTAACCTGTTTATTATGTTGAATAAACTGTGCCAACAATTTTTGAGCTGGGGGCGTTAAATACTCAATATTTTTTAAAATAATCACCGCACTTTGTAAATGGCTAAACTCTGCTTGCAATTTTTCTCCAGTGGTTTCTTCAAATAATTCTAAAAAATATTTTTTTTCAAAGCGTGATTTTGCTAGCTCATATAAATAATTTGCAGCTAAACTTCTTCCCGTGCCAATTTCACCAAAAATAAAAATAGGTAAATTCGTTTCTGCTAACTGTTGTAAACGTTTTCTTTGATTTTTAATCCAATTACTTTGCCCAATAAAATGCGTTTCAAGTTCTGCTTGTTGCCATAATTTGACCGAAAGTTGCTTTTCTCGTTGAATGAGTGCTCGTTCAACTTGTTGCAAAAGATGCTCTGGATTAACGGGTTTTTCAATAAAATAAAATGCCCCTTTTTGCATCGCTTCAATTGCCATAGGCACGTCCCCATGCCCGGTAATTAGAATCACAGGCAGATGTTTATCTTGATGATGAATTTTCTCCAATAATGTCCAACCAGACATTTGTGGCATATAAATATCACTTACTACAACGCCTTGCCAATCCTCACCAATATACTGAAATGCTTCAAGGGGATTATTGACACCAATTGTTTGATATCCTTCGCCTTCCAATAAGGACTGATAGGCTTGTAAAACATCTTGATCATCATCAATTAATAACACTATTTTTTTATGATTCATCTTTATTCTCTACGACATTCATAGTTAGACTCGGAAATTCTAAAATAACCACCGCACTTTTTTGCATACTTGAGGCAATATAAAGTTGTCCATTAAATTGATTCATAATGCGTTGACAAATTGTTAAGCCCAACCCTAATCCAACTTCTTTATTACTATAAAAAGGCTGTAATAATTTATCCGCATTGTCTAATTGCCAACCTGTACCATTATCTTCTAGATACACATGGGTTTTATCATCATTTATCAATATACGAATATGAATTTTAGGTTGGACTTTACAAGCTTCCAAAGCATTCGTAAATAAATTGACAAAAACTTGCTCTAATAAAACTTTACTGCCATTTACCGATGCCATTCCTTCCACCAATAATTTTGCTTGAACAGGTTGATGTCTTAGTTCAAGTAAATCCCAAGCTTCTTGAATAACATCATTTAATTGAATAGGTTGCAGTAAATCTGTTTGCCCATGTCGTTTAGTAAATTGACGTAGCCCTTTAACAATATGAGCAATACGCTCTGCAAGTTTACTAATTTTTTCTGTATATAATTCTGCTTGAGGCAAATTTTGTGCCTTGAGAATTTTTTTCAAACTAAATAAATAGATAGAGATTGCATTTAGTGGTTGATTAATTTCATGAGCTAAACTGGTCATCGTCTGACCAACAACCGCCAATTTAGCAGTTTGAATCAATTCATTTTGTGTATCTCTTAAATCTGAAGCAATCGCATGACGTTCTTTCACAATTTCAGTGTGATGTTTTAATAAATGATTAATTTCTGAAATCTCATCATTGCCAGATACTTTAATCAGAAGATCTTCTTTGCCTTGATTTAATAATTTTACTGATTCAATTAAATCTTCAAAACGTTTTGTTAAATGTTGCTGTAAGTAAAAATAATTGAATAACCAAATAAAAATTAACGAAACTAATAAGGCTATACCAATAATCGTACCACTTATCTCAGTCTGAAATTGCATATCTTGATTAAGTGCACTGACCTTTTCTTTTGTTTGCATCAAAATATTATCAATAATCTGACGTATCGATTGTAAAATCTGTGATTGTTGGAAACTCACATCAATTTGAGAACGTTGATAATGTGTAATATTGCTTACTAAGCGCCCCACTTCTTCAGTGGGTGTTGTTGTTTGAACCAACATATCAATCATTTGTTGTAATGTTGTCAAACTTGCATTTGTCACTTTAATAGGCTCACTATGATAAATATTGGAAACTAGCTCTAATAAATTTTGATATTGAATAGAAATTGTTTTTTCATCTAAAGAATATAAAAATTGAGTAATTTCATTTTTAATTTGTTCTTCTATATTTTTAAGTTGTGAAATAGCCTGTAATTCACTAGACAAATTAGAAGCGATATGGCGTTCCTGATGTATCACATAAGGTTGACTAGCCAAATTAATTTGTTGCCAATTAAGTTCTTGTCCAAGTGCCACAATTTCATTGTTAAAATCATCATGCAACCACTGAATTTTAGTTATCAGCTCTTGTTTTTTTTGTTCAATAAGTAAGTTATCTGAAATATTCTGATTAATTTGTATAATCAGTGCTTTAAGTGCCTCAATATTTTTTAAAATAGTTTCTTTATCATCTGTTGTAGATAAAATCACTACATCTTGTTCAATTTCTTCTAACTGTTTGTTTAATTGCTTAAACATAGATTGGCGAATCACATTATTTTTTAATTCAGAAAAACGCTCAAGTTCACTCAGTAGAGTATTCACATTGTCTTCTAACTTTAATGCTAAATTAGTTTTGGGGAAGTAATCTTCCAAAATATAGTTAACTTGTTTATGTTGTTGATACCATGAAAACAAACTTACTAGTCCAATAACTAAAGTAAAAAAAAGGCTAATCGAGAATGCATTCTTCAAAATTCGGCTAATGCTCGTTTTTTTCACAATATAAATTCCTTAATTATTCTTCAAGTGAAATAAGAACCTTATCTATTTGCCCCTTAAAATATTCAGCCCATTTTTTTTCCTGAGCAAGAGCAAAATTTCGATCGTTTTTTAATTGTTCCAAAAACTGTTTGTCTTTAGCTTGTGCATCACTAATTGGAATAGAAGTGAGTTCATCACGAAGTGCGGTCAATTTTTTACCTAATTTTTTTTCTTTCGCATACAATACAGACCAAACCTCTTTTAATTGAGATAAACGGAAAGTAATCGCAACATCAAATAACTTTTCGACTAAAGAATCACGTAACAATAATAAATCATAATCTAATAAGGGCTGCGCAAATAACTTCTGTTGTTCTACATATAAAGAATCTTGTCGATTTAAAGCAATCAATGGGTATTTAGCAAAATTATGTGTTGCAACAATTTGCTGACCTTGATCGGATAACAAAAACTGAATAAAAGCTTCCGCTTCCTTTGGGTGTTCACTATTTCGATGTATTGAAATAAACGTCGGTGAAGCGATTGATAATGGAAAATAAACAAATCCTAAATCTGAATTTGTCATCTGATTAAGTGCATAAGTATCAATACTAATACCTGCCACAGCCAGCCCCATTTTGACTTTATCCACCACATTAAAGCTACGAGAAGAAATTAAAGATAAATTACTCGACAATGTTAAAAGAGCGTCCCACCCCTGTTTCCAGCCTCGTTGCTGTAAAAGCATTTCTAACATAATATGATTTGTGCCAGAACGAGATGGAGAACTAATCAGTATTCCATTAGCATAACTGGAATCAAGTAAGCTATCCCAGTCAGTAGGAATAGATAAATGCCGAGCTTCCAATAATTTCTTATTATAAAAAATCCCATAACCAGAAAAAGCGATGGCTGTTGTGGTTTGCTTTAAATTTGAAGGTACGCCAATCAAATTCTGTAATAAATGTTCTGGTAATAAAGCTAAATAATGTTTTTGTTGTAATTGATTAAATAAAAATGGTGATGAACTCAAAATCAGATCAACATTCTCAATATTGGATTGTGTCAATAAACGTTCTAAAGAACTTACTGTTCGGTTAATTAAGCGAATCGGTTGATCTGGATGTTTAGCTTCCCACTGTTTACTAATATAATCCATCGTTTCTGGTGAAAAAGAGGTCGCAATAACTAATTCTTCTGCTTTCACAGCATGATGACATAATACCCCTAACAGAATACTTATAACACCTAGGATTTTTTTCATTTTGTTTGTCCATTCTTGTGATTTAGATCACATTTTTTAAAAATTTTTTTTATTTATTTAAAATTGAAAAGGCTAATTTTATCTCAAATTTGAATCATATCATTTTAGCAAACTCAACTCACTTTATTTTGAGTCAAAATTGACACCTGAAAAATCAAAATAGGTCTTTTTTAACTTAAAAATCAACATATTGCCTTTTATTTTAGACATATTAACATACTCTCGAATTTCTTTAAGTAGAAAGAAAAATTTATTATTTTTTATTCTTATAGGTATCACATTATGATTTCATTTTTAGCCTCTAAACCAGGGAAACCAGTTCCCGAAGCAGAACTCCAAGAGCGTTATAATCGTTTAAGATGGCATGCGCTTTTTGGTATTTTTATTGGTTATGCAGCTTATTATATTTTACGTAACAACTTCTTACTTTCCTCACCAGAACTGATTAGTGAATTTGGCTTCACTAAAAAAGATATTGGTTTTATCTCTGGTACAATGCTTGTTATTTATGGCTTGAGTAAAGGTTTTATGTCTGCATTTGCAGATAAATCTAATCCAAAACATTTTATGATTTTTGGATTAATGATGTCTGCTATCGTCAATCTTATGATGGGCTTTAGTGCATCTTTCTGGGCATTTTTATTCCTCTGCGTACTTAATGGTATTTTCCAAGGTATGGGAGCAGGGCCAGCTTATGTTGTTCTAGCAAGTTGGTTCCCTCGTAAATCTCGTGGTGTCACTACTGCTATGTTTAATATTTCTCACAACGTTGGTGGCGGTTTAGTTGCTCCTATTGCAGGCGCAAGTATTGCATGGCTTGGCTCAGAAAATTGGCAAGCAGCTCATTTTACTGTACCTATGGTATTAGCAACCATCATTGCAATTATTATCTATATTTTTGGTAAAGGTCGTACTTATAATGAAGGTTTACCTCCAACCAGCAAAATTTTAGGTACAGAACAAGAAGAATTAGTGGTTACTAAAGATGAAAATGTAAATTTAACCACATGGGAAATCTTCCGTGACTATATCGTAAAAGATATTAATGTTTGGTTTGTATCTTTCATTGATGTTTTCACTTATATGATTCGTTTCGGTGTATTAACTTGGTTACCACTTTATTTATTAGAAACCAAAGGTTTCTCTAAAGGTCAAATGGCGACAGCATTCGCAATTTTCGAATGGGCAGCAATTCCTTCTACTTTACTAGCTGGCTGGTTAACAGATACTTATTTTAAAGGCCGTCGTATGCCACTTGCAATTATCACATTAGTTGGCGTAGGTTGTGCAATGTTTGCTTATTGGGGCGGTCAAGATTTATTGACAGTAACCATTGGCGCAGGAATTATCGGTTGCTTAATCTATGTACCAATGTTCCTATCTTCATTACAAACTATTGAATTAGTACCATCATTTGCAGCAGGTTCTGCAACAGGTCTACGTGGTTTATTAAGTTATATTCTTGGTAGTTTCTCTGGTACTGCACTATTTGGTATTCTTGCTGAACGTTTTGGTTGGGATGCAGGTTTCTATCTTCTATTATTTGCGGTATGCGGTTGTATCTTCTGTTGCTATATGACTCACTTAGGCGTATTACGTTTAGAGAAGAAAAAATTAGCACAATCAGCAGAAAATAAATAATCGTTAAAAACTAATAAAAAAATCTGCACCTAACGTAGAATATACTACCAATTAGGATGCAGATTTTTATTACAATATATAATCAACTCATCTTTCAATAAACCACTTTCTTTTAATCAAATCTATATTTACAAATAATGTTGCTAATATATTGAATTCATTGAAAAATCAGTATAATTATACTACATTACTGAACCACCAATACCAATAAATAAGCCAGCAATAGCACCACTCATCAAATTAGAGAGAGAACCAGCAATTACAGCACGAATCCCCATACGAGCAATGTCACTACGACGATTTGGCGCCATGCTACCTAATCCACCAACTAAAATTGCGATTGATCCTAAATTCGCAAAGCCATAGAGTCCAAATGTAATAATTGCAACTGTTTTGGGACTCAATTGAACAGCTGCTTCAGGGCTTAGATATTTAATAAAATCCACATAAGCGACAAACTCATTCAAAATCAATTTTTCACCAATTAATGCACCTGAAACCTGAGCTTCTTCCCATGGAACACCTATAGCCCAAGCTAATGGTTTGAATGCATAGCCAAGTAAGGATTGCATCGTTACGCCATCTTGACCAACTAGTCCAGCTAATGCAGATATAATCCAATTTAGCATTGCAATCAATGCAATAAAGGCAATCAGCATAGCACCAATATTAATCGCTAATTGAGCACCTGATGCTGCCCCAGAAGCAGCAGCTTCAATCACATTAGCAGGTTTCCCCTCTGTATCAACTAGCGTAATATCGTCATTAGGTTTTTCTGTTTGTGGAAACAATAATTTTGCAAACAACAACCCGCCAGGTGCCGCCATAAATGAAGCAGCAATTAAATAAGGCAATGGGATTCCCATTCCTGCATAGCCAGCAAGTGAGGCGCCTGCAATTGATGCTAACCCACCGACCATCACAGCAAACAACTCTGATTGTGTCATTTGCTGAATAAAAGGCTTCACTAATAATGGAGCTTCTGTTTGACCAACAAAAATATTAGCGGCTGCAGATGTTGATTCTGCTTTTGATGTCCCAAGTACCTTTTGCAATCCACCACCTATAATTTTGATAATGAATTGCATAATACCTAAATAATAAAGCACTGAAATTAATGCAGCAAAGAAAATGATTGGAGGCAATACTCGGAAAGCAAATACAAAGCCACCACCACCAAACACTTCAAACATCTTTTCACTCACTAAACCACCAAATAGGAAATTCATCCCTTCTGCACCAAAACTGATAATCTTAGCTACACCATCAGATACTGCCATCAGCACATCACGTCCAGCTGGTACATATAAAATTAAAGCACCAATCCCCATTTGAATAGCAAGGGCTCCTAACACTGTACGATAATTAATGGCTCTTTTGTTATTTGATAATAAAAAGGCAATAAACAGTAAAATAAAAATACCAAACAAACTGTTTAAGATATCCATAGAATCCTCCTGTTAAAAAAATGCCGTCAAGTAAAAACTAAACGGCAAATTTATAATTTTATTGATTAAAATAACCAACGGCGAGCTGTGCCCCGATTTTAGCATTATGCTTAACAAGCTGAATATTAGCTTCTAAGCTTTTACCTCCTGTCATCTCTACAATCTTACCTAATAAGAATGGTGTAATATTTTTTCCAATAACCCCTTTTTCTTCAGCTTCTTTAACCGCACTAGCAATAATGCCGTCAATATATTCTGGTGCAAGAGCGTGTTCTTCAGGAATAGGGTTGGCAACAACAATACCGCCTTTAAGCCCTAGTTCCCATTTTGTTTTAATCATATTTGCAATATGTTCTAATTTATCGGAAGACATAGGTAAAGGTAATCCACTATCACGACAGAAAAAAGCAGGTAAATTTTGAGTTTTATAGCCAATTACTGGTACTCCTTTAGTTTCTAAATACTCTAGAGTGGCTGGAAGATCTAAAATGGATTTTGCTCCAGCACAGATAACGGCAACATTAGTTTGTGCAAACTCATCTAAATCGGCAGAAATATCTAAATTATGCTCCCAACCACGGTGAACTCCACCTAAACCACCCGTTACAAAAAATTTAATGCCTGCTAGTGCTGCTGCAATCATGGTGGTAGCAACTGTGGTTGCACCTAAACGTTTTGAAGCAATAATATCTGCTAAATCACGACGAGAAACCTTTGCTATACCTTTACTATTGGCAAACATCTCTAATTCATCATTAGATAAACCTATTTTGATTTTTCCGTCAATAATCGCTATGGTTGCTGGTACTGCGCCATTATCACGAATAATTTGTTCTACCTCACGTGCCATTTTTACATTTTGAGGATAAGGCATTCCATGAGAAATGATCGTAGATTCTAAAGCGACGATAGGTAATCCTTTTTCCATACCATCTTTAACTTCTTGAGAAAGCACCAAGTATTTATTCATAAAAATTCTCCATTTCAGTTTGTAATTGTACTTTGGTTAAATTTGGTCGAACGGTAAATTCTGACTGAATGGTATAATAAGCATTAGTCATACCAGCTAATATACATTTTTGTTCATTTTGTCCCTGTAACCAAGCATCAATAAATGCAGCACTGAAAGAATCTCCAGCACCTGTTACATCAACAATTTTGGAAGGTGCTAATTGTTTAACGGCATACCATTGATAATGATCTCGTGTAACACAAAGCACCCCCTTAGAACCTGCTGTAAGAATAATTTTTTTAACACCATAGGCTAATACTTCATAAATAGCTTCTCGCAACTTTTCTTCAGTATCGATGATACGTCCGACCAAAGCACCCAGTTCTCCTTTATTAATAAAAAAACAATCTACTCCAGTAAGTTGCTTAGGCAGGTGGATCATCTTCGGTTCTGAAACTGCAATAATGGCTAATTTTATTTGCTGCTTTTGGGCATACGCACAAAGAAATTCTATGGTTTCTTTAGGACAATTTAAATCCACCACCAAGCATTTAGCATTACGTAAATATTGTTGCTGTTTGATAAGTAATTCAGGTTTAAAATGTTCATAAATCGACATATCAGCTAAGCCCAAATACATTTCTCCATCAATATCTAATAGTGCGGTATAACAACCTGTAGATTGTCCTTCCAATATAATCACCGATTCGGTATTCATAAAAGGTGATGAAAGTGCTTTAATGCGTAGCCATTCGGGATCATTACCTACAGTTGAAATAAGTACGACTTCTTGTTCCAAACGACCTAAATTTTCCGCAATATTTCGCACAACTCCACCAATAGATACTTTTGAAGTAATGGGATTTGAGGTATAGCCTTGTAATTCATGATCTGTTTTGATTTTTTTATCTAAATTTGCAGCCCCAATGCATACAATAGAATTACGCTCATTAAATATATAGGCTTTACCCAGCAGATATTCTTTTTTTACTAGACTAGAAATGATATTAGCAACAGCAGAACGAGAAAGGCCCACTTTATCTGCGAGCTCTTGTTGAGAAATAAATGGATTTTGGCGAATAAGTTCAAAAATAATACTTTCATTATCAGTCATTATCGACCTCCAAACATAAGTTTATGAGTCAAACTTATGTTTGGATTCTAGGTAATATCGTAACGATTGCAATAGATTATTTTTTAATCTATGAGAAGGATCACAGAAAAAATAAAGGCTATCTAAACAGCCTTTATTAATATACAAAACTTATAGATTCTTTACTGACTCAATAACTAAATCCCAAAAACGCTCTTTATCAAGTTTCTTCGCAACCCAGGTATGACAGGGCTTGATCGGATAACGGAAATCTGCAACCGTCATTCCTAATGTATGCGTTCCTGTCAGTTCAATATTGACAGGGACTTGTTGTACTTCTATGAGTGTTGGATCGATAACATAAGCTACTGCACAAGCATCATGCACAGGTGGAGCATCAAAGCCTTGAGCTTGTTTATACATTTTGCCAAAAAAAGCTAATAGCTCAACAACAAACTGCCCTGGTTTACTTTGCAATGAGGAAAAGCGGGCTATCACATCAGGTGTAGCAAGTGCTTGATGAGTTAAATCTAATCCTACCATGGTTACTTTCCAACCCGCATTAAATACAATATGTGCGGCTTCTGGATCAATTTTAATATTAAATTCAGCGACCGCACTCCAATTGCCCGTATGATAGCCTCCGCCCATCAGTACAACTTCTTTCACTCGTTCGATAATTCTAGGCTCTAAACGTGCTGCCATAGCAATATTAGTTAAGCCTCCTGTTGGCACTAAAGTTATTGTTTTTTCAGGATGAGACATAATTAAATCAATAATTAAATTCACCGCATGTATGTCTTCAAATTGCATAGTGGGCTCTGGTAATAGTGGACCATCCATACCAGAATCACCATGTATAGTTGGTGCATTTTCGATTTCACGAACTAAAGGACGTGGGCAACCTTTAGCAAATGGAATACCATGGATATTTGCCATCTCAGCCACAGCCAATGCATTGCGTGAAACTTTTTCCAGCGTTTGATTCCCGACCACAGTAGTCACAGCAAGTAAATCAATATTTGGATTTCCCCAAGCTAACATCATGGCAATTGCATCATCATGCCCAGGATCACAATCTAAAATAATCTTCTGGATCATATTCATCTCCTTATAAACATGCATTAAATAATTTAGGTTTACTCACAAATAAAAAGTGCGGTATAAATTTTAAAAATTTATACCGCACTTTTATTATTCAAATTCTAATTCAACTGCACTTTCACCTAACATATTAACCAATTCACCGAGCAAATCATCGGTTGGCTTAATATACCATTGCACACCTAATTTAAGTAAAGCTCTACCTTCAGGGCTTTGGTAATAGACATTAATCGGCATCGTTCCGCCCGAATATGGTTCAATCACTGCTTTAAATTGCTTAAGAAACTGTGGGGTAATTTGCTGTTGACTCAAGCTAATAGCAAGACTTTTTGCATAACGGCTACGAGCCTCATCTAAAGTCATTAAATCACGAACGGACATACGTAAGCCTTGGGTGAAGTCATCGTAGCTAACCTGTCCTGAAACCACTACTACTGTATCTTTTTCAAGTTTTTCACCAAAACGTTCTAAGGCTTCTGCAAATAAGGTAATGTCTAAACGCCCAGAGCGGTCATCTAAAGTCGCAATACCTAAACGATTTCCTTTCTTCGTCATAGCAAATCGAGAAGCTACGACTAAACCACTTGCGGTACTTACTTGGCCTCTAATATTTGGTACTAAGTCCTTTAAGCGATTTTGACTATAATGAGAAAGTTCTTTTAAATAACGACTAATAGGATGGCTGCTTAAATATAATCCTAAAGTTTCCCGTTCTCCATCAAGAATTTGCTTTTCTGACCAGCGAGGTGTATTAGCATATGCAATCTCAACATCTTCAGGGCTTTGTGTCAAAACACCAAACATATCAGCCTGCCCAGCAGCCCGATCTTTTGCATGTTGATCAGAGGCTTTTAAAGCATCTTCTAAATTTTTCGATAACGCAGCACGATGAGGACCTAATTTATCAAAAGCCCCCGACATAATTAAACTCTCAAAAGTACGACGATTAATTTTCTTTAAATCAACACGAGCACATAAATCAAATAAGTCTTTAAAAATTCCGCCTTGCTCACGAGCAGCAACCAATGCTTCAATCGGACCTTCACCAACGCCTTTGATCGCACCGATACCATACACGATCTCACCATGATCATTCACACTAAAATGATGTTTCCCCGTATTAATATCTGGTGGCGTTACTTTTAACCCCATTCTTAAACATTCATCATATAAACCGACAATTTTATCTGTATTGTCCATTTCAGAGGTCATTACTGCAGCCATAAATTCTGCTGGGAAATGGGTCTTTAACCATAGGGTTTGATAAGATACTAAAGCATAAGCTGCTGAGTGTGATTTATTAAAACCATAGCCTGCAAATTTTTCTACTAAGTCGAAGATCTTCATGGCAAGTTCGCCATCAATACCTTTATCAATCGCTCCTTTCTCAAAGACAGAACGTTGTTTTGCCATTTCCTCTGGTTTTTTCTTACCCATCGCACGACGCAATAAGTCCGCCCCCCCCAGAGTATAGCCTGCAAGTTCTTGAGCAATTTGCATGACCTGTTCTTGATAAACAATAACGCCATAGGTTGGTTCAAGAATTGGCTTTAAACATTCATGTTGGTATTGTGCATCAGGGTATGCAACTTCTTCACGTCCATGTTTACGATCAATAAAGTTTTGTACCATACCTGATTCTAGTGGGCCTGGTCGGAATAATGCTACTAACGCAATAATATCTTCGAAACAGTCTGGTTGTAGACGTTTGATTAAGTCCTTCATCCCACGCGATTCCAACTGGAATACAGCGGTAGTTTCTGATTTTAAGAGTAAGGCAAAGGAAGCGGGATCATCCAATGGAATATGGCTAATATCTACCAGTGGTTTACCTTCTCGCTCCATACGTGCATTAATCATATCTAATGCCCATTTTATAATAGTGAGTGTTCGTAAACCTAAAAAGTCAAATTTTACTAAGCCTGCATATTCCACATCACTTTTATCAAAGTGTGTAACAGGATGTTTACCTTCACTATCACAATACAGTGGTGCAAAGTCGGTAATCAAGGTTGGCGAAATAACTACCCCACCTGCGTGTTTCCCTGCGTTACGAGTCACACCTTCCAGTTTACGAGCCATATCAATTAAGGCTTTAACTTCTTCATCACTATCATAAATAGTTTGTAACTGAGGCTCTGCATCAAAGGCTTTTGCCAAGGTCATTCCAGGATCTGAAGGAATCAATTTTGAAATACGATCGACAAATCCATAAGGATGTCCGAGTACACGTCCTACATCTCGAATTACTGCTTTGGCAGCCATGGTGCCAAAAGTAATAATTTGTGATACCGCACCACGACCATACATATCCGCAACATGTTCAATAACTTTATCACGGTTATCCATACAGAAATCAACGTCAAAGTCAGGCATTGAAACCCGTTCTGGATTAAGAAAACGCTCAAAAAGTAAATCAAATTCTAATGGATCTAAGTCGGTAATACGTAATGAATAAGCTACTAATGATCCAGCACCAGAACCTCGCCCTGGACCTACTGGAATATTATTATCTTTAGACCATTGAATGAACTCCATCACGATTAAGAAATAACCAGGGAATCCCATTTGGTTGATCACGCCTAATTCGGTCTCTAAACGCTGATCGTAAATTTCCCGTTTTTCTTGACGTTCTTGTTCATCAGGGAAAAGTACGGCTAAACGTTCCTCTAAACCATCACGAGCTCGCTTAATCAGATAATCTTCTGTACTCAATTCGCCCGTTGGGAATTGCGGTAAGAAATACTCTCCCAGACGTATAGTCACATTGCAGCGTTGGGCAATTAATACTGTGTTTTCAAGTGCTGAGGGAATATCTGCAAATAAATCACACATTTCCTGTTCTGAACGGAAATATTGTTGCTCCGTATAAAGTTTTGGACGCTTTGGATCATCTAAGGTATAACCGTCATGAATCGCTACTCGAATTTCATGTGCTTCGAAATCATCCGCTTTAAGAAAGACAACATCATTAGTAGCCACCACAGGAAGTTGATGTTTTTGGGCTAATTTAATAGCGGCTTGTACATAAGTTTCTTCTTCGGCATGTCCTGTACGAGTTAATGCTAAATAATAATGCTCAGGGAAATATTTTTGGTAAAAAGCGACCGCACTTTCAACATCATCTGTAGCATTATTTTTAAGCAGTTTTTTACCTACATCACCATTACGGCCACCTGATAAAATAATCACTCCATCACGATGTTCAATCAGCCAATCTTGGTCAATATAAGGTAAATCTTCATAACCTCGTTGGTACGCTTTCGACAATAACAAGGTAATGTTTTTATAGCCTTCATTATTTTTGGCTAAAAGTGTTAATTCAAAGCGCTCATCTCCCATTAATTGACTTTTAACTAAGACATCCGCGCCCATAATGGGTTTAATCCCTGATTCCAAAGAGGAACCATAAAATTTGACCAATCCACAAAAATTTGTGAAATCGGTTAACGCCATCGCCACCATATTTTCTTGTACACAGGTTTTAACCAATGGTTTTACTTTAGCGATTCCATCAATCATGGAGAAGTCACTATGTACACGTAAATGGACAAATCGAGGTTCTGGCATAACAATCCTTATGTTCTTACTTTTTAATTATAATGATACGTTTTCGTTATTTAAATCTTTACGAATGGATACAAGTAGCTGATCAATTTTGAAATTTTCAGTATCAATAATTTCAAATTTATATTTGTCATAAAGCACAAAATCCGTTTTCTTTGGAATCTTACGTAACATATACATCATAAAGCCACTAATCGTTTCGTAATTTTCCCAATCAGGAAAGCTCTCAATATCAAGAGCACGTCTTACATCTTCAAGTGGGGTTGCACCATCAATTAACCATGAATCTTCATCACGACGTACAATTTGTTCTTCCTCACTAGAGACTAATTCGCCCATCACGATACTCATTACATCGTTTAACGTACAAATGCCGACAACAAGTGCATATTCATTGACAATAACCGCAAAATCTTCGCCAGATGACTTAAATAACTCTAAGACCTCATAAAGCGATAACGTATCTGGAATAAATAAAGGTTTTCGTAAAATGCGTTGATCCGTCAATGAGACTTGTGGTTCACGCAAATAAAGGGTTAATAAAGTATGGGATTCTACATAACCGAGAATATGATCTAAACCTTTATCACAAATGAGCACTTTAGAATGTGAATCTACAGTTAAGGTATCAATAACTTTTTGTCGATCAAAAGTGCGGTCTAAAAATACAATATTTTCACGAGTCGTCATACTTGAGGTCACTGTTCGCTCTTGCATATCAAAAATATTTTCAATTAAATAATGCTCTTGAGCCTTTAGCACTCCAGCCTCCGCTCCTGCATCAACAACTGCAACAATATCTTCAGAAGTCATACTTTCATGGCGTACTGTAGAAATATGAAATAGCCTAAATATCACATTGGCAATCGAATCAAACAGTAATACTAATGGTTTAAAAACCATAATGAAAAAAGACATAATGCCAACCGTACGTAAAGCAACAGTTTCTGGATAAGTTATCGCAACACGTTTAGGCATTAAATCAGCAAAAAGAATAAAAGCCATCGTGACTACAGCAAATGATAGCCAAGAGGCTACGGTTTCGACCCATTCGGCACTGCTATGTTGATAAATAATCTCTTGAATATAAGGACGTATTGCGCTTTCACCTAACATCCCGCCAAAAATAGCCACCATATTCAACCCAATTTGCACCACGGTAATGAAACGACCAGGATGTTCCTGTAATTTCAGCACATTCTCTGCTCGCACATCTCCTTCATTTGCTAATGATTGTAGCTTTAATCTTCTTGCCCCCGCTAAGGAAATTTCGGAAGAAGAAATCACTGCACTGATTAAAATTAACAGCAGTAAAATTAATATTGCTTCAAATAAACTCATAAAATCATCTTTTACTATGTGATATGAAAAGTAGGACGCCAGATGGCGCCCTCACTTACTAAACTTCACTATCAAACCAACCACGGATCAGTTGGATGGAGAAGAATAAGGTAATTAAACCAAGGAAATAAAAAATATAGCTTAAAATTGGATGTGAGCCCGTATCTTCTGTCACCTCTTTCATTGAAATAGCATTACGGAACTCATCAAACATTACTATTCTCCAACCATAATATTTTATTTCTACTAAGCGTTGATCTTGAGCAAAAGTGGATGCTTTTGCTTGTAGATCCGCTGAACCAAATTTGAAATAAAATGGAAATCCCCAGCGAGTATCTTCATTACGATATACCATTGGCTTATCTTTACCTGGTTCTTGAGTATAAATGTAATAAACATCTCGAGTTGGGCCATCAGCTGGATTCGCTTTAGTGATAGGACCATCTTTATCTACACGTTTTACTTCCACACCAGTAATTTTGGTGGTTTCATAATGAGGAAATATATAATGAATTCCAGCAAATAACACAACATGGAAGAGGAACACTACTATTAGTAGAAAATATTTAATTAGTTTACGCATAACATTACCCTTTTAAAAATGTTATTGATTATAACACGTTAACCTTAAACAAACGCTCAAAATTTTGTGTTGTGATTAAAGCAAACTGTTCGCTAGAAAGCCCTTTTAATGCTGCCACATATTCGCAAACTTCTCGGGTATACGCTGGTTGATTTTGTTTACCTCGATAAGGCACTGGTGCTAAATAAGGTGAATCAGTCTCTACCAATAGGCGATCGACAGGTACATAGCGAATTACTTCACGAATTTCTTCTGCATTTTTAAAAGTCACAATGCCAGAACAAGAAATATAAAATCCTAAATCTAATGCTTGTTTTGCAAAATCCATATTTTCCGTAAAACAATGAATTACTCCACCGCACTTTTCAGCATGATTTTCACGTAATACACGAATGGTATCTTCGCGAGCATCTCGTGTATGAATAATTACTGGTTTATTCACCTGATTAGCGACATCAATTTGTTGAGCAAAAACATCTAACTGTTCTGCTTTACGCTGTTGATCGTAATAATAATCTAATCCAATTTCGCCAATTGCGATTACCCGTTTATCTGTGGCATATTGTTCTAAACGTTGTCTATCAAAGCGCTCATCACCTAAATCAAGTGGATGCAAACCACAGGATAAAGACACATCATCACGATGTGCTACTAAATCACGCATCGCCTCAAAGCGACCTAAGGTGACACCAATTGATAAAAAATGTTTTACTCCACGAGCTTTGGCTTTTTCAATCACATCATCCACATTAGTATGTAATTTCTCATAATCTAGAGAATCTAAATGACAGTGACTATCAACAATAAACATTTTACTTTCCTTTAAATTTTAGGGTCAAAAACTTCAGTAATTAAGCGACTTAAACCATCTAATAAAATTAGCTCCTGATTCACCCCATTAATTTTCATTAAATCCCACCGCACTTTTTGTATAATCTGTATAGCCTTCAATAATCCAACTACTTGTTGCTGTTCTGAAAATTGCTGTACTCCTTTAGCTAAATCTTGGTTTATCCATCCTTCATAAATATTTAGCTTAAATTTTATTGCATCAGATAAAAAAGCAAGTAACCAATCTAACTGCGATAATGTCAATGTTTTATCAAAAAGTGGCAATAGCTCTAAGGGAGAACGGCGAATATAAAACAACCAAAATGCACGTAAAAACTCACGTCTTTTTTCAAGTAGTCCTTGTGTTAAATAGGTGAGCGCTAATAGCGGACGACCATAGCTCATACGAAGTGCGGTATCAATATCTGAAATTTCCGCTGTACATTGTTGTTGCAACCAGTTGATAGCCACTTGCTCAACAGGAGTATCAATAATCCATACCTGACAACGACTATAAATGGTTGCCATTAGAGAGGCTGATAAGTCAGCATTTAATAAAAAATAGGTATTCGGACGAGGCTCTTCTAAAGTTTTTAATAAAGCATTTGCGGCACTTTCAGTTAATCGATTGACCTCTTCAATACAAACAATTTTATTTCCGCCTTGCTGTGCATGTTGAGCGACCTTTTGATTAATCTCTCGAATCTGATCCACACCAATATCTTTATCTTCAATAGGTGCTAAGCTATAAACATCAGGATGATTACTCGCCTGAAATAAATGACAGCTATGACAATGGTCACAAGGTTTGTTTTGACTATCCTCTGACTGACATATAATCCTACTTGCTACCGCTTGAACGAGTTGTTGCACACCTAGCCCTTGCTCAGCTCGAAACAATATGGCATGGTGACCATAACCTTCGCTAAAAGCAGTAGTGATTTTGTCATAATAAGATTGTAGCCAAGGATAAAGATTTACCATTACGAATCAACTCTTATTTCAAAGAATTTAGCCAATTTCTGACCGCACTTTTAATGTCAGCAGTGACTTGTTCAATAGGTTGTTCTGCATTAATAATCACAGCTTTAGGATCGGCTTTTACCAGTTCCAAATAACGAGCTCTAGAACGGTGGAAAAAATCTAACCCTTGTTGCTCAATGCGATCTAAGGCTCCACGCCCTCTTGCACGTTCTAAGCCGATAGCGGGATCTAAATCCAAATATAAAGTCAAATCAGGTGCGAAACTACCTAAGACCGTTTCTTTTAATGTAGATAATAAATGACGATCTAACTGCCGTCCACCACCTTGATAAGCCTGTGATGAAAGATCATGACGATCACCAATTACCCATTTGCCATCTGCTAATGCAGGTTTAATGACATTTTCGACTAACTGAATACGTGCAGCATAAAGCATCAATAACTCTGCTTTATCTGTTACTGGTTCTTCCGTTTCATGTTTTATCAAATGACGTAATTTTTCCGCTAAAGGTGTCCCACCTGGTTCACGAGTAAACACCAAGTTTGTAATACCTTGAGATTGTAATTCTTCAATAATTGCTTGACGTGCTGTGGTTTTTCCTGCTCCCTCTAAGCCTTCAAGCACAATAAATTTTCCGTTCATAATATCTATTTCTACTGAACCTTATTTTGGCGTAACCAACGTAAATATTCTTGCACTGCACGATTATGCTCATTTAAATTGCGTGTAAATTTATGTCCGCCCGATCCATCTGCCACAAAATATAAAAAATCTGTTTTTTCTGGTTTAGCTACTGCCATTAAAGATTCTTCACTTGGCATAGCAATAGGGGTTGGTGGTAATCCATCAATCACATAAGTATTATAAGGAGTCGGTGTTTCAAGATCTTTTTTACGAAGATTACCTGTATAATTTTCCCCCATGCCATAAATAACAGTAGGATCTGTTTGTAATTTCATATTAACTCGCAAACGATTCAGAAATACTGAGGCTATTTTCCCACGCTCCGTAGCAATACTACTTTCTTTTTCAACAATAGAAGCAAGAATCAACATTTCATAAGGATTTTTTAAGGGCAATCCTTCATCCCTTGTTTGCCAAGCCTTATTTAAAATTTTAACCATTTTTTCAATAGCACGTTTTAATAATGCGGTATCTGTTGAATAAGGTGTGTAATTATAAGTATCAGGATAAATCCAGCCATCTAATGTTTTCCACTCATTCACAGCATTCCATTCAGGCAACAGTGCATTAAATTGCGTAAAAATTTCTTCTTCTGTTTTATCTTTTAGTTCTGATGTTAAATGAGGAGCATGTAAAAGAGATTGCTTCACTTGTCTCCAGGTCTCACCCTCCGTAAAACGCAAACTAAATTGAGCCTCTTTACCCGTATTCAACAGTCTGAGTAATTCCCCTAAGGTAGTTATTCCATTCAAAGAATAAGTACCAGCTTTCACATTATTCAGTTGAGTTTGTAATTTAAGTAACCAAGGAAACAATGGATGATTAGTAATAATATTTTCTTGCTCTAATAAGGTAAATAGCTTTTGCCCTGTTGTTCCACGTTCTAAGGTTAATAATTGATCGGCTTGCACATTAACAGGTTCATTAATTAAGGATTGAATCTTACTATAACCCCAAAAGCCGATGCCTAACAAAATAACAGATAAAATTAAAAAAAATTGAAATAGTTTTTTCATTTAAGATAAAAGTTAAATAAATAATTAGCAAAGATATTACCATAAATATAAGTGCTAAGGATAAAATTTTATCTCTTCTATACTTGCTTAGAAATGAAAAAAGGAAGATCAACTCTTCCTTTTTAAACTGACTTGAAGGTTAATTAAACTAAGACACGTGCACGAATCGTACCATCAATATCTTTTAATTTTTGCAATAATTCAACACTGTCATCGGTTTCAATATCCACGACAACATAGCCAATTTTAGAATCAGTTTGTAAAAACTGTGCTGCAATATTAATATTTTGGTCTACAAACACTTTATTAATTTGATTCAAAATACCTGGTCTATTTTGATGAATATGCAAAATTCGTTTAGCAGAACTATGTTCAGGTAAAGAAACCTCTGGGAAATTTACCGCAGATAAAGTTGAACCATTATCCGCATATTTAACAAACTTATTAGCCACTTCAGTACCAATATTCTCTTGTGCTTCTGCTGTTGAACCACCAATATGTGGAGTTAAAATCACATTATCAAATTTACATAGAGGTGACTCAAATACTTCTTCAGAAGCAGGCTCCACAGGGAAGACATCAATTGCTGCGCCCTGAACTTTACCTTCATCAAGTGCTTTTGCTAAGGCTTCAATATCCACTACAGAACCACGTGCAGCGTTAATTAAAATACTACCAGGTTTTAACTGTGCAATACGTTTAGCATTCATTAAATTTTTAGTAGAAGGTAATTCTGGCACGTGCAATGAAATAATATCGCAAAATCCTAAAAGTTTTTCTAATGATGAAACTTGCTGCGCATTTCCCAAAGGTAATTTATTCTCTATATCATAGAAAAAAACATTTAAACCTAGAGATTCAGCAATAATACTTAATTGTGAACCAATATGACCATAGCCAATAATCCCTAATTTCTTACCACGAACTTCATGAGAACCTGCTGCTGATTTATTCCATTCACCTAGATGTACTTGTGCATTTGCTCTTGGAATATTACGCATTAACAACAAAATTTCACCTAATACGAGTTCTGCCACAGAACGAGTATTGGAAAAAGGTGCATTAAAAACGGGAATACCTTTTTCTTTAGCAGCTTCTAAAGCCACTTGATTAGTACCAATACAAAAACAACCAATAGCAATCAATTTTTCCGCATGCTCAAGAACATCTTCTGTTAAATTTGTTCTGGAACGTATACCAATAAAGTGAGCATCTTTAATGGCTTTTTTAAGTTCTTCTGGACCTAACGCCTTTTTATAATATTCAATATTGGTATAACCAGCTGCTTGCAATACATTAATTGCATTCTGGTGAACACCTTCTAATAATAAAAACTTAATTTGATCTTTATCGAAAGATACTGGAACCATCTTATCTTCCTTATATAATTTATTAACTAATAATTTTAGCACCTTCTGGAGTGCCCACAATTAAGGTATTTGCTGCATTTAGAGCAAAAATGCCATTAGTAACAACGCCAGCAACATTATTTAATTCTTTTTCCATTTCAACGGGATTCATAATCGTAAAATGATGTACGTCTAAAATGACATTACCATTATCCGTAATTACCCCTTCTCGCCATTCTGGAGAGCCACCTAATGAAACCAGTTTACGAGCCACTTGAGAACGAGCCATCGGAATAACTTCAACAGGAAGAGGAAAGGTTGTACCAAGCACATCAACTTGTTTACTACTATCAACAATACAAATAAAATTTTTTGCTAATGAAGCCACAATTTTTTCACGTGTTAATGCTGCCCCACCACCTTTAATCATCATCTTCTGTGGGTTAATTTCATCTGCACCATCCACATAGATATCCAAACTCGAAACATCATTTGCACTAAATACTTCAATACCTTGTTTTCTTAATAATTCTTCCGAGGCTTTGGAAGCTGCAACAGCTCCTTTTATTTGATTACGAAGAGAGCCTAATTCTTCTATGAAACAATTCACTGTAGAACCACTACCTACACCCACTATCATATCGGGTTTTACAAATTGTAGTGCTGCTTTTGCAGCAACTTTTTTCATCTCTAATTGATCCATATTTGGTCCTTAAGGTTTAGGTTAAATTTAATTCTTATTTTAAAGCATACTATTTTTAAGATTAAAGCCAAGAAACTTTATCAAACTTCTTCAGCAATAAAAAATCATTGTAGAGAAATTTGAAACTAAAACAACTTACAAAACAACAAGCAAACGATTGCTTGTTGAATGTATGTTACTTTAGCCTCAAATAATCTGATAAACAAGTGAAATTCTTAGATTGTTTTAAATCGGGGTATAGGTATAAAGATTCTCATAAAAATAAAGACTGAAATCAATTCAGCCTTTATTTAGTTATTCATCTACTAAAAATGCTTCAAGTAATTCATTTAAGAATAACTTACCATGTTCAGTAATTTGCCACGTTGTTTCAGTTTCTATAATATAATTCTGTTCAACCGCCCAATTTATCTGTTGCGCTATGGTGCTTTCCGATAATCCTGTATAGGCTCGAAATTCTGATTTCGGCACAATTTCTAACAATCGGAAACGATTCATAAAAAATTCAAAGGGACGATCCACATCTGCAACTTGACGTTCTTCATAAAGGTATTCACCTCTTAAGTAACCTTTAGGGTGGCGAGTTTTTGAATAACGAATAATTTCACCATTTTGAAAACTCATTTTGCCGTGTGCTCCACAACCTATGGCTAAATAATCACCAAATCGCCAATAATTAAGATTATGTTGACATTGAAAACCTGGTTTAGCATAAGCTGAGGTTTCATATTGTTGATAGCCCGCAGCAGTCAATAATTGATGACCTTGCTCAAAAATATCCCAAAGTTCATCATCATCTGGCAGCTTAGGTGGTCGAGATGCAAACATGGTATTCGGTTCAATAGTTAATTGGTACCAAGATAAATGTGGTGGCGACAATTCAATAGCTTGACGTAAATCATCTAGAGCTTGTTCGAGGGTTTGATTCGGTAAACCGTGCATTAAGTCCACATTAAAGCTCTTCAAGCCAGAAATTTTAGCAATTTCTACCGCACTTTTTGCCTCAGCAACATTATGAATACGTCCAAGAGCCACCAGCTTTTCATTAGAAAAACTTTGAATACCCATGGATATTCGAGTTATTCCTGCGTTGACATACCCATGAAAACGTTCAGCCTCCACGGTGCCAGGATTTGCCTCAAGAGTCACTTCAATATCTTGCTGAAACGGAATAAGCTGCTGAATAGCTGATAATAATTGAGCAATGCTTTCTGCGGAAAATAAACTTGGTGTACCACCACCAATAAAAATAGAATGTAATGGTCGATTTTGAAGGCTATCTTTAAAGCGCATGATATCGGCTTGCAAATCTGCAAGTAGATGCTCAATATAATCTTGTTCAGGAATCTCTCCCTTCAGCCCATGAGAATTGAAATCACAATATGGACATTTTTGTACACACCATGGAATATGTACATACAGACTAAGTGGAGGAAGAAGTAAAGACGCCATTAACGAGTAACTACGGCGGTACCACTCGCCACAATCATAAACATACTTTTACTTTCTGAAGTAATCGACGTATAGTTCACTTCCACACCAATCACCGCATCTGCACCGAGCTTACGAGCATTCTCTTGCAATTCATCTAATGCTTCTTGACGTCCCTTAGCTAAACGTGCTTCATAAGCCCCTGAACGTCCACCAAAGAAATCTGTAAAACTTGCAAAAAAGTCACGAACAAAATTAGAACCCGCTACGACTTCTCCAAAAACAAGTCCTTTATATTCTACAATTTGTTTACCATCAATATTTGGTGTTGTGGTTACGATCATTTTACTTTCCTCAATAAAATAATGAGGTCTGCTTAACAGCCTCATAATGTAAAAAATTATCTAAAATCCTACCGCACTTTTATCATCAAAGGTTAAATCCCTAATTTACCTTTTAGAACCGCTAATGATCTTGCACGATGAGAAATTTTTTTCTTCTCGACTGTATCTAATTCACCAAATGTGCAGTGGGTATCATCACTTAAAAATAAACTATCATAACCAAAACCATTTGGGCCTTTTTCTTCAAAAATGATAACGCCGTGACATTCTCCTTCGGCAATAATTGGAGATGGATCGGTTTCATGTTGTAACATCACAATACAACTCACAAATTTTGCTTGGCGTTTTTCAGCAGGGACATTAGCTAATTCAGATAATAGTTTCTGACGATTTGCGGCATCAGCATTTTCACCCTCTATCCCAGCATAACGAGCAGAATATAAACCAGGAGCACCCGCTAAAGCTTCCACGACTAGCCCACTATCATCAGCAATAGCAGGATAGCCTGATATTTTTGAGGCATGGCGTGCTTTTAATAATGCATTCTCAACAAAGGTTAAGCCAGTTTCTTCAGGACTTTCAATGCCTAAATCTGTTTGTGCAATAACTTCAAAGCCAAAATCAGATAATACATCTGTCATTTCTTTGACTTTACCTTTATTACCTGTTGCTAGTACTACTTTTTGTTTCATAACCGACTCCTATTCCATTTTTGCTCATTATACTTGAAATCATAAAAAAGCGGAATTTTTCATATTCTGCTTTGTGTATAAGAGAAAGGATCGATAATAAGCAAATAAATTATAAGAGAATACGTTCTCTATTTTTCTCTAAGGTAGCTTGTCCAATCCCAGAAACTTCCGTAAGTTGTTCAATAGAAGTAAAACTTCCATGCTTTTCTCGATATTCCACGATGGCTTCTGCTTTTTTCATACCAATTCCCACTAAAGTATTCTTAATTTCTGTAGCGGTGGCAGTATTAATATTAACCTTATTTTCCATATTCATTGGAGCTTTTTCTACTTGTTCAGTTTTTGGCATTTGAGGTTTCTCTGCGGCCATCACCTGAGACGTTAAAATTGAACCAATAATAAATAGTGAAGATAAAAATTTTTGCATTTTGGTCATAAAGACTTCCTTGTTAATTGATCAATGTTGAGAATTCAACAAACCTTACTTTAAGGAAGGTAGCAAAATTTTCTAGAAACTCACCGCAGTTTTACGAGGAAGATCGCAAAAATCAGATTTTTTTGGAAAAAAAGACAGATAAACAAAAGGCGAAATTAATTATTCGCCTTTACTCTATTATTGAACTTCTTTAATACGTAATTCTTTTGGAACTTCAAAAAACATATTTTCTTCAAGCCCTTCAAGGGTTTCTACCGTACTTGCTCCTAAAGTTTTTAGATGAGAAATAACCGATTGAACAAGCACTTCTGGAGCCGAAGCACCAGCAGTTAAGCCTATAGTTTCAACATTCTCTAACCATTCAGGCTGAATATCTTCGGGCCCATCAATTAATTTTGCCCTTACCCCCATTCGTAAGGCCAATTCAGCTAAGCGATTAGAATTTGAAGAATTTTTAGACCCGACGACTAAGACTAAATCTGAACATTTTGCTAATTCACGCACCGCTTGCTGACGATTAGTGGTTGCATAACAAATATCATTCTTATGAGGGCCTTTGATCGCAGGATATTTTTCTTTTAAGGTGCTAATGGTCTCTGCCGTATCATCTAGAGAAAGGGTTGTTTGGGTCATAAATGTTAAATCATCTTTCTCATTTACTGGAAGATTTAGAATATCTTCAACACTTTCAATAAGATAAATACCACCTGCGTCATTGCTATATTGCCCCATGGTCCCTTCTACTTCAGGGTGTCCCTTATGACCGATAAGGATCGCTTTTGTGCCCTTTTTACTTGCTCGAGCAACCTCCATATGAACTTTAGTTACCAAAGGACAAGTGGCATCAAACACCTTTAACTGCCGGCGTTTAGCTTCCTGACGTACCGCTTGTGAGACACCATGAGCAGAGAAAATGACTATTGCACCATCAGGTACTTCATCTAATTCTTCCACAAAAATTGCACCACGCTCACGCAATCCATTTACTACGAAACGATTATGTACTACTTCATGACGTACATAAATTGGGGCACCGTGAATTTCTAATGCTAATTCTACAATACTAATGGCTCGATCCACACCTGCGCAGAAACCTCGTGGATTAGCTAAAATTATTTTCATATTATGACTCATTGATATTTTTGTATTGGCTCATCAATTAGTTTGCTAAAAAAGAAATTATGCTTTTTTCTTATCACTATTTTTAAATGCATCTAGTGCAAGTAGCCCAGCACCAATACAGATTGAAATATCTGCCACATTAAATACAGGATAATGCCACTGTTGCCAATAGAAATCTAAAAAATCGACCACAAAACCATGATAGATTCGATCCACCATATTAGCTAAAGCACCGCCGATAATTAATGCATAGGCTGTATTCTGTAATTTTTGACTAGCATGATTTTTAAATAATAAATAAACCAACACAAATGAAATAGCTATTGCTAACACAATAAATAAATACTTTTGCCAACCGTTATTATCGGCTAAAAAACTAAATGCAGCGCCATGGTTACGCACATAGGTTAAATTAAAAATAGGCAAAATTTGAATGCTTTCATAAAGCTCAATGTTTTTCACAACAATATATTTAGTGATTAAATCAAAAATAAATGCAAAAGCACTTATCCAAAGAAAAGACAGTCCAGTTTTAGTTTGGGACATAAAATACGTTCCTACATAATAATCTAGGGCGTATACCTACGCCCCGATCAATGGTTATCAATGTAATAAAAGTGCGGTCAATATTTCGCAAATTTTACTGATTATGCAAAGTGTCTTACTTCGCCATTACCGTTAACATTTTGTTCACAGCGTGAACATAGTGAATTTGCATCTTTGCTATCAGAATAATGCCAACAGCGAGGACATTTATGGTTAGCAGAACGAATCACTTTAATTGCTAAACCTTTTACTTCACCTTCTTCCACATCCGCTTCTGCAAGTGGTTGAACATCTGCTTTTGAAGTAATGAGTACAAAACGCAACTCATCTTTCAATTTATTTAATAATGCAACATATTCATCATTTGCATAAAGAGTGACTTCTGCTTCTAATGCTCCACCAATGAGTTTATCGTTACGAGCTTGTTCTAATACTCGATTCACTTCTGCTCGTAAAACTAATACTTGTTGCCAGTAAGCATCATCAAATTCAGCATTAGCATCTAAAGCAAATAAACCTTCATAAAATTCTTCAGTAAATACGAATTCAGAACGTTCACCAGGTAAATGACCCCAAATTTCATCTGCTGTGAAAGATAAAATTGGTGCAATCCAACGTACTAAGGCTTCAGATATATGCCATAAAGCGGTTTGGCAACTACGACGGGCAAGACTATCTGCTTTAGTCGTATATTGGCGGTCTTTGATAATATCTAAGTAAAATGAGCCCATTTCCACTGAGCAGAAACGCATTAAACGTTGTACTACAGCATGGAATTGGTAATTATCATAAGCATCTTTAATTTCGTTTTGTACTTGCAATGCACAATCAACAGCCCAGCGGTCAAGTGAAATCATCTCTTCTGGTTTGAGAATATCACGTTTAGGATCAAAGCCGTTTAAGTTTGCTAATAAGAAACGCGCTGTGTTACGGATACGACGATATGAATCGGCTGCTCGTTTTAAGATCTCATCAGAAACAGTCATTTCACCAGTATAGTCAGTTGAAGCTACCCATAAACGTAAAATATCGCTACCAAATTTATCCATCACTTCTTGTGGTGTGACGATGTTACCAATAGATTTAGACATTTTACGGCCTTGTCCATCCACAGTAAAACCATGAGTTAATACTTGTTTATAAGGTGCTTTGTTATCAGTGGCAGTAGAAAGCATTAATGAAGACATAAACCAACCACGATGTTGGTCAGAACCTTCAAGATACATATCAGCTTCCTTACCATTAAATTCAGGACGTGCTTTCACAACTGAATAATAAGTTGATCCTGAGTCGAACCATACATCTAAAGTATCTGGCACTTTACTGTAATGAACGGCATCTTCACCTAATAAATCTTTAGGATCTAAATCCCACCAAGCTTGAATACCTTTTTGTTCAACTAATTTTGCCACTTCTTCAATTAATTCAACGGTACGTGGATGAAGCTGTTCAGTTTCCTTATGAATAAATAATGCTACTGGCACGCCCCAAGTACGTTGACGAGAAATACACCAGTCAGGACGATTTTCTACCATTTTTTCAATTCGTGCTTGACCCCAATCAGGAATCCAACGCACTCTCTTGATTTCATTTAATGCTTGTTGGCGCAAACCTTTAGTTTCCATACCAATAAACCATTGTGGTGTAGCACGGAAAATAATTGGTGTTTTATGACGCCAACAGTGCGGGTAGCTATGGCGAATTTTTTCTAATTTAAGTAAAGCACCTGTTTCTTCTAATTTTTCAATCACTTTACCATTAGATTCAAACACACCGAGACCAGCGAAAAATTCAGCATTTGAGTTAAATTTACCATCATTACCGATTAAACCAGCCATGCCAATATTATATTTACGTGCAACCACATAGTCGTCTTGACCATGATCTGGTGCTGTATGCACTAAACCTGTACCACCATCAGTAGTTACATGATCTCCGAAAATAAAAGGCACGCTAAATTTATAGAATGGATGGTTAAACTCTAATAACTCGAGTACATCACCTTTGGCTGAACCCAATACTTTCCAAGATTCAACAGCTACAGCCTGAGCAACAGATTCAACTAATTCAGAGGCTAAAATAACACGCTCATTACCTAATTGAACAAGGCTATATTCTAATTCTGGATTAATTGCAATAGCACGGTTTGAAGGCATTGTCCAAGGTGTTGTAGTCCAAATAACTGCTGATAATTTACCATTACCTTTTTCAGTTAAATTAAATTTACTTTCAATTAAGCTCTCATTAACTGCGGCAAAACGTACATAAATAGAAGGAGAGGTTCTATCTTCATATTCCACTTCTGCTTCTGCTAATGAAGATGCGCAATCTAAACACCAGTGAACAGGTTTAGAACCTTTATATAAGTGGCCATTTTCAACCGCTTTACCAAAAGCACGAATGATATTAGCTTCTGTATCAAAGTTCATCGTTAAATATGGATGTTCCCAGTCACCTAACACACCTAAACGAATAAAGTCTTTTTTCTGACCCTCTACTTGTTCACGTGCATATTTACGACATTCTTCACGGAATTCTGCCGCAGAAATTTTTTGATTTGGTTTGCCGACTAAACCTTCTACTTTTAATTCGATGGGCAAACCATGGCAATCCCAACCTGGCACATAAGGGCTGTCAAAACCTAATGCGGTTTTAGATTTAATGATAATATCTTTTAAAATTTTATTTACAGCGTGACCAATATGAATGGTACCGTTCGCATATGGAGGACCATCATGCAAAATAAATGATTTTTTGCCTTTTGAAGATTGACGAATTTTTTGGTAAAGATCTTTCTCATACCAATTTTTTAGCATACCTGGTTCACGTTTTGCTAAGTCTCCACGCATTGGGAAACCTGTTTCAGGCAGGTTTAAAGTATTTTTGTAATCAATTGTTTCGTTAGACATTTGTATATTCCACGTTGTAATAAAATTTAATTTGTAATCGGATAGTTATATCGTTTTTTGTTTATGAATAAAAGCAAAATTAATCATTTCTTTTGAAAAAATCTCGTGCCACCAACACATCTTGAGCAATTTGTTCTGTTAACGCTGTGATAGAAGAAAATTTTATTTCATTTCGAATTTTATGGCAGAGGGTGACTAAAATTGTCTTACCATATAAATCATCATTAAAATCAAATAAATAAACCTCTAAGCGCTGTTCAACTCCATTTAAGGTTGGGCGTTGACCAATATTCGCCACCCCTTCAAACACCGAACCGCAAGGGCATTTTACTCGTACAGCAAAAACCCCTTTCACTGGATTCACTTGACGTTGTAAACGAATATTCGCTGTTGGAAAACCAATAGTACTCCCTAATTTCTGACCATGAACGACTTTACCAAAAATGCTATAAGGGCGACCTAATAATTCTTCCGCTTTCACTAAATCATCTTGTGCCAAAGCTTGCCGAATTGCGGTACTACTAATACGTAACTTATCAAGGAAAAAAGTGCGGTTATCTTCTACAGAAAATCCAAATTTTTTACCCGCACTTTCAAGCAATCTGAAATCGCCTTTACGATCTGCACCAAAGCGGAAATCATCACCAATACTCAGAAATTTCACATTTAACTTATTCACTAACCAATCTTCAATAAAGAATTCTGCCTTTAATGAAGCAAAAGTGCGGTCGAATTTCACGCAAATTACATAATCCACACCCAGCTGTTTTAAGTAATATAATTTATCACGTAACCGCATTAAACGTGCGGGTGCCTGCTCATGCTGAGCATTCATTGACATAAAATACTCACGTGGCTGTGGTTCAAATAACATCACCACCATTGGCAAATGCAAGGCATTGGCTTTATTACGTAAATGTTGTAACACTGCTTGATGACCTAAATGAACACCATCAAAATTACCAATGGTTAACGCACAGCCTGTCAATGTCTTAGGTAAATTCTGCATGCCACGAATAAGTTGCATCACATATTCCATTAAATATAAGTAGAAAAATATGCCGTATTATACGCACAAATTGAGGAAGATTAAAGGAAAGCGGGTAAGAATCTAGCATTAAAAATAATGCACTAAAAATTTCAAAAATTTTTGAAAAACCTACCGCACTTTTAAATTTTCCGTTTAATTAACGGCGCAAATACTGAAATCAACATTGCACCTAAGGTGAGCAACACCCCGAGGGCAGAAATGAATGAGAATCTATCGCCTAAAATTAAAATTGCCAATAATACACCAAACACAGGTTCTAGCGTGGATAGCAGACTGGAAATATAAACGGAAGAGGTTTGTACTCCTTTAAACCAAAGAACAACGGCAAAACAAGTGCACATTAAGCCAAGATAAAATAACGAAGCAATTCCCTTGAAAGTAGGGGTAATTGTCCAATCTTTTACCAATAAAATACTAAAAGGAATACAAAGAACTGTGCCCAACACAATAATCACATTTGTATAATCCTTAGATTTCATGGTTTTCATAACATCTTTAGAAAGATATAAACAAAAACAGAATGCAACCGCTGATGCCAAGACTAATAGGCATCCCCATACATTAATATGGCTATCTCCTTGCCCTCCAATAACCGTTAATAAGATACCAATAAATGCAATAATACTTAACAGTAAATCAATTGGTCGGATATATTGATTAAAGAAAAAATAGCCGATCAATACCGAGAGTAAAGGAATCATGCCCAACATGGTGACTGCACTTGCGGCAGAAGTATAATATAAACCAATAAATTGCAATAAGAAGACCACGGGGAAATTTACAAATGCCAAGATCCACATGGTTTTAATATAAGCTTTTGGGATCGTATTATAGGCTTTAAAAAAAGTGGGTAATAAAACTAAAGATGCAATAAAAAAACGACACTGTACCATAAGCACAGGATCCATAATCTCATAGGTATATTTCGCTGCAATAAAGGCGCTCGCCCAAATTAGCATAGCAATTATTTGATAGATCATCGCTAGAGTGCCATTTTATTTTTTAGATATTTAATTAACATTGGTGATAAAACTGAGGTCCCCGCGGCTAAGATGACAAGCAACATGCCAAAAAAAGTCACGAGAGTTAAATGTTCATCTAGTAGCAATAGTGCTAATAATACGCCAAATACAGGTTCAAGGGTAGTTAAAATGCTTGCCGTATTTGCTGTTGAAACTTGTAATCCCTTACTCCATAGGCGATAAGCCAACCAAGTACAACCAATGCTTAAGTAAAGAATCGCAAAAATACCTTCACTATGAATTTGAACATGCCAATCTTGCACTAACAACAATGAGAAAGGAATACAGGTAATGGCACCAGTCATAATAATCACATCAGTATAGGCTTTCGGATCTATGGCTTTCATGACACTTTGTGCTAAATGTATACTAAATGAAAAAGCAATACTCCCTAGCAATACTAACATACAACCTAATATTGTGACTTCATCTGTTGATTTGGCTCCCAGCATAACAAGAGCGATACCAATTAGAGCAATAATACCTAATAACCAATCCAATAGACGAGCTGACTTTTGAAAGAAAACATGTCCTAATAATGCCACGATTAACGGTTCTGTACCTAACATTGTTACGCCACTAGATACTGATGTATAGCGGACACCAATAAATTGTAATAATAAGACAATAGGGAAATTCAATAAACCTAATCCCCACATCTGCCAACGATACTGTACAGGTACTTTTTGATAAGAACGAAAGAAGGTAGGCAACACCAGTAATGCCGATAGGATTAAGCGGCACATCACTGTGAGTGCAGGATCGAACATACTATAACTGAATTTTGCAGCGATAAATGCACTCGCCCAAATCAAAACAGCTGCCACTAAATAGAACATAGAACCTTCTTAGGTATGCTTAGGTAAAAGTGCGGTCGAATTTGAAGAAATTTAGGGATAGTGGTTTGTTAACCATGCCCAATAGGTAAATTATCCTATTTATAGCAAGAGATCTAGTGGCAACTTAAAATATATTCAATAATAAACAGCCTAACAAAACTAATTAGATGTACGAGCTAACAAATGATGTTTACGCACGCCCATTATCACAAGCATAGGGAAATAAACCATCGCAGCCAAAAACATCAGCCAAGCTAACCAATGAATACGTTTAAACATTGTCATTGCTTGCCAAGTTTCAATAGCGGGGGTGTAATGCCATAGAACACCTCCCATCACCAGCGCAGAGATTAAAATTTTCACAAAAAAGACCGCACTTTGTTTAGAAAATCGATATACTCCCGCTTGCGATAAACCACGATACAATAAATATGCATTTAAGGTTGCAGACATTGCGGATGCGATCGCTAAACCGACATAACTAAAAGGAATGGCTAATAAATTAAACCCCATATTGCTTATCATCGCAATAATCCCGATTTTTACTGGGGTTTTGGTATCTTGTCGAGCATAATAACCATTGGCTAAAATTTTAATCAGCATAAAGCTTAACAAGCCCACATTAATTGACCACAGTGCATAAGAAGTGGCTTGTACATCAGCTAAAGCAAATTGACCACGCATAAATAATACTAATAACATCGGTTGGGCTAATACCGCAATACCGATTGTTGCAGGTACACCTAATAATAAAATCATGCGTACCCCCCAATCCATTGTGCTACGAAAATCTTCACTGCTTTTTACCGCATCATCAGAACGATTAACATGATGACGAGATAAAGTCGGTAAAATTACCGTAGAAATAGCGATACCAAACAAACCTAATGGGAATTCCAATAAACGATCTGAATAATAGAGCCAGCTGATTGAGCCAGTCATTAAGAAACTAGCAATAAAGGTATCCAGCAATAAATTAATTTGACTGACAGAGACGCCAAATAATGCGGGAATCATCAATGTTCGAATTTTTTTAACGCCCTCATCATTCCATGCCCAACGAGGTCTGACTAGCAATCCAGCTTTTTTCAAGAAAGGTAGTTGGAATAAAAATTGCAATAGCCCACCAATAAAAATACCAATTGCCAATGCCATATCTGGGTTTTCCATACGAGGCGCAAGAAAAAGTGCGGTCGTAATCATGGCAATATTGAGTAACACAGGAGAAAACGACATCACCGCAAACTTGCCAATACTATTAAGAATCGCCCCCGATAAAGCAACAAAGGTAATAAACCATAAATAAGGGAAGGTAATTTTTAATAGTAAAGAGGCTTGGGAAAATTTCTCGGCATTAGGGCCATCATTTAACCAATCCACAAACCAGCCGGTCCCGAAGATCGCTGCAACAACGGGAGAGCCAATCATCGCAAGCAAGGTAACAATAGTGACTAATCCTCCCAAAGTACCAGAGACTTTACTGACAAATTCTTGGGTTTTAGTTAATTCACCTGACTTTTGATATTCAGCTAAAACAGGTACAAACGCCTGTGAAAACGCCCCTTCAGCGAATAAACGGCGTAAAAAATTGGGAATGCGGTTGGCAAAAAGAAATACATCCGCTGCCGCTCCTGCGCCAATAATATTAGCAATCACTACATCTCGTACTAAGCCTAATACACGAGATAATAAAGTCATCACACTGACAGTAATGCCTGATTTTAGAAGTTTTTTACTCAAAATATTGTTCTCTAGTAAGATCTTCTTATTTTCGATACTAAATAGTTAGAAATAGGATCAGCTGAAGATCGCTGTCATAAAAATTTATGCTAATTGTATAGAAATTTAGTTTTTAAGCTATATTCTATCGAAAAAAACTGGTAAAATCTCGGCCACATCGTTAATCTCAATCGCTTAACGGCTTAATGGCGACATTCAAAACGGTGGTAACATTCGGTTGTGTCTCACCGAAACCATAGAAATTACTTAATTTATCATTGACAAACGTGCATAAAAGGGGCATATTTTACGCCTTTATTTTATCTTCGTTTAATTACAGAAATTCTTAGGAGTTTGACCTTGGCTAATATCAAGTCAGCAAAAAAACGTGCGGTTCAATCTGAAAAACGCCGTCAACACAATGCAAGTCAACGTTCAATGATGCGCACAGCGATCAAAAAAGTTTACGCAGCAGTAGCAGCAGGTGAAAAAGCCGCAGCACAAGCAGCATTCTTAGAAATGCAAAAAGTTGTAGACCGTATGGCTTCTAAAAACTTAATCCACGCTAACAAAGCAGCTAACCACAAATCTAAATTAGCAGCTCAAATCAAAGCATTAGCGTAATTTAAAAGTTTTTAAAATTGAATAAAAGAAAACCGCACTTTAATGTGCGGTTTTTTATTAATGACTTTCAGAAAGCGAAGCCGTAAAAAATATTATTACTTATATCGGCGACGTCTGCGATGAAATGTTAATGACGGACTAACCTTATTCTCCTTTACAGGTTGCGGAGTTAATTCTAGTTGAACACGTCTTGTACGGCGATAATGGCTCAAAAAATAATGCACTGAACTGGCTAATACCACTCCAGCCAGAAAAACAATAATTAACTCACCGTATAAACGATGAAATAACTGATTAATTTTATTTTGTGTCGTTTGCCCATATTTATTATCAAAAGTTACTCGCAAGAATCCTTCCACACCATTTGATGAATAAATAGGCTCAACAATTTGTTGTCCATCATTAGATTCCAGATGGCGTTGCTCATGATCTAAACCAAGTTGATTACGCAATGCAAAAGCATTACGTGTTTGAGCTAATAATTCACCAGTATTATTATAAATGGATGCATCTAATACAAATTGATTTTTCTTTAATTGTTCTAAATTATCAGTTAAACGTTCTGTACTCGCATTATTTACCAATAACATGGAAAATAGATTGGCCTGCTGACGAACCAATAAGTGAGATAAGTTCGATACTTGGTTAACACTGGCAAGCTGTGAGCCGATTTTAAATTGATTCACACCAAATAAAATTACCGCCATAATCAGCACGCAGAGTGCAATAATCAGTAAAATCATTGATGATTTCATGACCTTTTCTTTGATGATATGCAAATTATTTCCCCAAAAGCATAAAGCAATATATTATTGTAGCATTTAGACAATTAAGCGTTAAGATTACCATAATAATACCACAGGATCTTTTAAATTATGCAAACAAGCAAATTGATTAGCTCAAACATTGAAGATATTAAGCAACATTACCCTCCCTTTCCCTGCCGATTCAATACAACTCAAGTAGTATCTAATGGCTGTGATTATTTTATTTTATTTGGCACTCATTTAGGTATTGAAAAACTACAAGCTTTCCAACAAAAGTGCGGTGAGAATTTTCAAATTTTTGATTGTTGGAACGAATTACATAATATTGTGATATTACTAAAAGGCCATTGGCAAAAAAATTATGAAAATCATGCATATGCTTTACATTTAGATGTAGCCAAAATCGACTTTCATGTAAACCTAGCTGAACCTGGTTTGCTCGTAATGGATATGGATTCCACTGCTATTCAAATTGAATGTATTGATGAAATTGCTAAATTAGCTGGCACAGGAGAAGAGGTTTCAAAAATTACGGCGGCTGCAATGCGTGGTGAATTAGATTTTGAACAAAGCTTACGTCGTCGTGTTGGAACATTAAAAGATGCGCCTGAAAGTCTGCTGCAACAAGTGTGTAAAAACTTACCTTTAATGCCAGGCTTAAAAGAAATGATTGAAATCTTAAAACAACATCAATGGCGTATCGTCATTGCCTCTGGTGGTTTTACTTATTTTGCTAATAATCTAAAAGAAAAATTAGGATTAGATGCGGCAGTAGCCAATCAATTTGATATTGTAGATGGTAAACTTACAGGCTTACTCAAAGGCGATATTGTCCATGCTCAATATAAAGCAGATACCTTGCGGTACTTCGCTAACCAATTTAATATTCCGATTAAAAATACCGTTGCGATTGGTGATGGAGCAAATGATTTAGCTATGATGAAGATAGCTAACTTAGGTGCCGCCTTCCATGCCAAACCAAAAGTACAACAACAAGCACAAGTTGTGGTAAACTTTGCGGACTTAACTGCACTTATCTGTTTATTAAGTGCTAGTACAAAAATTAAGAATTTATCATTATAGGAGAAGAGCGATGCCATCATTTGATATTGTGTCAGAAATTACTATGCATGAAGTGCGTAATGCCGTTGAAAATGCACAGCGTGATTTAAGTAACCGTTGGGACTTTAAAAATGTTCAAGCCTCTATTGAGTTAAATGAAAAAACAGAAAGCATTAAATTATCTACTGAATCTGATTTCCAATTAGAACAATTATTAGATATTTTACGTAATGCTTGTATTAAACGAGGTATTGATTCATCATCTTTAGATATTCCAACTGAATTTTAACATAGCGGTAAAACTTACAGTAAAGAAGTAAAATTAAAACAAGGTATTGAATCAGAGATGGCTAAAAAATTAACCAAACTGATCAAAGAGAGTAAATTAAAAGTTCAAACTCAAATCCAAGGCGAACAAGTGCGTGTAACAGGTAAATCTCGCGATGATTTACAAGCCGTTATTCAATTAGTCAAAGGTGCAGAACTAGGTCAACCCTTCCAATTCAATAATTTCCGAGATTAATTAAAATAGTAAGCCTATCTAATCATCAGATAGGCTTATTCTTTCATATTAATGATGCTTAACCGCTATAATTAGATTTTGCTTAAATCCACTAATGCATCACGGGTAATATCACTGATTTTCTGGTTGCTGGTGAGAGTCATTGCCACTTTCATCTCTTTCAAGAAGATATCGAGTAAGTTTTCCACACCTGCTTGACCTGCCGTACCCAGAGCGTAAACAAATGAGCGGCCAATCATCGTACAGTCGGCTCCCAACGCTAACATACGCACCACGTCTAAACCGTTGCGAATACCAGAATCGGCAAGGATTTTGATATCACCTTTCACTGCATCTGCAATACTTGGTAACGCTTTAGCGGAAGAAAGCACGCCGTCTAACTGGCGACCACCGTGGTTCGACACGATAATCCCATCAGCCCCGAAACGTACCGCATCTTTCGCATCTTCAGGATCAAGAATGCCTTTGATCACCATTGGACCGTCCCAGAATTCACGGATCCACTCTAAATCTTTCCACGAAATAGAAGGGTCAAAGTTTTCTGTCAGCCAGCCGATATAGTTATTCAAATCAATCGGCTTTTTCATATATTCAGACACATTACCTAGCGTATGCGGTTTGCCTTGAATGCCCACGTCCCATGCCCAGAATGGGTGAACCATTGCTTGCAACACACGGCGAATATCTTTGTAAGGACCACTCATTCCAGAATGATTGTCACGGTATCTTGCTCCTGGTGTTGGCATATCAACAGTAAATACCAGAGTTGAGCAACCTGCCGCTTTCGCACGCTCAAGGGCGTTTTTCATAAAGCCACGATCTTTTAACACATAAAGCTGGAACCACATTGGGCGTTTGATCGCAGGCACCACTTCTTCAATCGGGCAAATTGACACTGTTGAAAGCGTAAACGGAATGCCTTTGTTATCTGCTGCTTTCGCTGCTTGTACCTCGCCACGGCGAGCGTACATTCCCAACGCTCCCACTGGGGCAAGAGTTACAGGCATTGAAAGGTTCTCGCCGAATAAATCGATACTGGTATCTAATTGCGACATATCTTTTAATACACGCTGGCGTAATGCGATGTCTTCCAAATCGCTCACATTGCGGCGAAGTGTTTGCTCGGCATAAGAACCACCATCGGCATAGTGGAACATAAATGGTGGAAGACGGCGTTTAGCCGCTCGACGATAGTCGTTTGCAGATGAAATAATCATTTAAAGACCTCATTAATCAATGATGAAAAATTAACAATAGTTTAACATACCAATACAAATAAGAATCAATATCTTTTATATTATGAGGCATCGATCACATTTTTGTTAAATAAATGTAGAAAAATTACCCATATAAAATATTTAATTAAATTTTGAGGTGCTTTTTATTGGTGGATTTAATGCCTCTATATGGCACTTAGAAAAGCAATAAAAAAGGCTAAACTCTTTTGTAAAGCTTAGCCTGATAAAACCTTGTTGAATACAATAAAACTTTTAAATGGTCCCCCCTGCCGGACTTGAACCAGCGACCAAGCGATTATGAGTCGCCTGCTCTAACCAACTGAGCTAAGGGGGGAAGTTTATGTTTTTTAAAAAGTGCGGTGATTATATTGAAATATTTGCTATAAGTCTAGAACTGAGTCAAATAATTGATGTAATTTCAAACAAATAAGACCTAGAAAACTAGGTCTTATTTTAAATTATTCATCAAGGAAACTACGCAAGGTCTCTGAACGACTAGGATGACGTAATTTACGTAATGCTTTTGCTTCAATTTGACGAATACGTTCACGTGTTACATCAAATTGTTTACCCACTTCTTCTAAGGTATGATCGGTATTCATATCAATACCAAAACGCATACGTAACACTTTAGCTTCACGAGGGGTCAACCCTTCAAGCACTTCGTGAGTAGCTGCTTTTAAGCTTTGTGCCGTTGCAGAATCTAAAGGAAGTTCTAAAGTACTATCCTCGATGAAATCACCTAAATGTGAATCATCGTCATCACCAATTGGCGTTTCCATTGAAATTGGCTCTTTAGCAATCTTAAGCACTTTACGTACTTTATCTTCAGGCATTCCCATACGTTCTGCTAACTCTTCTGGTGTTGCCTCACGCCCCATTTCCTGTAACATTTGACGAGAAATGCGGTTTAGTTTATTAATCGTTTCAATCATATGAACAGGAATACGAATAGTACGTGCCTGATCAGCAATTGAACGAGTAATTGCTTGTCTAATCCACCATGTTGCATAAGTTGAGAATTTATAGCCACGGCGATATTCAAATTTATCTACTGCTTTCATCAAACCAATATTACCTTCTTGAATGAGATCTAAGAATTGTAAACCACGGTTCGTATATTTTTTGGCAATAGAAATTACTAAACGTAAATTCGCTTCAACCATTTCTTTTTTCGCACGACGTGCTTTTAATTCACCCTGTGCGATACGCTCACCAATATCACGGATTTGTTGTACCGTTAAATTAGTATCTTGTTCAATTTGTTGTAAACGACCGATAGAAATACGAATATCTGGTGCACGTTGTTGTAATTTCTCAACAAATGGTTTCTTGCCATCTAATAATTTATCTAACCAAGCTTCTGAATTTTCTTTACCAATAAAGGCTTTTAAGAAATATTCTTTTGGCATTTTGGCATAATCAACAGCTAAACGTTGAATTTGACGTTCTTCTGTACGTACACGTTTCATAATGCTACGCATTGAAAGAACCAAAGTATCAAATTGACGCGGGACTAAGCGAAATTGTGTGAATATATCAGATAATGCTTGAATTTGTTCTTTAGATTTTTTACCTGTACGACCATGTTTAGCAATTGTTGCCAAAGTTTTCTCACATTGTTCTTTTAAAGCAGTAAATTTTTCACGTGCAACTTCAGGATCAATTGAATTATCGCCATCATCACTAGAAGAATCGCTATCATCACTTTCTTCATCATCTTCATCGTCTAAAGCATCAGTATCTACTTCAGCCTCTTCTGATAATTCATCCTCTAATTCTGAAAGATGCTCCTCTTCTGCAATGGCATTAGGATCCACAAATCCTGTAATAATATCGGCTAAGCGGACTGAACCATCCTCGACTTGTTCATATTGTTCAATTAAATAGGCTAAGGCTTCTGGATATTCTGCTACCGCACTTTGAACTTCATTGATACCATCTTCAATACGTTTAGCAATATCAATTTCACCTTCACGAGTTAGAAGTTCCACACTTCCCATTTCTCGCATATACATACGTACTGGATCAGTAGTGCGTCCAAGTTCAGCTTCAACACTAGATAATACTTGCGTTGCTTCTTCTACAGCATCTTCGTCAGCAATATTTTCATTTAGCATTAAATCATCAGCATCGGGAGCACTATCTAGCACCTGGATACCCATGTCATTAATCATTTGAATTATGTCTTCAATCTGATCCGTATCAACAAGTTCTTCTGGAAGGTGATCGTTAACCTCAGCATAAGTTAAATAACCTTGCTCTTTCCCTTGGGCGATTAACAATTTCAATTGAGATTGTGGATTATGATCCATATATGACTTCCGCCTTTGATAAATTTAGTTATATATAAAGATAAAATGCAAATATTTTCGATTTTACCACTGTTAAGATTGATTAACTATTGTTTTATTGTCGTTGAGCCAATAATTGTGCTAATTCTTGTTTTTCCTCTGAGGATAAACCTGTACTACGATCTTTAGCAATCAATCTTTCAATATTTTGGTCCGTAAATTGGACATAAAGATAAAGCAATGTTTCCAAGAAAGTCTCTTGGATTTTATCTTCCGTGATTAAATGATCCCAAGTTGCCAAAATTTCAAGGGGTTTACTGTATTTTGAATCACGCCAATATTCCAAAATTTGTCCCATACTCATACCTACATGTTCACGACAGAGATGAGTTAACGCATAGAACAAATCAAAACCAGGTTCCTTTAAAGATTTTAAAGGCTCTAAGTCATAATCTAATTGAGATAATTCAGGATTTTGTAGCAATAAACCAATTAATAAACGCATTGGAGTACGTTTCACCGTAGGTGTTTTGTCAATTTGAGGTTCTACTTTATCTATTTTGCTCGGAATTAAACTCTCCAACTGAGATTGATCAATAATCCCTAATTTTTGTGCTAATAAATTGCGTAAATACAAACGTAACATTTGGCCTGGAATACGTTTGATTAATGGCACGGCTAAAGCCGCCAATTTACTCTTACCCTCTTTGCTAGAAAGATCCACTTGAGCCACTAAATGAGCAAACATAAAGTCACTCAATGATTGAGCTTTTTGTAAATATTCTTCAAAACCTTGTTTACCATATTGACGAATATAGGTATCAGGATCTTCGCCATCAGGTAAGAAAATAAATTTCAATTGGCGACCATCTTCCAAATATGGTAAAGCATTTTCTAAGGCACGCCATGCGGCATCACGCCCGGCTCTATCTCCATCGTAGCAACAAACAATTTGTTCAGTAACACGAAAAGCTTGTTGAATTTGCTCAGGCGTTGTTGCTGTACCCAATGATGCAATCGCATAATCCACCCCAAACTGTGCTAAAGCCACCACGTCCATATAGCCTTCCACCACCAATAACATTTCAGGTGTTTCATTGGCTTGTAATGCTTCATATAGACCGTAGATTTCATTACCTTTATGATAAGTCACAGTTTCGGGAGAATTTAAATATTTAGGACGTTCATCCGTAAGTACTCGTCCTCCAAATGCAATCGTTCTACCTCGACGATCTCGAATAGGGAACATAATACGGTTACGGAAACGATCATACACATCACCTCGATCATTACGAGATAACATGCCTAAATCAAATAATTTCTCTTGGTCTGAACGATTCTTAGCAAATTGGCGTAACACTGAATTAAAGCTATCAGGTACAAATCCAATAGCAAAACGTCGTATAACCTCTTCTGATAATCCTCGTTTTTGTAAATATGCTTGAGCTGGAATACTAATAGGTAATTGTTGCTGATAAAATTCACTAATCTCTTCCATCAAGCTATATAAATCACGCTTGTTTTGAAAGTGCGGTTGGTTTTTATCAAATTTTTCATTGCTTGGCTCTCGAGGGACTTCTAAGCCAAGAAAATTCGCTAATTCTTCAACAGCTTCTAAAAACTCTAACTTATCATATTCCATCAAGAAACCAATGGCATTACCATGCGCTCCACAGCCAAAACAGTGATAGAACTGCTTATTTTTACTGACTGTAAAAGAAGGTGTTTTTTCATGGTGGAACGGACAGCAAGCTTGATAATTATTTGTGCCTGCTTTTTTAAGTTTTACTCGTGAATTGACAACATCCACTATATCAGCTTTAGCTAGAATATCATTGATGAATGTACGGGGAATAGGCACGCCCATGAGTCAACCTCGAATAAAATAGAGAAATATTACATAATATTACAATGAACAAAACCGTGATTCCCTTGTATTCTTATCTTTCAAGGTATCACGGTTTGTTGAACTCGAGTTTAATTAAATGAAAATTTAATTAGTATAAACGTGTATTACGAGCATTTTCACGAGCTACACGTTTTGCATGACGTTTAGCACGAGTTGCATTTTCACGTTTACGAATAGTTGTTGGTTTTTCGTAGAATTCACGGCTGCGAACTTCTGCTAAAATACCTGCTTTTTCGCAAGAGCGTTTAAAACGACGTAATGCAACGTCAAATGATTCGTTTTCACGTACTTTAATTACTGGCATATGCCATCACCTCTAAAAATAATAATTTGATAATAAGTTTAGTTAATTTTGCAAAATTACTGAGCAACTTACTCAATAAGGTCCGTGATTTTAATCTAAACTTATACTAAAAGTAAAGTATTGATTTGCTGTTTTATGAGCAATTGTCCCTTTGCTACTCAACAAAAGCTAAAAAGTGCGGTAGAATTTGCAAAAATTTTTAATTAGAAACGAATCTAAGAGACTCTCAATGCGAATTTTAGGAATTGAAACATCCTGTGATGAAACAGGTGTAGCAATTTATGATGAAGAAAAAGGTCTTATTGCTAACCAACTCTACACTCAAATTGCCTTACATGCTGAATATGGTGGCGTCGTGCCTGAACTGGCATCACGCGATCACATCCGTAAAACCGCGCCATTAATTAAAGCTGCATTAGAAGAAGCCCATTTAACCGCACAAGATATTGATGGCATTGCTTATACCTGCGGACCAGGTTTAGTGGGGGCATTATTAGTGGGTTCAACGGTCGCGCGTTCATTGGCTTATGCATGGAATGTGCCTGCAATAGGTGTTCATCATATGGAAGGGCATTTATTAGCTCCAATGCTTGAATTACCTGAAAATCGACCGCAGTTTCCTTTTATTGCCCTATTAGTTTCAGGCGGACACACACAATTGGTGAAAGTCGATGGCGTAGGCAAATATGAACTAATGGGTGAAAGCATTGATGATGCGGCTGGCGAAGCCTTTGATAAAACGGCAAAATTACTGGGATTAGATTATCCTGGCGGTGCAGCTTTATCACGTTTAGCCGAAAAAGGCACCGTAGGACGGTTTATTTTTCCAAAGCCTATGACAGATAGACCAGGATTAGATTTTAGTTTTTCAGGTTTAAAAACTTTTGCTGCCAATACCATTAATCAGTGCATTAAAAATGAAGGTGAGCTGACGGAACAAACCAAAGCAGATATTGCTCATGCTTTCCAAACCGCTGTGGTAGATACCTTAGCTATAAAATGTAAACGCGCACTTAAAGAAACAGGCTATAAAAACCTTGTCATTGCTGGTGGCGTAAGTGCTAACAAACAATTACGTAACGGCTTAACACAATTAATGGAAAGCTTAAACGGTCGTGTTTTCTATCCTGCCCCGCAATTCTGCACAGATAACGGTGCGATGATTTCTTATGTAGGTTATTTACGTTTAAAACATGGAGAACGAGCGGATCTTGCTATTGATGTAAAACCTCGTTGGCCAATGATGGAACTTAGCGAAATTTAATATGGCAAAACTCTATTTTTATTATTCAACAATGAATGCAGGCAAATCGACTACCCTGCTTCAATCAGCTTATAACTATAATGAACGCAATATGAACACCTTGGTTTATACTGCTGCCATTGATGATCGTTTTGGACAAGGGCGAGTCACCTCACGTATTGGCATTAGCCAACAGGCGAATTTATTTAGCCACGACACAAATTTATTTGAAGAGATTAGCCAACATCTTAAGCAAGAAAAATTACATTGTATTTTAGTTGATGAAGCACAATTTCTCACTAAAACACAGGTATATCAACTCAGTGATGTTGTAGATGAGCTTAATATTCCTGTTTTATGTTATGGATTACGAACTGATTTTCAAGCGGAATTGTTTGAAGGCAGTAAATACCTGTTAGCTTGGGCTGATCAATTAGAAGAGTTAAAAACTATTTGCCACTGCGGACGAAAAGCAAACTTCGTTTTACGGCTCAATGAACAAGGTAATGTAGTTAAAGATGGTGCACAAATTCAAATCGGCGGAAATGACCGATATATTTCTGTATGTCGCCTACACTATAAACAAGCAATAAGTAAAGCATAAAATTATGAAAGTTAGACATGAGTCACAAAAATAAAGAAAAGATCTTTTTTTTTACAATTGTAAGGGCTAGAATGAAACCAGTTGTTGTAAAAATAAACAAAAAAGAGGTTATTATTATGAAAAAACTTATGTCTTTAATTCTTGCTAGTGCTTTCGTCTTAGCTCTTACAGGTTGTGAAACAACAAAAGGTGTGGGTAAAGATATCCAACACGCAGGTGAAAAAGTAGAACAAGTTGTGACTAAATAATTATTCACTCAGTTACCATATTATAATAAAGGCAGGTTTATACCTGCCTTTATCAATGATAATTATTTTCCCTTCTATATATAAGCTAAATTTTCAAAATACTGACCGCACTTTACTCTACTTCTAAAACTTATAACCTAATTTCAGTTGTATATCATATGTTCAACTTTTCTAACCATTAATATGATAGCCACCCACAAAAATGTTAAATCATAGTAAAGTTTGATTATTCCGAGGTATATTTTAGATATAAAACTTATGAAACTATTAATAACACAACTTTATTGGAACCAAAACTTCTGGCAATTTTGAGCTAATTAACTATTGAAAAGCGATTATGCATAAACTTTTTACTTATGCCAAATTTTTAGATGAGATTAGGAGATGAACGAATAGGAATGTTTAATTACGACCCCAAACATATTAAATTAGACTAAAAAAATACTGAGCCTTGCATAATGCAAGAACTCAGTATTTAGTTTATCAGCTCTAAGATTTTTTAGATCTGTTTCTTAGCTGTTGCTTTGCTAGATCTAAAATTAAAGAATATCTAATAATTCAACTTCAAATACTAATGGACTAAATGGAGGGATTGATGCGCCAGCACCACGCTCACCATAAGCTAATTCTTGAGGAATCGCTAAACGCCATTTTGAACCAACTGGCATTAATTGTAAGGCTTCAACCCAGCCAGCAATTACGCCGCCTACTGGAAATTCCGCAGGTTGACCACGACTTACAGAACTATCAAATACTGTGCCATCAGGCAATGTACCTGTGTAATGAACTCGTACAGTATCATTACGAGTTGGAGTTTTACCCGTACCTTCAACTAAAACTTCATATTGCAAACCAGAATCCGTTACCTTAATACCTTCTTTTTTTGCATTTTCAGTTAAAAATGCTTGGCCTGCAAGTTTGATTTCTTCAAATTTAGCTTGTGCTGCTTCTTGTGCTTTTTGTTGTAATGTTTGTAATGCTTGACTCACTTCGTTTAAATCTAATGCTGGTGCATGATGATTTAATGAATCATAAATACCTTTCGCAACAGCTTCAGGTGTGACATCTAACTGGCTATCTAATAACTGTTGACCAATTTGTAAACCGACACCGTATCCGCCTTTCGCTGATACACTTTCCAAACTAACTGAATCAAAAAATTGTTTTGACATAATATTTTTCCTAATTTCAAATGGTTATTTAAATAAATTGATGTATGAAACTATATTTCTAATTCAAGAAATCATAAGCCTATTTTTTATAAGCAAGTAGTTCACCGACACGTGTAATAGTATCCACCTGTAAATAATCGGCTAATTGTACTGCATCTTTTGGAAATAAATTGATCACTGTTGATCCCAATTGGAATACTCCCATTTCCTGACCTTTAAGTAAGGTAATTTGTTCTGCATCATAATTCCAAGTTTTGATTTCATTATGGCGAGGTGGGTTAATTACCCCTGCCCATGTTGTACTGATACTTGCTGTAATCGTTGCTCCAACAAGGATTTGAATCATCGGACCAAATTTAGTATCAAATAAACAAATCACACGCTCGTTACGAGCTAATAAATTTGGAATATGTGTATTCAAAAATGGGTTTACTGAAAATAACTCACCAGGAACATAGATCATTTTTCTGATTGTGCCATCACAAGGCATATGTACACGATGATAATCACGAGGCGATAAGTAAGTGGTAGCAAACTCGCCATTTTTAAATAAATCAGCAAGTTCTTCATCACCTGCGAGCAACTCTTTTAAGCTAAAACTATGGCCTTTTGCTTGTAACAACAAGTCATCATCAATATGACCACATTGGCTAATTCTTCCATCCGCAGGCAAGCACATAGCATCATTATTTTGATTAATTGGTCGAGCATTAGGTTTTAATTTACGAATAAAAAACTCGTTAAAAGTAGCATAGTCAGAGAAATTCTCTTTTTCTGCTTCGCCCATATTAATATTATATTTTTTAGCAAATGCTTGAATGGCTAAATGAGTAATTTTGCTCCATTTTTGCTGTGCAAACCAACCTGCAAATTGAGTTAAATAAATTTGCGGCATAGCATATTGAAAAGCAACTTTTAAACGTTGCCAATAAGTAATTTTAGACATAATTTAGATTTCCTTACTAAAAATAGGCTTGATTATAACAATAATTGAGTTTGTGCCAATGTTTTTCAAGATATTAATTAAAAAGAGATGAAAAAACATGTAAAATTCTATAGGTTTTAATATGAAGTTATTGGAAATCTGGTACAAAATATTTATTAAACATATTAGAATTTAGTATATCAACTTTAATAATTTAGATTATTAATAAAAAAATAGTAATTTCCTTTGACTATTTTTCTATCTAAAGGTAATATTTGCGCCCTATGCAAAAGGTAAAACTACCCCTAACTGTTGACCCAGTCAAAGATGCTCAACGTCGATTAGACTATGTAGGCTATTACACAGCCGATCAATTAGTGCGTCTTTCTGAGTCTGTCAGTAAAGTGCTCAGCGATGCACAGGTAACATTATCATTTTTCATTGATCCACAAAAATTAGTGGTAATTAAAGGGCTAGCCCAAGTTGATGTTGAATTAGAATGTCAGCGTTGTGGTCTACCATTTAAGCAAACAGTAGAATGTACTTTTTGTTATAGCCCTGTGGCTAATTTGGATAAAATTGATGAATTACCTGAGATTTATGAGCCGATTGAATTCAATGAATTCGGTGAAATAGATTTGGTTGGTACAATTGAAGATGAATTAATTTTGACTCTGCCTATTGTGCCAATGCATTCATCTGAACACTGTGAAGTGTCCGTGGCTGAACAGGTTTTTGGCGAATTGCCCGAAGAGTTGGCAAAAAAACCGAACCCGTTCGCTGTATTAGCTAATTTAAAGCAAAAGTAAATTTAGGAGTATAGCCAATGGCTGTTCAACAAAATAAAAAATCTCGTTCACGTCGTGATATGCGTCGCTCACATGATGCACTAACTACTGCTGCAGTATCAGTTGATAAAGCAAGTGGTGAAACGCATTTACGTCACCATGTAACTGCTGATGGTTACTATCGTGGTCGTAAAGTGATTAATAAGTAATTATATTTATTACTAATAAGGTAATCACTTGAGCCGTCTAACCCTTGCGTTAGATGTGATGGGCGGGGACATTGGTCCCCGTACTACTATCCCTGCATCAATAAAAGCGTTGGAAAAAGATCCAATGCTATCTCTCTTATTGTTTGGAGATAACCAACAAATCACTCCACTCTTGGAAAAAGTTCCAAGCAATCTCAAACAACGCCTTACTATTTGCCACTGTTCTCAAGTAATTGAAAATAATCAAGGTCTGTCTTATGCATTACGCCATAGCAAAGGCACTTCTATGCGATCAGCGATTGAAGCAGTTCAAAAAGGCGAAGCTAAAGGTTGTGTGAGTGCGGGAAATACAGGTGCATTAATGGGACTCTCAAAAGTTATTCTGCAACCTTTAAAAGGAATTGATCGCCCGGCTCTTGTTTCATTATTACCCACAATGGACGGTGGGCGTAGCGTGATGTTAGATTTAGGAGCTAATATAGATTGCGATGCTAAAAACTTATATCAATTTGCCTTAATGGGAGCAATATTTGCTGAGAATCAACTAAATTTAGTGTTTCCACGCATTGCTTTATTAAATATCGGTATTGAAGATATTAAGGGTTACAAATCTATTCGTGAAGCAGCCCAATTATTAGCAGCAGATACAACTCTCAATTTTACAGGCTTTATTGAAGGCAATTATTTATTAAATGGTAAAGCTGATGTGATCGTTAGTGATGGATTTGCAGGGAATATCGCACTAAAAACCCTTGAAGGTGCAGCTAAAAATGTCATTAGCTTAGTGAGAGGTCAATCTCAAAACCATCGATTAAAACCTATTTTTAATTGGTTAATAAAATTACTATTTAAAGATAGTTATTTACGCTTAAAAAAAATCAATCCAGATCAATACAATGGTGCATCTTTGATAGGATTAACCGCAGTTGTGGTAAAAAGTCATGGCTCTGCTAACATTGAAGCATTTAGCCATGCAATTCAAGATGCCGCCTTACAAGCTCGTCAAGATATTCCAAATAAAATCTTGGCAGGTCTACAAAAATATTAAAATTAAGACAATTACGAACATAACGAGAATATTATGTACAGTAAAATTTTAGCAACCGGTAGTTACTTACCAACTCAAATACGTACTAACGCCGATTTAGAAAAAATGGTGGAAACATCTGATGAGTGGATTTACACTCGCTCAGGTATGAAGGAACGCCGTATTGCAGCTGCTGATGAAAGTGTTGCAAGCATGGGTGCAAAGGCAGCAGAAGCTGCCTTAAACATGGCTAATATCGATCCACAAGAAATTGAACTTATTGTGGTAGGAACCACCACTAATTCTCATGCCTATCCAAGTGCAGCTTGTCAAATTCAAGGTTTGTTAGGCATCAAAGATGCTATTTCATTTGATGTTGCCGCAGCTTGTACAGGCTTTGTTTATGCACTTGCGGTAGCAGATCAATTTATTAAATCAGGTCAAATTAAAAAAGCCTTAGTGATTGGCTCCGACCTAAACTCTCGTCACTTAGATGAAACAGATCGAGGCACTGTCGTTTTATTTGGTGATGGTGCAGGAGCAACGATCTTAGAAGCAAGTACAGAATCAGGCATTATCTCAACACATCTACATGCTTCTGCTGATACTGAAAATATGCTAGTTCTTCCTAATATTGAACCGAAACAAACAAGATCTAGCTATATTTCAATGCAAGGTAATGCAACTTTTAAACTTGCAGTAGGACAATTATCAAGCGTTGTTGAAGAAACTTTAGAAAAAAATAACTTACAAAAATCTGATTTAGATTGGTTAGTTCCGCATCAAGCCAATATCCGTATTATTTCAGCTACAGCAAAAAAATTAGAGATGGATATGTCGCAAGTTGTATTAACCGTTGAAAAATATGGCAATAATAGTTCTGCAACGGTACCTATCGCATTGGATGAAGCCGTTCGCGATGGAAGAATTCAACGAGGTCAATTGCTGTTATTAGAAGCATTTGGTGGTGGTTGGACTTGGGGTTCGGCACTAATTCGTTTTTAATATACAAATTTCATCCTCTATACTTTTTGAGGTTTTGCTTAATATTTTACATACAATATAGGAAATATAATGAAAAAATTCGCAATGGTTTTCCCTGGTCAAGGTTCACAAACTGTGGGTATGTTAGCTGAATTAGCAGAACAATTCCCTATTGTTCAGGAAACATTCCAACAAGCATCAGAAGTGCTTGGTTATGATTTATGGCAATTAGTACAACAAGGCCCCGCTGAAGAATTAAATAAAACTTGGCAAACTCAACCTGCTCTTCTTGCAGCTTCAGTTTCAATTTATCGTGTATGGCAAGAACAATATCCAAATCTAAAACCAGAGCTTATGGCCGGACATAGTTTAGGTGAATACTCTGCTTTAGTATGTGCAGGTGTAATTGATTTTCAAGATGCAATCAAACTTGTTGAATTGCGTGGTAAATTAATGCAACAAGCTGTGCCAGAAGGCACTGGTGCAATGTATGCTATTATTGGCTTAGATAATGAAATTATTATCAAAGCATGTAAAGATGCAGAACAAGGTGAAGTAGTTTCAGCAGTAAACTTCAACTCACCAGGACAAGTTGTCATTGCTGGTAATAAAGCAGCAGTTGAACGTGCGGCGGTTGCTTGTAAAGAAGCTGGTGCTAAACGAGCTTTACCATTAGCAGTTAGTGTTCCTTCACATTGTGCTTTAATGAAACCTGCTGCTAATCAATTAGCTGTATCCTTAGAAAGTATTACATTTAAAGCACCAAGCATTGCAGTGATTAATAATGTAGATGTAAAAACTGAAACTGATGCTGAAACAATTCGTAATGCGCTTGTTCGTCAATTATATAGCCCGGTACGCTGGACAGAATCCGTGGAACGTATGGCAAAAAATGGAATTGAAGTGCTCATTGAAATTGGCCCTGGCAAAGTATTGACAGGTTTAACTAGCCGTATTGTAACAGAATTATCTGCACAAGCGGTTAATGATGTCAAAACATTAAACGCAGTGACAGAAATTTTAGCTTAATCTTAAGTTAATTGGATTAAACAAGGTTATTGGTAAAATTTATCAAAAATACACCGCACTTTTGGAAAAATCTATTTTATAAATAATCAGGGAGATAATATGCAAAATAAAATCGCATTAGTTACAGGTGCAACTCGTGGTATTGGGCGTGCAATTGCCGAAGAATTAGCGGCTCAAGGTGCATTTGTTATTGGCACGGCTACATCTGAAAAAGGTGCAGAAAGTATTTCTGTTTATTTAGGTGAAAAAGGCAAAGGCTTAGTATTAGATGTAGCTAACCAAGAATCTATTGATTCAGTATTAGAACAAATCAAAAAAGAGGTTGGAGATATTGATATTCTTGTTAACAATGCAGGAATCACTCGTGATAACCTTTTAATGCGAATGAAAGATGATGAATGGTTTGATATTATGCAAACAAATCTTACCTCAGTATATCGTTTATCAAAAGCAATGTTACGCAGCATGATGAAGAAACGTTTTGGTCGTATCATCACTATTGGTTCTGTTGTAGGTTCAAGCGGTAACCCAGGTCAATCAAACTACTGCGCAGCTAAAGCGGGCTTAATTGGTTTCAGCAAAGGTCTAGCAAAAGAAGTAGCTTCACGAGGTATTACCGTAAATGTCGTTGCTCCTGGTTTTATTGCGACAGATATGACAGAAGTATTAACAGATGAACAAAAAGCAAGTATTTTAACTAATGTTCCAGCGGGTCATCTAGGCGAGCCTAAGGATATTGCTAAAGCTGTTGCCTTCCTAGCGTCTGAAGATGCAAGCTACATTACAGGAACAACATTACATGTAAATGGCGGACTTTACATGGCGTAACAAAGAAAGACTATGGAATACATCCAAAAAAGGAATAAAAACCATAGAAAACCATAAAGCTTAATGTTAAAATCAAATATGATTAAACCTTAGTAACGCAATCATGCGTATATAAACGAGGTAATTAAATTTTAACGGTATGTTTTAACTAGCGTGAGAATTCGTGGTTTGACCACTAAAATAAAGTTCTTGCAAGTTTTAGAAAAATACATACACTATCTACTTTATCGCATTGGGCGAGAACTACAATAGGAAAAAAAAATGAGCATTGAAGAACGCGTAAAAAAAATCATTGTTGACCAATTAGGTGTTAAAGAAGAAGAAGTTAAATCTGAAGCATCTTTCATCGAGGATTTAGGTGCTGACTCTTTAGACACAGTTGAATTAGTAATGGCTTTAGAAGAAGAATTCGATATCGAAATTCCTGATGAAGAAGCAGAAAAAATTACTACCGTTCAATCAGCAATTGACTACGTTCAAAACAATCAATAATTAATTTATTAAGGCGACTATCAAGTCGCCTTAATTATATATCTCTCACCAATTTCATTAAATTTCCATTCTGTTAATGACTAAGTTATTTTCCATTTATTGACTTAGAACAGAAATTAATTAAATACCCCCTTTTAAGTAGTAAAATTGATGTTAAAATTAGCAACTATACATTAATCATATTTAATATTTGGAGTATTTATGGATTTTCTAATAAATCTAAGTGAAGGAAGTCAATTTGCAATTCAACTTGCGATTGTACTTATCTGTTTATTTTATGGTGCAAGAAAAGGTGGGATTGCACTTGGAATGCTAGGTGGAGTAGGTTTACTTGTTTTAGTATTTGGCTTTGGTATCGAACCTGGCAAACCAGCAATTGATGTTATGCTAACCATTCTTGCTGTGGTGGTAACATCTGCAACATTACAGGCCAGTGGTGGTTTAGATGTAATGTTACAAATTGCAGAAAAAATGTTACGTAGAAATCCTAAATACGTGAGTATACTTGCCCCCTTTGTAACCTGTACATTAACTATTCTTTGTGGGACAGGTCACGTTGTTTATACTATGTTACCTATTATTTATGATATTGCTATCAAAAATGATATTCGCCCTGAACGACCTATGGCTGCTAGTTCTATTGCCTCTCAAATGGGGATTATTGCCTCACCAGTTTCAGTTGCTGTAGTCACCTTAACAGCCTTCTTAATCAATGCGAAAACACCATTAGCAGGTTTTGATGGTTACTTAGATCTATTAAAAATCACCGTACCTTCTACACTTTGTGGTGTATTAGCTATTGGTATTTTCAGTTGGTTCCGTGGCAAAGATTTAGATAAAGACCCAGAATTCCAAGAAAAACTTAAAGATCCTGAATTCAAAAAATATGTTTATGGTGAAACTACTTCACTATTAGACAAAAAATTGCCACAATCCAGCTGGAATGCAATGTGGATCTTCTTTGGCACCATTCTATTAGTGGCTTTATTAGGTTACTTTAAAGATTTACGCCCTTCTTTCGAAAAATCTGTGCCCGCTCAAGTAGTTGAAATTGTATCAGCTGACAAAACAGTAAAAAGTATCAATGTAAAAGACGGTAAAATTGTTGCTACCGCAAAAGATGGCAAAATGGCTATTGACGTTAAAGAAAACAAAGGTAAAGCCAAAATTGCCTATAATGCAATTGATATTTATGATGATAAAGGGGTGCTCGCACAAACCGTTTCTACACAAGATAATAATGTTGTTATTACCGCAGGTGATAAATCCGAAACGATTAATGATGCCTCTATCCTATTAAAAGATAGCGTGAAGAAAAAATCTACCTTAGGTATGGTACACGTTATTCAAATTTTCATGCTGTTAGCTGGTGCGCTAATTGTTGTATTCACTAAAACTGAGCCAGGTAAAATCAGTAAAAATGAAATCTTCCGTTCAGGTATGATCGCATTAGTCGCTGTATTTGGTATTTCTTGGATGGCGGAAACCATGTTTACTGTACATACTCCAATGATGAAAGCTGCCCTTGGTGATATTGTAAAAGCACACCCTTGGACCTATGCAGTAATGTTGTTACTCATCTCTAAATTTGTAAACTCACAAGCTGCGGCTTTAGTGGCTTTCGTACCATTAGCATTAAGCATTGGTGTTGATCCTGCGATTATCCTTGCATTTGCTTCAGCTTGTTATGGTTACTATATTTTACCAACTTATCCAAGTGACTTAGCTGCAATTCAATTTGACCGTTCAGGTACAACCCACATTGGTAAATTTGTTATCAATCACAGCTTCATATTAGTGGGATTAATCGGTGTAATTACATCATGTATCTTCGGTTATATCTTCACAGGCTTATATGGTTATCTTTAATCTTTCATAAAGCGTAACTAAAGTGCGGTAAATTTTTTAAAAATTCACCGCACTTTTTTTATTTTTTCTCCTCCCGACCTCCGTACTAGCACAGAGAATAAAATTAAATAAAAACTTACTATTTATATGAAAATAGTAAATTTCATTTAATTACAACTCTAATTTAACAAATATCCAACCAATATATAATGAAAATATAATAAATTATGATAATATCATTATACCTATTACGTTTTTTTAAGGAGGTATGTAATATGTTGATGGCTCAATTAGAACGTTTTTTCAAAATGGAGTCAGCTAGTGGCATTTTATTATTCTTTTTCGCGTTACTTGCCATGATTTTTGCAAATACCCCATTAAGCTCGCTATATTTTTCTTTTCTCGATATTCCTGTACGAGTGCAATTTGGTGACTTTATTATCAATAAGCACCTTTTACATTGGATAAATGATGGTTTTATGGCTGTTTTCTTTGTACTTGTCGGGCTTGAAGTAAAACGTGAAATGCTTGAGGGATCGCTCGCCAGTTATCAACAAGCGATCTTCCCTGCAATCGCAGCTATTGGTGGCATGATTGTACCCGCCATGATCTATTATTTTATCACCCAAAATCATCCTGAATTAGCTAATGGATGGGCAATTCCAATGGCCACGGATATTGCATTTGCTTTAGGTATTGTCGCATTATTGGGAACACGTGTACCTCTACCTCTCAAAGTCTTTTTATTAGCCCTTGCTATTATTGATGATTTAGGTGCAATTGTTGTGATTGCAGTATTTTATTCTGAAGAGTTGAGTATGCCAGCTTTATCTGTAGCAATTTTAGCTATTATTGGTTTAATAACTTTAAATCGCAATAAATCAGGGCATATCTGTGGTTATTTAGTATTTGGACTGATCTTATGGGCTGCGGTATTAAAATCAGGAGTCCATGCAACCTTAGCAGGTGTCATTATTGGTTTTTGTATACCAATGAAAGATAAACAGGGAAATAGCCCCTTACACTCTTTCGAACATATTCTTTCGCCTTGGTGCTCATTCTTTGTGTTACCTTTATTTGCCTTTGCTAATGCAGGTGTGTCTCTTCATAATGTCTCTCAAGACATGATTTTATCCACCTTACCTTTAGGCATTGCTTTAGGGCTATTACTCGGAAAACCCTTAGGTGTATTTAGCTTTAGTTACTTATCAGTAAAATTAGGCATAGCCAAATTGCCAGAAAAGGTTAAATGGAAACAAATTTTTGCAATCGCTATGCTATGTGGTATTGGCTTTACCATGTCTATGTTCTTAGCAGGTTTAGCTTTTACCGAAGGTGGCTCAGAATCCACCATCAATATATTATCTCGTATCGGTATTCTATTAGGTTCCTGTTTTTCTGCCGTATTGGGCTATATATTATTGAAGATGACAACAACTGAGGTTCAAGTTAACTAACTCTTTTTATTTATATAATTATTTGAACCTTATCACATTTTTCGAAAATAAAATTTGCATATTTTTAACATTATATTAACTTTAATACGACCCTATACTAAGGAACTTTATTTACCCTTTGGAGGATATGATGAACACAACATCAAAACCTAATGCTCTCAATAAAAATTCAATTATTTTTATTGCAGATGTCATTATCTTTTTTATTCTATTAAAAACTTTACCCTTTAACCCAAAAGAAAATGCGGGCTTATCTTTGCTTTTCTTTGTTGGGGTGTTATGGCTTACTGAAGCGTTACATGTTACGGTAACCGCGATTTTAGTCCCGATTCTGGCAATTGGACTTGGTCTTGTCACCACTAAGAATGCCTTAGTTGCATTTGCTGATCCGACTATTTTCTTATTCTTTGGTGGTTTTGCACTAGCCACAGCATTACATATTCAAAAAATTGACAAAATGATTGCTAATCGAATTATGTCTTTAGCTCGAGGCAATTTATTTATTGCAGTGATTTATTTATTTATTATCACCGCATTTCTTTCTATGTGGATGAGTAATACTGCGACTGCTGCCATGATGTTACCATTAGCGATGGGGATTCTTAGTCAACTTGAACCACAAAAAGAACACAATACTTACACTTTCGTATTATTAGGGATTGCCTATAGTGCAAGTATTGGTGGTATGGGAACCTTAGTCGGAAGTCCTCCAAATGCTATCGTTGCCTCTCAATTACACTTAACCTTCTCTGATTGGCTTTGGTATGGTTTACCGATTATGTTTGTTTTGATGCCAATTATGATCGGTTCACTAATTGTTATTTTCAAACCTAAATTAAACTTACATTTCGACCAAAACTTTGAAAAGATCGAAATCAATACCCAACGCCTTATTACTTTAGGAATCTTTGTTCTTATTGCATTATGCTGGGTATTTAGTAGCTCATTAAATCCATTTCTTTCAGGATTATTAGGGCTAGAAAAAAATATGGGCAGTTTTGATAGTGTAATTGCTCTGGTGGCAGCAGCTTTAATTTGTATCTCGGGAGTAACCAGCTGGAAACAATTACAAGAAGGCACTGAATGGGGCGTGCTAATGCTATTTGGTGGCGGTTTAACCTTAAGTGCGGTATTAAAAGACTCAGGTGCAAGCAAAATTCTTGCCGATGGTATCGTATTCTTAATTGATGGAGGGCATTACTTCCTCATTGGTTTACTGGTCTCATTCTTTATTGTGTTCTTAACTGAGTTCACATCAAATACAGCCAGTGCGGCATTATTAGTGCCAATCTTTATTTCAATTGCCCAATCATTAGGTATGCCAGAACTCGGCTTATCATTGATTATCGGTTTAGGTGCTTCTTGTGCATTTATGTTACCAGTGGCTACTCCACCAAATGCAATTGTCTATGGCACAGGCCATATCAAGCAAAGCGATATGATTAAAGCAGGGTTTGTATTAAACATTATCTGTAGCTTTATTATTGCAATATTTGCTTATTTCTTCTGGTTAGGTTAATCCAAACAAAATTTTTGAAATTGAAACCGCACTTTAGTGCAGTTTTTTATTCATTTTTTCCAAATAATTAATATAATTTAAAATTATTAAACTTTATTAGAATCTTTATATAGACTATTAATAAAAATAAAAAATGAAAGGATAAATATGAAAAATACGTTTTATATTGGGTTATTATTTATCGCCATACTCACAATTATCGTCAACCTGTTAGCCCAAACCACTTTTGCTACCCATCTCCAACTAAGTTCGCTTACAATAGCTATTATATTGGGAATTATTATTGGTAACTTATTCCATAATCAACTAAAACCTTATACCGCTGATGGCATCAATTTTGCCAAAGGCACCTTGCTCCGTACTGCAATTGTATTATATGGGTTCAGAATCACCTTACAAGACATCAACCAAGTGGGAATAAATGCAATTAGTGCTGACGCAGTTATGCTCATAACAACCTTTCTGTTAACTTGCTATCTTGGTATTCATTATCTAAAAATCGATAAACATATTACCTACTTAAGTGCCGCAGGTTGTAGCATTTGTGGAGCTGCCGCAGTGATGGCAACTGCACCTATTACTAAATCAGAATCACATCAAATTTCGGTTGCCGTGGCAGTAGTCGTTATTTTTGGTACGCTCTCTATGCTAATTTATCCCCTTGCTTATCCTTATCTCAGTAATTGGATGAACGCCCACCAATTTGGTATTTATATTGGTTCTACAGTACATGAAGTTGCTCAAGTTTATGCAGCTGGTGGCAATATTAGCCCAACTGTCGCAGATAATGCAGTGATCACAAAAATGATCCGAGTAATGATGCTCGCCCCTTTTTTATTAGCACTCTCTTGGTTCCTAAATAAACAAGATAGCAACGATCAAACTCGTAAAATCAATATTCCCTGGTTTGCAGTGTACTTTATCTTAATTGCTATTTTTAACTCTTTTAACTTACTACCAGAAAGCCTAGTCAAGTTTATTATTAGCCTTGATAGCTTATTATTAATTGCAGCAATGACAGCATTAGGCTTAACAACCCAAATCAGTGCAATTAAACAAGCTGGCTTCAAACCTATTTTATTAGGGGCTATAGTTTATATTTGGTTAACAGTGGGTGGTTTTATGGTGAATTTATTAATGCAAACTGTGATGTAGCCTTTAATAAGTGCGGTAGATTTTTCAAAAATTTTATTCCAATACTAAAAACAAAAAAGCACGGATTTTTGTCCGTGCCTTTGTTTATCTATTTTATTCAATTCATTAACGAGTTCTGAATTCAATACGGCGATTTTTCGCACGTCCTTCTTCAGTATTATTATCTGCAATTGGATTATCTTGACCATAACCAACCGCAACTAATGCATCCGCAGGCACGCCTTGTGAAACTAAGTAATTACGAATTGCATTCGCACGAGCTTCAGATAATTTTTGATTTGCTGCAGCATCCCCCACATTATCTGTGTAACCTGCGATTTCACCACGACGGTTATTTTCAACAAAGTATTTTGCTAATGCATTTAAACGACGGAAGTAACGAGGGTTGATATCAGAAGATCCCGTTGCAAAAACGATATCTAAATCTAAATTAGCTAAAGACATATCTGCAATTTCTTTTGCTTCAGGCTCAACTACTTTAACTGCATCAGCATTCACAGAGAATAAATTCCCCAATACTGATTTTACGCCATCAACCAAACTTGATTTGGCAGAATCACTTTCAACAGAACCAACTAAATTCAAAACTTTATCTGCAAATGAACCGCTTACGCCAGGGAAATTTTTGAATAAATTAGCTAAGCCAGCAAAATCACTAAATGCAAATTTTCCAGTTTGAGGATCTACCATCAATTTATCTACTAATGGTAAACCACCAGCTAAACCTTTAAATGCTTCAAGAAGGCTAGCCTTAATACTGTCATTTTGAACCGTACCAGAAACAGTTAAATCTTTATCTGTTTTGTTCCAAGCTAAATTACCTAATCCTTCAACAGTTTTTACTTCAGCCACAGCTTTAGCTTCAGGAGCTTGAGTGGTTGATGCAGTTTGAGTTGCTGCTGTTTTATCTGCACTATCAGTTGAACAACTCTTATAACCGAATAATGCGGCTAATAACACTAAGGCTGGAACTAGCCATTTGCCTAAGCCTGATTTTTTCTCAACTGTTGCAGTGCTAGGTGCCGCCGAAGTGGTTACGCTGGATCTCGCCATATTAGCAACCACATCATCAAAAGAACCTTTAAAGCCTAATGATTGTAATGCGCTACTATCTAAATGAGGTGCCACAGATTTTGCTAAACCACCTAATATACCTGTTAATGCTGATACCCCTAATCCACTATTCATTTTACCTTTAAAGAATGAGAAAACCACAGGTAATAACATTCCTAATATTCCTTTAGCCGCATCAGCAGAAGTATTCGCAGAAGCCGCTAAATGATTTGTAACAGACTCTGTATTTGTACCAAAAATACTGGGTAATAATGATTTACCTAAATCTAACAAGCTATTCTCAGCATCAATATCAGCTTTGCCTGTGAGCGCCTCTAACGGATTTGCATGACTTGGAAATGCCGTATTTTTGATCAAATCAAATAAATTACCAGCACCTTCGTGAGTATTTGCTTTAGATACCATACCACCAAGAATCATTGAAAGACCTTTGGTTAATAAGTTACCTCCATTTTCTGCTGATACACCAAGTTTTTGAGTGACTTGATTTAACACTAAATCACGTACTGGACCTTGAAGTAATTGGCTTAAATCAAAATTCATAATAAATCCTTCATAAACGATAAGCTAAGTAAATTCCAGAATAAAAGAAATCATTTATCTTTATTCTTCTAGGAAATTATACTCGCCTTTTATGTAAAGAACCGCAAAGGAAAAGTAAAGTTAACTAATCTTTAGCTGGAATTAAAAAGATAGTTATATCAACAAAAGTGCGGTAAAGGTTTGGAAAATTGCGACATAATGTGTTGCATAAACTCACAAGTGATGAAATTTTGCAAAAATCTGCAAATTTTGGAATGAATATCACAAAAATTCCACAAAAACCGACCGCACTTTATGGTAAGGTAACGCCCAATTAAGGACTTTAAAATGACAAATCTGACTACCCCGACTAGTGCCAATATTCTGTTCTATTCAGCTAATCAAGATGTGCATATTGAAATGCAATATCTTGATAAAACCTTTTGGCTGACGCAAAAAATATGGCGGAGTTGTTGGTGTTCAAACCAATACCATCAATTTCCATTTAAAACAGATTTTTGAGAGTGAAGAATTAGCTCAAATTTCAACCACTCGAAAAATTCGAATAGTTCAACAAGAAGGTAATCGCCAAGTAGCAAGAAATATTGATTTCTACAATCTCGATGCCATCATCGCCGTGAGCTACCGTGTGAATAGCCGTGAAGCGACTCAATTCCGCATTTGGGCAACCAATACACTGCGTGAATTTATCATCAAAGGCTTTGTGATTGATGATCAACGCTTGAAACAAGGCAAACAGTTTGGGCTGGATTATTTTGAGCAGTTGATGGAGAAAATCCGTGAAATTCTAGCTTCGGAACGCCGTTTTTACGAGAAAATCACCGAGCTGTATGCGTTATCATCCGATTATGATCCAAAATCGCCACTCACCAAACAATTTTTCGCTACCATGCAAAATAAATTGCATTGGGCAATTACATAGCAAACTGCAGCAGAACTGATTTATCACAAAGCCGATAGCCAGTCACCGAATATGGGGCTGGCCACTTGGCGAAATGCCCCCGACGGCAAAATTCTGAAAAGCGATGTGTCGGTAGCGAAAAATTATTTGGAAGAAGCTCATATCAGCGAGCTGAATCAGTTGTTTTCTGCTTATCTAGATCTTGCCGAAAACCGAGCTAGACGGTAGATTTTAATGAATATGGCGGAATGGGAAACTTTCTTAAATAATTTCTTAATGCTGTCAAATTACCCGATCTTACACGATAAAGGCAAAATCAGTGCCGAAATGGCAAGAATTAAAGCGGAAAGCGAATATGAAAAATTCCGTGTCATTCAAGACCGCACTTTTAAAAGCGATTTTAATAAGTTTTTGGAAAAAATAGCGAAATTGAAAAAATAGAATAAAAACAAGCGGTGGGGTTTACAAATTTTTTCGCAAAATCCACCGCTTACTTAACCTACAATACCCATTTATCTAACTGATTATCCACTTTGGGTTTTAGCGAAAGTTCCGCTTCTAACGCAGCAATCCAATCCGCCACATTCTCAAACGGAGCGAAGCGGTGACGGCGTGAGACGGCGGCAAAATCGCCCAAAGTAAGATTTTCAAAATGCTGAAAACGGGAAAGATCAGCTTCGCTTAATGCTGGCAGCCCCAATTTTTCCGCTTGGCTGATCGCTGCATTTTTGCGTTGTTCCAATTTCAAATAATCAAAATGCAGTTTGATGTCAAAACGGCGGAGTGCCGCTGGGTCTAGGTTATCCATTAAATTGGTGGAAACCACCAGCAAGCCGTCAAATTTCTCAATTTGGGTCAGCATTTCATTTACTTGGCTATGTTCCCAACTGCGTTGTCCGCTTTGGCGAGCGAACAAAAAAGTATCCACTTCATCAAAAATCAGCACCCTATTGTTCTCTTTCGCTTGGCGGAAAGCGGCAGCAATATTTTGCTCGGTTCCGCCCACATAAGGCGAAATCAAATCCGAACCTTGGCACACCAACACTTGCAAGACCATTTCCTGAGCCAGCCAGTTTGCCCAAGCTGTTTTGCCTGTACCCGCTGGTCCATAGCAGCAAATTCTGCCACGCTTAGTATTTTTCAAGCCGTCCGTGATTTTGTGCAAATTTTCCTGACACGCTACCCAATCCAAATTGTAGGCAATTTTGCTCTCAACAAGCGGTTCGATTTTGCGAAAACCTTGCGAAATCAGGGTTTGGTTGAACATTACGAGCATTTTGGCGGCAAAATTCGCTTGATTTTCCGTTGGCAACGCATTCATTACCCCGAGCGTGCGAGTTAAAACCGCAGGCGATAAATCGGCATTTTGGGCAAAATGGCGAACATATTCTACCGATAATTTATCCCCCACCAAATCAGTAATCAGCGTTTCTTTATGCTTGCTCGGCAACATCGGCATTTCAAAAATCATATCAAAACGGCGGAGATAAGCGTTATCAATGCAACCCACCGAATTGGAAATCCAAATCATCGGAATCGTATTATTTTCAAGGAAATCATTGACCCAAGCCTTGTGTTCTTGTGCCACCGAACGCTCGGTAAAAGAGCCAGCAAACACATCCTCCACTTCATCAAAAATAATGACCGCACTTTTGCCTGCCAATAATTTTTGAGCCAAACGGCAATTTTCCAAACGAGTCGTGCCACTCAACACATCGCCATCTTGATCTTGGCTTGCCATTGTGTAAGCAGGCAGATTCAGCGTTTCGGCAAGCAGTGCGGCAAACTCGGTTTTGCCTGTGCCAGCCGCGCCATAAAGCAGAATATTTACGCCTTTTTTCTGCGTTTTCGCCGCAATGTCCAGATAGTTCAGCATCATTTCACGATTTTTCGCAATATGATCGTAATGCGAAAGTTTCAGCGTAGAAGGCGTGGTTGGCACGGTGGCACGCTCAATCAAGGATTGTTCAGTAATCGGCACAATCACAAAATCATCAAAATCTAAGGCATCGCCCCAGCCCAAATAATCGTGAAACTGATCGGGGCTATAGCTACGATCAATCAAGCCATAGCTGCTTAATTTGCTCTTTTTACCCAATACCGTTTTAAGCTCTTTGTGATTTTGCCCGAGAAAATCCGCTAAAATTAAGGCTGTTTGGCTTAAATCCATTTTAGGGAAACATTCAAGCAGGCTGTGCAAATTTCGTTCGGCACGGAAATGAAACACAAACCGCATCACAGCCTGCTCGCAAGATGTGAGATCTAAAAACTGCCCTAAAAGGGCTAAATTCTCATAGGCAGTTTGCCACTGCTCAGGCAAATTATCTCGATTTAAAATGGCTTTGTACCGCTGAGTCAATAATTCACGAGAGGCTTTTTTTATATCCACATCTTTGCCAAATTCCTCTGGCAGTCCGATTGAACTTACAATTTCATCATACCGATGAACATTAAATATTTCCGAAAATAAGCTATGCTCAAACATCGCTTTTAGCATAATTTTTTCAGAATAAAGGGAAACGGTGGAGGGATTTAATTGATAGTGACTCATAAAACATTCCTTCTACTGATTTCACAGAAGAAATTATATGAGTTGATACGACATTTAATGTCGCATAAAACAGAAAGCGGTAAAAATTTGCAAAAAATCTGCAAATTTTGGAATGCAGATCACAAAAATTCCGCAAAAACCGACCGCACTTTATGGTAAGGTAACGCCCAATTAAAGAGTTTAAAATGACAAATTTGACTACCCCTACCAGTGCTAACATTCTTTTCTATTCTGCCAATTAGGATGTGCATATTGAAGTGCAATATATTGATGAAACTTTTTAGCTGATGCAAAAAAATATGGCGAAGCTGTTTGGGGTACAAACGCAAACAATCAATGAACATTTAAAAGCGATTTTTAATACACAATAACTTGATGAAATTTCAACCATTCGGAATTTCCGAATAGTTCGCTAAGAAGATAATCGCAAGGTTAATCGTGAATCTACAAACTCGCACCGCTCGCAACCTTATTTCTCCAACTGAGCCAACACCGCTTTCACAAATTCAGGCACAATTTCACTTGCCTTGCCGTATTTTGCGTCTTGGAATGCATTTTTGACTTTGCTCGGTTCTAAATTCAGCTCAACGGTTTTCGCTCCCCAATTATTGGCGACTTGCACAAAGCCTGCCGCTGGATAAACATTGCCCGATGTGCCGATAGAAACGAAAATATCACAATCCATCAACGCCTTTTCAATTCGTGCCATTTCCAACGGCATTTCGCCAAACCAAACAATATGCGGACGCAGCCGTGCAGGTTGAACACAGCAGGTGCAACGGCTTTCATCAGTCACATCGCCTTGCCATTCATACGCCGAGCCTTTATTCGGGCAACGTACTTTCAACAGTTCGCCGTGCATATGGATCACATTTTTTGAGCCTGCCCTTTCGTGCAAATTATCCACATTTTGCGTCACAATCAGCATATTTTCGCCCAATTTCACTTCTAATTCGGCAAGGGCAAGATGAGCCGCATTGGGTTGCACTTCAGGGTCAAACAGCTTACGGCGGCGTTCATTGTAAAAGCGTTGCACCAATTCACGATCCCGCTTATAGCCCTCAGGCGTTGCCACATCCTCCACCCGATGATTTTCCCACAACCCATCCTCCGCACGGAAAGTCCGAATGCCCGATTCCGCTGAAATACCTGCCCCAGTTAAAACCACGATTTTTAGATCTTTTTTCATTTTTTGCTCCTACTTTTAAGCAAACCGCTTTTCCGCCATTTCCAACATTGCTTGCAAATTTTGGCAGAATAATTTCATATGTTGTAAAAATTTATCCGTGTCATCATAAAAATCTCCCCCAATCGTCATCTGTATTTTATCGCCAGCACGGAAAAAAGTGAGATGTTGCATTCCCTCTATTTCCTTATTAAGCAATAGTGCCAGCGTGCCAATATTGGAAAAGGTCATTATATCCTCATCTCGCTCAACAATCGCATTGCCGCAAAGATAGGCATTACCGCTAATGTTAGTATCAAACTTCACTTCGGTATTACCCTCCACTATCGCTTCGCCACAAATATCAGAATCATAAATTTTAGCATTACCGTAAACTTGAGCATTATCACTAACACAACCGCCATAAATTTTGGCATTGTCAGATACAGAACAATTATCTTTTAACCAACCGCCTCGTATTTCCGCATTATCGCTTACAGTAATACACCCCTTATCATCACCTGATACTCTCCCTGCTGAAAATATCGCATTACCATAAATATCAAATTGCGTATATTTTGCTTCTGCATTACCGTATATTTTGGCATTACCCGTCATTGTTAAACCCACTTTATAAATAAAGGCATCACCATAAATTTTTGCCTGCCCTGAAATATCAGATTGATAACTTTCAATACTTTCATCAGAAAGCCAAGCGCGCCCAAATACACGGCTGTTTTCACGCACTACACAGCAACATTTAATAACCGCATCATTTTCTACTCGAGCATTATCCAACACATAAACTGCTTTTGTAATCCAACAATTCCCTTTTTGAGAAAGGTTAGATTCTTTTTCAATATAGCCGCCTAAATCGCCTTTTTTAACTTTTAACGCCCAGCCTCGTTCAATTTCAATTTTAAAATCTTTTAAGGCTTCAATTTGATAAAGGATTTTATCGCGATATTCCACGGTGTTTTCAGTTAAACGATATTTCATTAAAAATCTCCTAAAATGCGTGATTTTGCAATTTGAATAGCTGTTTCATATTCTGTATAAGCCGATAATGCTTTACGCACTTGCTCTGGGGAAAAAGACTGATCGTTATAGCGAATTTCAATGCCGTTTTCGGTTTTATAGGCTGTGAAATATTCCAAAAAATCGGAAAAAATCTTGCTCTGTACAAAATCATTTTGCGAGCGAATAAACGCATTGCCTGCAATCGTACCATCGCCACCTATTTCAATGCTCTGTGTTTCATCAGTATTTATAATTTTGGCATTTTCTGAAAAAGATACACTGCCACTAATTACGATGTTTTGCCCTACAATTTGGACATTATTTTTAAAACGATTACCACCCGTAATTTCAGCACCACAAATTTTGACATTATCTTGAATATCTACATTTCCCCCTTTAATTCTCGTATTACCATAAATTTCAGCATTACCTGCTAAACAACACTGCGTCCCAATTTGAGCATTGCCATAAATCTGAACATTATCGCCAATCTTAATATCGCAGATCAAAGAACCGCCTATTACAGCATTTTCAAAAATTTTAACTGCATCAAAAATATTCGTATTTTTACCGCCTACCTCTGCATTTCCAAATATCTCTACCTCATCACAAACTGTACCTTTAACAGAAACCTTGGCGTTATCATAAATTTTTACCTCGCCATAAAAATCTCCCCTTGTAATACGAGCATTACCAAACACTTGCACCGCACCATTCAAATAGCTAAAACCACCCACATAGCCATTTTCCGATACGCAAGACTTATCTCGCACCTCTGCCGAATTTGCCACCCAACAATTCCCCTCGTGGGAAAGATTATGCTCACCACTTACAAATCCGCCCAAATCGCCAGTTTTCACCTCGGTATTATTACTGGTCGTAAAATCTCGCAACGCCTGAATTTGATAGAGCTTTTGCCCTCTATACTCTTTGTCACCTTCAATTAAACGGTATTTTTTCATTTTTATACTCCTGTTTCATTAAGAATAAGGCTATTTTATTTACCATTGCGACAATTAGTGTCGCAAAATGCTAAATTTTCTGGCCAAGTAGGGCATAATATCCCTCTCTTTAAAACAGGCTTATCCCCCAAATTAAAAGTCGTAAAAAATAAAAAAGCGGTGCAATTTTGCGAAGTTTTTGCAAAATTGCACCGCTTGTTAAATAAAATAATTAAATTACTGACATGATAAATTCAACAATTTTATCCCGCCGTTTCTCAATCTCTGCTTTTTTCCATTTCGGATTATTTTCCGTCATTGAGAAAATTTCTCGTTGCTGTGCCAGATGGTTGTCTTTATAGCTCATTCTTTTTTCATCAAATGAGCAATTCCCCAAAGAGCAATTCTGAGACTTTGAAATCAGCAAAAGATTACCCAATGAATGCAAATAACTTGTTTCAAATTCATTATCGTAATCATCATAGCCACTTGCAATTTCAGATTGATCTCTCGGTGTTTTAGGCGAAATATGTTCTAATTCCGGACTTTTTACTTCATCAAAACGAGTTAATGCATAGCCATTGGCATTTTGAGACTCCAAATGATTTTCATATTTCCATAATAGAAATTTAGCAACAGGGTGATAAACATTCCCTAACAATGCTTTTTTGACAATATCATTTGTCCAGTATCCCCACCATTCGTAGTTTGTTGTTTTCAATTCATCAATCTTAGCCAAAATTGGAGTAATATTCTTATTTTCAGCAATAAATTCTTGATAAACACCATTTAATCTTGCCGTTAAATCTGCCCGTGTTCCTGATAATCTGTGTCTCAATAAAACAGACTCTAATGCTCGGAATAATGCTACTTTTTCTTCCATAGGAATACTGAAGTTATAAGCCTTTAACACAAATGGCATCACAGCCCCTAAGTTCCCTAATGAAATGAAAGAGTGAATTTGATGTGTATCTTGATCATCTTTAGTAAAGAACAACTTCAAACTTTCAAAACCTTGAGAAAGTTTTAAAACAAATTCTTGGATAAATTGAACACCTTTCTCTTCTAATCTTTTAGCAATCCATTCTTGCGGTGTCATATCATTCAATGTATTCAAATTATTGCTATACACTCTAATAGTATAACGAAGAACATCATCTTCACTAATTTTATATTCTATTGATGATATGGATTTATATATGATTTCAAAGCGATCTTTAATTTCATTTAATAAACTGTCTTTCGCAGATATGCCATAAAGATGTACATAAAACATCAATTCTGCTTTAATTATTTCCAAATCTGTCGGCTTCTTACCACGGTTATTTTGGAAAATAAACATCTGAATAGCCTCTGATTCATCTGTTACTGCGTGAGTAGTACAAGCGGCATCACTGACAATATCCAATAACCTTAACAATTTTTCTTCGTCACAATCTACAAAACGCGCATAAAAATACTGAAATGCTTGTAAGAAACGACGCTTAGATTCCGTATCTGCACTTTGCAGTTCTGTTTCTGAATTTTTCACATTATCAATAATGACATCTTTAAATAAGAGTCTGTCATACTCAACCGTTTGGAAACGATCTTGCTCATAATACTTGATCATTTCACCATATTTAGCTTGCAATTTAGGCGGTAATTTTTCAATACCGTTTACATTATGAATTTCTTTTAAACGCTGAAAAAGTGCAGCAACAAAAATAACAATCGTCGTTAATCGCTGTTGCCCGTCAACAATGTGGTAAATATCATTACCTTTATTTTCAAAAAGAAAATGCCCAAAGTAATAAGCTGAATGAGACTGGCTTTTGCGGTATTCTTCCAAATCTTGCAAAAATTGGCTTACCTGTTTATCTCTTTCCCAAGAGTAAGCTCGTTGATAACTTGGAACAATGATTTGGCCATTGGCTAACATTTTTCGGATAGTAGTAGAAGATTCCATAAATAGCTCCGTGTTTTAAAAGATGGATAATTCTCACACAATTATCACAAGCAAGCAAGCAAGCAAGCAAGCAAGCAATAAATTATTGATTTTGTTAGAAAAAACTTCAACTCTACTTATTTAATAATTTATCAATCGCCCTCAACGCCTCCAATCCGCCCATTTCCAAACTTAAAAAATGCATTTTGGGCACGCCTGCATCTATGGGGTTAATGCGGATAAGTCCGCCTTTTTTCTGTTTAGCAGTGCGTTCAGAGAAATTGCGGACAGTGGGAATGGCTTTTCCTGCACCGATTTCAATTACCACAGGGCATTGCGTTTTGTGTAGCCATTCGTCTAGCAACGCCTGTTTGCCAAGTTGGTAGCCTTCGCTGTATGTCCAGTCATTGAACATCAGCACATTTTGCCGAGCCAAGCCGCCGCAATGTAGGCAGGTTGGGACTTCACTGGTAACAATACATTGTTCATCATCAGTTACGGGGCGGTAGCCGTATGACCACCAAGATTTATCCTCGCAATTCTCCACGCACTGCAAGCGGTCTAATGTGCCGTGGCATTCGTAAATGCGGCTTTCAGCAAAGCCTGCCTTGCGGAAATGCCCATCCACATTGCTGGTGAAAACGAAATAGCCGTGCGGTTTTTCCGCTGCCCAGCGTTGCAAAATGGCGTAGCCCTCGTGCGGTTCGGCTTGGCGATATTGGTTTAGACGGTGAGCGAAAAACCATTTGGCAAGCTCGGGGCGGTATTGGTAAGCCTGCGGCGTGGCGATGTCCATAAATTGCAAATTGAATTTTTTCAGCGGCGGATAGGCGTTCCAAAATCCGCCCACACTGCGGAAATCAGGCAAACCGCTATCCACCGACATTCCTGCCCCAGCGGTAATTAAAATGCCATCTGCTTGGCGGATAAGTTCAGCGGCGTAGTTAAGATCGTTTTTCATAAGTTACTCCTTTGTATTGTTTTGAGCAATTTTATGGATTAACACGACAATTTGTGTCGCACAATTACACTATTTCACAAACCACCACCGAAAAATCATCATACAAGCGGTGTTTTTTCACCATTTTTCTGCAAATTTGTAACCGTTCGGTGTTATTGGTGTAGCGTTGCCAAATATGAGCAAGCTGTTGTGGAGTGATGTAATCGTGCAAACCGTCCGAACAGAGCAAGATACTTTCGCCTTTTTCCAGCTGAAAGGCAGCCGAATGAATGCGGAAATCCGCCGCATCAAAATCTGCGGTAATGCAATCCGATAAGGCGTGATACATTGCGGCGTATTCTATTTCTGCCAAAGCTAAACCTTGAGCTTTCATTTCTGCCAGCACGGAGTGATCAAAACTAAGCTGGCTCCATTCGTCCGTTGCAGAAATTTTATAAGCTCGGCTGTCGCCAACATTCAAAACATTGCCATTTCCGACTGCACTTTTTTCATCAAAATGCAGCTCACAGCCGACAAATGTGCTGCTAGTGCCGAAATCAGACAAGGCAAATCGCTCACAAAGTTCGGCTTGAACATTGCGTAACCAAGCGGCATTTAACGCTTTACAGGTGGCGATCTTTTCCATTAAAAACCGACTGGCAAGCTGTGGTTTTGGGCAGTTGGAAATGCCGTCCGCCACGCCCAAAATCACTTTTTTATCGTCTAAAATATCACTTTCCGCATTTTTCAGCTGCCATTGATACACGGCTTTGCCGTTGAATAGTGCGTCTTGATTTTTCTGGTGTTTGTTGCCTGCTTGCTGGCAGTAGGTAAGTTGGAACATTTTATTCTCCACAAAATTTAAAGCTCATAGCCTGCTAAAATGAATAACTTTAATGCAAAATTCTCATCTCTTTCAAACTTCATTCCAAAACAAAAGTCGCCATCATCAGACATTAGCAATCTTACCCAGTCTGTCACTGTACAATATTCTGCCAAACTAAAGCCGAGACTCACCGTTATATGACAAAATAAATGTTGATACCGTCTAATTTCTTGAAAAACCAGACTTAATTGATGTGCCAATTCCTTATCATTTTTCCAAGTCTCGATCCGAATATCATAACTTTTAAGATTTTTCATTTCGCTGACATATTTCAGATCCTTTTCGTCAAGATGAATAGAATTATCACTAGATAAAGCTGCATTAAATAAAGCCATCAGCTCATTTTTTTCTAATTCAGTTCTGATGATATTACCTTGTTTAACAAGGATTTTTTCAGATTTTTGTAATTGATGAATGATGTTTTCAATTTCTGTATTCATTTGTTTTTCCTCTATAAATTTAGGGTATTTTATGTATAGATGAGTCATTTTGTGTCGCTAAAAAATTATTTTTAGCGTTAAATAAAAAATAGAGATCTTTTAAACAGGAAAAAATCTGAAATTAAAAGTCGAGAAAGTGAGAAAAGTGCGGTAAAAATCGAAATAGTTCTCCCAAACGCAACAGAATGATCAACTCCTAGCAATTCATACTCATAAAAAAATAATTATTTATGATATTTTTATGGTTATAACCAAAAATAAATAGTAAAATTGTTCTTAATTTAGAACATAACCAAAATACTTTACTATGATCAATCGACCAAATTACATTCAACAACTCAAACCTTTTATCAACACACCTTTAATCAAAGTGATTACAGGGATTCGCCGTTCGGGTAAATCTACGGTAATGAAATTATTGAGGGCAGAACTTATTGCACAAGGTATTAGCGAACAGCAAATTATCCATATCAATTTTGAAAGTTTTGCATTTAGTGAGTTCAAAACTGCCGAAAAGCTTTATGCATTAATAAAAGAGAAAATTCAGGCGGCAGACAAATACTATTTGCTGCTTGATGAAATCCAAGAAGTTGCCGACTGGGAAAAAGCCGTAAATGCTTTTATGGTGGATTTCAATGTTGATTTGTATATCACAGGTTCCAATTCGCATTTACTCTCGTCTGAACTTTCAACTTATCTAGCAGGACGCTATGTGGAAATACTGATTTTAACTCTATCTTATAAAGAATTTTTAGATTTCAAAGCTGGTTATTCGCAAAAAAATAGCGAAAATCCGACCGCACTTTTCAACGAATATCTGCAAAAAGGCGGTTTTCCTATGGTGCATACAGCAGACTATAATACTGAAACCGCATATAAAATCGTGCAGGATATTTATGCTTCTGTGATTCTGCGAGATACGGTGCAACGGCATAAAATCAGAGATGTAGAATTATTAGAACGCATTGTCAAATATGCTTTTGATAATATTGGAAATACCTTTTCAGGCAAAAATGTTGCAGATTATTTTAAAAGCCAACAACGAAAAGTAGATATCAATACTGTTTATAACTATTTGAAAGCATTGGAAAGTGCCTTTATTTTGCATCGAGTAGAACGATTTGATCTGAAAGGCAAGGAAATTTTGAAAACCCAAGAAAAATTCTATTTGGGCGATGTTTCTTTACTGTATGCCACAATGGGGTTTCGTACCAGCTTGATTGCAGGTATTTTGGAAAATGTAGTCTATCTTGAACTCAAACGTCGAGGCTATCAGGTTTACATTGGCAAACACGGCACACAAGAAGTAGATTTTGTAGCACAAAAACAGAATGAAAAACGCTATATCCAAGTCGCCTATAAACTAGAAAGCGAACAAACCGTTCAACGGGAATTCTCCCCACTACAAGCTATTGCCGATAATTACCCGAAATATGTTATTACAATGGATGATTTCTGGCAGGAAAATATTGATGGGATTGTACATCAGCATATTGGGGAGTTTTTGTTGGGAAGTTGAAATGCGTAATGATAACGACAACTGACTCTGATGGTATTGAGCATAAAATTGGGCTATCGTCCTTGTTAGATAAACCCAAAATAATGAGATTTTAGGCGATAATCTATGGTTTGAACTACAAGCTGTATTTTCGAACTCATTAGGTCCAAATTTAAGAAATGAAGTTGGGCATGGTTTATTGGACGATCAGAAAAGCGATGCAATTTATAGCGTCTATGCTTGGTGGAGGATTTTTAGATGGATTATTCATAATATATAAAGAATGCAAATCATATTTACAAAAAAGCCCCTTGAACAGTTGGTTATCAAGGGGGAATATTCAAGGAAGTTTTATGAAATGTATTGTTTGTTATAGAAATTTCGCTTTAAGCTCTTTCTCTACAGCTAATTGCTGTTAGTTGACTTTTTCGGTCATCGGTTCATAGTAGTCGCCTGCTTCCACACCTTGTAATTTCAACAATTCTTTAAGCCCTTGGCTAAAATGTCTTCGATTAAAGTTGTTCTTTTTCAATATCCCAAATATTATCGCCGAATCGCCGTAACCACCATTTCAGCATATCATTATCAGCAACAGTGGCTTGGAAACGGTAGTATTCTTCGCTTTCTTCCAACAGTTTTTGATCTTTGGAAAGTGGGGTTTCGATCAGATGAAAACCTTCACCGTGTTCAATCGAAAAAGAAAGGCGGATTTTTCCTTGGTTAGAAAAGCCAAGATTGCCTTCATCTTGGTACTGTTGCAGATTAAAATCCGCAGGGCGTTCAAAGCCAAAGGTGGAAATTTTGGCTTTTTGTAAGCGGTGTAAGGCAAGCAAACGGTTATCATCAAATCCTCCAAAACGACAAACAAGATAAATACTCGCCCCTTGTTGAGAAATCGCCAGCGGCATAAGCATGAATAATATCAATAAACTCTTTTATATCAGGATTATTAATAAAATACACATCTCTTTGAGATGGGAAAATCCGCAATGAATAAGTGTATGATTTTCCATTGAATTCAAGTTCTTCTTCTACTATATTAACTATAAAATTTTTTCCTTCTTGGCAATTTTTACTTGCATAATTAAGAATTTCTGAATGATTTACATTTCCTTTGGATTTATAAAAATAAGCATTTTTAGTTAATGCTAGCATTGATTTATCTAACTTTATCATAAACCTTTCCAAATAATATTATTGGTTATATAAATTAAAAAGCACCCGCCAAAGCAAGTGCTTTCCTTAATGTTTATTTAAGTGCCACTCTCGCACTTCTAAACAACCGCATCCAAGCCCCATCTTCCGTCCAATCTTCTGGATACCAAGAGTTACTGATCGCTCTGAACACTCGCTCTGGGTGTGGCATCATTGCCGCTACTCGTCCATCAACGTTGGTGATGATGGTAATCCCCTCTGCCGAGCCGTTCGGGTTGGCTGGGTAGATTTCCGTTGGGTTGAGTTGGCTGTCAATGTATTGTCCGACCACCAAGTTTTGGGCTTTTAAGCCTGCGAGTTGCTCGGCAGATTTGAACTCCACTTGCCCTTCGCCGTGGCTAACCGCAATCGGCATATGGCTGCCTGCCATTCCATTGAACCAGAGCGAATGGGTGTCATTGATTTTCACCATTGCGGCACGGGCTTCAAAGCGTTCAGATTTGTTGCGAACGAAACGCGGCCAGTTTTCGGTGCCTGGAATGATTTCCGCCAAGTTAGAGATCATTTGGCAGCCGTTACACACACCTAACGCCAGCGTGTTCGGGTTGGCAAAGAATTGGCTGAATTGGTCACGCAATGCTGGGTTGAACAGGATTGATTTCGCCCAGCCGCCACCAGCACCTAACACATCGCCGTAAGAGAAACCGCCGCACGCCACTAACGCATTGAAATTATTGACATTATGGCAACCTGCCATTAAGTCAGACATATGCACATCGATCGCATTGAAACCTGCACGGTCAAACGCTGCTGCCATTTCATAATGGCTATTCACGCCTTGCTCACGCAAAATCGCAATGGTTGGTTTCACGCCTTTGTTGATAAATGGTGCGGCAATATCTTCATTCACATCGTAGGTTAAGAATGCAGATAAACCTTGGTTGTTCGGGCCTTTTTTCGCGGCAAATTCTTGGTCTGCACATTCTGGGTTGTCACGCAAACGCTGCATTTGGTGCGTGAGTTCTGCCCAAATGCCACGCAATTCAGAGCGTTTTTCGCTTAGTAATTTGCGTGAGCCGCGGCTGATTTCAAAACGGTCGTCCGCCGTTACCACACCTAATTCTTTGGTAAGGTGGATTAAATTGTGAGCTTTCAACACATCACGCACAGCATTGAGTTCGCTGTCTGCCACTTGGATCACCGCACCCAATTCTTCGTTGAATAACACCGCTAAATCGTTATCGCCAAGGGCTGAAATATCCACATCCACGCCGCAGTTGCCGGCAAACGCCATTTCTGCCAAAGTGGTGATCAAACCACCGTCTGAACGGTCGTGGTAAGCCAATAATTTACGCTCCACCACCAAGGCTTGCATTGCGTTGAAGAAGTCTTTTAACGCTTGAACATTTACCACATCAGCTGGTTTGTCGCCTAATTGTTTATACACCTGTGCTAAGGCGGTTGCTCCCAAGCGGTTATTGCCTTCGCCTAAGTCAATTAAGAGTAAGCGGCTCGCCCCTTTGTCGGTGCGAAGTTGTGGAGTGACGGTTTTACACACATCTTCCACACGAGCGAAGGCTGAAATTACAAGGGAAAGCGGTGCGGTGACAGTTTTCTTCTCGCCATTTTCTTCCCAAGTAGTTTTCATCGACATTGAGTCCTTGCCCACTGGAATGGTTAAGCCGAGTGCAGGGCAAAGCTCTTCGCCCACTGCTTTCACGGCTTCGTATAAGCCTGCGTCCTCGCCTGCGTGACCTGCCGCCGACATCCAGTTGGCAGAAAGTTTAATGCGTTTGATGTCGCCGATATCGGTTGCCGCAATGTTGGTGATGGATTCCGCCACCGCCAAGCGAGCTGATGCCCCGAAATCTAACAAGGCAACAGGGGCTCTTTCGCCCATAGACATTGCCTCGCCGTGGTAAGTGTCTAAACCAGCCGTAGTAACAGCCACATCAGACACAGGAATTTGCCACGGACCAACCATTTGGTCACGCGCCACCATTGCGGTGACCGAGCGGTCGCCAATGGTAATTAAGAAGGTTTTTTCCGCCACCACAGGCAAGCGTAACACACGGTGCAAGGCCTCTTTCAGGTTGATATTAGCGGTTGCAAGCGGTGCGTTTTCCACATTTTTTTGCGAAACATTGCGGGTCATTTTTGGTGTTTTGCCAAGTAACACATTCATCGGCAAATCAATCGGATCGTTGCCGAAATGCGCATCGTGTAAGGTTAAGTGTTTTTCCTCTGTCGCTTCGCCAATCACGGCAAATGGCGCTCGTTCACGCTCACAAAGTGCGGTGAATAATTCCAATTTTTCAGGGGCAACGGCTAACACATAACGCTCTTGCGATTCGTTACACCAAATTTCCAGCGGCGACATGCCTTTTTCATCGCAAAGGATGTTGCGTAAATCAAATTTACCGCCTCGTTCGCCGTCGTGTACCAATTCAGGCATAGCGTTAGACAAACCGCCTGCCCCCACGTCGTGAATGAATAAAATCGGGTTCTCGTCGCCCAACTGCCAGCAGCGGTCGATCACTTCTTGGCAGCGGCGTTCCATTTCTGGGTTTTCACGCTGCACGGAGGCGAAGTCTAAATCTTCTTTGGATTTACCGCTGTCCATTGATGAAGCCGCACCACCGCCCAAGCCGATGTTCATCGCTGGGCCGCCAAGCACGATCAGTTTCGCTCCCACAGGGATTTCGCCTTTTTGCACGTGTTCGGCACGAATGTTGCCGATACCGCCAGCGAGCATAATCGGTTTGTGGTAGCCACGCACTTCTTCGCCCGCAAAGCTGTTTACTTTTTCTTCGTAAGTACGGAAATAACCCAACAACGCAGGGCGACCGAATTCGTTGTTAAACGCCGCACCGCCCAACGGGCCTTCAATCATAATATCCAACGCCGAAGCGATACGGCTTGGCTTAGACAGTGGATTTTCCCAAGGCTGTTCAAAGTTTGGAATTACTAAGTTAGACACCGAGAAACCGGTCAAACCAGCTTTTGGTTTGGCACCACGCCCTGTCGCCCCTTCGTCACGGATTTCCCCGCCCGAACCTGTTGCCGCGCCTGGGAATGGCGAAATAGCGGTTGGGTGGTTGTGGGTTTCCACTTTCATTAAAATGTGAGCGTCTTCCTCGTGGTAGCGGTATTGACCGTCCTGATCAGGGAAGAAACGCCCGATTTTTGAGCCTTCCATTACCGCAGCATTGTCTTTGTAGGCAGACAGCACATAGTCAGGGGTTTTCTCAAAGGTGTTTTTGATCATTTTGAACAGCGATTTTTCCTGTTTCTCGCCGTCAATAATCCAGTCTGCGTTGAAAATTTTGTGGCGGCAGTGTTCCGAGTTCGCCTGAGCAAACATATACAGCTCAATGTCGTTCGGGTTACGCCCTAATTTGGTGAAGTTTTCCACCAAATAATCAATTTCATCGTCTGCCAACGCTAAACCTAAGTTAATGTTCGCCTCTTCTAACGCCTTGCGACCACCGTTTAAAATATCCACGGTAGTGAAGGGTTTTGGTTCTTGTTGGGTGAATAAGATTGCCGCTTCGCTTTCATTGCGGATCACGGTTTCCATCATACGGTCGTGTAACAACGCAGAAAGTGCGGTCTGTTCTTCAGCAGTTAATGCACGCTCAAAATCAAAATAGTACGCCAAACCACGCTCCACACGAGCCACTTGAGCCAAACCGCAGTTGTGAGCGATGTCGGTGGCTTTTGACGACCAAGAGGAAATGGTTCCGAAGCGTGGAATCACAATAAAAGTTTCGCCCACAGGTTCGTGTTCCGCAAGGGTTGGACCGTAGTGTAAAAGCTGGCTGAGTTTGTCTTCTTGCTCCGCAGAAAGCGGGGCGGTTAAATTGACAAAATGCACATATTCCGCATACACGGATTTCACAGGTAAATTCGCATTGGCAAATTTTTGTTGAAGTTGGTTTAAACGAAATTCAGAAAGGGCTGGCGAGCCACGAAAGCGCTTGAACATAGGGAGCATACCTTAATTAGTTAACTAAAAATTTCCTCTATTATAAATGAAATCCATCCAAAACGAAAACGTTTGCTTTGCTTTTGATTGAAGGCATCTTTTATGTACGATGGGAAAACTCGAGCAATTAACTTCAATTGATAATCTGAAAAATTTTCAAAATTTTTACCGCAGTTTTGCGGTAAAACCGCTCTCGAAATCTACATCAATTATCACAAATTTGAGTATTCTGTGCCGAACAGTTACAATGCCTCCAATTTATAATCAATTTCTAGAGAAAAATATTTGAAAGGCTTATTTTTACGTATCGTTGCTGCACTAGCGCTATTATTATGGGCTATTGATATGGTCTTCCCTTGGCAACAAATGATGCGTTCAGAAGAAAATCGTTATACCGCTATCCAACAACGGGGCAAACTTATTGTTGGAACCGTCAATAATCCTGTGTCTTATTTCATTGGCACCGAGGGACAGGCTGGGCTTGAATACGATTTAAGCAAAGCATTTGCCGATTATCTTGGCGTAAAGCTCGAAATGAAAACAATGAATAATAGTGAACAACTCTTCAATGCTCTGGAAAATAATAAAATTGATATTGCCGCAGCGAATCTGCTCTTCCAACCTAAAAAAGCAGAAGCTTTTCAAATTGGCCCAGCTTATTATTCAGCCTCTTGGCAGTTGGTCTATCGGAAAGGCGAAACTCGTCCACAATCTTTAAACCAAGTTAAAGATAAACTAATTATTGCCAGTGGAACAGAACTACCACAACTGTTAATAGAAGGGCAAAGTAAATATCCAAATCTACAATGGCAATTAGATGATAACCTGACTCAAGAAGAATTATTATTACAAGTGGCAGAGGGTAAAATTAATTATACTATCGCTAATTCTATTGATGTTTCTGCTGTACAACAAATTAAGCCAAACATTGCAGTAGCCTTCGATGTGACAGATGAAGCGACAGTACATTGGTATTTACCTAATAACTCTTACAATGAATTACAAGCCGCCTTATTAGACTTTATGAATAATTCTATTGAAGGTGGATTAACTGCACGTATTGAAGAAAAATACTTTAATCATTTCAGTCAGTTTGATTATGTAGATATGAGAGATTATATTAAGTCTATTACTACTGTATTGCCTAAATATGCTGCCCTTTTTGAAAAATATAAAGGAGAACTCGATTGGCGATTACTCGCAGCCGTAGCTTATCAAGAATCTCACTGGAATGAAAATGCCACGTCAACCACGGGCGTTCGTGGTATGATGATGCTCACAAAAGCTACCGCAGATCGAATGAAAATTAATGATCGCACTAATGCAGAACAAAGTATTAAAGCCGGTTCAGAATATTTACATTGGTTAATTGCTCAAGTGCCTGATAGTATTCCTCGTGAAGATCGAATTTGGTTTGCTTTAGTGGGCTATAATATGGGTTTAGGACATATGTTAGATGCTCGTAGGCTTACTAAAAACTTAGGCGGAGATCCTGATAATTGGCTTGACGTAAAAAAGAATTTACCATTATTAGCTGAAAAACGTTATTACAGCAATTTAAAATATGGTTACGCCCGAGGTTATGAAGCTTTTCAATATGTGGAGAATATTCGTCGCTACATGAACAGCATCATTAATTATTATCGAGTGCAAGAAAATGCTGATAATAAAGAAAACGAACAAAAAACACTTTCTCCGAATATTGAGATAAATGATTCCAGCTCTTCAGAGAAAATACAAAATGAACCTGTTTCAGAAAAAACGCCCACAACATCATCTGAAACTCAAAACAAATAGGAGTAATAAGTATGTTAATTAGAAGACGTAAACCTTCTTTAAAAAAAACGACTAGTTTATCATTACATTTATCTCATCGACGTAACTCTCGGATTAAACGGTTAAAACATCGCAAGGCAAAAATTGCACAACGTCATGAATATAATTTTGTGGTATGCCATGAATGTTAATCGAAAAAAAATACCGCACAAAAGCAACTAAAGTGCGGTATTTTTTAGAAAAATTTTATGTCTAATGCCAATGTTAAATCACTGATGATAAGAGTTTAATTGCATAATCTGATGTCACATTTTTTAGATTTTGTACCGCACTTTGCTCCACTATTTGTCCTTGCTTGAAGAAAAGCACTTGCTCACATAAATAACACAATACTTGAATGTTATGTGTAATAAAAAAATAACTCAGATTAAAATCTTGTTTAAGACGAATCAGTAAATCTAAAATTTGAACCTGAGTTACTAAGTCTAAGGAACTCACGGGTTCATCCAAAACGATTAAGGAAGGATGAGTTATTAATGCTCGACAAATACAAACACGTTGAGCCTGACCACCAGATAACTGATAAACATAATGAGACATTAAATCAGCAGATAAATTTACTTTATCCAAATATTCTACCACCCGCTGTTGTAATTGCGACAAGGTATAATTTCCTTGAATTCTTAAAGGTTCGCTGATCGCTTGAAATACAGTCATTGTTGGATTAATTGAAGACTGATAATCTTGAAAAACAAGACTAATACTATTTAGTCGATTGCTCGGTTTGAAAATAGATTGTTCATTTAACCATATACTGCCGCAATCAGGCTTTTCAATACCACAAATTAAACGAGCTAATGTACTTTTACCTGAACCACTCTCCCCCACTAAACCTAGACTTTGCCCCTTATCTAAATGAAAAGAAACATCATTTAAAACTTGCTGGTTAGCAGATTTTAATAAACAAAAAGAAGAGGAATAGCTTTTTGAAATATGTTCTACAGACAATAATGGAGAGCTACACATAACTTTCCCCCTTAATAGAATGCAACGCACGATTAAGTTTTTCCCGCATGGAAAGTAAATACTGAGTATAACTATGTTGAGGTTGGTTAAACAGTTGTCGAGCTGCCTGTAGCTCTACTAATTGCCCTGTTTTTAACACAGCAATCTGATCTGCCAATTCTTTGACTAAGCCTAAATCATGGGTAATAAAAATAAGTGAACAATCTTTTTGTTCAACCAATTGTTTAAATAAAGGCAAAATTTCAAATTGTGTTATGGCATCTAAAGCTGTTGTGGGCTCATCAGCAATGATCAATTCTGTATCCATAGCTAATGTCAACGCTAACATGACTCGTTGTAGCTGACCACCACTCAGTTGGTTAGGATAACGTTTTAAGATATCAGAAGATAGTTTCACTTGTTCGCAAGCCAAAGCCAATTGTTGCAGATAATCTCGCTTAGAAAGTGCGGTATGTTTTGCAAAAATTTTTCTTAATGCTAAGCTCTCAATACATTGTTTTTCTAAGCTCATTAAAGGATCAAATGCACTCATTGCATTTTGTACAATCAAACTCATCCCTACTGGCTTCTTCAGGCTAGAAGAAGAAATTTGCTGATTTTTAAAATAAATTTGTCCTTGTGCTTGTAAATTTTTAGGCAGTAAACCCATCATCGCTTTTGCCAACAAACTCTTACCACTACCGCTTTCTCCAACTATTGCTAAGGTTTGCTTAGATTGAAGAGATAAATTTAAATTATCGATCAAGGGAAAAGTTGAATCTGGTGCCTTAATAGATAGCTGATGAATAGTTAATAGCTCAGAGTTCATCAGTTTTCACCTTAGTAAAATTAATTCGATTATCAGGATCAAATACGTCGCGTAAAAAATCGCCTAAACCGTTAAATGCCACCACAACCAATACAATAGCTATACCTGCTGGTAACATTTGTTCGGGGTGTAAAATCATAATATTTTTTGCATCACTTAGCATACTTCCCCATTCAGGCACGGGCGCTTGAACGCCTAATCCCAAAAAAGAAAGTGCAGAGATCAATAAAATCACAGATCCAATATCCGCAGAACCTAAAATCATAATTTCTGCAGCGGTGACGGGCAATAAATGACGATAGATAATTTGATAAGAAGATTCACCGATAGTTTGCGCATAACGAATATAATTTTTATGCATATATTGTATGACAGTACCTCGAATCATACGAGCATACCAAGCCCATTTGACTAATACTACCGCCAATAAGATATGTTCAATTCCAGCCCCTAAAATACCCACTAAAGCTAATATCATGACTTCACTAGGAAAAGAAAGCATTACATCACATAAACGCATGAGTATTTCGTCAACTTTTTTACCGAACACCCCAGCTATCATACCAATTACAATGCCGATCAATAAGGTAATAAACATTGCCCATAGTGCATAAAATACCGTAACTCGAATACCAAAAAGAATACGTGCAAAAATATCTCGTCCAAGATGATCCGTACCAAACCAATGTACCTCACTCATCGGTAAATATTTTTGGCGAATATCCGCAACAGTAGGATCAAATTGAGTTAACCAAGGAGCAAAAATCCCCAACAAGAAAACCGCTAACACAACAACTAAGCAAAACTGTGCAAAATAATTATAGCGTAATCTTGATAAAAATAAGGCTAGCATTACTCACCTCGTCTTAATCTTGGATCAAGATGATGTTGCAATAAGTCAATCATAAAATTAAAGCACAGGAAAAGCACTGCCATGAGTAAAATATAAGCCTGAATCATTGGATAATCTCGTCCAAAGATTGCTTGAATACATAAACGTCCAATTCCTGGCAATGCAAAAATATTTTCAATAACAACCGAACCCGCAATCAATTTTGGAATTCCCATACCTAATGCCACTAAAATACTATGTAGCGAGTTTCTTAATACATGCTTAAATAGGATTTGAGATGCTGATAAACCACGAGCTCTAGCATAAAATACATAGGGTTGCTCTAATTGGTTCAACATGGTACCACGAATTAATCTTAAATATGTGCCGATATAACCTAGAGATAAGCTTAAAGCGGGCAAGATAATCCCTGAAGCTTGAGATAAGCCATTAGAAGGGAAGCAATTAAAATGAACTGCAAATCCCCAAATTAATAATAATGCGAGCCAATAATTAGGTATCGCAGTAAAAATAAATAAGACAGCTCGAATACTTTGATCCCATTTACTATTTGGGTAAATCACACAAATTAATGCACCACCAAAAGACACCACTAAAATAATAATTAATGCGCTAAAAGCTAAATATAAGGTGATAGGTAATGCATGTAATATTTCAGAAAGTACAGGCTGATTATTCAAAAAGGAACGCCCTAAATCTAAATGGATAATATGCCACAACCAATTTAGATAGCGTTGTAAGAAAGGTAAATCTAATCCTAACTGATGACGCATATCAGCGATCACGTCATCAGTTATGGTAACCGCATTGATCCGCAAAGCTATTTCTGCTGGATCTGATGGTGCAAGGTTTAACAACACAAATGCGACAAATGAAATGAGTAGCATAAGTGGAAACATCATCAGTAAGCGACGAATAAAATAGCTTTGCATTCCGATTTAGCTTATTTTGATTTAAAAGACATCTTCTCAAACGGAATCTCATATTGAGAAGGGTTAAAAGCCACGCCCTCTAATGCTTTCGCATAAATAGCTTTGGTACGAGAATAAGTTAAAGGAATATATACCGCTTCATCTGCCAGTGTTTTAAACAGATCTGCATATAATGCTTGGCGTTTTTGTTCATCAGGGGTAATAAGCAACTCACCAATAGTGCGGTCAATTTCTGCTTTATTTGGTAATCCTTTTTGTGCTTGGAAATCTGCATGTGCTGGAATGCGGAAAGAAGACACAAAAGAAGCAGGATCGTAAGGTTTACCCCAAGAAAGTGAATATTGTAAATCAAAATCACCTAATTTTTGACGATCTAAAAAGGCTTGCTTTTCTTCCCCTAAAATCTGTAGATCTATACCAAGTTTTTTAAAGTCAGCTTGCATTAACTCTGCAATTTCTTTTTCTGAAGCATTATTAACATTATAAGAAAGCAATAACGAAAGTGGAGTACCTGCTTTTTCACGAATTGTTTTACCTTTTTCTAAAATCCAACCCGCCTCATCTAATAATTTTGCAGATTTTGCTAAATCAAAACCATAGGTTTTCACGTCAACATTTGCATAAGGCACTGTTTTTGACATTAAGGTTTCGGCTACGGTTTCAGCATTATTAAAAATCCCCGTAGCAATTCCCTGCTTATCAACCGCATATTCTAAAGCCTGACGTAATTTTTTATCTTTAGTTAAAGGGCGAGCGCTATTTAATACAATAGAACGAGAAGCCGTTGGCTCACTCATTGATGAAGCAAATTGTTGAGAATGACTAATTTGCTTGAAAGAATCCATATCCAGCATATCGCCATCTGCGCCATAAATTAGCTGAATATCACCTTTCTGAAAAGCTAACAACATTGTTTGACGATCTGGAATAACTTGCCAATTCACAGCGTTTAATGCTGGCTTTTTCCCCCAATAATTTTTATTCGGGACAAAACGAGCATATGCATTTTTATTGTGATTTTCTAACATCCAAGGCCCTGTACCTACATAACAATCAACACCATTGAGGGTTTTTCCTTGTTTAAAGCATTTTGGAGAAAGAAAACGGAATGGACGAGTTAATCCTAATTCAGTTAACGTTGGATAATATGGATGTTTAAGTTTTAAGACCAAAGTAAAATCATCTGGTGCTTCAATATGATCAATTTGTTGTACTAGCTCTAACCAAGCATGACGGTTAAAGTTTTCAATTACTGCTTCCATATTAAGTTTCGCAACATTGGCATTAAAACTTTCACCATTAGAAAATTTCACGTCTTTACGTAAATGGAAAACATAGGTTTTTCCATCTTCAGAAATCGACCAACTTTCTGCAAGCCAAGGTTTCACGCCATCATTCGTATTAATTACTAAAGACTCGAAAACCATATTCTGTGCTGCCATTTCACCAGAATAAAGATGCGGATTAATATCTCGAATATCTTTAGTACTCGCATAATCTAATTCATTATTGGCTTGATTAGCATAACTTCCTGTTGTTACTGAAAGTGCGGTCAAAAAAATAAAAATTTTTTTCATACAGTTTTCCTTCTCCTGATGATAATTATTTATGCTAGAAATTATTTCTGGGCGACAATCATAAACATAGGGGTAGAACAATAATTGATTTTTTCAATATCATCCCAGAGTCTTTCCCCTATTTTTGTATCAACGACAAATTGACTAAATCCGATATTCAATAACTGCTGCAAATCCCAATGAGGGCGAAGTTGGCGACTTAAAGGTAATTGGCGAGCAATAGCTTCCATTGCATGGGTATCTGTATTCTCATAATGATCCTCAATTTGTCTTTTTGCTGTATTCGCTCTATCTTGCTCAAAAGCCTTACGACGCTGTTCATCATATAAATAGAGATACCAATTCGCATCAAAATTAATAAGGCGTCCATTAGGCTTTAATACACGAAACCATTCTTGGTAAGCTTGCTCTGGATGTTGCAAATTCCATGTAACATTTCTCGTAACAATAACATCAAAGCTCTCATCAGCAAAAGGAAGTTGATGCACATCACCTTGCACAAAATCAATATTCACATTGGCTTGTTGTGCGTTCTGTTTAGCTTGTTCAAGCATATTATGGGTTGCATCAATCCCTGTTACTTGAAATCCTGCCTTTGCCATCAAAATCGCAAAAAAGCCTGGACCCATTCCAACATCTAAAACTTTAGAAGCCCCCTGAGGAACATGACCAAGAAGCGTTTTTTTCCATTTATCTCGTTTAATACTTTGTAATTCTTGTTGATTATGTTGGCTATAATCTTTTGCACGATTATCCCAATAGTTAGTCACATTATCTAATAAGCTATTTTGATTTAAATTTAACAACACATTAATTCTCTAATATTCGTTTCATTGCAAATTATGATAAACTATAAAGTAACTTTATGGTCAAGTGTTTTTTCTAATAAAATCAAAGGATAAAAATGAGAATCAGTCAACTTGCAAAAGCCGTAGGATGTACTAACGAAACTATTCGATTTTATGAACAGAGAGGCCTATTGCCCAAACCTAAACGCACTCCCAGTAATTTCCGTATCTATACATCCGAACACCTACAACGTCTTTGTTTTATTTGTTATTGTCGTAACCTAGACATTTCATTGTCAGAAATTAAAATGTTACTAAATCTTGAAAATGGATCTGAAAAGCAAGTTCAAGAAGTCAATCAATTGCTTGATAAACATATTCGTGATGTTGCTAAACGCTTACACGAACTAGACCACTTACGCATGGAATTAATTAAATTAAAACAAAAATGCAGTGAGATGACAGGCACCGATGTAATGCAAAATATCTTTAATACTGAGAATATTCGTTTCCGTAAAATAAACACTTGAGCTAATTTTTCGAGAAGTGTATAATTCGCTCCTTGCAGTCACATTTAATTTTCGTTCCTTGCTTCCGCAGATTGGTGACTGATCTAACAGTCGGAGGCTGATTAACCCGTAAGGAGCAGTAATGCGTCACTACGAAATCGTGTTTATGGTTCACCCGGACCAAAGCGAACAAGTACCAGGCATGATTGAACGTTATACAGGTTCTGTAAAAGAAGCTGGCGGTCAAATTCATCGCTTAGAAGATTGGGGTCGCCGTCAATTAGCATACCCAATTAATAAATTACACAAAGCACATTATGTGCTTATGAATGTAGAAGCGCCTCAAGAAGTCATCGACGAGCTAGAAACAACTTTCCGTTACAATGATGCAATTCTTCGTAACGTAATTATTCGTACTAAGCACGCCGTAACAGAAGCGTCCCCAATGGTTAAAGCGAAAGACGAACGTCGCGCTTCAGCTGAAGTTGAAAACAACGATTTTGAGGATGCTGAAGAGTAATTTGAAAATTGATAATCGTTTATCCATAGTTGGAGTTGTATCTGGCCAACCTAAACGAAGCAAAAGCCCTAATGGAATTGAACATTGCCGAATTTGTTTAGAACACCGTTCTGAGCAAGTTGAAGCAGGATTAGCTCGCCAAGCATGGTGTAAAATTTCCGTTCAATTTAGTGGCAATCAATTAATCCAAAAAACTCAAAGCATTACGGTCGGTAGTAAACTGTTAGTGGTTGGTTTCATTACCACTCATAAAACAGCAAATGGCTTAAGCCAATTGGTTTTACATGCCGAACATATCGAATATTTATAGATTAGGAGACTAGCCAAATGGCACGTTATTTCCGTCGTCGCAAGTTCTGCCGTTTCACAGCGGAAAACGTAGTTGAAATCGATTATAAAGATATCGCTACATTAAAGAACTACATCACAGAGAGCGGCAAAATTGTTCCAAGCCGTATTACCGGTACTCGTGCGAAGTATCAACGTCAATTAGCTCGTGCAATTAAACGCGCTCGCTATTTAGCGTTACTTCCATACACTGACAATCATCAGTAATTAATAGAGGATAACGGTAATGCAAGTAATTCTTTTAGATAAAATTGTTCACTTAGGTAATGTTGGTGAACAAGTTAATGTTAAATCAGGCTTTGCTCGTAACTTCTTAATCCCACAAGGTAAAGCGGTTATGGCAACTAAAGCTAACATTGAACACTTCGAAGCACGTCGTGCAGAAATCGAAGCTAAAGTTGCAGCTGAATTAGCAGCAGCACAAGCTCGTGCAGCACAAATTTCAGCATTAGAAACTGTAACTATCGCTTCTAAAGCTGGTGACGAAGGTCGTTTATTCGGTTCTATCACTACTCGTGAAATCGCTGAAGCTATTAAAGCAGCTGGTGTTGAAGTTGCGAAAAGTGAAGTTCGTTTATCAACAGGCCCAATTCGTACATTAGGTGAGCATGAAGTTAAATTCCAACTTCACGGTGAAGTATTCACTTCATTAAATGTGAATGTTGTTGCTGAATAATATCAAGTCACTTGATATGAAAACCCAGCTTACCGGCTGGGTTTTTTATTGTAAACAATGAGATAGGATATTTAAGAAACCTTTCTACTTTCCAAAGATAACCATTTCTTTCCTTGCTTTCAGCCCCTCACAATGTCAAACTAACTATGATTAATAATCACTATCCGCTAACGAGGAAAAGATTATGATAAAAAAAATCAAAAATCAGACCGCACTTTTAGATCCTAATTATCAACAAGAATCAGAAAAATATGATAATCCAGTGCCAAGTCGTGAGTTTATCCTACAGACTATCCGTCAGCATAATGCACCGATGTCTCGAGAAGAAATTTTGAAAGCCTTTGCTATTCGAGATGAAGAACGTTCCGAAGGTATACGTCGTCGTTTACGAGCAATGGAAAATGATGGTCAGCTTGTTTTTAATAAACGTCGTTGTTATGTACTACCTGAAAAATTAGATTTACTGAAAGGAACGGTCATTGGACATCGTGATGGCTATGGTTTTCTTCAAGTAGAAGACGCTAAAGAAGATTTATTTATTCCTAATACACAAATGCAACGTGTAATGCATGGCGACTATGTACTTGCTCAACCAGGTCAGCTTGACCGTAAAGGTCGCCGTGAAGTGCGTATTGTTCGTGTCCTAGAAGGACGTAAAAAACAAATTGTCGGTCGTTTCTTCCTTGAAGAAGGGATCGGCTATGTGGTACCTGATGATAGCCGTATTAATCGTGATATTTTAATTCCCAATGAAAGCCGAAAAGGTGCTCGTATGGGACAAGTTGTCGTGGTTGAGCTTAAACCTCGTACGGCGAGTTTCAGCCAAGCAGTTGGAGTAATCACTGAAATTCTTGGTGATAATATGGCAAAAGGTATGGAAGTAGAAATTGCTCTCCGTAATCATGAAATTCCCCATACTTTTCCAGCAGCCGTAGAAAAACAAATTAAAAAATTTACAGAAGAAATTCCTGAAGAAGCAACTGTCGGTCGTGTAGATTTACGAAAATTACCTTTGGTCACTATTGATGGTGAAGATGCCCGAGATTTTGATGATGCTGTTTACTGTCAGCGTGAAGATGGTGGTTGGCGTTTATGGGTAGCTATTGCCGATGTAAGTTACTATGTGCGCCTACGTACAGCATTAGATATTGAAGCGCATAATCGAGGTAATTCTGTATATTTTCCAAATCGTGTGGTACCAATGTTGCCAGAAGTACTTTCTAATGGTTTATGTTCGCTTAATCCACAGGTTGATCGCTTATGTATGGTCTGTGAAATATCGATTTCAGATAAAGGAGAACAAAAAAGCTATCAATTCTACGAAGCCGTAATGAATTCTCATGCTCGTCTTACTTATACTAAAGTGGCTCGTATTTTAGAAGGTGATGAAGAGCTTAGTAAACGTTATGCAGAACTTGTACCTGACTTGAAAGAATTGCACAATATGTACAAATCCTTGGTACAAGCACGCCATCAACGTGGCGCCATTGACTTTGAAACGATTGAAAGTAAATTTATTTTTAATGAATTAGGTCGTATCGAAAGTATTGAGCAAGTAGAGCGCAACGATGCTCACAAAATCATTGAAGAATGTATGATTATGGCAAATATTGCGGCAGCGAACTTTATGGAACGCCATCAAGAACCCGCACTATTTCGTATTCATGCAGGGCCAAGCGAAGAAAAATTGGTATCATTCCGTAGTTTTCTTGCTGAATGCGGACTAAGTCTAGAAGGTGGATTAAAGCCAACCACTAAAGACTATGCAAAATTACTTGAAGAAGTGAAAGAACGTCCAGATCATGAATTAATTCAAACGATGTTGCTACGATCTTTGAGTCAAGCTATGTATAATGCGGACAATATTGGTCACTTTGGTTTAGCTCTCGAAGAATATGCCCATTTTACCTCACCAATTCGTCGCTATCCCGATTTAACTTTACACCGCAGCATTAAATATCTATTAGCTAAAGAGCAAGGTTTTAAACGTAAAACTACAGACACGGGTGGTTATCATTATAGTTTAGAGGAAATGGACTTATTGGGCGATCATTGTTCTATGACAGAACGCCGTGCTGATGATGCAACTCGTGAAGTGGCTGATTGGTTAAAATGTGAATATATGCAAGATCATGTAGGCGATGAATTTGAAGGTATTATTTCGTCAGTCACAGGTTTTGGCTTCTTCGTACGCTTAAAAGATTTGTTTATTGATGGTTTAGTACATATTTCTACCCTAGAAAATGACTACTATCGTTATGATGTCTCAGGTCAACGTTTATTAGGTGAAAATAGTGGTACAGTGTATCGCATTGGTGATGTAATTAAAGTTCGCGTTGAAGCGGTGAGCCTTGAACAACGTCAAATTGACTTTGCTTTAGTTTCCAGTGCACGTAAGCCTCGTAGAGAAGGTAAAACAGCCAAAGATAATGCAAAAAAATCCATGCGCTATGCAGAAAGCTATGAGAAACAACGTAAAAAAGCACAAGCACCCCGTAAAGGAAAAGCTAAAAGTGCGGTTAAAAAATCAAAAAAATTGGTAAATAAAAAAGCCGATAAAAAATCCACAACAAAAAAGAGAAAATAATTCATGTCTGAAAATATTTATGGCATCCATGCAGTAAATTCATTTTTAACCACTGCCCCTGAACGCATTATTGAAGTATTTGTGCTTAAAGGTCGTGAAGATAAACGCTTGCAACCATTATTAAAAGAATTACACAATTTGGGTATTTCTGTACAATTCCTTAATCGCCAAACTTTAGATAACAAAGCCAATGGTGAGGTTCATCAAGGTATCATTGCACGTGTACAACCAGCAAAGGAAATGAATGAGCATGATCTAGATAAGATCTTAGCCAATCAAAAAAATCCCTTAGTATTAATCTTAGATGGAATTACCGATCCGCACAACCTTGGTGCCATATTACGTACAGCAGATGCTGCTGGCGTATGTGCGGTTATCGTGCCTAAAGATAAATCAGCACAGCTAACTGCTATTGCTCGTAAAGTAGCTTGCGGTGCAGCCGAAGTTGTTCCACTTATTCGAGTGACTAATCTTTCTCGAACTATCCGTGATTTACAACAAAATCATAATATTTGGGTTGTAGGTACTGCTGGCGAAGCAACAGAAACACTTTATCAAACAAAACTTACGGGGCCACTTGCTTTAGTAATGGGAGCTGAAGGTGAAGGCATGCGTCGTTTAACTCGTGAACATTGTGATCAACTTATTAGTATTCCAATGGCAGGATCGGTATCTTCACTTAATGTCTCAGTTGCTACTGGGGTATGTTTATTCGAAATAGTAAGACAAAATATCGCCTAAAAGATCTCTCAGAGTGATGCTAATGGGATGATTATTGTTAACATCCCATTAAGTCAAATAATAAAATTTTTGTGATAATCTTCACATTTCTAATATGTCATCCGTGACAATGGAAAACCATATTTATATTATTCAGAATGTTGTAATCTATAAGCGAGAGAACTAAGTTACTCTCATCATATTAAATGCTAAGCTGAGGATTATCGCATGCTCATAATACTTTCACCAAACCAGGCCTGGGTATTATCCGACCCTAAAATTTCCTTTTTCTTTCCCATAAAATAATACACTCTTCTCTTTCTTACCTAATTTCATACATTATTTCTTTGAAATAACGTAACGTGTTTTTATCGCATTTTATAATTGCTCGCCCAATTATATAAGGATTTTATTATGGAAAATTTTAAACATTTACCTGAACCATTCCGTATTCGAGTCATTGAACCAGTAAGAAGAACCACACGTGAATACCGTGAACAAGCTATTATTAAAGCGGGGATGAATCCATTCTTACTAGATAGTGACGATATTTTTATTGATTTATTAACAGATAGTGGAACAGGTGCTGTGACACAAAATATGCAAGCAGCCATGTTAAGAGGAGATGAAGCTTATAGTGGTAGCCGCAGTTATTATGCACTTGCAAATGCGGTGAAAGAAATCTTTGGCTACGAATATACCATTCCAACACACCAAGGACGTGGAGCTGAACAAATCTATATTCCTGTGTTAATTAAAAAACGTGAACAAGAAAAAGGTTTAGATCGTAGCAAAATGGTCGTTTTTTCAAATTACTTCTTTGATACTACACAGGGTCATAGTCAATTAAATGGTGCTACAGTTCGTAATACTTATATCAAGGAAGCCTTTGATACAGCTGTCAATTATGACTTTAAAGGCAATTTTGACTTAGAAAAATTAGAACAGGGGATTTTAGAAGTAGGTCCCCAAAATGTGCCTTATATTGTCTGTACCATTACTTGTAACTCCGCAGGTGGACAACCTGTTTCTATTGCAAACATGAAAGCCATGTATGCTATTGCTCGTAAATATGATATTCCCGTGGTTATGGATTCTGCTCGCTTTGCTGAAAATGCTTATTTTATTCAACAACGTGAGGCTGAGTATAAAGACTGGACAATTGAACAAATTACTTATGAAAGTTATCGTTATGCTGATGCATTAGCAATGTCCGCTAAAAAAGATGCTATGGTACCAATGGGAGGATTACTCTGCTTCAAAGATAGTGCAATGGAAGACGTTTATAACGAATGTAGAACCTTGTGTGTTGTTCAAGAAGGCTTCCCGACCTATGGTGGATTAGAAGGTGGAGCGATGGAACGTCTAGCAGTGGGATTACATGATGGGTTACGTCAAGATTGGCTCGCCTATCGGATTAATCAAATTGAATATTTAGTTAATGGATTAGAAGAAATCGGTGTCATTTGTCAACAACCTGGAGGACACGCTGCCTTTGTTGATGCAGGTAAATTATTACCCCACATTCCCGCAGAACAATTTCCAGCTCAAGCTTTAGCTTGTGAGCTTTATAAAGTCGCAGGTATTCGAGCTGTTGAGATTGGTTCATTCTTATTGGGAAGAGATCCAAAAACAGGTAAACAGTTGCCTTGCCCAGCAGAATTATTACGCTTAACCATTCCTCGAGCAACTTATACACAAACTCATATGGATTTCATTATTGAGGCATTTAAACAAGTGAAAGAAAATGCAGTGAATATTAAAGGGTTAACCTTTACTTATGAACCAAAAGTCCTGCGTCATTTCACGGCACGTTTAAAAGAAGTCTAGTAAAATCAACCGCATATTATCTTAATGTGCGGTTTCTTTTTATCAAATTTCACATCAATATTCTATATTGATAAGGGTCTTATTATGCACAAGAAACCTTCTATATTTGGTGGAGCCTGCATTATTGCTAGCGTATGTGTTGGTGCTGGAATGTTAGGTTTACCTTCTTCTGGCGCTGGTGCTTGGACAATATGGTCTGTAATAACCATTTGTTTCACCATGGGAATAATGACTATTTCAGGTTGGCTACTATTAGAATCTTATAAACATTTTTATATCCGAGCGTCATTCAGTACCGTAACAAAAGCATTATTAGGCAATCAAATTAATTTTCTCAATAATCTTGCAGTTTACTTCGTTGGTGGAATTTTACTTTATGCCTACATCACAGCATCAGGCAGTATACTTGATAATTTAATGAAGCCTTTTATTGATTTAGGTGTATCAGGAAGTCGCTTATGGTCTGTCGTTTTTGTATTCGTTTTTTCCTATTTTGTCTGGCATTCAACACGTATTGTTGATCGTATTTCTGTCTTATTAATTATTTTTATGTCTCTATCTTTTATTTTTAGTACTTATGGATTAGCTACAAATATTGATTTAACCATATTATTTGATTAACAAGGTACAGAAACTAATTATGCACAATATGCTATAGGTATGCTCCCTGTTGCATTAACCTCGTTTGGTTATCATCATTCAGTAGCAACAATGCGAGCTTATTATGGTGAAGAAAGAAAAGCAAAATATGCCATACTATTAGGTACTATCATTGCCTTAGCCCTCTATTTACTTTGGATCTTAAGTATTTTTGGTAATTTACCACGTAATCACTTTTCGTCTATTATTGCCCATGATGGAAATCTTGATATTTTACTAAATACATTAAGTAATATCTGCAGTAACGAAGTCAAACAAGCGATTCATGCCTTCTCTATTGCTGCAATTTTATCTTCATTCATTGGTGTAGGTTTAGGATTATTTGCCTTTCTTGCTGATTTTTTCAAATTCGATAATAGCAAATTAGGGCGTACAAAATCTTGGGCTGTCACTTTTTTACCCCCGCTCTGCTTATCCTTACTTTTCCCTCTTGGTTTCTTAAAAGCCATTGGTTATGCAGGTGCGGTAGCAACAATTTGGGCTTGTATTATTCCAGCCGTGCTTGCTTATAAATCAAGAAAAATGCCAAAAGGAAATGAAGGATTCATCGTTGGGGGAGGAACTGCAATGCTGGTAATAGTTATTCTCTTTGGCATATGTACTGCCATTTTCCACTTTCTCGCAATGAATGGAGGGTTGCCAACATTTAAAGGATGATTAAAACTAATGTAGTCTAATAAAAACAAGCTATTTTTAGCATCAGTATTCAGTCATTCTCTTCATCATGCCTTTAATCTAAAATTAAAGGCATACATTCATCTTGATGATCATATTTATATATCTGCGAATACTAAAATTTTTTAAAATTCTACCGCACTTTGCTCTAAACACTTATTATGTCATACAATGGCACATCCCAGCTTTCAATAGGTAATTCATCTACTTGCTGACAAGCATAGGCTAGCCCAACGGGAAGAAAATTCTTTTGCTGCCAATGTTGTAAGGTTCTATCATAAAAACCACCGCCCATACCAAGGCGATTAGCATACTTATCAAAAGCAACAAGAGGAGTAAAAATAATATCTAAATCATCTATAGGTATCACATCATTTACATTTAATACAGGTTCTGAAATACCCATTTTATTCCTTTTCATTAAACTATCGGGGCGATAATTGATAAATAATAAATGGCCTTTAGTAAATGGATGTAAAAGAGGAACATAAACCTTTTTACCTTGTTGCCATAAACTCTCAATTAATAATTTTGTCGAAACTTCACCATCAAAGGACAAAAATAAAGCAATATTATGTGCTTTTCTTTTTGCCACCAAGGATAAGGCTTTTTGAGTAATTAATTGCTCGGCTTGAGCTTGTTCAAGTGCGGTAAGATTTTGTCTCTTTTTTCGTATTTGTAAACGAATTGCTTGACGATGTTGGGAAATGCTCTTCATAAATATAAAAGAGTAAAAAGAACCCGAGATGCCGTTGTGGGTGGTCGGTCCTTGAACCCGACGGTTCAAGGGAATCAGTTGTAATTGTTTTCAGGTTTCCTACATCAGGATCCTAAGATCAAGGTAAGCATACACACCAACAATAGAGAACCAATTCGAAATATATAAGTATCGGCTCAGGGACGTAACCCGCTGTCGAACATCTCAGGAAGTCTTTATAAGTATACTAACGTAAATTCTTTTTTTTGACTAGTCCTTATTTACTGAGAACAGTTTAACTAGTCGAGTTTTAACCAATCTCATAGGAGCTAGTTTGCATTGGGGTTAACATTGCAATACGCTCTAATGAATGGGTTAATTGCTCAATTTGGTTTTGTAAAACTTTTTCTGTGTTATGTGTTTTTTGCTGTTCTTGCAACAATTCAAAACTTAAATTTAAAGCAACAATCGCCAAGGCTTTTTCTACTTGTAAAATACCTGTCCGTTCTTTCATTTCACTTACACGAGCATCTAGAATTTTTGCTGCTTCACGCAATGAATCATGCTGTTCTTCAGGACAATTTAAACGTAACACTTGACCTAAGAAATTAACTTCAATCGTTTTTGATGACATATCATAACCGCCTGTTTTGCAAAATTTCTCTTATTATGCCACACAGAAAAATTTTCGTCATAGATAATCCACAAAACAGTGGTAGAATGACGGTATCTTAATCAAGCAATAATAGTGAAAATATATGATTTCTTACTCAAATTTAAATCAACAACTTAAAAGTTCAGGGATCGGCGCTACTTCTGCAGAATTACATGGTTTTCTTAGTGGTTTATTATGTGGAGGTATCAATGATGAAAGCTGGCAACCACTCCTCTATCAATTCACCAATGATAACCATGCTTATCCAACCTCATTATTAAATGAAGTTGCTGAAGTCTATCAAGCAATTCAATTACAGCTAACAGATATGGATAACTTTTCTTTTGAATTATGGCTACCAGAAGAAGATGACGTATTTTCCCGAGCAGATGCGCTCTCAGAATGGACCAGTAATTTTCTTTTAGGTCTTGGTTTAGTCCAACCTAAATTGGATAAAGAAAAAGATGAAATTGGCGAAGCTATTGATGATTTACATGATATTTGTCAATTAGGTTATGAAGAAGACGATAATGAAGAAGAGCTTAATGAAGCTTTAGAAGAAATCATTGAATATGTGCGTACAGTCGCAACCTTGTTCTATACCCATTTCCATCCCTCTAAAACTGAAGGAAAACCGATTTTACATTAAGGAGTAGAAAATGGATTTAGCTTATATGGATGCTTTACCTATTGAAGAATTTATTCAACGTCGTGAAAAAATAGGCGAACAATTAGCCGATAATTCAGCGATGATCGTTTTTTCAAATATTGAGCAACGCAGAAATAATGATTGCACTTTTCCATTCCGTCAAGATAGTTACTTTTGGTATTTAACAGGTTTTAATGAACCTGATTCTGCATTAATTATTAGCAAACAGAATGCACAAATAACTACAACTATCTTTGTACGTCCTTCTGATCCGCTCATGGAAACTTGGAACGGTCGCCGTTTAGGGGTTATCAATGCGCCCACTAAATTACGTATAAATAAAGCTTTCTCCATTGAAGACTTCAAACAAGAAGCGACTAAAATTTTTAAAAATTTAACCGCACTTTATCATTATCAAGGATTACAACCTTGGGGTGATGCACTGCTTAATGAAGCCTTTAGTACACCTCCGCAATATATTAGCTGGGCTCCAATCTTAGATGAAATGCGTTTGTTTAAATCTGCTAATGAAATACGCTTAATGCAACAAGCGGGACAAATCTCTGCATTAGGGCATATTAAAGCGATGAAACAAACTCGTCCAAATCGTTTTGAATATGAAATTGAAAGTGAAATTCTTCACGAATTTAATCGTTTTGGTGCTCGTTATCCATCTTATACTAGCATTGTAGCAGGTGGTGAAAATGCTTGTATTTTACATTACACAGAAAATGATCAAGTTCTCAGAGATGGCGAGTTAGTGCTCATTGATGCAGGCTGTGAATTTGCTATGTATGCTGGAGACATTACTCGTACTTTTCCTGTAAACGGCAAGTTTACTCAACCACAACGCGAAATTTATGAAATAGTTCTTAAAGCTCAAAAACGTGCATTAGAGCTATTAGTCGCTGGTAATACCATCCAGCAAGTCAATGATGAAGTGGTGCGTATCAAAGTACAAGGTTTATTAAATCTTGGCATTATGCATGGAGATATTGATGAACTTATCAAAAATGATGCACATCGTGAATTTTATATGCATGGATTAGGTCACTGGTTAGGCTTAGATGTGCATGATGTAGGAAGTTATAGTAAAGATACGCAAAATGGCAATCGTAATTCAAAAATACGTAATCGCCCATTAGAAGTTGGCATGGTTTTAACTGTTGAACCAGGTCTTTATATTTCTCCTAAATCTAATGTACCTGAACAATATAAAGGAATTGGGGTGCGTATTGAAGATAACATCCTAATTACCGAATATGGAAATAAAGTCTTAACTAGTTCAGTTCCAAAAGAAATAGCAGAAATTGAAGCCTTAATGGCAGAAAGTCATTAATCACAATAATAGGAGATAAGGAGGCATCAGCCTTCTTATTTTTTATCTGAAAAACTGAATAAATACTTTAAAATTCTACCGCACTTTTAATACGCATTAAACGATAATTTTATTTATCCTACAATAACAAATTATTAAAATAATATTAAATTCAAAAAGTCTGATTATTCAACTTTTCCACAAGCCAATAATAAAAAATCCACTAGTCATTCAACTAACGGATTGTTAAATTTGCTCATAATAAAATTAATGGCAGGGGCGGAGAGGCTCGAACTCCCAACACCCGGTTTTGGAGACCGGTGCTCTACCAATTGAACTACGCCCCTATTGGTAAATATATTGGCGGAATGGACGGGACTCGAACCCGTGACCCCCTGCGTGACAGGCAGGTATTCTAACCAGCTGAACTACCACTCCGCAAAATTGGGTATTTGGCAGTAACCTACTCTCACATGGGGAATCCCCACACTACCATCGGCGTAACAACATTTCACTTCTGAGTTCGGCATGGGATCAGGTGGAGCTATTGCACTATTGCTGCCAAAAAATTTTATTTTATTAATTCACTTCAGTAAATGAATTAATAAAATAAGACCTAG
>NZ_AJSX01000020.1 GCF_000262245.1 Pasteurella bettyae CCUG 2042
CTCAGATTATGCTAGTGTGAAAACACAGGCGGGAATTTTTGCGGGTGATGGCGGTTACGATGTAGATATTAAAGACAAGGTACAGCTTACAGGGGGCGCTATTCTCTCCTCCGCAGAATCAGATAAAAATGCATTATCGGCACGCACATTCAGCTTTACCGATATTAAAAATCATGCAAATGCTAAAGCCAGTTAAACAGGTTTTGATATGGGATTCTCTGTCGGTAGGGACCAAACATCTAAGGAAGACAAAGAAAAGTATGACCGTATAAACAGAGAAAGAAACGGCGAAACCTTTGAGCAGTCCAACCCAAATCAAGCCAATCGTAGCCCAATTCAATTCGGTTTAGGTGAGAATGACGTACATAGTGCCGATTTTTACGCTATATCAAAAATTGGAGCGGTTAATTTATTGAGTAATACGAAGAAATCTGAAAATGCTTCCAGTACAACTTCATCTGTGATTAGTAACGGGCGATTCACTATTCAGGATTCGGAGGGGCAGGAAAATATTAACCGTATTACAAAATCAACAACAGAACAAACCCATCATTTAGACAAACCTGATTATCAATCTCTGCAAAAAGAAACGGAAACAGATTCAGCAATTAAACGACAATTCTTTTCAAATATGGCAGGGTTAACCGATGAGGCTTATCGAACAATGTTTATAGCCGAACATAGAATGATGACCGCCAAGATTGATGAAAAGGGAAATCCCATAATAGATGAAAATCTCAATAACAAACTTAATAATGAAGCTAAAAAAGTAGCTGATGAAAAATTAAGAAAAGGAGAAATTACTCAAGAGGTGTATGAACAAGAAATTCATAAATATAGAGCTAGCGAATTAGGTAAAGGTCGCAATATTTATCAATTAAGAGAAGTTTCCGATCAAGAACGGAATCACCTGCAAAAAGTAACCTATAAAGATCCGCTCACTGGTAAATCGGAAACAAGGTATGTAGTGGCATTTAATGGCATTTTTAACGATGAAAACGCAGCGGCGAAATTTGCGTGGCAAAACTATGTGGCTAAAGAAAGTGAATCAGGAAAAATAAATACTCGTATCCATAAAGATATTTATTTTGTACATCATCCAGAGGCAAAAAATAAATCTTCTGAATTACTCGTGGCTGGTTATGAAAAGATATTTGAAACCTCTTTTGGTAACTTACTGGGAATGGATAATTCCAGCTTACAAGCCAAACAGATTATGACCAAATATGGTAAAGATAATCTGTTTATTGGCTCACACAGTCGAGGCACCTTAACAGTGGCTAATGCCATAAACTCACTAAATACTCAAGAAAATCGTGAGGCTAAATTACTCTCAGGTACAAAAGTGAAAATGGTGGGGTCCGCAGCTAATGTGACTAATACCGATAATTCCTTAAGTCAGCTACAAACAGGTTCCTTAAGAAACGAGGCTAATAAAGAGGGGGCTATTCGTATTGAAAATCATCAATTAGATCCCGTAGGTAGCTTACCATTTCTATTAGGAGGAAATCCATCAACAATGAATGATAATTATCAGAATAGAGGGATAATAAAACGAACGATTGATATGTTTGGAGATGATTCATCGGTGCATAATTGTCATGGTCTAGGACAAAAACAATGTGTAACGGATGGTTATCGTAAAGATGAAAAAGACCTAATTATGAATAAAGAACGAACAATTTATGATTTAAACAGAAATTCAAACAATAAATAATAGGATAAATTTTATGATAGTACTTTGTATGATTTTTAGTATTGCGTTTTTGGTTAGTTGTTCATTTGGTGGGTTTAAGCCACCTAAACCATACTATATATGGTATACAGGAAAGTCATTTTATGACCCCAATACTGGAGCTTGGATTGGGAAGTTTGACTTTTTCACTCAAAGAGATGTTGATATGCGAGCTTGTGGAATGGATCCTGTATTAGGTGAAAGTGATAAACTTAAAGTTAATTTATGTATGGAAAAAAAAGGATGGTATTTGGAACAAGGTCCCGTATGCGAAGAAAAGTATGTATGGAACGAGCCAGAATGTATTAAATGGCGAGCTAAACACAGCAAACCAGATGCACAACCTTGGGGATAATAAAAAATATTATTAATTTTTAGAAAAACTTTGGGGGTATTGGTTCAAAAACAGAACAAATTGAATTTAACAATAAAACAGTGCATAAAGTAAGAGGTGAACAATGAAAAGCTATTAATTCCATTTTTATTTAATAATATCAATATGTTATCTGGACAAGAGTTCTACGCCATATATGAATTTTAGGTGAAAATAGTAAAAAAATATTTTATGAAAATTCTAGATTTTGTAGAAAAAATTTTTAATTTTTAGACCGCACTTTTACTTCGATTCCCTTTCCATTTTAGTGATCTCACTCACAATTTTATAAAACAAATTTTGTGTTAAATTTTGAACGGTATTACACTTGTTATTACATTAGTCGGGGTGCTACGTTTCAGTAGCTGAGATAACACCCGTGAACCTGATACAGCTAATACTGGCGTAGGAAACTAATTGTAAAAGATTCAAGTAAAACTAAAATACTCTCGTTTATTGATAAAAGATCTTTTGTACTTTTATTCCCTTTCGTCTTATTGCTGGTTAATTTCATTTTTTACAAAAAGGAATTGCTATGCAAACTCATTATTTAGAACTGATTCGCCAAAAAAATCCATTAGTTCATTGTATTACTAATATTGTTGTCACCAATTTTTCCGCTAATGGCTTATTAGCTTTAGGTGCCTCGCCTTTTATGTCAACAATGCCTAAAGAAGTAGCAGAAATTCAAGATTTTGCGCAAGGTGTATTAATAAATATTGGCACGATTCACCCCGCAGATATTGAAGCAATGTTGATTGCAGGAAAAGCAGCAAATCAATTAGGTATTCCTGTGGTATTCGATCCTGTTGGTGTGGGTGCGACGAAATTTCGTCAACAGGTTACACATCAATTACTCAGCCAGATCAAAGTGACGGTTATACGTGGAAACGCTGCGGAAATCGCTTTTTTAGCGGAAGGTTGCTGGCAAGGGAAAGGTGTTGATGCGGCGGGTAATGATGCAGATTTAAATATTATTGCTAAAACCGTGGCTCAAAAATATCAATGTATTGTGGCAATAAGTGGTGAAACTGATGTGATTTCTGATGGTTCACTACTCTGCTCCATTCATAATGGCTCATCTATGCTTCCTAAAGTCACAGGTTCTGGTTGTTTACTCGGTGCTGTAATTGCCGCATTTCTTGGGGTTGCTGAAAAGGATTCATATTTTTCTGCTTGTGTCGAAGCCTGTGCAACTTATGCGGTTGCAGGAGAATTGGCAATGCAAGGCTTACTACCAACAGAATATGGAAGCTTCGCGGTTAATTTTATTAATCAATTAGGTGCGATTACCTCTGCTCAAGTACAACGTGTTAGCAATATCAACAAGAAGTAAAAACATATGATGAATCCAATAATACAAACCTTAACCATTGCGGGTTCCGATAGCGGCGGTGGTGCAGGTATTCAAGCTGATTTAAAAACTTTTCAAATGCGAAATGTTTTTGGGACGTCTGTCATCACTTCGGTGACGGCACAAAATACGCTGGGCGTTTACGATATCCATCTTATTCCTATTGATACAATTCAATCTCAACTTAAAGCTATAGCTGAAGACTTTGATATTAGAGCGGTTAAAATTGGAATGTTGGGAGATGTTAATCGCATTGAATGTGTTGCTGAAGGTTTACGTCAATATTCTTTTGGTAAAATTGTGTTAGATCCCGTGATGATTGCTAAAGGTGGAGCTAGCTTACTACCACAAAGTGCGGTCAGTGCATTAAAAAATTTAATGATTCCTCAAGCAGATATCATAACCCCTAATATTCCTGAAGCAGAAGCACTTACTGGGATTAAAATCCATAATGAAACAGATATTAAAAAAGCTGCTGAAATTATACAAAATTTAGGTGTTGAAACGGTTATTATCAAAGGTGGTCATTTAGATGATGCGAAAAGTGCGGTATGTAAAGATTGGATTTTCACTTCAGATGAAGATTTTACACTCTCTTCCCCTCGTTATCAGACCGTTCATACTCATGGTACAGGCTGTACATTTTCAGCTTGCATTACCGCAGAAATAGCTAAAGGCTATACTGTTCCACAAGCGATACATACAGCCAAGTTATTTATTACTGAGGCAATTAGCCATCCATTAAACATTGGCCATGGACATGGACCAACAAATCATTGGGCATATCGTGATGAATAAAGTGAAATCAATGCTTTCCGTGTATTTTATTGCTGGCTCACAAGATTGTTGCCATTTATCTAACAATACTGGTGAAAATTTACTTCATATTTTAAAACAAGCACTAATGGGCGGAATTAGTTGCTTTCAATTCCGTGAAAAAGGAAAGAACTCTTTAGAAAATGATCCCGCAGCAAAACGTCAACTTGCCATTGAATGCCAAAAGCTATGTAAAGAATTTAACGTTCCTTTCATTATTAATGATGATATTGACTTGGCTTTATCTCTACAGGCTGATGGTATTCATGTAGGGCAAACAGATATGGGAATCAACGATATTCTGCTAAAAACTAAAATAAAACCGATTATTGGATTATCAATAAATAATTTAGCACAAGCTTTAGCGAATCAAAATAATCCTAATATCGATTATTTTGGTATTGGTCCTATTTTCTCTACACAATCTAAATTAGATCACAGTCCTGTGCTTGGTATGGAAATTTTTCATCAAATTCGAGAGCACCAAATTAATAGGCCTTGTGTTGCTATCGGTGGAATTACTGAATTATCCGCACCCGAAATAAGACAACTAGGTGCAGATGGGGTGGCAGTCATTTCTGCGATTACCCGCTCTAAAAACATTTTAGAAACCATTAGAATATTATCAGGCGGTTAAAATTTAATAAAAAGTGATTTAAATCATAAAATATGAAAATGTTGATTGACATATAAATACGAATCCTTATCATTCATAACATTTGTTTTTATTATTAAATTCAATTTATTTTATAACCCTAAGGAATTTGTATGAGTCAATCACACTTACACTTTCGACTTTCGACTTTCGACTTTCGACTTTCGACTTTCGACTTTCGACTTTCGACTTTCGACTTTCGACTTTCGACTTTCA
>NZ_AJSX01000021.1 GCF_000262245.1 Pasteurella bettyae CCUG 2042
GGAAATTTCAAAAATTTCTACCGCACTTTTTATACGCCTTTTTTCACCCAATATCTAAAAGGGATACTTTCTATTTCGCTATGTAGTAGCGTATGATCCATAAATTGACAGAAGCTAGGAATATCTCTTGTGCTGGCAGGATCATCTGCCACAATTAATAGTACTTCCCCTTCTTGCATATCACGGATTTGTTTACGTACTAACATCACTGGCTCTGGACAGCGTAATCCTTGCGCATCAAGAGTATAATGATTCGTTAATTTATTCATTATGTTATACTTCGTAAAATTAATTTAGGTGTATGATACAACCCTAAGTAAATATGGTCAAAATAAAACATAAATACGAATAGGCGGAAATGGAATATTTAATCCCCAAAAGTGCGGTTGTTTTTGAAGAAGAAATTAAAAAAAGCCATTTCATTACTTACTTGAAACATACTGAAGGATTAGTAGAAGCTAAAAATTTTTGGCAATCTATTCGAGATTTGCACCCGAGAGCTCGTCACCATTGCTGGGCAGCTGTTGCAGGAGCCCCGAATAATTTTCAAGAATTGGGGTTTTCTGATGATCAAGAACCACCAGGAACCGCTGGTAAACCCATGCTCAACATGCTTCAAGCAAGTCAGATTGGTGAAATTAGTGCCGTGGTGGTTCGGTATTATGGTGGAGTGTTACTCGGTACAGGTGGATTGGTTCGAGCTTATGGAAATGGTGTACAACAAGCTTTAAAATTACTTGAGACAACATTAAAAATTGAGTGTACTCGCTATTTATTGATTTGTGATTATTCACAAGTAAATTGGTTGCAAATGTTATGTGATAAATATTCTATTATGATCAATCATCAACTTTTCGAAGCTAATGTGATATTTGAGTTAGGCATTAGTGATGATAAACTTAGACCCTTTGAACAAGAACTAATAGAACGCTCCGCAGGGCAACTTCATTTAACGCCTGTGGAATAAGTGAGATAATCGTGCATATTTTATCTATTCTCCGCATTGTTGGAATCCTCGTCATGTGTTTTTCTGTGACGATGCTGGCACCTGCTTTTGTCGCCTTAATTTACGGCGATGGTGGCGGTAAAGCATTTATGCAATCATTTATAATTAGCCTAATTGTTGGTGCTATTCTTTGGTGGAGCTGCCATACCCATAAGCAAGAATTACGTTCTCGGGAAGGTTTCATTATTGTTGTTGCATTTTGGGTTGTTTTAGGCAGTTTAGCAACAATTCCATTTATTTTATTTGATAATCCAGATCTCAGTGTTGCATCATCTTTTTTTGAGGCTTTCTCTGGTTTAACTACGACAGGTGCTACAACAATTGTCGGCTTAGACAATTTACCAAAAGCGATTTTATTCTATCGTCAATTTTTAGAATGGTTAGGCGGTATGGGAGTTATTGTGCTTGCAGTGGCAATTATTCCTCTTTTGGGTATTGGGGGAATGTCTTTATACCGTGTTGAAAGATCTGGTTCAATTAAAGAACAAAAAATGCGACCTCGAATTGCTGAAATTGCGAAACTTCTATGGTTTATCTATTCATCACTTACTATTTTATGTGCTTTGGCATATTATGCCGCAGGAATGACAGCGTTTGATGCAATTAGCCATAGTTTTGCAACAGTTTCTATTGGTGGTTTTTCAACTCATGATGCGAGTATTGGCTATTTTAATAACAGCTGGATTAATATCATTACCATTATTTTCTTATGGATCTCAGCATGTAATTTTGGATTACATTTTCGAGCATTTTCTGAAATTAATAAAGGGCATTTCTTTAGAACTTATCTTAGGGATCCAGAGTTTAAGTTTTTTGTAAAAATTCAATTATTATTAATCTTAGTATGTGCATTAGTTATGATTAATAGTCAGTATTTTGAAACAAATTGGCAAAATTTTGAACAAATCATTTTCCAAACTGTTTCAATGTCGACTACTACAGGTTATACCACATCAGATTTTTTTTCATGGCCATCGTTTATTCCAACATTGCTCATTATTGCTTCATTTATTGGTGGCTGTTCAGGATCTGTTGCTGGAGGTGTACGTGTAGCTCGTGTTCTCGTTTTATATTTACAAGGCCGTCGAGAACTAAAATTATTTGTCCACCCAAATCTTGTTTATCCAATTAAATGGGGAAAGCATATTTTGGATGAACGAGTCATAGGGAGTATTTGGGCCTTCTTCTCAGCTTACTTACTAGTATTTGTGGTTTGCTTGTTAGGTGTCATTGCTTGTGGTGTTGATACATTTGATGCATTCAGTGCAGTATCAGCTTGTATTAATAATTTTGGATTAGGCATGGGAATCGTAAGTAGTAATATGGTTGAAATTCCTGATAGTGCAAAATGTATCTTAACTGTAGCAATGGTTTGTGGTCGTTTAGAAATTTTTACATTATTGGCTTTATTTAGCCCGACTTTCTGGAAAGCATAATGCAAACAATTATTCTTTATTCAACACATGATGGGCAGACTAAAAAGATTGCCGATTATTTATCAAAATATCTCGAAGGAGAGATTAAGGTTGCTTCAATTACAGATGCAAATATCATTCTAAATCAAGCAGATCGAATTATTATTGGTGCATCTATCCGCTACGGGCATTTTGATAAAAAGCTCTATCAATTTATTGAAAATCATACCGCACTTTTGCAGAGCAAATTTAGCTATTTTTATGGTGTAAATTTAACTGCCAGAAAAGCAGGAAAAGATACACCTGAAACTAATGTATATGTTCGTAAATTTCTAGAGCGTATCAATTGGAAACCCACTATGTCTGCTGTTTTTGCAGGGGCGCTCTTATATCCTCGCTACAAATGGTTTGATCGTATTATGATCCAATTAATTATGAAAATCACTGGTGGAGAAACTGATACAACACAAGAAATTGAGTTTACTAATTGGAATCAAGTTGTCTATTTTGCTAATCAAATAAATAAGATTAAGTAATAGGCTAAAATAGTATTTTTTTTAGGCTTTAAAATAAAGATCGCTTAATAAAAGAGCAATTAAAAATATTTTTAAAAAAAGATCTTGCAAGCCAATTGAATATCTC
>NZ_AJSX01000022.1 GCF_000262245.1 Pasteurella bettyae CCUG 2042
AAAAGATCTTGATTGATTATAACGTCGCATGTAAAGATTTGCGTTACGATAAATGTTTTCATTATGGATATAATTTTTGAAGCCTTGATAATAAACGCTAAATTTAAAATCCCATTTTTCAGAAGCATGCATAAGTCCTAATTCTAGATTATTAGAACGTTCTTTTTTCAGGTCTTTATTACCATATTCAAAGGAATTGGTGGCTAAATGTTTACCATGATAATAAAGTTCCATTGGCGATGGCATACGTTCATTATGTGAAGCACTTAAAGATAAGCGATAATCTGGATGGAAATCCCACATTAATGTGCCTGAATAAGAAACGGCGTTATCACGATAAGGAGAAAGATCTGGACCATCTTTCTCATCACTTAAATTATATTTACTTTTATCGTATTTAATTGGTATTTCTTGTCTTTCCCAACGCATACCCGTTTCTAAAATAAAATTACGCCAGTTGATTTGTTCCAACGCAAAGAAGCTAAGTTGCTTTTCTGTATTTTCTACTAATGGATGTTGGTCATGTTCATTTCGTTCGCCACTTAAGTTATTAATATCATTAGTGACAATAGAAGCTAAACGAGTTGCTTTACTCTTTTTGGTTTGATATTGCACACCCACTAATCCATTAAAATGCTCGGTAGGCTGATGATAAATTTCTAAACGACTATTAAATCCTTTATTGTAAAAAAAGGCTTCTGGCTTACCTGACATTAACGCCGCAGTATGTAATAAAGCATTTTTATAGGCTTCGGATTCTGTGCCATTTAAATGAGCTTTCCCATCATGTTTCTCATCATGATAATAATCCGCATACGCTAAAGCGACTTTAATACGATCAATCCCCCACATCGGTTGTCGCCATTCCCCACGCAAATCGTAACGCTTAGAATGCATATCAATCACAGGCCCTGGTGCAGAAATATCATGCTTATGTCCATAAACATTGCTGTGGCTATGTTTTTCACCGCTCAATTCCGTACCACAATGGAAATGTAAATTGCCGATCATATCTTCATCACCCATTAAATGAGGATAAGCCAATAAATAAGATTTTACTTTGGTGATATTAAGAAGGTTTGTGGTATCAAATAAATGTCCTGAGCAATAATCAAATTCATGATTATGCCCTGGGATACCATAATGATCACGACGTTCATTATAAGAAACACCTAGATAACCTTTATCACCGACCCAAGACAATCCCACTGTACCAACCTAAGATTTATTATGGCTATCAGGCAAATAATTGAGTTTCTGTCCTAAATCAATTTCAGGAACACGATAATTATCAGCTTTACGTGTCAAACCTTCTACTCGAGCTACGAAATATTCGCCTAAATTCAAAGATACACCCGCATTCAGCACACGTTCTTTACTGGCAGTATCAAAACGAGAAACCACTTCACCTTCATAGTTTTTATCTTTAACAGAGGCAGTAGGAATGCGTCTATCCACAATATTCACCACACCAGCAGGCGATGCCATACCATACATTAACGTAGAAGTACCTCTCACTAATTCCACTTGTTGTGCTAATAATGTATCTGCGGCAACGACATGATCTGGTGACATTGATGACATATCAATAATATCAGAACCATTTTGCAACAATTTGATTCTTACCCCTTCCTGTCCACGAATAATCGGTGCACTGGAGCCGCCACCAAAGGGACTAGAATGCACGCCTAATTCAGCGGCTAAGGCATTCCCAAGGGTAGCTGAACGCTTTTTAAATTTTTTTCCTTCAATAGACACATCACTCGCTTTACGTCCTTGCTGAAAAGCTAATGACTGCACATCATCTGAAGTGGAGGTTGTCACAACCACTTCATCCAACATGTCATTGTTATCTTGAGCCATACTCACCCCAACATAGCAAGCAGAAATCACCGCTAGTGCAAGCAAATGAGGGCGAAAAATGTATTTTGGTTTATACATATTATTTATTTAACCTATTTTTTACTAATTATTTACTAAACCTTAATTTACAAAGAAAAATAAGTTTAAATATAAAAAACAAAAAATCAATAAAAAAATAAAAAATTATTAAAATATACCGATTTTAAACTGTCTTATTTCATTATAAAAAATAATGATTTTTAATTAAGGTCAAAATAATTTCATTCAATGCTTGAGTTTATTGACATTGCAATGTATGGTATCGCCACCATAATTCATTATGATTAATTATTTATAGAGGTTAAGATGAAAATTATTCTGTTAGGCGCACCAGGTGCAGGCAAAGGGACTCAAGCTCAATTTATTATGAATAAGTTTGGTATCCCTCAAATTTCAACAGGAGATATGTTCCGTGCAGCCATCAAAGCAGGTACAGAATTAGGTAAACAAGCAAAAGCATTAATGGATGAAGGTAAATTAGTGCCAGATGAATTAACTGTGGCATTAGTGAAAGATCGCATTGCCAAACCAGATTGTGCAAACGGCTTTTTATTAGATGGCTTCCCTCGTACGATTCCGCAAGCGGATGCATTAAAAGATTCAGGTGTGAGCATTGATTTCGTATTAGAATTTGATGTACCTGATGAAGTTATTGTTGAACGTATGTCAGGTCGTCGTGTTCATCAAGCTTCTGGTCGCTCATATCATATCGTTTATAATCCACCTAAAGTTGAAGGTAAAGATGACGTAACAGGCGAAGATTTAATTATTCGTGCTGATGATAAACCTAAAACGGTTTTAGATCGTTTAGCGGTATATCATAAACAAACTCAACCTTTAGTAGATTATTATCAAGCCGAAGCAAAAGCGGGTAATACGCAATACTTCCGTTTAGATGGAACAAAGAAAGTTGAAGAAGTCAGCCAAGAATTAAGTACTATCTTAGGTTAATTGGAAATCAAATGAAGAAGGCGAATACAATATTCGCCTTTTTTATTCTTTTTAGACCCTAAAGTGCGGTCTAATTTTCAGAAATTTTTTATTGATACGGATTAGCTGATTCCTTAGGATTCAACATTAATATCAAATCCTATTTCACCGCATTTTCAATTTCAGTAATCATCGTATCCATAGATTTTAAACCGCCAAAAGCTAAATACCAGTTAGCTGCATTTAAATAAACAATATGATTATTTTTAGCGGCTTTGGTAGGTTTAATTAAATCATTATTAAGTACAGTTTGGGCATTATTGACTTTATCGGTAATCGCCGCTGTACGGTCAACCACTAATAAATAATCTGGATTTTTTTCAGCAATATATTCAAAGCTCACACTGTTACCATGAGTTGAAGCAGCAAGGTTAGTATCAATAGGCGTGAAACCAAATTTTTGATAAACCATACCATAACGAGATTTATCGCCAAAAGCACTGATTCGACTTTCATTAACAATAGTCACTAAAGCTGTTTTTCCTTGAGTCAATTTTGCGAGTTCTGCTACACGAGTATCTAATTGTGCTAATTTTTCTTTTGCTAATGCCTGTTTATTAAAAATTTGGCTCAATGCAAGAATGTTCGCTTGAAAGCTTGGATAATGGTTAGCATAATCTGTGGTCGAGTAAAAAACTGGGGCGATTTCTTTTAATCGGTCTAACACTTTTTCTTGGCGACCTGAAGCAATGATTAAATCAGGATGAACTTCATTAATTTTCTCAAAAGCTGGTTCAGGTAAGGTTCCTACATTGGCATATTTACTATCATCTGCAAATTCGGCAAGATAGTCTGGCATACGTCCTTTTGAGCTAGCTACAATAGCATCTTTTACGCCTAACTCACGTAATGTATCAAGAGTACCGAAATCTAAGACTACAACTCGTTTTGGATTTTCTGGTACCACTTGTTTACCTGCAAAGTTTTCAACCGTAATATCAGCGGCATTGGCAGTTGCCACACCGAATGCTGCAATAAAACCTGCGGCTAATGTAGTGAATGTTTTTTTCATTGTGTTTTCCTCTATAAATAAAATTTGGGGATTGGGTGAATCGAGTTCATCCCACCTATTTAAAGTAGATAGCAATTTTATTATCGTTAATTTCTTCAATTGGAATATGCATACCATAGATTTCTTGCAATACGGAGGTTTGCATAATGTGTTCAATACAGCCTTGTTGTACTAATTTACCCTCTTTCATAGCAATAATGTAATCAGAATAACAAGAAGCAAAATTAATATCATGAATCACAATTACAACGGTTTTATTCAATTCCGTAACTAATTGACGTAACACTTGCATAATTTGTACAGAATGTTTCATATCTAAATTATTCAGTGGTTCATCGAGTAAGATGTAATCCGTATCTTGAGCTAAAGTCATAGCAATATAGGCACGTTGACGTTGCCCACCACTTAGCTCATCAATATATCGATAACGAAATTCCTCTAGGTTCATATAACCAATGGCATTATCAATAAAAGTGCGGTCATTTTCTGTTAAATTTCCTTTGGAATAAGGAAAACGCCCAAACGACACTAAATCTTCAACTGTCAAACGTAAATTAATATGATTAGACTGTTTTAAAATAGCCAATTGTTTAGCAATATCCGAACTTTTTTGTTCATGAAGTAATTTACCATTAAGATATACTTCTCCACTATCTGCAACCAATAAACGGCTAATAATGGATAATAAAGTACTTTTACCCGCACCATTAGGGCCGATAAATGAGGTAATTTTACCTTCTGGAATAATCACTGAAACTGAATCTACAACCTTTTTGGAGCCATAGCTTTTATTAATATTTTTAATTTCTATTGCCATTTTTTATTTGCTCTCAACAGTAAGTAAATGAAATATACTCCACCCACAAAATTTACAATAATGCTCAATGTTGTATTAAAGCTAAACACTTGTGATACCAACACTTGTCCTATGATTAAAGTTAACACAGAAATCAGCATGGCAGCTGGAATCAATATCAAGTGGCGATAACTATGAATAAATTCAAATGTCACATTCATCACTAATAGCCCAAGGAAAGTTAATGGCCCTACAAGCGCGGTGGAAACTGAAGTTAAAATAGCCACAATAACTAACAATTGTCGGATCATACTTTGATAAGGAATGCCTAAATTAATCGCTTGATCTCGCCCTAAAGCTAGCACATCAAAATAGCGCATATAACGTAAACTATAAAAAATCACAATAAGCAATACCGCTAAAGCTAACCATAAAATATTAATATTAATTCGGTTAAAACTAGCAAAGCCAATATCCTGTGCAATTTGGAATTCGTTAGGATCAATCAACACTTCCATAAAGGTGGTGAGGCTTTGAAAGAAAGTGCCAAAGATAATCCCGACTAATAATAAAAAGAAAATATTTTGTTGTTCACGTTTGAATAAGGCGTAATACAAGCCTAATGCAAACAGCACCATTAATCCTGTACAAATGACAAATAAAATAATCGGATCAATTGACTGCAAAGTCTTCGAGCCAAATAAAAAAATAATTAAGGTTTGAATTAACAAATACAAAGAATCTAACCCTAAAATACTGGGAGTCAAAATACGATTATTCACCACCGTCTGAAAAATCATAGTTGCCAAGGCAATGGCAGCACCTGTCACTATAATTGCAACCAAACTCAATGAACGATGATGTAATGCATATTCCCAACGATTAGGCAAGTGATAAAACAAATACATAGCAATCGCTACTAATGTCAACAAGCCAAGTACCAATAGCTGACGTGCACTTTTATTCTGCGGTTGATTATTTTTAATTTTAAACATGACGATACCGCTTAAATAACAAATATAAGAAAATTGCACTACCAAATACCCCAACGACAGCATTGATAGCAATTTCATAAGGGAAAATCACTGTTCTACCTAAAATATCACAAGCTAACACAAATACAGCCCCTAAAAGTGCGGTATGAGAAAGAATTTTTTTCAAATTATCCCCTAAATAAAGGGCCACTAAATTAGGAATAATTAATCCTAAAAAAGGAATCACGCCGACAGAGACAATAATAATGGAAGTCACAGTGGCAACAATGGCTAAACCCAAATAGAGAACTTGTTGATAATTTAAGCCTAAATTAATCGCAAAATCTTGTCCCATACCAATAATCGAGAATCGGTTAGCAAACATATAGGCAACAATTAATGCTGGAATACTGAAATACAAAATCTCATAACGACCTGACATAATCAACGAGAAATCCCCTTGTAGCCAGCCTGCAAGATTTTGTAGAAGATCTTGTTGATGGGCAATAAATGCGGTTATGGAACTAATAATGTTACCAAACATAATCCCGACTAAAGGCACAAAGATAGTATCTTTAAATTTGAGGCGAGATAAAATACTCATAAACAGTAATGTGCCAAGGAAAGCCACCATAATGGCTATACTGGTTTTAAGCAGCATTGAAGCGGAAGGAAACAGCAACATCGCAATTAAAATGCCAAGTCTTGCACTATCCATTGTTCCTGCGGTGGTTGGTGATACAAATCGATTGCGACTCAATTGTTGCATCACTAAACCGCAAATACTCAAGGCGGAACCAGCGATTAAAATACTCACTAAGCGTGGTACTCGGCTAATCAAAAAGACTTGCCATTGTTCCATATTAAATTGCAGTAAACCTTGCAAATTTACTGTACTTACACCGAGAAACAAAGACAAAAGAGATAAAATCAGTAGTAATAAAACTAAATATCGACGACGAATCATATTTTATAATGATAATTATTTTTAACGTTATATTAGCATGTCAATTTTTTCCTGCAAGCCATAAAATAAAAAAGAGTTGATCCAATAAGATCAACTCTTTTATTTTTATTTATGTCTTAAATACATTTTACTGTATCAGGACATCATTACCATTGGTAACCTACACCAACAGAGCCACCGACGTCACCACGAGAGTTGGTATTACCTTGAAGTTTCAAGACAAGTTTACCATTATCGCTAGCACGTGAATAACCTACTGCTAATGCGCTTTCACCACGGTATGCACCTGCTGAAGCGGCTACCATAGATTTACCAGGCATATAAGCTTGTGGTAAGCCAGCAGCCGCATTGGCACCTGCAACACCAGCACGTAATTGTTTATCCACTTTATTCACGTGGTTATGAACATCAGCTAAGCCACTACGTAATTGGCTAACATTAACAGCGTCATGATCTTCAACACCATTCGCTACATGTTTAATTTGGCTACCGTTCACGCTAACTGCGTTGATAGTTTTACCATTAGCATCTTTACCCGCGACAGAACTAATTGTTGTGCTTTGAGCGCCATTGTTAATAGTCATACTACCACCATTGATGGTTGTAGATTTATTACCTTGTTTAAATTCAGCACTTTCTAAGTTTTTGAGTTTCTTAGCAAGTTGAACTTCAAGTTTTCCTTTACCATCAGCTTTCACATTCACGTTACCAGCTGCACTTTCAAATTTTTCTGAAGCTGCTTTATCCACACCTTCACCTGCGATGGTGACTGTTGAATTAAGTTTTTGTTTATTCACAACTTCATTATTGCCTTTGAAGTTTAAGCCATCATTTAATGTTGCGATTTCTTCTTTTTCGCCGTTTGGTTTCACGTATTCAATACGGGTTTTGCTTTCACCGTTTTTACCATCGTTACCATCAAGTCCTTTCGTACCATTTTTCACGCTGATATTCGCTGAAGCACCATCTTTGCCGTCTGCTCCTTTAGGACCAGTTAAACCGATAGAACCATCCTTACCATTAATTGCAACAGATGAACCATCTTTGCCATCGACACCGATATAACCATCTTTGCCTGGTTTACCATCTTTACCTTTTTCTCCAACAGTCACAGAATCAGCTTTGATATTTTTATCTAAACCAACCACTAATTTACCATCTTCAACGAAAGTTTTGATGTTAGATGCATCATATTCGCTATTAGCTTTAGTACCTTTACCAACGATATCCACTTGATCACCAAGATTTTTCTTAATTGCATTGCCATCAGTATCTTTCACACCAAATGCATCAGTTTTTAAGGTCTTGATTTCATTATTAACAATATCACCAGCTAAGTATTTCACATCACCAATATTAGCACCGTTAGTATCTTTGTTATAGACACGTGTACCATTTTGTTTGATTTCAGTAGCACCAGAGGCTTGATTAATAATTTGTTTATTACCATTATCTAAACCATTTTTGGTGACACTTACATCACCCATATGAACACCTTTACCGTCTATAATGGTTTTATCACCCTCTTTAGAAGTATAGGTTGTGCTACCTGCGGTAATTTCAGTCTTAGAACCATCCACATTCACAATCGTGTTACCTGCTGCATTCATAGTATTTTTATTACCATTGCCATCAACAGTTTCCACGCTGGTCATATTTTTCAAGTCTTTATTAAGATCATGTTTAACCTTACCATCTGCACCAACAGATGCCTTGATATTGTCATTATCACCATTAGTAAAGTTTAAACCGTCTTTTAATTTAACAGACTGATCGTTTCCACCATTCGCTTTATATGTTAATTTCGCATTTGCAACAATTGACTCACCATCGACTTTAATATCATAGGTGTTTGTTGTTTTATTATGGTCAACTAAAATTGAACTATCACTAGATGTAACTTTAGTACGTCCTTCATCAACATATTTTTTATTAGTTACAGAGTTAGGCTTATTATCAACATTGGTTACATACATATTTTTAGCGGTAATTTTATCACCTTCAATATGTGTGTCGCCCACTTTGATATCACCAGATTTGATAATAGTATCACCAATAGTCACGCTACCATCTTTACCTAATTTTAAATCTTTAGCTAAACGAACTTTTAAGTTGTTTGTGCCATCAGATACCACACCTAAATTATCTTCTTTCGTTAATTTAGTTTCATCTGACACACCACCAATAACATTAACTTGTTCGTTAAGTTTTTTCTTGATTTCTTTACCCGTTGCAGATTTACCATTAGTTAAGTTCGCAGCTTCAGCATCACCACCGTAGATTTGACCATCATCCATAGTAGCAACTTCATGAGTTACATGGTTATGGTCTTCATATACGATGCGGTCCATGCCGTTTTTACCATTATTGCCATCGGTACCGTCAACACCGTTTTTGCCATTTCTTACAGAAATATCTGCTGAACTGCCATCAACTCCGTCTTTACCATTACCACCTGTTAAACCGATATGACCAACACCATCTTTACCATTGATAGAAACTGCGTTAGTACCATCCTTACCATCTTTACCATATACGATGATGCCATCTTTACCATCAATACCTACGCCAGATTTACCATCTGAACCGTTGACACCGATTGTACCGTTTTTGCCATCTTTGCCGATTTGAATATCATTGCCTAATGCAATATCGTAAGTACGTACATTGTTAGAAGAATCTAACTCACCACCTGTTAAGGTAATATTAGAATCAGATGTAGTTACTTTAGTATCATATGCATTCACAGTGTAATCATGATTTAATGAACCATCGGCATTCTTACCTTGATCAACAGTTGCATTAGTACCAGCATCATCAGTTTTCACTTTCACCGCAGTGCCTTCAATACCTTTGAAATTCACAGTATTGTTATTCACCACTTTACCAACGTTTTTAATATCGTTTTCAGATTCATCATAACCAATATTCCAACCCATATTATCAGCATATTGTTTATTAACTACGCTAGTATTGGTGGTTGGTGCGTTAGTAACATACATGTTATTGGCATTGATAGTGTCGCCATTAATTGTTGTAGCCGTTACACTGTTAAGATTTTTAAGGTCTTTATTTAATTTAACAGTTAATGTATCTGTACCGTCTGCAACAACTGCAATATTACCAGTTGCACTTTCAAATTCAGTGCCGTCAGCTTTGTATACTTTCGTTTTGTCAGCTCCTGCTTGAGTACCTTCACCTTGTACTTTGACAGTAGTGTTCAATTTATGAACATTTTCTGTCGCTGTATTGTTACCGGTGAATTTCAAGCCATCGTCCATAGTAGCAACTTCATGAGTGACATGGTTGTGATCTTCGTATACGATGCGATCCATGCCGTTTGTACCATTCTTACCATCAGTACCATCAACGCCATTAGATCCATTCTTAACATGCATATCAGCAGATGCGCCATCTTTACCATTGATACCAATGTGACCATCTACACCATCTTGACCATCAGCACCAGTAGCTGTAATCGTTACGCCATCTTTACCATTAGCACCTTTAACACCAACAGAACCATCTTTACCGTCTTTACCACCAACATTTACATTGTTAGCTAAACCGTAAGTTACAGTAGAGCCATTAGCTTCATCAGTTACTGTCGTTGTTAAGTTTCCATCGTTTGTAAATTTAACAGTTTCAGAATCTGTAATATTAGATTTTACAGTTTCATCTTTATTGGCTACATTAAAGGAACTCATAGAACCTAATTTAGATAAATCAGTGCTTACTGTATAAACAGTATGACCATCAGTAGCAGTAGATGTATCAACTTTTACATTGTTACCAGCTTTAACTTCTGTTTTTGCTGCTTTTAATTGGCTTACATTAACCGCATCATTATTATCTACCCCATTGGTTACGTTAGTGATTTTTGCACCACCTACGTTAACAGTATTGGTAGTATCACCTAATGTGATAGTTGTATTACCATTAGAAATAGAAGTAATACTGGTTAATGCAGAATTAAGACTTGCTTTAACCACACCATCAGCTAATGTTTCCATTGTAATATTTGTAGTATTTACAAAATCTAAACCTTTTTTAAGTTTAACAGTTTTATCTGCACCACCATTATCTTTATAGGTAAGATCTGTATTTTCAGCTACTTTGTTATAGTCTACTTTAATATCGTAGTTATTGATTTTTTCATCTGTATTGTTATCTACAACAGAAATACTTTCATCAGAAGAAGTTACGGTTGTACGGCCATCATCAACATATTTCTTAGTTGTTGCATCCGTCTCATTAGTAACATCGCCATTAATAGTCACATTATTAGTAGTAATATGATTACCGTCGATAGTTGTAGTGCCACCATTGTTAGTCACATTGACTACTTTACTATTTACAGTATCACCATTCACTGTAGTTGCATTCACTGTGGTAAAGGTGACATCTTTTTTGGTTGCAATAGATAAACCATTGTCGCTTTGAGTTAAAGCAATGTTATCGCCTGCATCATAATTAAAAGTTTCATCTAATTTAAGATTATCTGTGGTAATCCCTTTATTTTCACCAGTAGATGCAGAAGATGTAATAGTTAATCCTTTTTCAACTGTATCCACCGCTTTTTTAGTTTTATCAGAAGCAGTAACAGTGATTGTATTTTCTGCTGCACTGGTATCAATATAATCATCACCAGTCACATTCACTGTAGATCCTAGTTTTTGAACATTGGTTGAACCTGTTTCGCCAGCAAATGTTAAGCCTTTTTCCTCAACAGTTGTCACAGCATCTTTCACTTTATTGCTGACATCAACTTTAACCGTATTAGAATCTTCATCTGCGGTAGTTGTAACATAGTCAGAACCTTTCACAACCCCAAATGTTGTAGTATCTTTATCCACAGTTAAAGAACCACTATCACCAGTTACAGTAAATTTAGATCAGGCATTATCAATTTTAGTTTTGGTTTCATCATTTAAATCGTAAGAAACATCAATACCTGTTGTACTACCATCTGAAGCTGTTTTAGTTGTAGTTGTTGCCGTTGTACGGGTACCATCAACAAAGTTAACTGTATCAGAGTCTTGGATATTAGCTTTCTTAGCTGCATCTTCTGAGCCATTGCTTGTAGCGTTAAAGCCACTCATACTGCCTAATTTACTTAAGTCTGTACTTACAGTGTAAATAGATTCACCATTTTCACCTTTGGTTTCTTCAACCTTAACATTTTGACCTTGTTTAACAACAGTTTTAGCTGCTTTGACAGTTTCATTATTCGTAATGAAAGTATTCAAATTTGTTTCATCAACACTGTATTTTACGCCATCTGTATTGGTTTCAGATTTAATGATGTTACCATCACCAACAAATTTAACCGTTGGTACATTGTCTTTTGTTAACGTTACATCTTTTTGATCACCAGATTCAGCTGTTACACCAAATTTTGCACTGATATTTGTTACAGGAGTATTAGTTGCATTGTTGATATTGTTAATAACATTTTCAGTATTCACTGTGTAAGTTACTGTTTTATCAGTTAATGCCACATCCATGTTATTATTACCAGATTTAAATTCTACAGTTGGTTCTGTTTCGCCACCTAACGCAACATTAGTAGTTGTCTCGCCTGCTTTTACATTGAAACCTTTTTGTAATTTACTAATATTATTTGCATTGTTAGTAATATTGGTTGTGTTATTAGTAATTGTTTGTTTCGTTTTATCGTTTAAATCAACAGAATAATCCGTAGTGATTGCACCTGTTGAATCAGCTGCACCTGGAGTACCAATTACAGTCACACCAAAACCATCAGAACCCGCGGTCTTAGCAGAAACAGTTGTTGAAGAAGTGCCTGAACCGGTTTTGTCAACAGATAAATTGAAACCTTTATTCACTTCTTCAACTACAGCATATAATTGGCTACCATTGATTGCATCGGTTGAAGTATTAGAAATTAAACCTGGAGCTACATTTTGAATACGACGGGTTTCAACGCTAGAACCTGCCGTGCCCACAGAAACTACGCCTACGTTACTTGCACCACCAGCAAAGTTATGGCTATAACCATTCACCATACCAGAGGTATAATCTGTAGATAACCCTTCTGTAGAAGTACCTTTCTCAGTATAACCAGATTTATCTCCTAAAATCACAGAACGAGCCGCAGTAGATGTTACATTGTTACCTAATACAAAAGTATTTTCAGTGCTAACTGTATTGCTATTACCAATTACCATTGAGTTGCTACCTGTCACAGTATTGGAATTACCGATAACACGAATAGCATCACCAGAAGTGACTTTATTGTTATTACCAAAGATACCAGAATTAGTGGCTGCAAATGCCGTGCCTGCATCTTCAGTACCATTGTCATTACCTAAAGAAAAAGATCCCTCACCGGTTATGTCGGTTGGGTCACCGATAGCAACGGCTTTATTAGCTGTGACTTTATTTTTAGTACCAATAGAAATTGAATTTGTACCTGTTGCAATAGCTTGATCACCAATCGCAATTGACGCTTCTCCACTTGCTGTCGCAGATGCTGTGGTACTATCGTCATCACCACCAATCGCAATAGCGTTTTTAGCTGTAGCTTTCGCAGCGTAACCAATTGCTGTAGCTCCCGCACCTGTAGCTTGAGAGCTTACCCCAGCGGCAAAGGCATTAGCCGCAGAAGACGCAGAATAAGAACCGATAGCGGCAGTATTCACCGCTGTAGCTTGTGCACTGGTACCAATAGCAATAGTGTCCGCTTTAGCTGCATTAGATGTACTACCAATAGCAACCGCTTGTTTTTCAAGAGCATTAGCACTTTGACCAAATGCCATAGCATAATCACCCTTTGCATCAGCTTTTGTACCCAATGCCATGGTACCTAAGCTCTCAGCTTTTGCTTCAGAACCCAAGGCAATTGCGTTTTTACCCAATGCAGCTGAAGAGTTACCACCTGCAATACTATTAGAGCCACCTGAATAGGCACCAAAACCTAAAGCAAGAGATTCAAATCCTTTAGCATTAGATGCAACCCCAAGAGCAGAGGCGTAATGCCCAGAAGCATCTGCATTAGCACCAATTGCAACAGTATTATAGCCACTTGCATTGCTATAAGAACCTAATGCCATACCATCCGTACCACTAACTGTTGCATGTGCCCCCATCGCAATAGAGTTATCACGACGAGCCTTTGCATAGTGACCGATAGAAATCGCATCTGCACCTTGTTCACCAGTTTTTGTCGTTTCTTTACCAGTATCAATATCTACACTATCTATATAAGTAATAGATTTATTACTAATTTTACCTGTCGTTGTATTTTGCACAGTTGTACCTGCGGTAGCACCACCACCAAAGGCTATCGAGCGTTCACCTAAAGCTTGGGCGGACTCAAAGGGTTGATATAGCCCAGCAGATGAGGTTGTAGAATAAGCACTTATATTGGCAGAACCGATAGCAATAGATTGAGCTCCTAAAGCTGTTGCAGACTGACCAATTGCATTAGAAGAATTCCCAATACTGTTTGCCATTGAACCAAAAGATTGAGCATAAGTACCAATAGCTGCTGATTGACGACCTACCGCAGTAGATCCATTACCTTGAGCTAAAGAGCCTGCTCCTAATGCTGTCGCAGCAGCCCCTTTAGCTACAGAATATGTACCAATGGCTGTAGTAAGACCCGCATTATCACCATTGTTATTAGGTCCTCCAATCGCATAAGCATAAGCATAATCACCAATTGAAACGGAACCATTAGTAGCAATGCTTTCATTACCAATTGCAACAGAAGCAGCTCCATGACCAACTGTATTATTAGATGCACGAACTACATAATCTGAATTAGGTAGCGAAAAAGTTAAATCAACGCCACTACCGCTAAGAGTATCACTATACTCTATTGTGTTTTTTCCTGCCGCTCCATAATATCTCGTATAAGAGACATTGGTGTTATCTTCGTAGTTAGTCCCTGCATAATATGCACTGTAAGGATTACCATAGTTATATGCATTAGTATAGGTATTGCTAGCAGTATATGTACTGTCTGTAACCTGTCTAGTATATCCATCTGTATCTAGTACTGTACGGTATGTGCGACTACCAAGAATAACATCTGATTTAGCTGGTGCTAAATAAACATAACGACCATTCTCTGATGTATAAATATAGCGCTCTGTATCAAGAGTATCATTATTAATTGATGTTCCTCCATTTAGACCACTATAAGCAAAAGCCGAAGGCACGGCTAATAAGGCACTTACACATAAGGCTGAGGCTGAAACTGCGGTTAATTTTGCAGAAATTTTTCTTGTTTGACGGGATTTAACATGCCCCTTAGCAAATTCAGAAACCGCAATAAACGTTTGCGTAGCATGATTGTAGATGACCTTGTAAAATGATTCATAATTTGACCTATTTGAATAAATTGATTACATGTATCAAAGTAAATGTCGTTTAACCACTAAACTACTATGTAGCATAAAACACAATACCTATACTTTAATGAGCCGTGCAATTATATATAAAATAGGCAATCTTTCTTGTTAATTTACATAATTTTACTTAAAAAATAAGAATTTACTCTTTTTGTTAATTATTAAGAAAATATTAAACAAAATATATAGTTGATTATTAACTACAGGTAAATAATAAAACAAAAAATAAGCAAATTATGTTTACAATGCATGCTAATGTAAATTTTTTGTATCAAAAACACCTCAAAAAACCGCATAAAATACGAATTCTAAAAATAAAGCTAATTGGATTAAATAGTTATAGAAATAATATGAAGAAGGATTAAAGAAAAGATATATGTTGATGATAGCTAGCTGAAAAGAAAATGATTCATTCACGCATCAATAATTAAATGATAATATTATTCAACTATATGATGTTAAGAATAAGGACATTTCTGATATTTATCAATCAGGCGTATCTATCGCTCAAGCTAATGCACAAGCTAACGCACAAGTTAATGCACAAGCAACAAAACATATAAAATTTATTATTAGAGATGAAGAAGGACGAATTATAGGTCAGTTAGGTAAAATTATTGACAGTATAGATCAGTTAGAACAACGTTATCAAAAAGAGCTTCGTTCAAAAGTTTCTGAACATTTTTATAACTTAAAGAAAAAAAAGTCAGAACAAGTTAAAAAATTATTGCTCCTATTTTGTGATGAACAATATGTATCAAAAGTTGCTTTAGCTGATTTATTAGGAATGTCAGTATCTGCCTTAGGTCGACATATTTCAGCATTAGTTGATGAGGGTGTTCTCCTTCCCGCATTTCCTCAGCAAGCGACACATAAAGATCAGGCATATATAGCAAAATTGAAATAAATTTTACATCGCCTCAAAATTCCATTAGCGGTTCATAATGCGACTACAACAATTATATTCTCAATTGTTGTTCTGCGGACTTGGCTTTGATTAGGAATTGACGGCGTTCGCTATCTCGCATTTCACTGCTTGAACCTGGTAATTTCACAGTGAGAGGGTTAACAGGGCGTCCGTTAATGTGGAATTCATAATGTAAATGCGCACCCGTGGAAATACCTGTATTACCTGATAACGCAATACGTTCCCCACGTTTGATATTTTGCCCTGCTTTAACTAGGGCTTTGCTTAAATGCATGTACACGGTTTGATATTCACGCCCATGTCGCATAACAATATAACGCCCTGCACCACCTGGTTGATAAGCAATTTTCTCAATTACTCCATCTGCTGGTGCGATCACTGGGGTTCCAGCAGAAACACTAAAATCAACGCCTTTATGTGGGCGAATGCGCCCTGTCACGGGGTGACGGCGATTAGGGTTAAATGGTGAAGAAACCCTTGCTTGACGTTGTAATGGATAACGAGCGAAGCCTTTACCTAAGGTTTCCCCTTGTCGATTATAATAACGACCATTATCCGCTTGTACAGCATAATAGCTTTTGCCTTCACTGATAATATGAATGGCTTCTACATTACCTTGTCCAGTTAATTGTCCGCCTAGATATTCTCGGCTCACTAACAAGCTAAATTTATCGCCTTTTTTCAATTTATTCATACTAAACTGCCATTGAAGTGCGGTATTTAATTGGCTAATTTGCCGCCCGTCCAAACCTAAGGCACGTAACCCTGCGATAAAAGAAGTGGTGACTTGACCTTTTAACACTTCTTTTTTCCAAATACTTTTCTTTTCTATAACTTGGCGAGAGAATTTTCCATCTTCTAATCGTTCATAAATGCGTTCTTCTTTTTCAGAAACCAACCAGTTTAAATATTCTAACTCACCATCCTGATCGAGAATCCAATACATTTGTTGACCAGCATTTAAGTTTTTTAATTCAGGATAAGCTTTAATTAGATTCACACTGGTATCAGCCTCTAAACCAGAAAGTTCGAGCACATCTTTTAATTTATCGCCTCTCACAATAGTATGGCTAAATTGATCAGAAATGCGTTTGGCTTGTTCTGCTGCATCGAGCAGATCATTTAAGGCATTTTGGGCATTGTCAGGCAGAGATTCATAAACCTCGTCGGAATCAATTTTGATTTCATCAACCTCTTGATCTTCGCCTGATAAATCATCGTCATAAGAAGTTGTACTATTCACTTCAGATAAATTTTTTGAATTTTCTACCGCACTTTCCTTGCTTACAAGTGTAGCACTGGAGGCACTTTGATTAGCAGTTGAATCTGCGGAAAGATTATTCGGCGTCAATTTCTCAAATTGTTGATTTTGGTTTGCTACATCATAAACATTTTTTTCTTCTACACTTTCTTTTAAGCTAAGCAAAATCCCCGCCATAATCGACAAAATAGCCATAAAAAAAATCGCAGCTTTAATCCGTGATTTGCGTTTACGTCTATCTCTTGCTAATTTTACGTGCTGATGCCCCACTCAGTGTGTCCCTTATAATATCAATGCAGATGCTAAATAATGATTCTTTTATGACATAGAAAAAATTAAAGGGTTCATTATACACAATAAAAAAATTTTTATGGGAATAATTTCCATTATTAGACAGATTTTTGCCTTTATTTTCTTGAGAACTTCAATAAAATGAGCTATCGTTAAGAAATTTTTTAATACAAATAAACTTTCCTTATGAAAATCCATGCCATCAAAACGCCACTTGTTGAACTTAAACAGATTAATGTTCTGTTTGGCGAAAAAATAGCGTTGAAAAATATCAATTTAACTATTTATCCTAATACGGTGGTAACGATTGTCGGCCCGAATGGCGGGGGGAAATCTACCCTATTAAAAGTGTTATTAAAATTACAAGCCCCAAGTGAGGGGACTGTAACATATAGCGCTAATCTACGCATTGGCTATGTTCCACAAAAAATTCATTTAGATCCGAGTTTTCCGATTACTGTAGAGAAATTTCTTGGTTTGAAAAAAGGGATTCGCCATCAAGATATTCAAGAAGCATTGCAATTACTTTCCATTAAACATCTGATTCATAACAGCATGCAAAAATTATCAGGCGGTGAAATGCAACGTGTGTTGCTTGCCCGAGCAATCCTCAACAAACCCAATTTATTAGTGCTTGATGAGCCAACTCAAGGGGTGGATTTAACGGGGCAAGCAGAATTGTATCAATTGATTCATGAAACCCGTGAAAAATTAAACTGTGCAATTTTAATGGTTTCTCATGATCTGCATATTGTGATGGCGGATACTAATGAAGTGGTGTGCATTAATCAACATATTTGTTGTGCAGGCACGCCTGAAATGGTGTCGAATGATCCTACATTTATTTATTTATTTGGCGATCAGTTCTCTAAAAATGTGGCGTTTTATACCCATCATCATAATCATCAACATAATATTCATGGTGATGTGTGCTGTTCAGGTTCACAGCATTCAGAACAATGTCTTCATCAACATCAATAACGAGATAATTTATGTTTGAAATTATTTTTCCTGCTTGGCTAACAGGAATGCTACTTTCTTTAATTACTGCACCTTTAGGCGCTTTTGTGGTATGGCGTAAAATGGCATATTTCGGTGATACCCTCTCCCATTCTGCATTATTAGGGGTTGCCATTGGGATTTTCTTAAATGTTAATCCCTATCTTGCTATTCTGATTCTTACCCTAATTTTAGCTATTGCTATGGTGTGGTTGGAAAGCCATTCTCAATTTTCTGTCGATACCATACTTGGCATTATTGCTCATAGCTGCTTATCACTAGGCGTAGTCACGGTAGGATTATTGCAAAATGTGCGGGTAGATTTAATGGGATATTTATTTGGTGATTTATTGGCAGTAAATTATCAAGACTTGATTTATATTGGTGTTGGCGTCATCGTGGTAATATCCGTCTTAATTTATCAGTGGCGACCTCTAATTTCCACCACCGTTAGCCCAGAATTAGCTCAAGTGGAAGGAATAAATATTCGCCGCATGCGATTTATTTTGATGATTTTAACCGCACTTACCATCGCTTTAAGTATGAAATTTGTCGGCGCATTAATTATTACTTCATTACTAATTATCCCTGCTGCCACCGCTCGTCGATTTGCTAAAACCCCTGAAAGCATGGTGTTCATTGCGATTATCTTAAGTATGATTGCAGTGTCATTAGGTTTATTATTATCCGCTTTCTACAATACCGCAGCAGGCCCTTCTGTAGTGATCTGTTCTTCATTTATTTTCTTAATGTCCTTATTAAAGCACTCCACTGAATAGTTTTCGTCTATCTATTGATCAAAATACCGTTCTCTTCCTCCCATGGGAGGAAGAACTTCGTTTTAAAAAATATTAGAAACAAAATTTTCTAAAAAAACACCGCACTTTTAAACATAAAACCATACTAATAAACAACTTAGAGTTTCATTAGTGATAACCTTTCACAAATAAACGTTAGGAATAGCTATTTTTTACAAAGAGCAGTTAGGCAAGATTGCAAGAAATCTCATTCATTGCTTTACAATTTAAGAAATCTCCCTACAATACACATTCCTAACGGTTCACCTTGCTGTGAATCACTGACTTGAACTCAGACAAAAAGAGAAATTTATGACTACTCCATTCAAACCAGAATTATTGTCTCCAGCAGGCACGCTTAAAAATATGCGTTATGCTTTTGCTTATGGTGCAGATGCTATTTACGCAGGGCAACCACGTTATAGCTTACGTGTTCGTAACAATGAATTTAATCACGCTACTCTAAAACAAGCCATTGATGAGGCTCATAGCTTAGGTAAAAAATTCTATGTGGTGGTAAATATTGCTCCACATAATTCAAAATTAAAAACCTTCGTTAAAGATATTAAAACCATCGTGGATATGAAGCCTGATGCATTAATTATGTCTGATCCAGGTTTAATTATGTTAGTACGTGAGAATTTTCCTGAGATTGATATTCACCTTTCAGTACAAGCGAATGCAGTTAACTGGGCAACAGTAAAATTCTGGAAACAAATGGGATTAACTCGAGTGATTCTGTCTCGTGAACTCTCCATTGAGGAAATAGCAGAAATTCGTCAACAAGTTCCAGATATTGAACTAGAAATTTTTGTACATGGTGCATTATGTATGGCTTATTCTGGACGTTGTTTACTTTCTGGTTATATTAATAAACGTGATCCTAACCAAGGCACTTGTACCAACGCTTGCCGTTGGGAATACAAAATGGAAGAAGGCACAACAGATGATGTAGGCAATATTGTAGCTAAAGAAAGTGTACAAAAATTCGAGCCTGAAATTGAGGTAAAAAATGTGGCACCCACTTTAGGTGAGGGACAAACCACTGATAAAGTTTTTCTTTATACTGAGCCACATCGCCCCGATGAGCAAATGACTGCATTTGAAGATGAACACGGCACCTATTTTATGAACTCAAAAGATCTTCGTGCCGTACAACATGTTGAAAAACTCACCCAATTAGGGGTGCATTCACTGAAAATCGAAGGACGTACAAAATCTTTCTATTACTGTGCTCGTACTGCCCAAGTGTATCGTAAAGCCATTGATGATGCTGCTGCTGGAAAACCATTTGATACCAGCTTAATGGATACTTTGGAAAGTTTAGCACACCGTGGTTATACAGAAGGATTCTTACGTCGCCATACTCATGATGAATACCAAAACTACGAATACGGTTACAGTATTTCTGAACGTCAACAATTTGTAGGTGAATTTACGGGTAAACGTAATCAACAAGGTATGGCAGAAGTTGCGGTTAAGAATAAATTCTTATTAGGCGATGAAGTAGAAATGATGACACCTAAAGGTAATATTATTTTTAAAATTGAACGCATGCTTAATCGCAAAAATGAAAATGTAGATGCAGGACTAGGAGATGGGCATTTTGTATTTTTAGATGTGCCTGCCGATATTGATTTAGACTATGCTCTATTAATGCGTAATTTAGTAAATAGTAACACGAGAAATCCACATCAAAAATAAATGTTAAAAATATGTTGCATTTATTAAATTTATGTATATAATGTTTTCCATACCCTAAAAAGTATGACTCCAAATATATTTAGCCCTTTCTATTGAAAGGGCTTTTTTTATGATGAATTTTCTAAATTACGATCTATATCGCAAAAATTCTGCATTTTTCTTCTTTCTTTGCCCGTTCTCTATAAAAATACCCTCTTGCATTTATAGTTAATTGTAAATACAATTTGAGGTAACTATGTTAATTACATATGATATAAATAAATCTCAAAGAAATATTAAATTACGAGATTTATCTTTTGAAAAAACTAAAGAATTCGATTGGGACACTGCTCTTATTTGGCAGGATGAAAGATTTCAATACTTAGAAATTCGATTTATTGCTTTGGGTTATCTAGATGAGCGACTTCATTCTATCTGTTTTACTCCTAGAGATGATAGCATTCGGATAATTAGTTTTCGTAAGGCAAATAAAAGGGAGCAAAGAAAATATGAAAGAGAATATAAGTAAACCATTACCACCTTTAGATGATGAAGATCTTCCAGAATTAACCGATGAAGAACTAGAACAGTTCCGTCCGATTGAAGAAGTGATGTCTCCAGAGTTTATGGCAATGGTACGTCAGCATATGCAAGAACATGGAATTAAATCTCATCGTGGAAAACAAAAATCGCCAACTAAAGAATTAGTATCAATTCGTTTGTCAGCAGAAGTGCTACAAAAATTCCGAGCCATGGGAAAAGGCTGGCAAAGTAAGATTGATAAAGTCTTACTTGATTATGTTCATTCAAGTTTGTAATTTTAGAAAACAAAAACACGAGTCTAAGCTCGTGTTTTTTATTTCAGAAAGGAAAATTATTTTCCCCAAACTTCTTCTGCAATGCTACGAATGAATTCTAACTTCGCCCATTGTTGTTCTTCAGTAAGAATATTACCTTCTTCCGTTGAGGCAAAACCACATTGCGGACTCAAACAAAGTTGATTGATATCCACATATTGTGTCACTTCCTTGATACGAGCAATAATATCATCACGATTTTCTAATGCGCCATCCTTAGATGTTACTAAGCCTAAAACCACTTGCTGATCTTTAATAAAACGTAATGGTTTAAAATCTCCCGCACGATCCGAATCATATTCTAAGAAGAAACCATCTACACGGCATGTACCAAATAAAGTTTCAGCAACAGGCTCATACCCACCCGCAGAGAACCAAGTTGAACGGAAATTACCACGGCAAATATGCATGGTTAATGCAAGATCCTCTGGTTTAGCATCAGCAATTTTGTTGAGCATATAAACATAATCTTTAGCAATTTGGTCTAAATCAAGACCTCGTTCTTTATAAGTTTTACGTTTATCTTCTGCACAAAATTCGCCCCAACTTGTATCATCTAATTGAAGATTACGGCAACCTAATTTATAGAAGATATTCATTGCTTTGATATAGGCATTAGCAATGTCATCTAATAATAATGAGTTGTTGTTTTCATAACGTGGAATTGGCACATAATCCGTTGCTCGTACATTAGTGATAAGATGTAACATTGATGGTGAAGGAATGGTAAATTTTACTTCTGTACCATTGGCAATTTTTTGCACTGAACGAAAATGTTCAACAAAAGGATGAGATTCAGAAAAATCAATTTTATCAATAATTTTTAATGTTTTAGGACGAACATCATGATGTTTGAATTGGACTGAAAATTTTTCTGCGTCTATTTCTTCTACACCATCTAGTGCTGCTAAAAAATCCATATGCCAAAATGTACGGCGAAATTCGCCATCTGTTACCGCATGTAGCCCTACATTTTTTTGTTGGGTCACTAATTTAGCGATTTCTTCGTCTTCCACTTGAGTGAGATCGGCACAAGATATGTCACCACAGCTACATTGATGACGTGCTTTTTTAATCGCCTCTGAACGTAAGAAACTGCCTACAATATCAAAACGGTATGGCGCTTGTGTACGTGGTTGGGCATTGGGGAATAAGTTACTCATTTTAATTTCCTAGATTTTGTTTTTATTGTTGAAACGATTCTAACAAATATTTCTTGCTAATGGGGATGAAAAATATTCCCTCACAATATGAAAATCATTCATATTGTGAGATAGAGATTAAAATAAAGGCATTTACTGATACTATGCCTTTAAAAAGTGCGGTTTAAAAGCAGAAAATTTTAACCATAGGTAATAATTTCTGTATGGTCTAAATGAATCTCGCTTTGTGCAAGTTTCGTCTCTGCAATCACTTTACCCTGACGAATTGAATATCGAGTAGGCACTTGGCGACGTACCGCATCAAAGCCATTTTCTGCGGGCAAAATAATTAAATTAGCTGAATGACCTTCTTTGATACCGTAATCTGTTAAACCTAAAGTTTTTGCACTGTTTTCTGTGATCAGTTTTAATCCATCATTAATTTGTCCATAACCCATTAGCTGACAGACATGGAGCCCCATATGGAGAACTTGTAACATATTTGCCGTACCTAATGGATACCAGGGATCAAACACATCATCATGGCCGAAACACACATTAATATTCGCTTTCAACATTTCTTTTACCCGAGTAATACCTCGACGTTTTGGGTAACTATCGAAACGACCTTGTAAATGAATGTTTACCAGTGGATTGGCAACAAAATGAATTTTTGACATTTTCAATAAACGGAATAAACGTGAAGCATAAGCACCATTGTAAGAATGCATTGCTGTCGTATGACTGGCAGTCACTTTTTCACCCATTTCATATTTAAGTGCGAGTGCGGCGACAGTTTCCACAAAACGAGATTGTTCATCATCAATTTCATCACAATGGATATCCATTTGTTTACCATATTTACGAGCAATCTTAAATGCAATATGCATTGATTCCACACCGTATTCACGAGTAAATTCAAAATGAGGAATACCACCAACAACATCAGCGCCTAATTGCATGGCTTTATCTAATAAGGCTTCACCATTAGGATAAGAAAGAATACCTTCTTGTGGAAAGGCAACAATTTGCACATCAACCCAAGGAGCAACTTCTTTTTTCACTTCAAGCATCGCTTTAAGTGCCGTTAAATTTGGGTCTGATACGTCTACGTGAGTGCGAACATATTGAATACCATTTGCAATTTGCCATTTTAGCGTTTTCCATGCTCGTTGTTTGACGTCTTCATGGCTGAGTAATTGCTTACGTTCTGCCCAACGTTCAATTCCTTCAAATAAAGTTCCTGATTGGTTCCAATTAGGCTGACCAGCGGTTTGAGTGGCATCTAAATGGATATGAGGTTCGACAAATGGTGGATAGACAATGCCATTTTCTCCATCAAGTACATCACCTGAAAAATCAATTTGTTCATCATTAGGAAGAATTTTGCTGATTTTGCCATTTTCAATCAAAATCTGCCATAAACCTTCACGATCTGCTAAGTGCGTATTTTTGATTAACATAGTTTGTTCCTATTAATTGAGCAGGTTAAAACCTGCCCGATGATCACTTATTATCTTAATTTAGCGAATAATGGATTTAAGATAAAGTATGCTATCGCACCACCTAATACCGCATTGACTGGAATAATCCCGGCAATAAATTGACCGCATAAGACACCTACTGCCACCGCTAAAATAGCGGCCCAATTGATAGTAACAAAATGTGCTTTTTCAAAATCTGCATAGGATTTATTGCGTAAAATATAATCCGCAATGATCACGCCGCCCACGGGCGGTATTGCTGCTGATAAGAAAGTTAACCAACCTACGAAGTTATTGTATAACCATAATGCACAGATAGTCCCAATGATACCATTGGCTACAGATAATGGACGGCTACTTAATCCTGTAATATTGGCGAAACCTAATCCTGATGCATAAAGTGCATTATCATTAGTTGTCCAAATATTTAAACCTAATACAATGATCGCTGGAATAATTAACCCTTGAGCCACCATCACATCAGAAATATCTGACATTCCTTTTACCGCTGCTCCTGCGGCACCAAATACAAACATTAAAGTATTGCCTAAGAAGAAAGCTATCATCGCAATAACAATAGCTTGTTTAGCACGTTTACCAAAACGTACAAAGTCAGCGGTTAATGTGCCTGCACTGATAAATGAACCGACAACTAATGCGATAGCTTGTGCATTTGAAATTGTTTCTTTAGGCTGCATTCCTTGTAATACCTCTAAACCACCGACTTCGGTTACCGCTAAATAAACAGAGTAGCAACCTAAAATTGCAATCGCAGGCACCGCAATTAATGACAAAATCGTTAAAGCTGAAATACCAAAGAATACGGTTATGGTCATTAATAAACCAGAACCAAAAATAAGATAGTTAACATCGATACCCGTTACTTTGTTTACTGGAATTGCAAACATGGCAACACCAACACCAAACCAACCGACTTGTGTTCCACCCAATAATAATGATGGTAACCAAGAACCTTTCACACCGAATGAATAACGAGCGAGAATGTGAGTTGTGAGGCCAGTTTTCGCACCGATATAACCTAAAGCTGAAGTATAGATACCTAACATTAAATTACCAATAATGACTGCAAACCAGAAATTATCATAAGTTAATTGTGTACCTAAAGTGCCACCTGTCCACATACTAGCGGAGAAAAATGTTAGGCCGAGCATAACAAAAGTTAATGCAACAGCCCCTTTCCGTTCACTTTGTGGAACGGGTTTTAAACTGTAATTTTCATGACTCATAACGTATTTTTTTATCCTCTCTGAAATAAAATTAAAAATACGAGCGGATTATATACTCAAAGCAAACGTTTGCCTATGCCTTTTATAAAATAAAATTTTTTTATTTTATGCCGCACTTTTATTATTCAATATTTTCTCTTTTGCGATAAAGATCGAAAAATTCTCATCACAAACTTCACTCTTTTACAGCAGATGATAAAAAGCTAATTTTTAAATAAGAGAAGAGAATAATGAATAAATGGATTTTAACCTTATGTTTATTAAGTTTAAGTATTGAAAGTAAAACACCTCATCTGATGCTGTTAAGCTCTTACAAAGATCAAAATATTGAAGGTTGGGTGATGAGCGAAAAACTCGATGGTGTGCGAGGATACTGGGATGGCAAACAATTATTCACAAGGCAAGGTACGAAACTTTCAGTGCCAGAATATTTTATTCAAGATTTTCCCCCTTTTCCAATTGATGGAGAATTATTTAATGAACGCAATCAATTTGAAAAAATAGCTTCAATTACAAGCTCCTTAGAAGATAAAGGTTGGCACCAATTAAAACTTTATGTTTTTGACGTGCCAGAAGCACAGGGCAATCTGTTTGAACGTTTAGCTGTCCTTGAAAATTTTCTCAAAAATCACCGCACTTCTTATATTCAAATAATTGAACAAATTCCAATTAAAAATCAACAACATATTCAGCAATTTTTACAACATGTTGAACAGCAAAAAGGCGAAGGAATTGTATTGCGTAATCCAAACGCACCATATGAAAGAAAACGCAGCCATCAGATTTTAAAATTAAAATCTCAGTTAGATGAAGAATGTACGGTGATCGAACATCATAAAGGCAAGGGGCAATTCGAAAAAGTTTTGGGATCGCTTACTTGCGAAAATCATCGAGGAAAATTTAAGATTGGTTCAGGATTTAAACTAGCAGATAGGATTAATCCTCCTAGTTTAGGTTCAATTATTACCTATAAGTATCGAGGATTAACCAAAACTGGAAAACCAAGATTTGCCACTTATTGGCGAGTAAAAGAAGAATTTTCTGAAAAATAACCGCAGTTTTACTATAACAAAGCCTACTCGAGTAGGCTTTTTTAAACTTCAATTAGTACAAGAATAGCTGCATCACCACCCCATTCTTTGGGAGCTCTATGTAATGCTTTTACTCTTGGATGCTGAACTAACCAACGTGGAATTTGGCGTTTTAAGGTGTAAGTCCCATAACCAGTCATAATGCTCGCACAATAAATATGCTCATCAATGCATGCCTGAATTAAACTGGCTAATTCCAATTTAGCTTGTTCTCGAGTTAACCCATGTAAATCTAAAAATAACTCTGGTGAAAAATCACCACGGCGTAATTGTTTGAGCAAATAACTATCTTCTCCTTTTCTCAAATACTTCACTGCATCTTCTTCATTTAATAGCGGTTCATATTCATCGGAAAAATAAAATAAGGTATCAGCTTGCTCGCGAATTTCACGTTGCTCTGATTTTTTCTTTACATTAATTTGTTTTGGCGGAACATAAGTATTCTGTTTAATTTTTTTAACCCCTTGAATACTTTCACGAAACAAATTTATATCTTCATCCTCTAACATTATTGCCTCTAAATACAGATATTTACTGATATGATAGCACATATAGCGTATAATGTTGCGGAATTAATCCTAGATAGAGATTTCTTCAACAGAGATTTTCTCTAACATTTAGCTATAGGTATTATTATGACCACATCTACCTTCAATCAAGAACTTATTGAGTTCATTCAAAACGACGACATCACTAATCAACTACATACTATTAAAGATTATTTCCGTTGGACTTATAGTAATTTTAATCGCTCAGATATTTACTACGGACATGGTCAGGACAATAGTTGGGATGAATCTGTCCAATTAGTTTTATCAGGTTTAGATCTCCCCTTAGATCTTCCTAATGAGCTATATGAAACTCGTCTTACCCTATCGGAAAAACAGGCTATTATTGAGTTAGTTATTCAACGTTTAGCAAAACGTTTACCTGTGGCTTATTTGACCAATTCATCTTGGTTCTGTGGATTGGAATTTTATGTAGATGAACGTGTGATTATTCCTCGCTCTCCTATCAGTGCATTAATTGAAGATCGTTTCCAAAGTTTATTAGGCAAAGAACCTAAACGTATTTTAGATATGTGTACAGGCAGTGGTTGCATTGCTATTGCTTGTGCCGAACAATTTAAAGAGGCTGAAGTAGATGCGGTGGATCTTTCAACTGATGCTCTCAATGTTGCGGAAATTAATATTGAGCGGTATAACTTGTTAGATCGTGTATTCCCATTACAATCTGATTTATTTGATAATCTTCCTACAGATAAATATGATCTAATTGTTTCTAATCCTCCTTATGTAGATCAAGAAGATCTTGATGATATGCCTGAAGAATTTCATCATGAACCTGAAATGGCACTAGGTTCTGGTTTTGATGGATTGGATATCACCAAACGTATTCTCGCTACCGCAGCAAATTATCTTAATGATAATGGTGTATTAGTTTGTGAAGTGGGTAATAGCATGATTCATTTGATAGAGCAATATCCAAATGTTCCTTTTAATTGGCTAGAATTACGCAATGGCGGCTTAGGGGTTTTTGCTTTAACTAAAGCACAATTAGTTGAACATCAAGCTGAATTTTTAAAATAAAATTTGTGTTAGATTAAAAAGGGAAACATTTGTTTCCCTTTTATTTTAATTGATAAGAAAAATCACATGAAATTCATCATACAATGTTTTCACAGGTTATAATTTAATTAGCCTTTAATGAATTTTTCACCAGATGCAATATCAGCATGTAAGGTTTCTAACATACCTTTTAATGCTTCTTCTTCAAAGGCACTTAATTTGCCTAAAGGTAAGAATTCTTCAACACCTTCTTTACCTAAACGCACTGGTTGTGCAAAGAAACGAGCATATTTCCCGTCACCTTCAACATAAGAACATTCAACCACTTTAGCACCATTTAAACCTTTCACTAATGATAAGCAGAAACGTGCTGCAGCTTGTGCCATTGAAAGAGTTGCAGATCCGCCACCCGCTTTAGCTTCAACAACTTCAGTACCTGCGTTTTGAATACGTTTTGTTAAAGTTTCAATTTCTTCAGCACTTGACCATTCTACATTTTGAACTTGAGATAATAATGGAAGAATAGTTACACCAGAGTGACCACCGATAACAGGAATAGTTACACGAGTTGGATCTAAGCCTTTTAATTCACCGATGAATGTTTCAGAACGAAGCGTATCTAATGTAGTAACACCAAATAATTTACGTTTGTCATAAACTCCCGCTTTTTTCAACACTTCAGCAGCAATAGCCACTGTTGCATTAACTGGGTTAGTAATAATAGCAACACAAGCTTTTGGACAAACCTCCGCAACTTTTTCAATTAAACTACGAATAATATTCGCATTCACATCAAATAAGTCAGCACGTGTCATACCTGGTTTACGAGCAACCCCAGCTGAAATTAAGACAATATCCGCACCTTTTAAGGCATCTGAAGGATCAGTACCTGCAAATCCTTCTACAGCAACCTCAGTTGGAATATGGCTAATATCTTTTGCCACCCCTGGAGTAACTGGTGCAACGTCATATAAGGATAACGCTGAACCTGCTGGTAATTGTAACTTTAATAATAGTGCTAATGCTTGGCCAATACCGCCTGCGGCACCTAGAACTGCTACTTTCATTTGGATCTCCTATTAATTTAAATAACTCTTAACGGTCAGGAGTATAAAATTAATGCTTATGAATTACAAATACAACAATTCAATTTTGAGATCTAGCACAAATTTTTTGTTTTTTTATTCTTTTTTGAAGCCTATTCATAAAACTTTTTATTGCAAATTTTTGCATTTTTATGCAAAATCTAGGCAATTTTACATGTAAGAGAAATGGATATGACAACAGGGAAAACAGATAATTTACTGGCAGTTTTTAAAGAGTTATTATCACAAGAACGTTTTGGCTCACAAAGCGAAATTGTTGCTGCATTGCAAGAGCTAGGTTTTACTAATATTAACCAGTCAAAAGTTTCTCGTATGTTAAGTAAATTTGGGGCAGTGCGTACACGTAATACTCGTATGGAAATGGTTTATTGTTTACCCAATGAATTGAGTGTACCTAACACAAGTAGCCCGCTAAAAAATTTAGTTATAGATATTGATCATAATGATTTTGTTATTGTGGTTAAAACTAGCCCTGGTGCAGCTCAACTTATTGCTCGTTTATTAGATTCAGTAGGAAAAGCAGAAGGAATATTAGGTACCATTGCTGGTGATGATACAATCTTCATTACACCGACCAAAGGGACTTCTATCAGCACCCTGATTGGTAATATTCAACCATTATTTGAAAATTCTTTATAGATAATATGAACATTCTGATTACTGGCGCAACAGGATTAGTAGGAACTGCTCTGATTCCACAATTACTTGCCCAGCATCATCATATTACTGCCCTAACCCGCTCTATAAAAAAAGCGAAACAAAAATGCTCATTTGCTATTGACTGGATTGAGCAATTAGAAAATTTTACTAATTTAGATCAATTTGATGTCGTGATTAATCTTGCAGGGGAACCTATTTTCAATCACCCATGGACTAATGCACAAAAAGTGCGGTTAAAAAATAGTAGAATTTTATTAACTCAACAATTATCAACCCTCATCAATCAAGGTAATCATCCACCTTTATTCATTTCAGGATCTGCTACTGGTTATTATGGTGATGGTCAGCAGAAAATTTTGACTGAAAATTCACCGCCAGATAATTCATTTACCTCAGAATTATGCCAAGCCTGGGAACAATCGGCTTTAAATGCAAACACCCGAGTTTGTATTATTCGTACAGGCATGATAATGGCACCTAAAGGCGGTGCATTAGCTAAAATGTTACCGATTTATCGATTAGGGTTAGGCGGGAAATTGGGCTCAGGACAACAATACTGGCCTTGGATTGCTTTAGAGGATATGGTGAATGGCATTAACTTTTTACTCAATCATAAAACTACTTCTGGGATTTTTAATTTCACCGCCCCTAATCCCGTACATAATAGTGAATTTAATCAAATTTTGGCAAACACATTAAAACGTTTTCATTTCGCAATGGTTCCCGCCTTTCTATTAAAATTCCTGTTTGGCGAACGTGTGCAATTATTATTAGATAGTCAAAATGTGTATCCAACGCATCTATTAAAATTAGGCTATCAATTCAAATTTGAAACCCTAGCAGACTATTTTCAAAAAAAATTTCAAAAATAAAACCGCAGTTTTTTCACTGTCAAAACTGCGGTCAATCCTACAAAAATTTTCGTCTATAATTGATGATAAACTTTCAATGCATAAGCATCGGACATGCCCGCAATATAATCACAAATAATACGATGTTTACCATCTTCAGGTGCATTTTGCCAACGTTTAACAGTATTGCGAGGCAGTAATCTTTCAGGATCAGAGGCGAACACTTGGAACATTTCTGTTAACATTCGTTGACCTTTATACTCAATACGTTGATTCTCTACATCTTTAATCACATATTTCAATACGAAATTTTTAAATATATTTAGTGCTTTTAAGGCATTTTCAGGTAATTCTGCATTATAACGAAGTAAAGGCTCATCAAAATTATCTGTTAATTTCCATCTTACATGAGTAATAAAATAGTTTACCAATGCACCGATAGCATTTTTACGTAAATAATGTTGATCAGAAAAAAGCTTTTCAGTAATTTGATCAATATTCTCTTTAAACCATATGGAATCACATCTCTTAAATTGCTCTACTGCCTCTTGCCACTGATGGCGATTCACTAAACCTACCACCACAGCATCTTCAAAATCATGCACTCCATAGGCAATATCATCGGCTAATTCCATAATACTGCAATCTAAAGATTTAAATTTGGTTTTTAAAGTTTCAGATGGGGATTGACGAGCGCGTTGGAACTGGCTAAATAACTCACGATCCGAATTTGATAGCGGACTAAGTAACCAATCAAACATTGCTAAATCATCATAGAATAAGCCTTTACCTGGACGCCAATCATTTATTTTCACCAAACGTGCATCATGACTGGTCTGTAAATTAAGTTTGTGATATTCGGGAGAAGAAATATCCAATGATGTCGGATATTTTACTAAACCTAAAATTGTTCGACGTGTTAAATTCATGCCTGCATCTAGGCTATAAGGTTCAAGGCGAGTAACAATTCTAAAAGTTTGTGCATTGCCTTCAAAACCATGATGCTCTCTCATCATATAATTAAGTGCCACTTCCCCACCATGCCCAAAAGGAGGATGACCAATATCATGAGCAAAGCAAAGGCTTTCGATTAAATCTGTAGTCGGTAATAAATTTTTTAATGCTTGTTGTAATGAAGCTGAATCTTGCTTCAAATCACAAGCTAAATGCGACACACTATCAGCAAATCTCATTTGAGCCACGAGGCTACTACCAATTTGTGCGACTTCTAAAGAATGGGTCAAGCGGGTACGATAAAAATCATTTTCTCCCACTGCATGAATTTGGGTTTTTGCCTGTAAGCAACGGAACGCCGCACTATGTAAAATACGCCCTCTATCACGACAATAGGGCGGACGATGGTCGTTTTCTCTTGCAGGATCAGCTAAATAACGTTGTTGCCAAATATTATTAATTTCAAATTTTTCCATAGTAATCATGACATAAAAAGTGTAACTAATTTAAATACTAGCGGTGCCAGTAATGAACTAATAATCCCACATAATACTAAAGAAATTGAACTATAATTACCAGCTTTAGGATCCACTTCAAAGCAACTTACGGTACCTAAAGCATGGGATACGGAACCAATAGATAACCCGATTGCTTCCGAATGCTTCAATTTCAGTTTTTTCAGTACAACATAACCAAAAATAGAGCCTTGTAGCCCTGCAACAATGACGCCAACGGCTGCCACAGCAGGAAGCCCACCAATATTTGACGCAATAGCCATAGCAATAGGCGTTGTCACCGACTTTGGTAAAACAGAGGCAACGACTTCTAATGAGCCACCTAAAAGAACCGCTAATAATGCACCTGTGAACATTGAAAACAAAGATGATGTAACTATAATTAATAAAATAGCTTTCCAACGTGCCGCAATTTGCCCAGCCTGTTGATATAAAGGTAAGGCTAGAGCCACAACACTCACTCCAAGTAAATTATTAATTGGTGCATTACCTTGCATATAACTATCATAAGGAATTTTTGTGAGAAGTAAAAATCCCACTAAAAGAATAACTGTCACAACAAACGTATTTAAAAAAACAGATTTAATGCGTTTAGTAAATTGCAAAGCACAACAAAAAGCAACAATGGTAAGTAATGAATAAAGATAAATCATTAGAGGACTCCTTTATTCACATTAACATGGTGCTTTTTAATCACTTTTTTACGCAATCGGGTAAAAGAATTTAGTGAGAATAAATAATCCGCAAGAAAGCCTATAACAATTAAACTTACACAAGTACTCACAATATTTGGCAGGAGCAATGAAGTCGCTTGTGAAATTAATAAATCAGAATATTTAATAATTCCCACACTCACAGGCACAAATAACACCGCCATATAACGAATTAATAATGAAGCACCGAAAAATACCCATTCTAATTTTATCGCTTGTGTAGTTAAACCAAAAAAAAGCAGTAATAAGCCTAAAATACTACCTGGAATACCTAAAGGAATAACTTGAGTAATCCATTCTCCAATAAACAAAATAATATATAAAATAAGCAGAGAACGTACTAGTAGAAAAAATTTTTGTGTCATAAAATCTTACAAATAAATCGAGTCAATTAATACAAAATCAAGAAATGAGTAATTAGTTTACTCCCATTTTCTTCGTTTTGTTATATTTTTTCAGTAAAATATACCTATATAAATCAATATAATCGTAAATAAATGAAAAACTACTTATCAATAATAGTCCTGACTTTAATTATTTTTCCTTGTTTTGCTCAAGCGACACAAATAATAAACTGTTATGTTATTAAAATCTCCGATGGCGATAGTTTCACTTGTTTAACTCATCATAAAAAAATGTTAAATATTCGCTTACAAGAAATAGATGCTCCTGAACGCTATCAAGCTTTTGGTCACCAAGCACGACAACAGCTTTCTCAATTAATTTTTAAGCATCATGTAAAATTATCGATTTCAGGATATGACAGATACCAACGCATTTTAGCCACGGTATTTAATCAAAAAGGTGAAAATATCAATCTTAAGATGGTGCAGTTAGGCATGGCTTGGGCTTATAATCAATATACTCACACAACCCAATATATTTCCGCACAAGCCAAAGCAAAACAACAAAGAATCGGTCTTTGGGTGGATCCTCATCGGATTTCCCCGGGTGAATTTCGTAAAAATCGCTTTAATCACAATAAATTTAAAAAACAGCTACGACAACAGAAGAATCGAGATTAATTATGTTTGATGTTCAAAAATTTCGCTCCCATTTTCCCTACTTTAATCATTCAGATGCAGTGGTATATTTAGATAATGCAGCGACCTCATTAAAACCACAGGCGCTGATTGATGCCACTGTGGCATTTTATCAATCGGCAGGTTCAGTTCACCGTAGTCAATATGATGAAAAGCAAACAACACAATATGAACAAGCACGTACTCGAATACGTCAACTGATTAATGCTGAAAGCGACAAAGCAATCATCTGGACCTCAGGAACAACTCAAGCCATTAACACCGTCGCTAATGGTCTAATCCCATATATTCAAAAAGATGATGAAATCATTATTAGTGAAGCCGATCATCATGCGAATTTTGTGACCTGGTCGGAAATAGCTAAAAAGTGCGGTGCAAAATTGCATATTTTACCTATTTTAGATAACTGGTTAATTGATGAACGTTCGTTACTTTGCTGTTTAAACTCAAAAACAAAAGTCGTGGCATTAAACTTTGTTTCCAATGTAACAGGCACCGAGCAACCAATTCAACATTTCATCAAACTAATTCGTCAACACAGTTCAGCATTAGTCAGTGTGGATGCAGCCCAAGCAATTAGCCATATGAAAATCGATATACAAAAATTAGATGCTGATTTTCTCTCTTTCTCTGCTCATAAACTTTATGGCCCGAATGGGATTGGTGTGTTAACAGGAAAACTAGCTGCATTAGAATTATTACAACCGCTTCTCTATGGCGGCAAAATGGTCGAGCAAGTATCTAATCAAGCGATTAGATTTTCAGAATTACCCTATCGTTTAGAAGCCGGCACCCCGAATATTGCTGGGGTAATTGGTTTTAATGCGGTACTAGAATGGTTACAGCAATGGGATCTTGAACAAGCAGAACAACAAGCTATCGCTCTCGCAGAACAGGTAAAAGTGCGGTTAAAAAATTATAAAAATTGTTTGCAATTTAGTTCACCACAACCGAGTTCTGTTATAAGCTTTGTGTTTACGGATATTGCCAGTTCCGATTTAGCAACATTATTGGCGGAACAAAATATTGCTTTACGAACAGGTGTACATTGTGCTCAACCCTATCTTGCTCGCTTAGCTCAAAGCTCTACCTTGCGTTTAAGTTTTGCGCCTTATAATTCACAGCAAGATGTTGATGCATTCTTTACCGCCTTAGATAACAGTTTGGAGCTATTAACTGAATAATGGAATTATTAGAACAACTTAAGAATGCCAAAGGTTGGGAACAACGTTACCGATTAATTATTCAAGCAGGTAAAAATATTTCTCAACCCACCGAACAAGAATTAGCAGAAATGCAGCAAATTGCTGGTTGTGAAGCGAAAGTTTGGTTCAAAATTTTTCAAAATTCTGACCGCACTTTTTATCTAAAAGCCTATAGTGAAGCTCGAATTATTAATGGGCTATTATGGCTTTTAATCCTTGCTGTCCATAATAAAACCCCAGAACAATTACAGCATTTTGATCTCACTGCTTATTATGATGAACTTGGCATTGCTCAACGCCTGAGTTCAACTCGCTTAAATGGTCTAAAACAAATTGAAACAGCGTTTCATCAGTTAGGACAAATTTAATAATCGTATTTAGGGAGAATACCCTATTCTCCCTCGCCTCTTACCATAAACGAATTAATGCAACGCCAAGAAATAAAATAATTAATCCTAAAATCTGAATTCCATAAACAGGTTTTCTAGGAGCGCCTAATATGCCATATTGATCTACTAATAAACTCCCCGAAATCATCCCTAATAAGGCAAGAATAACTGTGGTTCCAGTCCCAACAATAGGCATTAAAACCACTCCCATAAACACAAAAGCAGCACCTAATAAACCACCTAGCCATAACCACCAAGGCATATGCTTTTGTGTTGTTTCAAATATCCGATGAAATCTCCCCTCTTTCACTCCGACAAAAATCAGCAATGCTAATGCGCCACCAATAAAAGATACTAATGCTGCTTGAAGAGGTGAATGCAATATTCGCCCTAATTGACCATTCACTGCTGTTTGCATTGCGCCTAGCATCCCAGCAAAAATACCCAGCAAACGCCATAACCATATCATATTAGGCTCAGACTTAGATTGAGGTTCTGGATAATAACGAGTTTTACTCATCGTCACCGCAAGGATAATTCCCATAAGAACTAAAATGAGTCCTACACCTCGATTCCAACTAAAAGAAATTAAAGGAGCATTAAACCAACCAAAGCTGTCAATCAGTATTCCCATAATAATTTGCCCGAATATAGGCATAATCACGGTTTGAACACCCCCTAGATGCGGAAAAAGTAAAATATTTGTAGTTAATGCAATTACCCCAAATAAACCACCCATCCACAACCACCATGGCGTATTTAAAAAGATATCAACATCAATAAAGAAAGGATTGCCCGTGAGAAAAGTAACAAGAATTAAAGAAAAGGTGCCAACCAAAAAAGAAACCATAGATGCAAAAAAAGGAGAACCTACATAACTACGCAATCTTGAATTAATGACAGTTTGAATGGATAACCCACAACCTGCAATAACACAAAGCAACATCAACAACATCAACACCTCCAATTTTAGGGTTTCCATTTTAGTACAAATAAAAATATATCGCTAATCACTTATTGGGATAAAATTCATTGAGTTAGTAAATATTTTAGTCATGAACTTTCCTTTTCTATTTTATTCTAAATAATAAATCACCATAAGGAGTTTATATGACTGATCTATTTTTTAATCGACGAAATTTCTTAACCGCCTCCAGTTTATTACTTTTATCAAGCGGACTCAGTTTTTCTCCATTAGCTTTAGCATTAAAACAAAAATTTAATCCTGCTAGTGATTTTTCTTTCATTTCAAATGCAGAACTTATCAATTCGTTAGTACGTATTGGCCCTTCAGCTAATAATGTTGTGCAAGGCTTTGCCATTGATTCTTTAAATAAAACTATGTTCTCTCAACATGTGGGAGGAAAACCTGAAAAATCTTATGTATGTCGTTATCACTTATTAGATGGCAATATTCAAGCAGAAAGTTATATGTCTTTAGAAAATATTGGAGGTCATCAAGGAATTGGCGTTCAATATATCGAAAAAACAATGAAACTTTGGGCTTCAGCAGGTGCAGCTATTACTGATTATGGTGCTTGTGCTATTCGATTTCCTTATCAACCCAATAAAAGTATCGATGAATACGAGGTATTTAAACTGTTTGATACAGAAAACTTTAAGCCAACAGGTACGGTGACACCATGCATTAGTTCTGATAATAAATACTTAATTGTGGTAGGCCATCTAAAGCAAAATCATAATTCTGTGATCCGAGTCTTCGATTTATCTATTTTTAATCAAGGAGGAAATTACACTGAACAATATGTATATCAATGGGAAATTACCGCGTTATCCAAAGAAAAAAGCTTTCCAGTACAAGGAGTCGCCTCAGATGGAAATATGGTCGTTATTCAATTAGGATTTACGGACCCTAATATTAATAAGGCAACCTTTGTGTATCAGCTAGACGGTCAATTATTATATTATACGCAGGATAATCAAGTGGGTAGAAAAGAAGCATTAACCACTGGACAAGGAAAACACTGGGAGCCTGAAGGTATGTGTTTTGCTCAAGATAGAAAAGGTCAATTACATCTCTACCAATGTATTGTTTGCGGTGATGCAGGGAAGAGAATTGTAAATATTTATGGTTCCGTAGTACCAATTTAATTCCTAAAATTATTGTCTTCTTGCTTTGTAGAAAAGTGCGGTCTGTTTAGGGAAAATTTTTAATTAATAAATATATACTGAACTAAATACATATATAACCCTGTTCCAGCAGCAATAGAAAGAAACATGTTCTTTTTCCAGAAATGCAATACTAATGTGACAAAACCTGCGATGAACTCAGGCAAACCATGAAATCCTGCAAAAATATCAATATTTTTATAGCAGTAAATAACCAGCATGCCAAACATAGCCGCAGGTAAAACTTTACCTAAATAACGAATATATTCAGGAATAGGGCGATTTGCGGGGAAGATAATAAAAGGTAAAAACCGAAAAAAATGCACACCTAAAATTCCCATTCCAATGGTAATAAGCTGTTCTACTAATGTCATGATGAAAGTCTCTTCAACTTAGTTTCTAATTTAGGTCGGCGGAAAGTTAATATTAACCAGATACCAATGAGTGTTGGGATCAAAAATTGATCTTTACCAACCAATAATAAACTTATTAAGGCAATACCTAACCCCAATAATGAACTTTCGTGGGAGGTTTCTTTCATCCAATTCTCCACAAAAATAACGATGAATAATGCGGTCATGGCAAATTCTACTCCCTTTAAATCAAAGGGCATTAAGCCACCTGTAATATTTCCTAACCCCGCACCTAATACCCAGTAAACTTGCAAATAAAGGCTGACAAAAAACATATACCAACCTTTATCAATATGATTAGGAATTTTTGCCATATAATTAAGAGAAAAGGATTCATCCACTAATGAAGCAATCATATACCAACGCTTTTTACCAATATTTCCACCATATTTTTCAAGCATTGAAATACCATAAAATAATTGTCTTCCACTAACCATTAAGCAAATCAGCAACACGCTTAAAGGAGAAAAAGGAGCAACCAGAGAAGCAGCGACAATAAACTCAACTGAGCCTGCATAAATCAGTAATGCCATAAATACAGGAAATAACACACCAAAACCTAATTGTTTCATATACAATCCGTAAGAGAAACCCAGGAATAAGAAACCTGTAATCATAGGCATGGAATAAGGCAAGGCCGCTTTAGCCGCCTCTTTAATGGAGTTCATGCTCGCTTCTGACATATGGCTGTTCTAACTCTCTAAAATGGATAATCCAGGCAACGTAGAAAAACTTTGCGACTTAACTGTTTCATAAAAATCTTCTAGATAAGCAATCTCTGCATCTTCTTTACGATAAGCTGCATATAAATTACTATGTAAACCCTGCTTAGTAATCTTACGAGCTACTATATAGCCTCTATCTAGGTAAGGTTTTGCCGCCCAAAATGGCATTGCCGTAATACCTCGTTTACTTGCAACGAGTTGAATAATCGCAATAGTTAATTCACTCGTGCGCCGTTCTGGATTAATTCCTGCTGGTTTCAAAACCTGTCGCAATAAATCTAACATATCATCTGGAACTGGATAGGTGATCCAGGTTTGTTCGGCAAAATCTTCAGCTTCCCAAATTTCTTTATTGGCAAGTGGATGATCTTTAGCACATAGACCGACCATCTCATAAGAAAATAGTGGTTTATGAATAATTCCATCGGTTTCCTCTATTTCTGAAACAACTGCCCAATCAGCACGATGCGTCATCACCAGTCCCACCGCATCAGTATGAAAGCCAGAGACAATATCTAATTCTACTAATGACCAATGTTGACGAAAGCTATCCATCGCGGGCATGAGCCAATCAAAACAAGTATGGCATTCAACCGCTATACGCAATTCACCTGCCTCACCTTGTTTTACACGAGAAAGATCGCGCTCTGCGGCAACAACTTTAGGTAAAATATCATTGGCTAATTGAATCAAACGATCTCCTGCAGCAGTAAAACGTAAAGGATTACTTTTACGTTCAAACAATGGCAACCCATATTGATCTTCCAACAATTTGATTTGGTGAGAAAGTGCGGATTGAGTGAGATATACTTGTTTAGCTGCTAAAGAAACAGATCCCGTTTCTTTTAATGCTAATAAGGTCTTTAAATGACGTAGTTCAAGAAATATAGGTTTCATTAAAATAATTCATATAACTTTGAAAAAAGATGAACTATTCTAGCTTAAAATTATTCATAGTTTAATAACCCAAAAGCATAGAAATTAATTCTATGCTTTTATAATATCCTAAAACTTATCCTTTTAAGCGTTCAAATCCTGCTTTTAAATCTGCAATGAGCTCATCGACCTGTTCGAAACCAATATGCAAACGGATTAATGTTCCTGTGAGTTTACGCTTAATATTAGGACGAATGGCAGCAATCTCTTCAGGTTGATTATAAAGGATCAATGATTCAAATCCTCCCCATGAATATGCCATACTAAACAATTCAAAATGATCCATTAAACATGATAATTGTTGAGAGTTTAATTTCTCATTAAATTCAAAGGAAAATAAGCCTGCTGAACCCGTAAAATCACGTTTAAAGAATTTATGCCCTGGGCAACTTAGTAATGCAGGATGATACACTGCTTTCACTTCAGGTTGTTTAGCTAACCAATTAGCTACTTTAATACTACTCTCTTCATGTTGTTTAAAACGGATCGCTAAACTGTGCAAACCTCGAGTGGTAGTATAAGCACTATCGGCATCAACCATTTGTCCCATTAAGTATGAATTTTCACGTAATTGATCCCAACAACGCTGATTAGCTACCGCTGTACCAATCATAATATCAGAATGGCCAACAAGATATTTAGTTCCCGCTTGAATTGAAATATCAATATCATGTTCTAATGCCTTAAACAAAATTCCGCCCGCCCAAGTATTATCGATCATAATGATAATTTCTGGATTCACTGCACGAACTGCTTTTACGATTGTTGGTACATCTGGTACTTCCATTGTTAATGAACTAGGGCTTTCTAGAAATAAAACTTTTGTATTATCTTGAATTAGTTTTGCAATTTCTGCACCATCCATAGGATCATAAAAGGTTGTAGATACCCCCAAGCGAGATAATACTTGAGTACAAAAATCTTGTGTTGGCTCATAGACCGCACCACTCATTAATACATGATCACCTTGTTGTACAAAAGCTAAAATACTATTTGTTATCGCTGCTGCGCCACAAGGATAAAGATAACATCCTGCTCCCCCTTCTAGCTCACACATTGCATCTTGTAAGGCAAAATGAGTTAAGGTTCCACGACGTCCATAAAATAATGCCTGTTTAGTACGATTAATTGTCGCTTGCTTTTTATCTGCAATTGAATCAAAAACTAATGAAGAGGCACGTTGTATGACTGGGTTAACACTTCCCTGAGTTACTCTTTTATTTCGACCAGCATGAACTAATGAGGTGGCTAATGAATATTTGTGTGACATAAATACTTCCTATGCTTTTTATTATGATAAGGTAACAATAATTAATTCAATAGATAAAATCAACTATTAACTTTAGGATGATTTTTTTAGAATATAGGTCATCGATTTTGCCTTGTTTAATCACAATAGGCAAAATATTTCTTAAGTTATTTGCAATAGAATAATTAAACAACTCTGGCAAATAAAAAATTAAGATATCACTAACCCATAGTTATCCATAGGTTGTAGATTAGCTCTATAGGAACTTTTTCTTTCGCCACTCCTTTTGAGTGGCTTTTTTTATATTAAACCTGTTAAACAATATGACCATTTTCAATGGTGAGAATACGATCAATTTTACCCGTTAACTCATTAGGTTGATGAGTCACTATCAGTAAAGTAAGTTGTTTATGCTCACAAATTTGAGATAATAAATTCAACATTTCTAGACGTAAGATAGGATCTAATGCCGAAAAAGGCTCATCTAATAATAGAATAGGTTTATCCCTCAATAAGCATCGAGCTAATGCAACTCGCTGTTTTTGCCCACCCGATAGTTGATCGGGTTTACGGGTTAAAAATTTTTCTAATCCTACCGCACTTGCTACCTGCTCTACTTGTACCCATTGCTTCTCATTGAGTTTTAAATGTGGCTTTATGCCTAATCCAATATTTTGTTCAACAGTTAGATGAGGAAATAAATTATTCTCTTGAAACAACATAGAAACTGGGCGTTCACTAGGTTCTGTCAATGTATGATTTTGTTGGTTTAACCAAATCTCACCTGAATTTGCATATTCAAATCCAGCAATAAGATTTAATAAAGTACTTTTTCCCGCTCCACTCGCCCCAACAATAGCAATCCGCTCCTTAGGTTGAATATGTAAATTAAACTCCATTAGCATATTTTTATATTGAAACTGAACTTGATCTAGCTTAATCATTGGGCTTTTCCTCGGTAGGAATATAGGAACGTTCCACTATCACAAACATCGCGAAACAAACTAATAATAGAATTAATGCCGTAATGGCTGCTTGATCACCTCGGTAACTGCCTAGCTGTTGATACAATAAATAAGGTAACGAAGAAAAATCTTGGCTACCAAATAAAGCGATTGCCGTAAAGTCACCTAATGATAAAGCACAAGCTAATGCAAAGGCATATTTTATCGGTGCTGCCAATGTATGCCATTCAATAAGGCGAAAACGCTGCCAACCTTTAATCCCTAAAGATTGACAAAGTTTCTCATAATATTGAAGATTCATATTCATGGGCACTGCCAAAATTTTCAGCACAAATGGCATTGCTGATAGGGCATTACATAACACCATAATGGCAAATAAATGTGCCGAAGAAAATTCAATATGTTGTAATAATAAAAATAAACCGATGGCCACAATTAAGCTTGGAATGGCTAATACTAACATGCCTAAATTAAGCAATAAATGAGCAAGCTTTTCAAAATAAAACCATGCTAAACGTCGGGATAACGCTAATAGTGCTATGGACATCAGCAATGCTAACAGGGCAGAAATTGGTGCGATAGAAAAGGAATATGCCATAGAACGCCATAATTGTGGGTCTTGCCATGCATGAAGTGCATCTTTCGCCACTAATGCACTAATCACAATGTGAACTAAAGGAGAAAGTATAAATAAACTGACTATAGCAATCATTAAAATTTGCCAAAATTTAACCGCACTTTTCTGTTTGGCAAACCATAATTCTCTAAAACTTAAATGTGTTTCTGGCAATTTACTAAACATGCTACTGAGTACAAACAATAAGAAACAAACAATAAATTGTAATAGCACAAATAAAGCCGCTTTAGATAAATCGAAATCAAAGATAATGGCTTGATAAATTGCCACTTCAAGGGTGGAATATTTTGGTCCTCCACCTAAACTCAATACGATAGCAAAGCTGGTAAAGCAAAGAGTAAAAATCAATACCAATGTAGGTAATAGTTGCTGACGTAAATAAGGCCATTCAATTAATCGAATAAATTGCCAGCCTTGTATATTTAATTGTGCGGCGAGTTGTCGTTGTTGATTAGGAATACTATGAAAACTCTGCAAAAACATACGTGCGGCTAAAGGAATATTAAAAAATAGATGGGCGATTAGAATACCTGATAAGCCATAAATATTAGGTTGCCATGAGATATTTAGATAAGTTAAAAGTTGTGCAAGCCAACCAGATGAGCCATAAATTCCTAATAAACCAAAAATTGCTACTAAAGAAGGCAATACAAAAGTTAAGGAAAATAATTTTAATAGCAATAATTTCCCTTTAAACTGCTGATAAAAAAATGCCCTTGCAAAGAACAATCCAATAAGCACTGAAAGCCCTGCAGAAAGACTAGCTTGCCAAAAGCTAAACCTTAATACTTGATATAAATAACTATCCTGCCATAAACTTTGCCAAGAGTAAGCTTCCCCCTGATAAAATACGGCTAATAAAGAGCCTCCATAAATCACCATTAATAAACATAGCACCAAAATCCCACCCACATAATGGGCAGGAGCTAAATGTTTAATGGAAGGAAATAATAAGGACATAACGCCGTTATTTACTCAATGCTGATTGCCATTGGGTTATCCAAGATTTCAATTGTTCATCACTAATCATCAAAGTATCAATAGTTTTACTTTTCATCACGGCACTTTTTAGTGCATCGTAATGAGGCTCAATATTGCCTTCAACCACTGGCAACATAATCCCTTTAGTGATAATGGTTTTTTGGCTATCTGGTTGCAATAGAAAACTTAAAAAATGATCCGCACAAGCATTATTTTTTCCTGCAATTTTGCCTGCCATATCAATTTGTAAGGTTTCACCCTCTGCAAATTCTGTGGCAGCATAGTTGGAATTATGCTCATTCAGCAAATGATAAAGCGGAGAGGTATTATTACTTAATACTAAATCAGCTTCTCCTTTTAAAAAACTACCATAGGTTTCTGACCAACCTTTGCCAACAGTAACAGTATGTTTCTGTAATGTTTGCCACTGTTGATTAATTTGATCTTGTGGATAAAGCATATTCATCCAAACTAATAATCCTCTTCCAATACTGCTTGTACGAGGATCTTGATAAATCACCTTAAGATCTTCACGCTCAATTAACTCTTTTAAGCTCTTAGGTGGATTTTGTAGTTTAGTTTTATCATAAATAAACGCATATTTTGAAAACTCATAAGGCACAAAATATTGGCTCTGCCACTTAACTGGCATGTTAACATGGTTCAAGCTGACACCATGAGGTGCAAATAAACCTGTTTTTTCAGCAGCTTCTAATTGATGATTATCCATACCAATCACCACATCAGCTTTGGTTTTCTTTCCCTCCAAACGTAAACGATTTAACATGGTCGTACGGCTATCAAAAGGAATCATATTAATTTGACATTGAGGAAAGGCTTTTTCAAAATTGATTTTTACTTCAGGACCAGCTCCCCATTGTGCAGCAAAATATTCTTCTGCATAAAGGTTGACCGATTGGAGCTCTGCAACCGCTTGTCCAGACAGAAAAAGTGCGGTTGAAAAAAGAAAAATTTTAGATTTAGACATAAAAAAATCCTTTAATTGAAATTAAAGGAATTTAAGTGCGGTACAATTTTAGAAAAATTTACTCGCTTTCTCAAATCCCTACGCTGTGATTAATCAGATCAGGTTCTACGGGTTTCTCTCAGCCTCAAATGAAGCACCCCGTTGAGAACGGCAAATAGTTTAATCGCTTTTAAGGGATTTATTCAAGCCATTTTTCTACAGAGAGATTTAAAATAAGTATGACATTAATTAAACATCCTATGAGCAACCGTATATTTAAAACATTTCTGCACAATCTAACTTTTTATAATCCTTAAGATTCAGTTACAATACACATATAAATCTACATACCAAAGACTTAGGAACATCTATGAGTATGCCCATTTCTACCTTTCAAGCAACGTTAACCCAACTTGCAGAATTATTAATTGAGCAATTTCCTGATCAATGTAATAAGCAATTGTACAAAGATGTTATTGACCAACAACAGGATCTCAACACCCCAATTGGACGGCTAGTACAAGCTATTGCGATGTCTGACTTTGTGGTAGAAATTTTCAAAAAACAACCGCACTTTTTATGGGAGTGTTGGCAAACGAGCCCCTCATTATCTGATTGTGAAAACTATACCTCTCGTTTAACCCTGATATTAAATACAGTAACTGACGAAACGGGGTTATATAAAGCATTACGACAATTCCGTAATCGTGAAATGGTGAAGCTCAGTTTTTGTCAGAGCCTGAATTTAGGCACGGTAGAGGAAATTTTTATTCGCCTTTCACAATTAGCTGAAGCATGCATTATTTGTGCAAGAGATTGGCTCTATAAACAAGCTTGTGCAGATTGGGGAACACCTGTGGATGAACAAGGACATCCTCAACAACTTTATATTCTTGGTATGGGTAAACTTGGTGGTTTTGAACTTAATTTTTCATCAGATATTGATTTAATCTTCACCTATCCTGCTAATGGGGAAACTGTTGGAGCTCGTAAACCAATGGAAAACCAAAAATTCTTTATGCGTTTAGGGCAAAAACTGATTAATGCTTTAGATGAATTTACGGTTGATGGTTTCGTTTACCGTACAGATATGCGTTTACGTCCATTTGGTGAAAGCGGTGCATTAGCATTAAGTTTTAATGGAATGGAAACCTATTATCAAGAACAAGGGCGAGATTGGGAACGCTATGCCATGATTAAAGGGCGAATTTTAGGGGCAGATGAACAAGATCCTAATATCAAAACCTTACGCCAACTACTTCGTCCATTTGTTTATCGCCGTTACATCGATTTTAGTGTTATCCAATCTTTACGAGAAATGAAACATAAAATTGAGCGTGAAATCCGTCGTCGTGGCTTAGTGGATAATATAAAGCTTGGTGCGGGTGGAATTCGAGAAATAGAATTTATTGTACAAGTTTTTCAACTCATTCGTGGTGGTCGAGAAATTGCCTTACAAAAACATGAATTACTCAAACTTCTCCCTGAAATTGAGAAACTAGGTCTGATTAGTGCTGAGCAACATCAAGATTTAATGCAAGCCTATTTATTCTTACGCCGTGTAGAAAACGTATTACAAGCCATTGATGATAAACAAACACAATTACTACCTAGCAAAGAATTAGATCAATTACGTTTAGTCGAAGCAACAAAATGTTTTACTCTTTGGGATAAAAATCATCAGAGCATTGAAATTCATTATCCTATTACTGATTGGCAAAGTTTTTATCACATATTACAACAACATCAGCAAAAAGTGCGGTCAGTTTTTCAAAATTTAATTGGACAAGATGAAGAATCAGAACAAGACAGTAAAGAAAATGAATGGCGTGATTTTCTAGATTCTCATATTGAGCAAAATGAGTTATCCGATATTTTAATCCAACAAGGAATCGGCGAAAACGAAAGAGAGGAATTAATCCATAAATTAGAAGCTTTCCGTTCTAGTGTGAAACTCCGTTCTATTGGCATTCGAGGACGAGAAGTGCTAGCTCAACTTCTACCAAATTTATTATTACAAATTTTTTCTCACGCTGAATACCGCACTTTATTACCGAGAATGTTAAACATTGTCGAGAAGATTCTAACCCGAACAACCTATTTAGAATTATTACTTGAGAACCCTCAAGCATTAACACAACTAATAGAATTATGTGCAAAATCACAACTTATTGCCGAGCAGGTGGCACAACATCCGATTTTATTAGATGAGTTATTAGATCCTAAAGCCTTATTAGATCTACCCTCTTATGAAAATTATCCTTCGGAATTACAGCAATATTTACTCCGTTTGCCTGAAGATGATGATGAACAATTTATTACTGCGTTACGCCAATTTAAACAAGCTACGCTCCTCCGAGTCGCTGCTGCAGATATTTTAGGCGTATTACCCGTCATGAAAGTGAGTGATCATCTTACTTTCCTTGCCGAAGCCATTATTCATGCCGTAGTCAATCTTGCTTGGCAACAAGTCACTGCTCGTTTCGGTAAACCCGAACATTTACAAGATAACCAAACAGGTTTCTTAGTTGTAGGTTACGGAAAACTAGGCGGGATCGAATTAGGTTATCGTTCAGACTTAGATTTAGTCTTCCTCTATGATGGAACGCATCAAGGTCAAACTATCGGTGGAAAAAAAACCATCGATAATAGCCAATTCTACCTACGTTTAGCGCAAAAGATCATTAGCATTTTCAGCATGAATACCAGCGCTGGGATTCTTTACGAAGTGGACATGCGATTACGTCCCTCAGGGAATGCAGGTCCACTAAGTTGTTCATTTAAGGCATTTGAAGATTATCAAATGAACGAAGCTTGGACTTGGGAAAAACAATCTCTTGTGCGTAGTCGTGCAGTCTATGGTGAACCTGCATTAAGAGCTCAATTTAATGAAATACGTACAAAAATTTTATCTACCTCTCGTGATTTACAAACACTTAAAATAGATGTGCGAGAAATGCGTGAGAAAATGTATGAACATCTCGCTAACACAAACCCCGATCAATTTAATATTAAAAAAGATCATGGAGGCATTACAGATATTGAATTTATTGCTCAGTACTTAGTTCTAGCACATGCCCCAGAAAATCCCGCATTAGCTTATTGGTCAGATAATGTCCGTATCTTTGATGTTATGGCGGAGCATCATATTATTTCACTTGAGCACGCAGAAACTTTGAAAAATTGCTATACCAATTTAAGAAATAAAATACATCATCTGAATTTATTGGGTGCTCCTTCTATCATTAGCAGTAATGAAGTTACTAAGGAACGCCAATTTATTGATGACGTCTGGAATACCTTATTTACAGATTAACCTTCCATAGGGTAAGCCCTAAACTTACCCTTATTATTTACCTATAAGCAGGTATCAATTTTGATTTAAATCATTAAAACCACTTGATTTTTAAAAATTACTTTCTATTTTTTGCCAAATACCCTATTATTTTTGTCAACTTATTTACTTTTACTCTATCATAAACAAAATCTGAGGTATCTATGACGTTTTCAAATCAAAAATTAAGTGATATTGCCATTTCTGTACCAGGTGCAATTAAATTATTTCGAGAATATGATTTAGATTATTGCTGTGGTGGTTCTGTGGAATTAGCCAGTGCAGCACAAGCGAAAAATTTAGATATAAATGAAATTAACACACGCCTAACTGAACTACAAAATACACCATCTGAAATTGATGAGCCTAATTGGACTGAAACACCATTTAATGAACTTATTACTTATATTATTACTCGCTTCCACGATGGTCATCGTGAACAATTGCCAGAATTACTGGAACTAGCAAAAAAAGTAGAAGAAGTACATGCTGATCGTGAAGATTGCCCTATCGGTGTAGCGGCAGAATTAGAAAATATTTTTGCAGATCTTTCCCAACATTTAATGAAAGAAGAACAAATTCTGTTCCCAATGATTAATGCTGGGAATTATATGATGGCAACCATGCCGATTCGTGTGATGGAAATGGAACATGATGAAATGGGCGATCAATTAGAAGTTTTAAAATCACTTACCAATAATGTCACCGCACCAGCAGATGCATGTACAAGCTGGAGAACATTATATTCAGGCATTGCTCATTTTATTGACGAATTAATGTTACACACTCATACTGAAAATAATATTTTATTCCCTCGAGTAAGAAAAGCAGCAGACGTAGAATAGTGTAACGACTTTTAAACCTTCAAGGGATAGTTTTTCAATAGAAAATATTAAAGATGCTCAAGGGAATACTTTAGGGTTGCGCTCGATTATTCGATTAAATGAACAAAAAGTGCGGTGAAATATTCAAAAATTTCTCAAATGAAAGGGCTAGTATACTATATCCGTGTAATTCGGCAATACAATAAACAATAGAAATACCTAAACCACTGCCTTTTTCATTTTGACCTGCGGGGCGATAAAAACGTTGACCAAGCTTTTGAATTTCTTCATCACTGACACCACCGCCATTATCCTCAATAATCACAGCATTTTTTGTCAAAATTATCCGAATAAAAGATCTCTCCGAACAATATTTAATCGCATTATCCAATAAGTTGCCTAACATTAAAGAAAGCAATAAAGGCTGACCTTGTTTTTGTAAAGGTATAGATTGTTTATCAAAAGATAGCTGCATATTACGCTTCGCCGCATAAGCTGATTGAGTCCGCAATACATGCTCTATCAGTTCTTCCCAATTAATATTTTCTAACTCATCCAACTCATCTAAATTATCAAGGCGGGATAAAGTTAATAATTGTTCCACAAGATTAGTCATACGACTAATACCTTCATTTAAATTATTAAGCGCTTCCTGTTGTAATTCAGGCTCATCATTCAGCATTTGCACCAATTCTGTTTGCACTTTTAAACCTGCTAACGGACTACGTAACTCATGAGCAGCATCAGAAGTAAAGCGTCGTTCCCGAATTAATGTCTTGGCACTTCTTGCAATATAGCTATTTAACCCATTCACTAAAGGTAATACTTCTGTAGGCATATTTTGGGTACTAATCAGCGTGTTATCATCTGGTTTACGTTTTTTAAGATTTTCAGATAATTGCTTTAATAAGCTAAATTCCCTTGTAATGATCCAAACAATAAAACCGAGCATAATGAGGAAAGTCAATATCCATACCAGCAGTTGATCCCATACAAATTTGTTAATTAACCTATCACGATATTCAATCTGTTGACCCACAGCAATTAATAATTCTTTGTCCTTAGATGGAAGCCAAAAAATACGCCATTCTTCATCACTATTAGTTAATTTAGCTGTAGAAAACCCCTGGGCAGGTTGGAAAGATAAGTATTCGCCATTAGCATCATCACTGACAACTTTTTCACCATAGCGAGTAAAAATTGCAAATGCTAAGGCGTCATCATCATATTGTTTTGATGGCACACCTTGCAGGCTTGATTGATCCACAAAACCTCCAGCAGGTGAAATAAGAGAATTTTGTTTTTCATATAAAATTTGTTGTAGTGAAGAAGAAGCTAATCGCTTAGCCAATAAAATTTGTCGACTATCAAAAATATGGTTGATCTCTATATGCACATAGTCCCATGTAAAATATCCTATAATCCCTCGAATAATTAAAGATACAAGGGATAAAATAATAATTAAACGAAAACGAATGCTCTTCATATAACGCATCTACATATTATTCACTTTTTCCTAATGTATAGCCGACTCCATGCACTGTTCGAATAAAGCTTTTACCTAATTTTTGACGTAGATTATAAATATGCACTTCCAAAGCATTGCTGTTAACTTCGCCTTCCCAGCTATACATTTTCTCTTCAATAAATGAACGAGAAAGCACTCGTTCTTTATTTAAAATAAATAACTCAAGTAATTTATATTCACGAGTCGTTAAAAAAACATCTTCTCCGTCTAATAACACTCGATGATTGGTTACATCAAATTTTATGGCTCCATGTTCAATAATTGGATTCGTTTGTCCATGATGACGACGAATCAATGCTTGCAAACGAGCAATAACTTCTGAAAGTGCAAAAGGTTTACATAGATAATCATCTGCACCTTGTTGTAATCCTAGCACACGTTCGTCCAACGTATCACGAGCGGTCAATACCAAAACTGGGCCATCAATATTACCTTGACGCCAACATGTTAAAATATCTAAACCATCCATACGAGGTAATGTTAAATCTAAGACTACAGCATCATATGGCGCCGCATCAATGGCTTCAAAACCAGTTTTACCATCAGTAAACCAATCAACTAAAAAACCTGATTTAGTCAAACCAACTTTTATGCCATTACCAATTAATAAATCATCTTCTATTAAGAGTATTCTCATCATTATCCTCAAAATTATAGAAATAAATATAGGGATACACTGCTGCTACTAAAATAACAAACAACATTATTTAGTTCTGGGCAGACGAACGCAGCAGTGTATTCCTATATTTATTATTGTTTATTATAAAAATACATGTTTATATACAAAAAAAAGCGACATCCTGTCGCCATATATCAATTATTGTACGGTTCTTTCAATATGAGAGGCTTTTTTATCCATATTGAAAGGAAGATTTATATGCTCTCCAAGAGGCTCAATTCGAATTGCTTCCACCTCAATTTTACCCCATGAAGTATCCACATCAGCAATTAATTTCACTTTATCTTGTGCGGTGAAAAGCCCTTTATTCCACGCTCGGCGATCAATCCCTAAGGTAATTTCACCACTATCATCTCTAAATAAATAAGAACGACGCCCCACTTGTTTTACGATATAACCCTCTAACACAATAATTTGATCATCTTCCCATTTTGTCGCATTCGCAACCTTATTCACTCTATTTGATGCGACCAAACTGCCTTGTGGAGCAGGCATATAACCGCCAAACTCCATAGGTGTTAAATACTCTTCTAACATTTTAGCATCCTCTTCTGATTGAGAATTAGGGGTTATTTGAGCATCTAATTCAAGCCTTGGCGGAATAATCGTTTTATTACCAACACTACTGACAGAATCGCTAAATTCTTCTGTTTTGACAGGTTCAACATTAGCCAACACAGACCCTAAGCTTGATAGCAGTAGAATTATGACAAAATTTATCTTATTCATAAATAATAATCTTCGTAATCAAGTGAAGACAATATACAACGAATTATAATGTATAATTTATGCATTGATATTGCAATGAAAATACTTTATAAGACACAAATATCAGAAAAATTTCTATCTCAACAACCGCACTTTTACATAATAAACTGCGGTTTAATTTAGAAAAATTATTACGATGTCTTCATTCGCATAAAAAATATGATCGGTAAAATAATTAAAAAAATGACCGCACTTATGATAACAGCAGCACGAAATTGCCAATGTTTGGTTTTATGGCGGAAATGTTCCATAGCAAGATGAATACCAATAAATCCACCTAAAAAACACAATGTAAAAAAGACAGATTCTTCAATCCGCCATTCTTTGTTTTGTGCTCTTTGCTTATCTGCTCGCATCAAAAAATAAGCGGCGATATTCACCGCCGCTAAGTAGATAGTTAACGTCCAAATAAACATTATTTAGCGTATACTGGCAAACGTTTACAGATAGCTAATACTTTTGCTTTGGTTGCTTCAATCACTTGTTGGTGATTGTCTTTACCCATACTATCTAATACATCACACATCCAACCTGCCAAATCCGCGGCATCATTTTGTTTAAAACCACGACGAGTAATAGAAGGTGAACCCACTCGAATACCAGAAGTAATAAAAGGTTTTTGTGGATCATTAGGAACAGAGTTTTTATTTACTGTGATATGCGCAGCACCTAATGCGGCATCAGCAGCTTTACCTGTTAAGCCTTGTTTAACAAAACTTACTAAGAATAAGTGATTCTCCGTGCCGTTGGATACAATTTCATAACCACGTTGTTTAAATACATCAACCATCGCTTTAGCATTTTGTAACACTTGTTTTTGATATTCCTTAAACGCAGGTTGTAATGCTTCTTTAAAACATACTGCTTTTGCAGCAATTACATGCATTAACGGACCACCTTGCCCTGCGGGGAAGACCGCACTTTGTAGTTTTTTATAAATTTCTTCATCTTTGGCTGATGAAAGAATTAAACCACCACGAGGACCCGCTAAGGTTTTATGTGTGGTTGTTGTTACCACATGTGCATGAGGTAATGGATTTGGATAAATTCCTGCCGCAATTAAACCTGCAACATGAGCCATATCAACAAATAAATAGGCGCCCACTTCATCGGCAATTGCACGCATTCTCGCCCAATCAACAACTTGAGAATAAGCTGAGAAACCTGCTACGATCATTTTAGGTTTCACATCTAACGCTTGTTGGCGTAAAGCATCATAATCAATCAGCCCATCTACGTTAATACCATATTGTTCAGCTTGATAAATTTTGCCAGAAAAACTGACTGATGCACCATGAGTCAAGTGACCGCCATGAGCAAGGCTCATACCTAAAATGGTATCACCTGGATTTAATAATGCCATGTACACAGCCGCATTAGCTTGAGAACCAGAATGTGGTTGTACATTCGCATAATCAGCACCAAATAGTTCTTTTGCCCGATCAATAGCTAATTGTTCAACAATATCCACATATTCACAGCCACCGTAATAACGTTTACCAGGATAACCTTCAGCATATTTATTGGTTAATTGAGAACCTTGAGCTTCCATGACGGCTTTAGTCACATAATTTTCAGAAGCAATTAATTCAATATGATCTTCTTGGCGACGATTTTCATTTTGAATAGCGTCCCATAATACTGGATCCAATTCTGCAATTGATTTATTTTCTAACATTAGGCTTTTCCTTGTTGCTGGTGAAAAGTTTTACGAATTTGCTTAATACAATGATGTATTAATCTCTTTCGCATGTAACATTAATCCATTCGGTAACATACATTACCAAATCGATGAGTATCAATTTTCTGCTCAAGTAACAGAAACTCACGATTATCAGCTGGACGCTTACCTCGTCCAATAATCATTAAATCAATTAACTCACCTTCTGGTGTTGAAGGTGGTGATGAGTATAATTTGAATAATTTTTCTTCTGCTGATTTTAAATTTTTATCTTTAGCTAATAATGCGATAACTTTATCTGAATGTTTACGAGTCACTTTATTGGTTGGCATTCGATAAGTTAAGGCATTTCCATTTAACTGCCAGGTGCCTTTCTGCTCTACACCATATACGAAAACATTGTGATTAATCATCACTCCTTCATTAAATAATGAACCATCTTGATGTATGGTGAGATTATCAACCGTCACTAAATCCATTTCTGGATATTGAGTGGTACAATTCCATTCGCCAAGCAGATCTTGTTTCGTCACAAATACATCCTGTTTATTTTGAGAAGCACAACCGACTAACAATAATCCACATAAAGTAATTAATATTTTCTTTTGCATAGCCACTTTTCCTTACATAATTTTTTACTTTTTTATCACAGGATATTGAAGGGATAAAGCACAAAATACAATTTATCAAAATTTTTAGAAAAATAACCGCACTTTGATGAGATAATTCTCAAATAAAAAGTGCGGTTGCTTTTTCAATTATTTTGATTGCTCACGAGAAACAGCACGATAACCAATATCTCGACGATAGAAACGACCTTTCCAGTTTACTTGTTCTGCTAATTTTAACGCTTTTTGTTGGGCGGCAAATACAGAATCAGCCAATGCGGTGACACAAAGTACACGACCGCCATTGGTGACTAATTTTCCGTCTTTTTCAGCAACACCTGCCAAGAATACCTTTTCGTCACTGGTTGATTGTGTCGGAAGCCCTTTGATTTCGTCAGCTTTACGATAATCCCCTGGATAACCTTCAGCGGCTAAGACTATACCTAATGCAGCTTGTTCTGACCATTCTGATTTCACTTGGTTTAACTCGCCTTTACAAGCTTTTAAACAAAGTTCTACTAAATCAGATTTCATACGCATCATAATAGGTTGGGTTTCAGGATCTCCAAAACGACAGTTAAATTCAATGACTTTAGGCTGACCATTTTTATCAATCATTAGGCCTGCATATAAAAAACCTTTATAAATATTATCTTCTGAAGCCATACCATTTACGGTTGGATAAATAATTTGTTCCATAACTCGCTGATGAATTTCTTGAGTCACCACTGGTGCTGGAGAATAAGCACCCATACCGCCAGTATTCAGCCCTTTATCACCTTCACCTACACGTTTGTGATCTTGTGAAGTTGCCATAGGCTCAACATTCTTACCATCCACCATCACGATAAAACTAGCTTCTTCGCCATCTAAAAATTCTTCAATAACCACTCGACTGCCTGCGTCACCAAAGGCATTACCTGAAAGCATATCACGCACTGCATCTTCAGCTTCTTGTAATGTCATTGCGACAATGACCCCTTTCCCAGCAGCTAAACCATCTGCTTTAATTACAATTGGTGCACCTTTCTCACGAAGATAAGCAAGCGCTGGCTCAACTTCTGTAAAATTTTGATATTCTGCAGTTGGGATATTATGACGAGCTAAGAAATCTTTAGTAAAGGCTTTAGAACCTTCTAATTGTGCCGCCGATTGACGTGGTCCAAAAATTGTTAACCCTGCTTTCTCAAATGCATCCACCACACCTACCACTAGTGGAGCTTCTGGGCCGACAATGGTTAACCCAATATTATTTTGTTGAGCAAATGCGACTAATTTTTCCACATCTGTGACCGCAATATTAACATTTTCAACATTTGCTTCATGAGCTGTACCAGCATTACCTGGTGCGACAAACACTTTATCAGCCAGTGGTGATTGTGCAGCCTTCCAAGCTAAAGCATGTTCACGACCACCGTTACCAATAATTAAAATATTCATTTATTACCCTATCAATGTTGTTAGATTCAATCTTATAGCGTTCTCTTCTTTGCCATCTAAAAAGGTTAAAATTATAGGAAAATTTATTGTCTTTTTAACTAGTTAACCACAAAATAGTACTTATAAATTTTCCATAAAAATTAAAGTTTTTCAATAAGCAAGGCAAAGTCTGAATACCTTTCGGTTAATGACGAAAATGTCTCATTTTAGTGAGAACCATCACCATATTATGTTCATCCGCTGCATCAATAACTTCTTGATCACGCATTGATCCACCTGGATGAATAACACATTCAATTCCCACTTCTGCTGCAGAATCAATACCATCACGGAATGGGAAAAATGCATCTGATGCCATAACGCATCCTTTAACCTCTAAACCTTCATCTAACGCTTTAATTCCCGCAATTTTTGCTGAATATACTCGGCTCATTTGTCCTGCGCCAATACCAATGGTTTGGTTATTTTTGGCATACACGATAGCATTTGATTTCACAAATTTTGCGACTTTCCAGCAAAATAGCATATCTTCTAATTCTTGTTTAGTTGGTTTACGTTTGCTGACCACTTCTAAATCGTCAATAGTCACTGTGCCTAGGTCGGCATCTTGAACTAACAAACCACCATTTACTCGTTTCACATCTAAACGAGCTTGAGGTTTCGTTAATGCACCACATGCTAATACACGAACATTTTTCTTACGTTTTACGACTTCTAAAGCTTCTGCTGAAACAGTTGGTGCAATAATCACTTCTACAAATTGACGTTCAACAATAGCTAATGCCGTTGCTTCATCTAATTCACGATTAAATGCGATAATTCCCCCAAAGGCAGATGTTGGGTCTGTTTGATATGCTCGATTATAAGCTTCTAACACATTTTTACCTAAAGCAACACCACAAGGATTAGCATGTTTCACAATAACACAAGCAGGTTCATCAAATGATTTTACACATTCAAGAGCCGCATCTGTATCTGCAATGTTATTATAAGAAAGTGCTTTACCCTGTAATTGTTTCGCCGTTGAAACTGATGCTTCTTTCACTTCTTTTTCTACATAGAATGCTGCATTTTGATGGCTATTCTCACCATAACGCATCGTTTGCTTACGAATGAAATTTAAATTTAATGTACGTGGGAATTGACCACATTTAGCTTCTTTATCTTCTTCATCAGCAGTAAAATAAGGTTTTACTAATTGACCAAAATAGTTTGCAATCATTGAATCGTATTGTGCGGTATGTTCAAAGGCACGGATAGCTAAATCAAAACGAGTTTCTAAAGTTAAACTATTTTGATGTTGATCCATTTCTGCAAGTACTGCATTAAAATCAGAATTATTGACAACGATAACAACATCTTTATGGTTTTTAGCTGCGGAACGAACCATTGTTGGACCACCAATATCAATATTCTCAATAGCATCTTCTAATGTACAATGAGGTTTTGCTACTGTTTGTGCAAATGGATAAAGGTTTACCACAACCATGTCAATACCATCAATACCATGTTTTTGCATGATTTCATCATCTGTGCCACGACGTCCTAAAATGCCGCCATGTACTTTCGGATGTAATGTTTTCACACGACCATCCATCATTTCAGGAAAGCCTGTGTAATCGGAAACTTGAGTGACAGGCAATCCGCTATCAGCAAGTAATTTTGCGGTTCCCCCTGTTGAAAGTAATTTAACACCACGTTTAACTAAACCTTGGGCGAACTCTACAATCCCAGTTTTATCTGAAACACTTAATAAAGCCTGGCGAATAGGACGAATTGACATGAATTTATTCCTCAAATTGAAGCAAATGAAAACGGTAAATATCATAACGCAAACGTTTGCTTTTTTAAAGAGATATTCTAAAATTTCCTATCATTTTGATAAAATTTAGCCTAAATGAGGTAGCAGATAGACCAAAATCAATAAATTTTTTATCTAATTAATCTGTTAAAAAATATGAAAAATAAGAAATAAAAAAGCCTGCAATTTTTGCAGGCAAATTTGTAAGGAAATTTAGATTTGCAATATAGGGGTTCTATATTATATCTAAGTATTGCTAAGATAAGGGGAATCTCAACAACTTGATCAAGTCTACTTGAAGTTTTTTTTGATAACAATCATCAAAAAGAGAAAAACACTTTTTACTTTTAGTTAATAATTCAATTTATTTACTTTTTCTTTCTTAAAATTATTTATCAAATATTCACAGACACCCTATATAACAAAAGGATTTATCAGATCTAAAACTCCCTTCATATACCATCTTGATTCTATTCAAAAATTTCCTCTAGATTAAAAAAATAATATTAAATTTTTTTAATTTAATTTTTATGGACAAGGAATTTTATCATTTTTAATCATAAAAATAATTGACTCTTTTTTAAGAGACTCATTATTCATTATGCGATCTACTCATTAAATGTGGTTTTAATACTTTTAAAAATGATTCCGCATCCATAAATCCAGTGATTCTTGAATTCTCAATTTCCTGCGCATTTTGATCAAAGAAAATAATAGTCGGCAAACCGAGTACATTTAGTTTTTTCATTAATTGAATATTTTCAGAACTATTTTCTGTCATATCGGCTTGTAACAATAAGATATTTTCGAAATTTTGCTGAACACGAGGATCAGAGAATGTATATTTTTCAAACTCTTTACAAGCGACACACCAATCTGCATACAAATCTAACATTGCAATAGACTTTGGATTAGCTTTTAAAAGCTGTTGCAATTCATCGTAACTGCTGACAACTTGAAAGCTTGTCGTGGATAAAATTTTTTGTTTTCCTACCGCACTATTATCTGTGAAAGGGAAATGAGAAAACTGGTTAACACTAAAGAAAATGATGAATGTGACTAATAAACCAACCCAATACCGTTTAGAAGATACCCAACAACAAAATGCGATTAGCCAAATTACAATAATAGTTGCTTCCCAATTTGGAAATACACGAATGAGTAAAAAAACGGGTAAAAGTAATAAGACGAAACCAAATAGCTCTTTAATGATAATCATCCAACTTCCTGATTTAGGTAGTATTTTATTGCCGAATACCGTGATTAACATTAAAGGCAATCCCATGCCTAATGCAAGAAGATATAAGGTAATGCCACCGGTTAAAAGATCTCCGCTTTGAGCAACATAAAGCAATACTCCAGATAATGGTGCTGTAGTGCAAGGAGATGCCACTAAGCCAGAAATCATCCCCATAATAAATACACCACTGAATACTCCGCCTTTTTGTTTTTGACTAAGTAAGGTTAACTTGGTTTGCCAAGCAACAGGCAACTGTAATTCAAAAAGGCCAAACATTGAAAGAGATAAAATAATAAAAAGGATCGATAATCCTATTAGCACATAAGGACTTTGTAATGCAACTTGGAAAGGGAGTCCAATCAGCGCAACAATTAACCCTAACAATGTATAAGTTAATGCCATGCCTTGTACATAAACAAAACTTAAAAATAATGCTTTTGAAGTAGATGGACGTTGACCATGTCCAATAACAATCGCAGATAGCAGAGGTAACATAGGTAAAACACAAGGTGTAAATGCTAAACCTAGTCCCAGAATAAAGAACCAAAATATGGAATATTTACTATTAGAAAGCTGTTGAGCGAGATGATCCTGCTCTGATAGAGTTTGTTCTTCTGAGGATATTTGCTTTGAAAGTACATCTTTAATATTAACCAGCTTTGTTTCTGGAGGATAGCAAAAACCTTCCGTACATCCTTGATAAGAAATAGATAATTGGCTGTCATTAGGTATATCCTTAATAGGTACAGCCAATGTAAGATGATGAGTAAAAATTTCTACTTCACCAAAAAACTCATCTTTATGCGATTCTCCTGCTGGAAATACAATTCCTTTCACTGGCATATTTGCAATTTCAACATGAATTTCTTTTTTATATAAATAATAGCCATCGGCAATTTGCCAATGCAAATTCACCTGCTGTTGATTTTGTTCAGCAGAAAAAATAAATGCCTCATCTACTTTTAACGGGGCATGTTTATCAAATAATCCAGCTTTTGCAGTAATTGCGACAAAAAATAATGTCAATAAAAGTAAAAAATGTTTCATCTAGTCATATATAAAATAAAGCAGAATAATGGACAGTGTATCATAATATGACGGAGATTTAGTATAAAATCATTTATATTCTAGTTGATCAAAAAACTTATTTTAATAAAAAAAATAAGTTTGACTTTAGATATTTTTTATGTAGTATACGCATTACATTTTTTTAAAATTATTTAAAATAAAAGGAAAATTTATGAAGAAAGGTATTCATCCAGACAATTATCGCACTGTCTTATTTTTCGATAGTAATGCAAAAAAAGGGTTCTTAATTCATTCTTGTGCTAGAACAACTGCAACCATGAAATGGGAAGATGGAAAAGAATATCCTGTATTTATGTGCGATACATCTTCTGCCTCTCATCCATTTTATACAGGAAAAACTCGCCAAGTTGGTAATGAAGGTCGTGCGAGTGAATTTAATAATCGTTATGGTAAATTTGGTTCCTTAAGAAGCAAATAATTATCTTATAAGAAATTTATAAAAATTAAGGGGTTTAATATGCAAGTACTTGCTTCTCTCAAAAGTGCAAAAACACGTCATCCAGGTTGCAAAATAGTAAGACGTCATGGCGTAGTTTACGTCATCAATAAGGAAAATCCACGTTTTAAAGCTCGTCAAGGCGGAAAGAAAAAGCGTTAATTGATAACCTATTCCTATTTTATTCCACAAAAAATTTTCAACCTTTTGCGAGTAAAGTTATCAATAATCAATAAATTATCCCTTGATCTTTTTTGATTGAGGGATTTTTTCTTCAATAATTAATTGATTGAACACTTCTTTTATATCTCTTAACACCTTTTCTGCTACAGGTGGCTCATCACGTTCCACAAAATATCTCATCATACCTAAAATAGTAGTTGCAAAAATATGGGCTTGTAAATCTAGATCAGCATCACTCTTATTAGTTCCTTTTTTCACTTGAGTAATATATTGACGCTTGATTATTTTTTGTAATTCACGATACAAATTAATTTTAGGACTTTCAATTTGTCCAATTAAACGAATAATTTTCTTATTTTGTAGAAATACGGGGGTTATTTTTTGGGCAAATTGTGTGGTAGGAATGGAAAAACGATCTTCAAAATTACCTAATAACGTAGCTTTCAATTCATCAATCAGTTGTAATGCTACTGCATGTTTATTTTGAAAATGTTTATAAAAAGTCGAACGATTAATTTTCGCTTTATCTAAAATATTTTGTACTACTATATTCTCAAAGCTCTTCTCTTCTAATAATGCTAAAAAGCTAATATTAATCTGCTCTATTGTTTTGGTAATACGGATATCTTGTTTCATAAATTTAACCTGATAATGCAAGATAACCAACAATTTATCCAATTTTGTCTAAATAAGCAACATTTTGTTGGTTTTTGATGGTTGAGAATGATATTTCACCTTTCTATACTGAAGAAAGTAAATTTTGTTGAAAAAGGAATATAAGATGAAAGTAAAGTATATTGTGTTTGCCTTGGTTATCATCGGTGCTGCAACATTTGCTATATGGAAAAATGCTCAACTAAAAACAGAAAACCTAGAAGGTATTGCTACTGTAAATGGACGTTTAGAACTAAAACGCCTGGATATTGCAAGCTTATATGCTGGGCGAGTAGAAGAGATTTTTGTCCATGAAGGAGATTCTGTAGAAAAAGATCAAGTCCTCGCTCGCTTATCATCTAGTCTTTCACAAACTCAAGTTAATGCTGCAATTGCCCAAAAACAACGAGCTTTAGATGCTGTTAATCAAGCAACTTCTCAAATCGATGCTCAAGAACAACAGGCTAAAGTGGCAAAATTAGAATTAGATAATGCCACCAAATTACGCCGTGATAATCTTATTTCAACAAGTGAACTACAACGTCGTCAGGCTAGTTATCAAGCGGCTATTGCTGGGGTAAATACGGCAAAATCAGCAAAAGCACAAGCACAATCGGCTGTTGCTCAAGCAGAAGCACAACTTGCCCATGCTCAATCACAAAATGAAGATATGCTAATCAAGGCGCCTAAAGCTGGATGGGTTGAATATCAAATTGCAGAAGTGGGCAATGTTCTGGCTGCTGGCGGACGAGTAATCAGCTTATTAGATCCGAATGACACTTACATCAATGTATTTCTCACATCCGAACAATCTAATCAAATTAGAATAGATGATGAAGCCCGCATTGTTATTGATGGGTTAGATGCTGTATTTCCAGCTAAAATAACCTTTATTTCTACGGATGCACAATTTACGCCAAAATCAGTAGAAACAAAAGAAGAACGCGCTAAATTAATGTTCAAAGTTAAATTACAAATTCCAACAGATGTCGCTATTCAATATCAAAAGTTATTAAAGGGTGGAATGCCTGCATTAGGTTATGTGAAATATAACAGCGATGTTCAATGGACTGAAAATTTAACCGTAAGACTTCCTGAGATAAAGTAATATGGAAAACCAAGCACTTTCTGTAAATATTAATCAGCTTTCACATCATTATGGAAAAACAACTGCACTTGAATCTATTCATTTACAGATTCCATGTGGAAAAACAGTTGGTTTAATTGGTCCAGATGGTGTAGGAAAATCAACGTTGCTGTCATTAATTGCTGGTGTCAAAATTATTCAATCTGGATCAGTAGAAGTATTTGGCTTAGATATCTCACAAAAACAAAACCGAAATCAGCTTTCTCATAAAATAGCCTTTATGCCTCAAGGGTTAGGGAAAAATCTTTATCTCACGCTTTCTATTTATGAAAATATTGATTTCCACGCTCGTTTATTTGGACTCAATAAAGCACAACGAAAAGCTCGTATTGAACGGTTATTAAAAGCAACAGGTTTATCTCCTTTTGCTGATCGTCCTGCTGGAAAATTATCTGGAGGAATGAAACAAAAACTCAGCCTTTGCTGTGCATTAGTGCATAATCCCCAACTATTAATTCTTGATGAACCAACTACAGGTGTTGATCCACTTTCTCGTCGTCAATTCTGGCAATTAGTGGAAGCATTACGTCAAGAAGAACAAGAAATGACTGTTATTGTAGCAACTGCCTATATTGATGAAGCAGAGAATTTTGAACATGTTATTGCAATGGATGATGGAAAAATTATTGCTGACTCTCCGACAAAAAAAATCATTGAGGAAACGCAAAGTGAAAATCTTGAACAAGCCTATGTTAAACTTCTTCCCCCTGAAAAACGTGGTGCAGAAAATGGCTTAATCATTCCACCTTTTGATAGATTAGAACATGAAGAACCTGCTATTGTAGCAAAAGGCTTAACTAAAAGATTCGGTGATTTTACCTCTGTAGATAATGTAAGTTTTACGATTCCTAAGGGTGAAATTTTTGGTTTTCTAGGCTCTAATGGCTGTGGTAAATCAACCACCATGAAAATGCTAACGGGTTTACTCGAGCCCACTGAAGGCACTGCTACTTTACTCGGTCAGCCAATTGACGCTAGTGATATTGATACCCGTAAACGTGTGGGCTACATGTCTCAAGCTTTCTCTTTATATGAAGAATTAACCGTAAAAGAAAACTTGGAATTACATGCTAAACTGTTTCAGATTCCTGCCTCAGAATGGAGCAATTACGTCAATTCAGCAATGGAACAATTTGATTTATCCCACATTGCTGATGAAAAACCTAGTGCCTTACCTTTAGGTATTCGACAACGCTTACAATTAGCAGCTGCCTGCTTACATAAACCAGAAGTACTCATCCTAGATGAACCGACCTCAGGTGTTGATCCTGCAGCAAGAGATATGTTTTGGGAATATTTAATCAAACTATCAAGAGAAGATCACATTACTATTTTCGTCACCACTCATTTTATGAATGAAGCGGAGCGTTGTGATCGCATTTCTTTTATGTATCGTGGTCGTGTATTAGGCATAGGAACACCAGAAGAATTACGCCAAGGTAAAAATACTTCGAGTTTAGAAGAGGCTTTTATTATTTACTTGCAGGAACAAGCTGATGATATTACATCAGCCTCCGCTGAAAAAGCAGAGGATTATAAAAAAAGTGCGGTACAAAATTCAAAAATTTCACCTTATCATCAAGGCTTATGGGCTTGGTGGTCTTTAGTTTGGATCTTTGCTGTCCGAGAAGGGAAAGAACTAATCAAAGATAATATTCGCTTATTTTTTGCATTATTTGGTCCTATCATTATGCTATTAGCGATGGCTTCGAGCATTTCTTTTGATGTTAATCCTATGAAATTTACGGTATTAGATCATGATAATTCATCAGAAAGTCGTAGATTAGTGGAATATTTTTCTGGCTCAAGATATTTTATCCAGCAACCCGATATTCATACTTTTGACGAAATTAATACCAATTTACAGCAAGGCAACGTCAAATTAGTTATTGAGATCCCTATTGATTACGGAAAAAAATTACTTAGTGTACAACAACCTGAAGTCGGTTTTTTTATTGATGGCGCTTTTCCATCTACAGCTGAAAATCTTAATGGCTCTGTAATCGGTGTTCTTACTCAATATCAACGTGAAACATTGAAAAAAATTGGCTTCAATATTTCAACACAACGCTTACTCGAACCCCGTTTTGTATATAATCAAAATTTCAAAAGTATTTTTGCAATGACACCAGGAATCATTATGTTGGCGATGGTTTTAGTCCCATCAATGATGACAGCATTAGGCGTCGTACGTGAGAAAGAAATAGGTTCTATTATGAATTTATATGGTTCACCTGCGAGTACCTTACAATTTCTATTAGGAAAACAAATTCCTTATGTTGTACTTTCTTTCATCAGTTATTTGACTGCAGTATGGGTTGCCATTGTCATTTTCGGTGTTCCCATTAATGGTTCTACTTTTGCGATGTTATTCGGGGTAATCACGGCTTTATTTGCCTCCACTGCCTTTGGTTTATTCGTCTCAACCTTTGTTAAAACTCAAATTGCAGCAATCTTTGCCACTGCAATTATTTCTATCGTACCAACCATCAATTTCTCTGGCATGATGTACCCGATTTCAACATTGCCAGACAATATTTATACCCTAGCCCATGCATTTCCTGGCTATTGGCTACAACTTATCAGCTTAGGAGGTTTCACCAAAGGATTAGGATTTATGGATTTTCTTAACGGTTACTTAGCATTATTGATTATCTTTGCTATTTATATGCTATTAGCGATATTACTCTTAAAAAAACAGGAGGTATAAATGTTCCGTTGGTTAAAAAATGTAATCTTCCTGTCTGGAAAAGAATTTAAAAGCTTATTTAGTGATCCAATTCTTGTGGTATTAATTATTTATATGTTTAGTGCGGCACTTTATACTGTTGCAAATACTATTTCCACTGAAGTCAAAAATGGTTCAGTGGCAATTATTGATAATGATCATTCTATGCTTTCTTATCGTTTACAAAATAGTTTAATTCCGCCTTATTTTCGTAAGGTCCATGAAATTCAAGAAAAAGATGCACATCGCCTAATGGATACGGGAGAATATACTTTTATTATTGATATCCCGCCTAATTATGAAATAGATACTTTAGCAGACCGAGACCCGCAAATTCATCTTTCTATTGATGCTACCGCAATGACTCAAGCTGCCATTGGTTCAAGTTATATTACACAAATCTTTATGCGTGAAAAAAATGACTTTTTACAAATAAAAGATAGTTCCCATATTATGCCGATAAAAATGGCTATCAATGTCCTTTATAATCCAAATTATTCCAGCAAATGGTTTATGGGAACCATGCAAATTGTCGGCAACCTAAATTTATTGACGATGCTATTAGTCGGTGCGGCTATTATTCGAGAACGAGAACGTGGAACAATTGAACATCTACTCGTGATGCCTGTACGCTCTAGCGAAATTGCCATTGCCAAAATTATTGCTAATGGTTCAGTGCTATTAGTTGTAGTGGCTCTCGCTCTACAGTTTGTTACAGGTGGATTATTGGGAGTGCCCTTGCCTAAACATGCTTTAATTCTATTTGTGATGGGAGCTTTTACTTTCATTTTTGCCATTGCATCTCTCGGCATCATGTTAGCGATATTTGCTCCGACAATGCCACAATTTGGGCTATTGTGCATTCCTGTTTATGTCGTAATGTACTTACTTTCTGGCACCGTTTCTCCTATAGAAAATATGCCAGAAATAGCCCAATATTTAACTCAACTTTCTCCCACAACGATCTTTGGTTCTTATGCACAAGATGTAATCTTTCGAGGAGCTAATTTAACTATGGTATGGGATAAATTACTAAAAATGATTGGGCTAGGTGCTGTTTTTCTCAGTATTGCTTTAGTCCAATTTAAAACAATGCTTTCAAAACAAGGCTAAAAGTGCGGTCATCTTTAAAAAAATTTTATAGGATAAATTATGAAATCAATTTATACCCCTTCTATTATTGCTATGCTAATAACATTAACTGCTTGTTCAAACACCAATATTGATCTCAATTCACAAGTGAATCTCCCCTCTCACTTTGAACAAACCAACCAAGCAGGAGCTACAACTGAAATCAGTCAATGGTGGCATAACTGGAATGATGCGCAGCTTACAGCACTAATTGAACAAGCATTACAGCAAAACTTAGATATTGGCATGGCAAGAGCACGTTTAGCAGAAGCTCAAGCTAACGCAAATTACACCGTTGCAGATTTAGGTCCAACCGTAGGCGCCAGTGGAGGTATTGGTGGGGCACGGTTGAAAATTGATAATCCATTAACAGAAGGTTCTACAACTTCATCAAATAATAATCAATATGCTGCAATTAAAGCCAGTTGGGAATTAGATTTATTTGGTAAAAAACAAAGCGATCATGATGCTGCTGAAGCGATGGTATTAAGTAAACAAGATCAAATTTATGCAACACAAATGCTAATAACTAGCCAAATTGCTGAAAATTACTTTAATATTAATGCATTACAACAACGCCAAGCTATATTACAACAATATATCACTGTGTTAAAAAAATTAAAAAATTATGCACAAGGTCGTTTTAACGCTGGCCAAGCCAATGCTAACGATGTATTACAAGTGGAAAGCCGTATCCATTCAGTGCAAGCGAACCAAACTACTTTAACTAGCCAAATTGATGCTCACCAACGTGCTATTGCGGTTCTGCTAGGAAAAACAGCTCAAGGATTTAAAATCGCAAAAACAACAAAAAATTTACTAATCAATTTACCTCAAGCCCCTCATGGAATACTACCAAGTGATGTACTTGCTCGCCGTCCTGATTTACATTCTTATAAAAATCAAGTACAAGCTGCTGCTGCCAAATTGGTCAGTGCAAAAGCAGATTTATATCCTCACTTTGATATTCAATTCTTAGGGGGCACAGGACGTATAGATATCAATTCAGATATTTCAGAATTAAAAGGTTGGAGTAACTTAATAAGTGCGGGGCTTTCTATTCCAATTTTTACCAACGGACGAATTCAAGCCAATATTGATGCGGCTGATGCTCGCTTAAAAGCAGCATTATTACAATATGACAAAGCATTAATTCAATCTCTTGCTGATGTAGATAACAGCTATCAAGCTCACTTCGCCTTAACACAACAAGCTCAACTATTAGAAAAGACAGTCAATCAAATACAAAAAACCGCACTAAATGCAGGGAAATTATTCCAATATGGTGAAAAAAACTTAGATAATGTACTGTCTGAACAAATAAATGCATTAAATGCTCAAGAACAACTCCTTCAAACTAGATTAGCCCAAGCAAAAAATTTAATAAACTTATATAAAGCGATTGGTGGTGGTTGGGTGAAGTGATTATAGCTTTATTCTCTTAATAATCTCATTTATCGCCCTGTTGGCTATGTTCTAAAGTGCGGTAGGATTTTTAGAAATTTCCATCTTTATAAAAAATTTTTTCACAAATAACTAAAACGATTAACCTAATTAATAAATTTTGTGATATGTTTAAAATCTTTTTAAACCATAAAGGAACAATTAATATGCAAACACTTTTAAAATTAACTCATTTTGTGAGTAAAACTTTTGCTCTTTGGGCAATTTTTTTTTGGATTACTCGCATTTATTTATCCACCAACATTTGCTATTTTCGCCCCTTATATTCCTTATTTATTGGGCCTAGTCATGTTTGGCATGGGAATTACCTTAACTTTCCAAGATTTCGGAGAGGTTTTCAAACACCCTAAATCTGTTTTAGTAGGTGTAGTGGGTCAATTTGTCATTATGCCGTCTATTGCTTTCTGCTTAGCAAAATTATTTAATCTACCCGCTGATTTAGCTGTTGGAGTAATTTTGGTGGGTGCCTGCCCAGGTGGAACATCATCCAATGTGATGACGTATTTAGCTAAAGGCAATACGGCTCTATCTGTTGCCTGTACTACAGTATCTACGTTACTTGCACCATTTTTGACCCCGATAATTTTCTATGCATTGGCGAGCCAATGGTTAGACATTGATGCACAAGCTATGTTTATTTCTGTATTAAAAATGGTACTTTTCCCTATTTTCTTGGGACTCGTGGTAAGAGCTTTATTTAAGAAACAAATGCTACAACTCAGTGAAACCATGCCATTGATTTCTGTAGTTTCTATCGTCTTAATTCTTGCCGCCGTAGTTGCTATAAGTAAAGATAAAATTCTTGCTTCAGGTTTGATGATTTTTGGTGTTGTTGTTTTACACAATGGGCTTGGTTATTTAATTGGATTTATAGCCGCACGCCTACTCAAACTAAATATCTCAGATAGTAAAGCGGTTTCTATTGAAGTAGGTATGCAAAACTCAGGTCTGGGAGCAGCCCTTGCCACCAATGTATTAGTTAATCCAGCGGCAGCAGTACCTAGTGCAGTATTTAGTTTCTGGCATAATGTATCGGGTCCTATTTTAGCCAATATTTTTTCTAATCTTAAAAATAATGATGAATCATCTCAATAATGTGATCCACATTAAATTATGCTAAAAATTACTAAAAAGTGCGGTCGAAATAATCGCACTTTTTTGTTAGAATCTTTATTCATTTTTATAATCCAATATTTCTTCTTATCGCTCATAAGAAACAATTAGATAAAACAAACTATGGCAAATAATTATTCAGCAGAAGATATTACCGTTCTCAAAGATCTTGAACCAGTTCAGCTTCGTCCTGGTATGTACACTGATACCACCCGCCCAAATCATTTAGGTCAAGAAGTTATTGATAACAGTGTCGATGAAGCATTAGCAGGTTTTGCAAGCAAAATTGAAGTGATTTTACATAAAGATCAATCTTTAGAAGTGATTGATAATGGTCGAGGTATGCCTGTAGATATTCACCCAACGGAGAAAGTTTCAGGGATTGAATTAATTCTGTCTAAACTTCATGCAGGTGGTAAATTCTCTAATAAAAATTATGAATTCTCAGGGGGTTTACATGGCGTGGGAATCTCTGTGGTAAATGCCCTTTCAGAGTTAGTGGAAGTGATTGTTCGCCGAGATGGGCAAGTGTATAAAATTGTTTTTGCAAACGGTCAGAAAATTGAAGAATTAAATGTGATTGGCACCTGTGGTCGTCGTAATACCGGAACCGCAGTTCACTTCAAACCCAATCCAAAATATTTTGATAGCGATAAATTCTCAGTAAGTCGCTTACGCCATTTATTACGAGCAAAAGCGGTTCTATGTTCTGGTTTAGAGATCAAATTTGTAGATAAAGTTAATGACACCGAGGAAACCTGGTGTTACCAAGATGGTTTGGCTGATTATCTGACAGAAGCAGTAAAAAAATATGCAACACTGCCAGAAACCCCATTTATTGGCGAATTTAAGGCGGATAGCGAAGCTGTTAGTTGGGCATTATGCTGGTTGCCAGAAAGTGGTGAACTGATTGGTGAGAGCTATGTTAACTTAATTCCAACTATTCAAGGTGGTACCCATGTAAATGGTTTACGTCAAGGCTTATTAGATGCAATGCGTGAATTCTGTGAATTCCGTAATCTGTTGCCTCGAGGCGTAAAATTGGTGGCTGATGACATTTGGGATCGATGCGCTTATGTGCTTTCATTAAAAATGCACGATCCTCAATTTGCCGGTCAAACTAAAGAACGCCTTTCCTCTCGTCAAAGTGCGGTATTTATTGGAGGAGTTGTTAAAGATGCATTCAGCTTATGGCTCAACCAAAATGTTGAGATGGGTCAACAACTAGCTGATTTAGCAATTAATTCCGCCCAACGTCGTTTGCGAGCATCAAAAAAAGTGGTTCGTAAAAAACTTGTGAGTGGTCCTGCACTTCCGGGTAAATTAGCCGACTGTTCACAACAGGATTTGGATAAAACTGAATTATTCCTCGTAGAAGGGGACTCTGCGGGCGGTTCAGCTAAACAAGCTCGTGATCGTGAGTATCAAGCGATATTACCTTTACGTGGAAAAATCTTAAATACATGGGAAGTCTCTTCTGACCAAGTTCTTGGTTCGGAAGAAGTTCATAATATCGCAGTGGCATTAGGGATCGATCCTGATAGTGATGATTTATCACAATTGCGTTATGGTAAAGTTTGTATTCTTGCGGATGCGGACTCGGATGGTTTGCATATTGCTACCCTACTCTGTGCCTTATTCTTACGCCATTTTCCAAAGCTCGTACAAAATGGTCACGTTTATGTGGCAATGCCTCCACTTTATCGTATCGACTTAGGAAAAGAGGTTTATTATGCTCTTAATGAAAGTGAAAAAGAAGGCATTTTAGATCGTCTAAAATCTAAACGAGGTAAACCTAATGTACAACGTTTTAAAGGTTTGGGCGAAATGAATCCATCACAATTACGTGAAACAACTATGGAACCCAATACTCGCCGATTAGTTCAACTGACTTATGAACAAGATGAAAGCAATATGACTGAAACCCTTGAATTAATGGATATGTTATTGGCTAAAAAGCGAGCGGAAGATCGTAAAAACTGGTTACAAACAAAAGGCGACCAAGTGGATCTCCAAGTTTAAGTTGAAGGAAAAATGATGAAAAAAACATTTTTAGCACTTTTATTAAGTAGTACATTAGTATTTTCAAATACTCTTTTGGCAGAGGAAAATTCTAATAAAATTTCGGCAAAAACAACCGCACTTTCAGCAGAATTACCTATCGTCAACGCTGAATTAACTTTTGCTCCAAATGTGCCTAAACCTATTACACGTAAAACACTAGCTCGTGTTGTGGTTAACTTAACCGCATTAGAAAAAGTAGATGAAATTGCTACTGGTGTTAAAACTAAATTCTGGACCTTCAATGGCGGCGTTCCTGGTCCATTTATTCGGGTGCGTGAAGGTGATCAAGTAGAAGTTCACCTATCAAACTCGGCTAATGCTCGTATGCCACATGCCTTAGATTTTCATTCTTCTGCGGCACCTGAAGGTGGAGCTCAAGCAAGCTTAACTAACCCAGGTGAAACTACCACCTTTGCTTTTAAAGCGTTAACTCCAGGTCTTTATTTATATCATTGTGGTGCAGATCCTGTGGCATTACATATTGGTAAAGGAATGTATGGTTTAATGCTAGTTGAACCTAAAGATGGTTTAAGCCCTGTAGATAAAGAATTCTATATTATGCAAAGCGAACTCTATCTGTCTGAAGGAAAAAATAAACAAGATATTTATATCTTTGATATGAATAAAGCTGAATATGAATTACCTGATTATGTGGTCTTCAATGGTAAAGTAAATTCGATGATGGGTGACAATGCACTAAAAACCAAAACTGGTGAAAAGATTCGTTTATATTTAGGTAATGCTGGCCCTAATAAAATTTCTTCATTCCATGTGATTGGTAAAAACTTTGATACTGTTTATGTGGAAGGTGGCTCGCTACAAAATCATCATGTACAAACCGCTTTAATTCCTTCTGGTAGTGCATTAATGGCAGAATTAAAAATTGATGTTCCAGGGCAATACCCTTTTATTGATCATTCAATTTTTAGAGCCTTGAAAGGCGCAAAAGGCATGTTTGTGGTTGAAGGCCCAGAAAATCCTGAAGTTTTCCAAGGCAAAATCAAAACAGAAAAATATACTGAAACCAATAAAGATGCCGATGTAGATACCGGTTATAGTCATTAAAATTTTTAGAAAAATTACCGCACTTTTGTGCATAAAAGATAAACATTATGTCTGAAATTAATTATGAAGGTATTGAACAAATGCCTCTCCGCACTTTTACTGAAAGTGCCTACTTAAATTACTCAATGTATGTCATCATGGACCGTGCATTACCTTTTATCGGTGATGGATTAAAACCTGTTCAACGACGTATTGTCTATGCCATGTCTGAACTTGGTTTAAATGCTGCTGCTAAATATAAAAAATCAGCTCGTACGGTGGGGGATGTATTAGGTAAATTTCATCCTCATGGAGACACTGCCTGTTACGAAGCGATGGTGTTAATGGCTCAACCTTTCTCTTATCGCTATCCATTAGTGGATGGTCAAGGGAACTGGGGAGCACCTGATGATCCCAAATCCTTCGCAGCAATGCGTTATACAGAATCTCGTTTATCTAAATTCTCTGAATTATTATTAGGAGAATTAGGTCAAGGTACTGTAGATTATCAACCAAACTTTGACGGCACGATTGCTGAACCTCAATATTTACCTGCTCGCTTACCACATATTTTATTAAATGGTACAACAGGTATTGCTGTAGGCATGGCGACAGATATTCCACCACATAACATTAATGAAATTGCTAATGCAGCAGTGATGTTATTAGATAGTCCCAAAACTACTTTAGATGATATTCTTACAGTAGTTCAAGGCCCAGACTTTCCAACTGAAGCAGAAATTATTTCACCAAAAGATGAAATTCGTAAGATCTACGAAAATGGTCGTGGATCCATAAAAATGCGTGCGGTTTGGAAAAAAGAAGAAGGTGAAATTATCATCACTGCTCTACCTCATCAATCTTCTCCATCAAAAGTCATTGCGCAAATAGCAGAACAAATGACAGCGAAAAAACTCCCTATGGTAGAAGACATTCGTGATGAAGCAGATCATGAAAATCCTGTTCGTATCGTATTAGTGCCTCGTTCTAATCGTGTAGATACTGATTCACTAATGGCTCATTTATTTGCCACTACAGATTTAGAAAAAAATTACCGCGTTAATATGAACATGCTAGGTTTAGATCGTAAACCTGCGGTTAAAAATTTGCTAGAAATTCTAACTGAATGGCTTACATTCCGTCGCACAACAGTCACTCGTCGTTTACAATATCGTTTAGATAAGGTACTTTCCCGCTTACATATTTTAGAAGGGTTGATGATATCTTATCTAAATATTGATGAGGTCATTCATATTATTCGTAATGAAGATGAACCCAAACCTGTCTTAATGACACGTTTTAACTTAAGTGATGAACAAGCGGAAGCTATTCTAAATTTACGTTTACGTCACTTAGCTAAATTAGAAGAGCATGAACTACAAGCTGAAAAAACTCAATTGGAAGAAGAGCGCCATTATTTAGAACAAATCCTTGGTTCTGAACGTCGTTTAAATAGCTTAATTAAGAAAGAAATTCAGCAAGATGCAAAAATCTATGAAAGTCCTCGTCGTTCCCCAATAGTGGAACGTGCTGAAGCAAAAGCAATCTCTGAAAGTGATATGATTCCAGCGGAACCTGTGACCGTCATTCTTTCTGAAATGGGTTGGGTGCGTTGTGCAAAAGGTCATGATATTGATGCAACCTCTTTAAGCTATAAAGCAGGTGATAAATATCTTGCTCATGCTTATGGTAAATCTAGCCAGCCTGTGGTTTTTATTGATAGTACTGGTCGTAGTTATGCACTAGATCCACTTTCATTACCATCTGCTCGTTCACAAGGTGAGCCATTAACAGGCAAGCTCACGCTATCAGCAGGGGCAACTATTGAACAACTGCTAATTGAAAATGACAGCCAAGCGCTATTGATGGCATCTGATGCTGGTTATGGTTTTATTTGTAAATTTGAAGATTTAGTAGCACGTAATAAAGCTGGTAAAGCAGTAATTAGTTTGCCTGAAAATGCGAAAGTGTTACCTCCGAAAACAATTCAAGATGAGAATGCATTATTAGTCGCATTAACTGCTGCAGGACGTATGTTAATCTTCCCTGTTAAAGATTTACCTTCATTATCTAAAGGTAAAGGAAATAAAATTATTACTATTCCAGCGGCGGCAGCGAAAGAACGTAGTGATTTCTTAGTTAAAATTCTATTAATCTCTGAAAATGCAAGTTTAATCTTCCTCTCAGGTAAACGTAAAATTACTTTAAAACCTGAAGATCTACAAAAGTTTCGAGCTGAACGAGGTCGTAAAGGTACACAGCTTCCTCGAGGTTTACACAGTGGTGTCGATATTGAGGTTATTGAGCCTGAGACTACAATATAAATATCAATAAACCCTGTCTATCATATCGGCAGGGTTTATTCATATAATTGATTATTTTATCATTGTTCTAATTGATTCCATTCCTTTTAGAAATTCCCAGAATTGTTCTGCATAACTATTTAATCGGGTATTCATACGATATACATAACCTTTTATAGGAATACTCATCTCTTTATCATTCAAAATCATTAATTTCCCATCTTTTAGCTCATTAATAATTGAATATTCGGGTAACCATGCAATACCTTGTCCATTTAATACCATATTTTTCAGTAACTCTGACATCGACGAAATAAATTTTGTCTGTAAATTTAATTGAGGATATTGCACTAACTTACGATTGACTAATCGTCCCATATAAGAATCTAATGTGTAATTAAGTAAAGGTAAATGCGCATCATCTAAGCTAAATAATGGATTACCAAAGGCATCCTTTAATGTTACAGGATAAATTTTTGACTCCAAAATTTCAGTGTATAAAAAAGGTTCTTGCAACAATTTTTCATCATAAAAAGAAAAAATAAAATCACATTTTCCATCAAGTAAGGTAATGATTGTTTCATCCACATCAATAGATTCGACTAAATAAATAAACTTATCACTTTGTAATGAAAGTTTTTGAATTAATTTAGGCATAATAGATAAAGATAAAGAATGTGCTGCTGCAAATTTTATATTAGGAGAATTACTTCGGTGCCCTAATAATTCATCCAAATTTAGTTGTAACTGTCGCAAAATATTACGAGCTTGAGAATGAAATAACTTGCCTTCTTCTGTAAGCTGTAAAGGAGTAACCAACCGATTAAATAATTTCACCCCTAATGATTCTTCTAATGCTAATATTCTTCGACTAAATGCTGATTGAGATAAATTTCTCGCTTCTGCAGCTTGTGAAAAATTACGATAGGCTTCTAAAGTAAGAAAATCATCTAACCATTTTGTTTCAATATTATTCATTTTTACCTCTACTCAATGCATATTTTGCAACACGAAGTTGTTTTTTGCATAATAACTCTTTATAAGCAATTGTGCAATTACTTGATTTTATATAGAAAATTATAATTTATTTAAAATTAAATCGTTTTTTTGCATAATGCAAAGAAATTTTGCATTTATTTTTTGCATAAGTATTCGCTATAAAAGGCACATCATATGGCAATATTATTAAACAAAGGAGTGCTAACTATGGCCAAAAAAATCATTGGTATTTTAGGTGGAATGGGGCCTGCCGCAACAATGGATATGTTCCAAAAATTTATTCAGCTTACCCCTGCAACTTGTGATCAAGAACATATACCTCTTTTAATTTCTTCTATTCCTGATATTCCTGATAGAACCACATGTATTTTACATAATGGTGCGAATCCAGGTCCTATACTCATAGAACAAGCAAAACGTTTAGAAAGTGCGGGGGCAAATTGTATTATTATTGCCTGTAACACTGCGCATAATTGGTTTGATGAAATTCATAAACAAGTTAATGTTGAAATGATCAGCATGATCGAAAGTACTGCTGATGCAGCTGTTTCAACAGGTAAAAAGCGAATTGGTATTCTTGCCACAGATGCTACTTTAGAAACTGGATTATATAAGAAAAAAATTGAAGAGTTTAACTTGGATTATATTGCTCCAGATCCTGATAGCCAAACACAAGTCATGCATAGTATTTATCTTTACAAAGCAGGAAAAATTGCTGAATCAACTGAAATTATGATGAAACAAAAAGATGCCTTAATAAAGAAAGGTGCTGAAATTATCATTCTAGGCTGTACGGAAGTTCCAATGATTTTAATGACAGATATCAATATTTCGCCAGAATTATATGTAGATTCTACGTTATGCTTAGTGAAATCAGCTATAAACTGGTATAGAATGTGACGCTTTTCTAAACAAAATAATAAAAAGGAGTTATCTATGATTTGGGTAGAAATATTTGTGGTACTTGGTGCTATTTTTATGGGATTGAGATCAGGGGGAATTGGTATAGGTCTATGGGGTGGTTTAGGACTCGCTATTCTCACCTTAGGTCTTGGTCTTCCTGTAGGAAGCATCCCTGTTGATGTTATTCTCATTATTATGACGGTTGTTCTTTCTGCTGCAACGTTACAGGCTTGTGGTGGTATGGATTTAATTGTTCAATATGCAGCAAAATTAATGCGGAAAAATCCCAAATACATTACCTTCATTGCCCCTGCAATTACATGGTTGATGACAATCATGGCAGGAACTGGATTTATCGTTTTCTCTACACTACCTGTTATTGCTGAAATTTCTCGAGAAAGTGGTGTTCGTCCATCTAAACCATTAGCTGCTTCTGTCGTTTCATCACAAATGGCTGTTGCGGGCTCACCACTTAGTGCAGCAATGGCAGCCATGGTTAGTGTGATGGAAAATAATGGCGTAACGTTCTTTCAAGTAATGGCTGTATGTATTCCAGTTTCATTTGTTGCCTCGATGGTGGCTGCATTCATCTCTTCTTTACAAGGTTGTGAATTAAAAGACGATAAAATTTATTTAGAACGCTTACAAGCGGGACTTGTCACAAAATCTGAAACTAAAAAAGATACTGTCTTTGGAAGTGGCTCAAAATTATCTGTAATTATATTCTTACTAGCAACTATTTTGATCGTTTTAATTGCCGCTGTACCAGGATTAAAACCTGTATATGAAAATGGTAAATCATTAAGTTCTCGAGATCTTATTATTATCGTCATGTTAGCATCAGCGTGCTTAATGTTATTATTTGGAAAAATTAAACCTGACGCAATCACAACAAGTTCTATTTTCCGTTCAGGTATGACATCCGTTGCGGTTATTATTGGTATTGTAACTTTAGGAACAACATTTGTTGACTACCATTTACCTGAAATCAAGGCCGCGGCTGGTGATGTATTGACGGCTTACCCATTATTACTCGCACCAGTTCTTTTCTTAACTTGCGCATTGTTGTATTCTCAAGGTTCAACTGCACCATTAATTATTCCTTTAGCTGTTGCTTTAGGCGTTCCAAATTGGACAGTATTAGCTTCATTTATTGCAGTAACTGGTATTTTTATTCTTCCAACTTATCCTACAAGTTTGGCAGCTATGGAAATCGATACCACAGGATCAACCCGAGCAGGTAAATATCTCGTTGATCATCCATTCTTCTTACCTGCCTTAATTGGGGTTGCAGCTGGAGTGGGATTTGGTTTTGTTATTGCGCCAATGATTGTTGCATAAAATTTATATTCATGAGATAAAAAAGCCGAACTATCAGTTCGGCTTTTTCTATTACAACACTTAATTTTCTAATGCAGATAAACGTTCCTGAGCGTATCTTGCTATCTTATCATTCGCTTTTAATGTCGCTTGGTACCAATAAATTGCTTGTTTTTTATCTTTTACCGTACCTTCCCCTTTTTCGTACATCATACCTAATTTAAACTGTGCTTCACTTACCCCTTTCATTGCGGCACGTTCAAACCATAAGAAAGAAGCATGCAAATCCTTTTGCATATAATAAGCATTTCCTAAAGCTAACATAGCACTAGGATAATTCACTTTACCTGCTTGTTCTAAAATCTTAATAGCATGCTTAATATCTTTTTTTACTCCTGCTCCATCAAGATACATTAACCCAATATAAGTAATTGCTTTAGCACTACCCTGTGCGCCTGCCTCATTAAACCACCAATAGGCTTGATAAAGATCTTTTTCTACATAACGACCAGAAAAATACATGATGCCTAAGTTGACTTGAGCAATTGCATTACCTTTCTGAGCTAATGGTAACAATAATTCATATACTTGCTTCCAATCGCCTTTATCCGCAGCTATTTGTGCCTGATCTTGAATCTGCTCATCTGTCAGCCTTTCTGAAAGGTGATTGATTACATTAGAAGGCTTAGCTAAATTGCTTGAAATTTCCTCTACAGCTAATAACTGAGTAGAAATACTGGCAAATAATAATGCAATACATAACTTATATTTTAATTTCATATCAACTCTACAGGGTTGCACATAGCAACATAATGAAGAAACACAATGACACCCCCATTTCAATTAGTCCCACTTGTTTTATTGATAATTTTTTATGTGGTAACCAAATAGCACGAATAAATGGAACAATAAATGCCAATGCTAAAAGATATTGTTGCATACAAGCAAACATCACAATACAAGCGAGATGAAAAACAATGGAAATTCTTAAATAAACTGGATTTTTACGTTCCCTCATCATGGATTTCACATAAAATGTTGTGCCAATAAAAAAGAGACTTGGATAAATTGCTATCCAGTAAATTTTTTCATCCCAATCTGAATTAGCAAAATAATAACTACACATACCCGCAATTGCAAAAATAAGAATTCCATTAAAATCATTTAATAAAGAGCGTTCATCTTTTCGCTTCACATAATAAATACTAATAGGAGATAGTAAAATAATTGCTATTGCAAAGTACAAAATACGCCAATTATGCAACACCGCAGGAATAGCAAAAATAATGACCGCACTAAAATAAATGACCGTCCATTTTTTATATAGTTCCAAATTACGTCCTTTAAAGAGATTCAAAAATGGATAAGTCATTAAATAAAGTGAAAACCATGCTAATAATAAAAATCCATGTTGCCAAATCGGTGTTGACAATAACATACCATAGATAAATGGCATTAAAGCCATCACTATTGCGCCGTGTTGATTGGAAATGAGTAATTTCATATAAATCCGTTTATAATTAAATAAATCTAAATGGGTTGATATAATACTCTAACCTAAAGATGAAAAAAAGGAAAAGAAAATGAGTTCTATTCAATATTTACATATGAGCAAACGCTACAGCGAAGTTATAACCCATAATGGTGTAGCTTACTTCTCGGGACAAGTACCTGAACAAACTATTCATGATAATGCTTATGAACAAACTAAAGAAGTTTTACGGCAAATTGATCAGCTACTGGCTGAAATTCATTCACATAAAAGCCGTATTTTAAACGCCCAAATATTTCTCGCAGACATGGCTGACTATGCACAAATGAATCAAGCTTGGGATGAATGGGTTGATAGTCATCCTCCTTGCCGAGCAACCGTACAAGCTAAACTTGCGGATACCAATTGGAAAGTAGAAATTGTCATTACCGCAGCGATATAAAGTGCGGTCAATTTTAAAAAAATTTAGGATTTTAGAGTAACTTTATCTAAAATCCTTTAATTTTCTAACTCTACATCAATCACAATAGGATTATGATCGGAACTCGTCGTTTCAAAACTGATGCTTTGTAAAACTTTTACGCCTCTAACAAAAACATGATCTAATGGATTGCCCATAAAACGTAAGCGTACATCTTTTTCATAATCAACTGCTTGTAAGCCATGTTGATAGGATAATTTATTGAGTAAATCTAAGCGCCCTTGATTCCATGTATTAAAATCACCCGCTAAAATAATAGGACCTTTATGCTTAGAAACTAATTGCATAATATTTTCAAGTTGGGCTCGGTAATTAGTGGGCTGAAGTTCAAAGTTAACTAAATGCAAATTAACTAACAACAATGATTCTCCATTAATTAATGGAAATAGCATCGCACTTCCTACTTTAGGAATAATAATCCAAGGTTCTTTTTCTGATTTGGCACAAACGATATTAGGCATTTTTTTAGACAAGATATTGACACCAGATTCATTATCTAAATAAGAAAAGGCGCTTACATAAAGCGAAATTGGAAATTTATCATAAAGTATTTGTGCGAGATTTTGTTTTGTTGAAACTTCTTGTAAGAAAAAAAAGTCAGCAATATCCGCATAATTTTGAATGACTTTTTGCCAGCCTGCATCCTCGCCTTTATGCACATTCCAAACTAATAACTTAAATTTTTTCTGTGTTAGCGGTAATTTATCATCATTAACTGATATACATTGATCATGATAAGTGGAAAATGCGGCGTGCTGAGCCGTTGAAAAAGTCATTTTCGGTGCATCAAAAATTTTTATGCTATAAAAACAATACCCACCGATGAATAGTAAAAGCGCCCCAATAACCAATAAAATAGAAGAAAATTTACGCATAACTTAACCTATTTATTATACTGGACGAATACTATCCATATCTAACTTAGCATCAAAGATATCTTGTAACAGCTTAATTTTCTTATCTTTTAATAAATTTTGTTTAGCTTGCTCGCTTAGTTCATGATAAATCTGGCGACGATAATCTAAAGGTGTTAATAGACTTTCATCATCACAAAAATCAATACTCAAAGAAATTGAGCAAGCATAAAATGTGGTTAATGTTTGCTGTAAAATCTCAACGGATTTTTCAGTAATCAAATGTTTCTGTGCAGAACGTAAGCCTAATTTAATTGTATTATCGGTTTTTTCTAGCAATACTGCATTTAATGCAATTTGCTTAACCAGTTTAATGCTATCAAGGTTTAGTTGACTAATGGTTTTACCCCACTCATCACGAGTTTCAGCCATAGCAATTACTTTCGCTATCACTTCTGGGGTTTTCTCTTGTAAAATGGCTTGCTTGATATCAGAGGGTCTAATACCCGTATTATCTTGTGCCAATTCAGGATTCGACCATTCCCAGCGATAAGTTTCCGCTAAATTTGTTTCCTCATCTTCATTAGCTTCCACTGGCTCTTCTAATTCTGGTTTATCTTCTGTTTTAGGATTAGAAAGACTCACTAAACGATCTAATAGATCTGTTTGTTTTTTTAATTTATGAGATACCACTGGAAGTGCGGTAACATTTTGAGAAATTTCTTCAGAATTTGAACTTAACGAGGTTACAGCTACGCTAGTGTTTTTTTTTTCATTATTCTCAGAAGCCTGAGAACGTAACTTTTGAATTTGAGCTAAAGCATTCATGGCAGCGGAACCTGTTGTTTGAGCAGGCGCTGTTTGAGGTTCGACTGGTGATTGTGAAGCGGTTTGATATTGAGCCTTGATAGATTGAGAGACGACAGGCATATCAACTAATTTTTCTGATTTTCTAACCGCAATTTGTTCAGACTGATTAGCAATTTCAACTGGCTGAGATTTAATTAATTTAGGGTGAAATGCTAAAGCACGTAATAAAGTCATTTCTACCCCAACTCGAGGATTAGGGGCAAACGCTAATTCTTTACGTCCATTCACTACAATTTGATAAAAAAACTGCACATCTTCAGGGGAAATATGCTTAGCTAAGAAAGCAATTTGTGATTCCTCATTATTATTAGCTGACAACAATTGTTGCATGGCAATTTGATGTAATACATCACTAACCTCAATCAATAATTGCTCCCAATCCCCACCTTTATCAGCAACGGATTGAATCACTTTCATTAAGTTTTCGCCATTACCTTGTTGTAAGGCATAAACCACTTCAATCGGTTGATTGTCATCTAATAAGCCAAGCATGGTACGCACAATATCCAATGTAATGTTACCATTTGACATAGCAATAGCCTGGTCAGTTAAACTGAGTGCATCACGAATACTTCCCTGTGCAGCTTTTGCGAGCTTATCAAGTGCGGTGGTTTCATAAGGAATTTGTTCTTGTTCAAGAATATGTTCTAAATGCAGAGCAATTTGTTGTTGCTCTAAAGCTTTCAAATGGAACTGCATGCAACGAGACAAAATCGTCACTGGTAATTTTTGTGGATCGGTTGTTGCAAGTAAGAATTTCACATATTCAGGCGGTTCTTCTAATGTCTTCAATAAAGCATTAAAAGAATGACGAGAAAGCATATGAACTTCATCAATCAAATAAACCTTGTAACGACCTTGAACAGGCTTATACTGTACGTTATCCAATAATTCTCGAGTATCTTCTACCTTCGTACGAGATGCGGCATCGATTTCAATCAGATCAATAAAATTGCCTTCTTCAATGGCTTTGCAATGTTCACAAACACCACAGGGTTCTGCTGTTACACCATTGACACAGTTAAGCCCTTTAGCAAATAAACGGGCAATAGAAGTTTTTCCTACGCCACGAGTGCCCGAAAAGAGATAAGCGTGATGTAAGCGATTTTCTTTTAATCCATTAGAAAGTGCAGTCAAAATATGCTCTTGACCGACAACTTCGGAAAAGGTTTTTGGTCGCCATTTTCTTGCTAGAACTTGATAACTCATTGCTTATCTCTTATTAACTATAATTTAGTGACCTTCAAAATCCACTAACGTAAAAGGTTCAACGCCTAACTTACGTAAACGCTCTCCACCGCCTAACTCAGGAAGACTAATCACAAATGCAGCATGTTTTACTGTACCGCCTAAACGTTCAATCAGTTTAATCGTTGCTTCAACGGTTCCGCCCGTTGCTAATAAATCATCAATAATTAGGACATTATCCCCTTTGGAAACTGCATCTTCATGCATTTCTAAAGTATCTTGACCATATTCTAATTGGTACGTTTGCGAAATTGTTTTACGAGGTAATTTACCAGGTTTACGCACTAAAATAAAAGGTAAATTTAATCCTAAAGCCACTGGAGCACCAAAAATAAAACCTCTAGATTCCGTTCCCGCCACTTTAGTAATACCTTTATTTTTAAAATGTTCTACCAATAATTGAACTACAGTGGAAAATGCTTCTGGAGTTTCAACTAAGCTTGTAATATCACGGAAAATAATCCCCTCTTTCGGATGATTAGGAATGGATTTAATAGAAGACTTAATAAGTTGTAATTTTTCGTTCATTGTATTGCCTAAAGTGCGGTCTAAAATTTGACCTTTTTTATTAAAAATCAAGGGGGTGAATTTAAAGTAAATTAATTTAGATTGCAAGTCATCTAGATCAATTAATCGTAAATATCTTGACCATATTTACGAGTTTTAAGTAAACGTAAGACCCAAACATACTGTTCTGGGGTTGGTGTAACAAAACTTTCAATTTCCTTGTTCATTGCACGTGCAGACTGAACAGGATCTTCACTTAATTCCATCGCAGGATGAATTTCCATTTCATAAAGCCCAGTATCTGCGTTATAGCGTGGAAACATGGGAATAACTACCGCTTTAGCTAATTTCGCCATTTTATTCAATCCTGGCAAAGTAGCTTTGTAAGTCGCAAAAAAATCCACAAATTCACTGGCTTCTGCACCGTAATCCTCATCAGGCAGATAATACCCCATATCGCCTTTGCGAATCATATTCAAAAAAGGCTTAATGCCATTCTGGCGAGCATGCATTTTACCACCAAAACGCTGACGAGTGATTGTCCATAACCAATCTACTAATGGATTACGATGAGGATTATACATTGATGTCATCGGTAAACCATGGGTATGTAAAATAATTCCTGAAGCATCAATTGCCCAGCCATGAGGCACCATCAGAATAATATTATATCCCTGTGCCTTAGCCTGTTTAATATGTTCAATTCCCAAAAATATACTACGACTTTGTAAATGTGCTTTGGAACGAATAGCAATCTCACCGATCCCTAACATCACTTGAGTGACCGTAATAAACATCTTATCAATCACTTTTTCACGCTGTTCCTCTGTCCATTGAGGGAAACAATATTGCAAATTTACACGTGCTTTATGACGAGGTTTTTTAGCCTGACGACCAATGAAAACACCAAGTTTTGCGGCAATTTTATCTCTTAATCGAAAAGGAATATAAGCAAGAATCAACAAGGCAAATATTCCAAGCCAAATTCCCCAATATTTTGGCATTAAGTAAGACCAAGAAAATGCAGGTTCATACCCCACTCTTGCTGTTAATCGTTTATTTTGTTCTGACATACAACACTCTTAACTAAACCAACCTTGATCATAAGCCATTTTAGCTGTCATGATAAATGACATAATAACAACCATAGGTCTAATAATTTGTTTTCCTTTAGAAAGCACAACTTTCGCACCTAAATTAGCTCCGATGAATTGTCCAACCATCATGATCAAGCCTACAGACCACAATATTTGTCCACCTAATAGAAAAAAGAGGAAAGATCCTATATTTGAGGCAAAATTCATAACCTTAGCATGTGCGGTTGCTTTAGCAATATTAAAACCGAGTAGCATAATTGCTGCCACACTAAATAACGAACCTGCACCTGGTCCAAAAAAGCCATCATAAAAGCCGATAGGAAAAGAAGCAAAAAATGCAAATAATAGATAAGAAACCCGTTGTTCACGATCTTCATTGCCTAATTTTGGCATTAAAAGAAAATATATGCCGATGGCAAAAACAAGAAAAGGAATCAATTTTTTAATCATACTACTATCAATTTGTTGTACTGCAATAGCACCCAAAACTGATCCCATAAAGCTCATTAGCACTATTAACCAAATATTTTTTAAATTAACGGTCTTACGAAATAAAAAATACAAACTCGCAGATAGAGAACCACCACAACCTTGTAGTTTATTAGTTCCTAATGCTAAGGTTGGTGGCATACCTGTCATTAATAAGGCTGGAATCGTAATTAATCCACCTCCACCTGCAATGGCATCAATAAATCCGGCTAGTATTGCAACAATAAATAAAATGCTTAACATTTCAAAAGTAATATCCACGCTGATTCCTTTTAACAATGGTTAATTAATCTACCCATTCACTACGGTTTGGTGAATTTAATACTTGCTGACATAAAAAAGGCTCTGGTGGCAGAACTTTCTTTTTCGGTATAGCAGTTGATGGCTTTTTCGGTTCAAACCATGAATATAGTTCAGCACCACAACCATCACCTAAAGGAACGGGATCTTGATTTTCACAATAAGTTGCTCCCTGAGGACACAGAATACGCACATGGAAATGGGAATCATGCCCGAACCAAGGACGAATTTTTCTTAACCAACTACGATCACCATGCTCAGTCTGGCAAAGTTTAACTTTAATTGCTGGGTTCACAAAAATACGGGCAACATTATTATCCTGAGCAGCTAACTTAATTAAATTAAAATGGTTAACATTCCAGATATGCTCATCTACTCGCTGAGTGGCTGGATTAACCACAAGTAATCCTTTACCATCTGAATTTTGAGCATCATTATCAGATAACGTCCCCATTCGTAACCAAATATCCGCATCTAAGCCCATTTGATGACTCGCATGCCCCGTTAGAAACCGCCCCCCACCAGGCATAGCGATATCGCCAATTAACATGGTCGGTAAACCGGCGTGTTTCACTTTTTTACCTAATCGTTCTAAATAGCTAATCATATCAGGGTGTCCATAGAAACGATTTTTATTCATTCGGATCACTTGGAAACCCTCACCTTTTGCTGGCATTGGCACTGCACCTAAAATGCAACCATTACTGTAAGAACCTATAGGTTGGGGCTTACCATCATTAGTTGGAATCGGACGTTTGATATTTTGCCAATCTTGTGGCGTCGCCTGTATTGAGCTCACTAAGCCAATTAGTGCGGTCAAAAAACAGAAAATTTTTATATATCTATTCATGATTTATGGGCATCTATAAATATGCGGAAAATAACCGCACTTTTTGCTACTTTGTTTATTTTAAGCCACATTGTGCCTTATGTCTAAGAAGATGGTCTAATAATACAATCGCCACCATAGCTTCCGCAATAGGTACAGCTCGAATGCCGACACAAGGATCATGACGACCTTTAGTGATCAGCTCGACTGGCTCATTATTTAAATTCACAGTTCTACCAGGGATCGTAATACTTGAGGTAGGTTTTAAAGCGATTGTGGCAATAATCGGTTGACCATTACTAATTCCACCAAGAATACCGCCTGCATGATTTGATAAAAATCCTCCAGGAATCATTTCATCACGATGTTCTGTACCTTTTTGCTCAACCACATCAAAACCATCACCAATTTCTACAGCTTTTACCGCATTAATGCCCATTAATGCATAGGCAAGTTCAGCATCTAAACGATCGAATACAGGTTCACCTAAGCCTACAGGTACATTTTCTGCCACCACCGTTAGCTTAGCACCAATGGAATTGCCTTCTTTTTTAAGCTCACGAATTAAATTTTCGAATTTTTCTACCGAACTTTGATCAGGACAAAAAAATGGATTGCTATTTACTTGTTCCCAGTCAATTTTAGTGAGCTCCTGTTTTTCAATTTTAATCGGGCCTATCTGCGATAAAAACCCACGGACTTCAATAGCAAAATTGTCACGTAAATATTTTTTTGCTATTGCCCCAGCAGCCACGCGCATAGCGGTTTCACGAGCTGATGAACGACCACCACCACGATAATCTCGAAGACCATATTTCTGCTGATAAGTATAATCCGCATGTCCAGGGCGGAATTTATTCATAATATCCTTATAATCGTTGGAACGTTGATCAGCATTTTTAATGATCATTCCAATGCTAGTACCCGTAGTCTTGCCTTCAAAAACACCTGATAAAATTTGAATTTCATCAGCCTCACGGCGAGCTGTAGTATAATGCGACGTTCCAGGTTTACGGCGATCTAAATCGAGTTGAATATCTGCCTCTGAAATTGCTAATCCTGGTGGCACACCATCGACAATGCAACCTAATGCTACACCATGAGATTCACCAAATGTTGTGACTCTAAATAATTGACCAATACTATTTCCTGCCATGTTGTGTTCCTTTTTTATAAGATTATAGATTTTTTAAGGGAAATTTTTCAGATCCAACTTTCACTTCTTCATTGGTCTCTTGATTTTTAATAAACACATCTAATTGGTTAAATGCGATTTCAATATTATGTTCTGCAAATAATTCATGAATACGTCTATTTAAGGCATCAAGGGTTCTCGTACGATCAATCAAATCTCCCACATAAACACGTAATTCATGATCTAGCGTACTTGCCCCAAAAGTTAAAAAATATGCCATAGGTTGTAACGCTTTAGGCTCTTTCAATACTTTGTCGTTTTCTTCAGCCGCTTGTAATAATAAATTACGAACTAATTCAAGATCTGATCCATAAGCCACACCGACCGAAATCACCACTCTTGTCACAGAAGTGGTCAATGCCCAGTTAACAATACGCTCAGTCACAAAAGCTTTATTAGGAACAATAATTTCTTTCTTATCATAGTCAATTAAGGTTGTGGCACGAATCTTAATTCTTGATACGGTTCCTGTAAATTCGCCAATAGTAATCTGATCGCCAATACGTACTGGACGTTCAAATAAAATAATAATCCCTGATACAAAATTAGCAAAAATCTCTTGCATACCAAAGCCTAACCCCACAGAAAGTGCGGCAAATAACCATTGTAATTTCGACCAAGACATCCCTAAAGTGCCGAAGGCTAGGGTTGCACCTAATGCAATAATAATATAGGTCAATAATGTTGTGATGGTATATGGAGTACCTTGCGATAATTCCAAATTGGAAAAAACAAAAACTTCAAGTAACCCACCAATATTGCGAATTAAGACATAAGTTGCAAAAAGAACTAAAACTGCAATCAGTAAATTAAATAATGTCACGGATTCCATAACCGTACCAGTTTCAGTAACTACCGATTGTTTCCATAACGTCACACCATCAAGATAATAGGCTACAGTGACGAGATCCGACCAAACCCAATACATTAAGCCAAATAACACAAACCATAATAAGAAATCCGTGATTTTGGAAATTTGGTGTTTAACTTCACTGACTGCTAAGGTTTCCTCTTTAACTTCTAGTGCGACTTCTCCACCATCAGACTCTGCATTCTCATTTGCTTCAGCACGTAATCTTGCTTGTTCCCGTTTCTCTTGTAAACGTTTTGCCGCCAAACGACGAGCTGTCACAGCAAATCCACGTCTGACAATGTTGCGGAAAATAACCCAACTCATAGCAGCAAAATACGTTGCTACTAAATGTTCAATAATCACTAATCCCGTATAGTAATAACCACAAGCAATCAGCACAATTAAAATAATCGGTGCTAATAACAAAATCGCTCGGACGGCATAAAGAGAATAAACCGCAGCACTTTTCTTTTCTTCTTTTGTTTCTTTTTGGTAATCGGAAATCGCTTTTCTAAATGCTGGTGCAACAATAAAAATGGTGACCACTAACATAATAATTGTCATCACCTGACCAATAACGTCGTAAGTTACCCCCATATCCAAATTGGTGAAAATAGAGATATTCAGCATTAATGCAATGACCCATACTGAACGTTTTAAAATATTACGGAAAGTTTCATTACTTTGTCTTGGCATGCCAAAATGGCTATAGGCAATTCCATTTGGACGTAACATCGCTAACAAAAAGGCAAAATATAACCAATAAAAGGACATCTTCAATCCCCAAGGCCATGCTGGGGCAGGATCTTGAAAACAAATATAGGTAACAAAGATAAATACAGCCAAAAACATAAATGTACTTGGCAGACATAAAATTAATGTCCAAAAAATTGCCAACGGTGTATTCCAATGATTATCAGTACCAATAGATTTAATTTTATTATTAATATGATTTAATCGTTGCTTAATTGCATTTTTCTTTCTAAGAATAAGCATAGTTAAGACGACTAATAATAAAATCCAAGACATGGCTGGAGCGAGATTGTCTTTCCAATTGGAAAAATCAAAAATTTTGCCAATTTCTCTCAATTGAAATTTAATTAGTAGCGGTGCTTCTGAAAACCATTTTAAATCAATATTATTATTGCTTTTCACCCAAAAGCTTTGCTGTTTTAATTTTTCCTGTAAAGTATCACTAATAGTTTGTACTTGTTGTTGATTTAATTCCAAATTAATTGATACATTTAACTGGCTATTTAACTGTTTTAACAGATCGGTGAGCGATTTCTCACGACTCAACAAAATCTCTTGTAATTGTTTTTTCTCACTGTTAGTGAATGTGACCTTCTCTGATTTTTCAAGATTTGCGATATAGGTTTCCGTATTTCCTGAATTGTTTTTAAACTCCGTCACATCAAAAATTCTTACACGAAGATCAGCAATTTGTTTTGACAACCCTTTAATCATTGAGTCTTGTGGTAAAGCTTGTTTTTGCTTATTGATAATACGTGAAAGTACCAATGTCCCTTGTAAAGCACTAATCTGTTCTTCAATATTATGTTGAGTTTGTTGTAAGTTATCTAAAATGCCTTTAATACGTAAATTATCTTGCGATAATTCATTATATTTACTGGTTTGTTCTAGAAGCTCTTTAGTTACAATCGTATTAAGTTCTAATTCATGTACTATGACAGGATTCGTATCTGTAGTGACATTTTTTTGCTGAGACTCCGCAGCTTTCTCTGCTTGCTGCTGAGATTGCTGTAAATTTTTCTCGTTGATAGCATCTTGTAATGCTGTTAATTCAAGCTGTAGTTGCTGCTGAGCTAAATTCTTTTCGTTGACTTGGCTAGTATATAATGCAGTAAGGGCCTCATTTCCTGATAACAAGACTTGATTATATGCATTTTTCGCTTCGGCTAATGCTTGTTCAGTGACTAATTTAGTGCGTAAGGTGTTATCAAGATTTACATCAGATAATTTTTCATTAATCGTTTGAATATTCTTTAAATTTTCTGCCAATGCTGCTTGAGTACGCTCTGGCGCAGTCTTCTGACTAGATAAATTTGCATTTAGTGAAGTCAATTGCGTTTGCAAGCTTTGCAACTGATTTAATGTATCAACACTTTTAGCTTGTAATACTGATGTACTTAATTTTGAAAATTCAGCTTTTAACTGCTCAGAAGTTTTCTCTTGTGCCGTTAATTTTTCAATATTACTTTTACTTTCAGCTAAAGATTTTGCTGAATTATCAATATCTTTACGTAACTGATCGGTATCTGCTTTTTGCTTAGTAAGCTGACCTAACAAATTTTGCGTATCTTGCAAATTTTGCAGAGTGCTCTTAACTGTTTCAGTCTGCTCTTCTTTTTGTAGCGTATCTATTTGTGATTGTAATGACTTTTCAGTGGGAAGTTCAACGGCAAAAACATTACTTACAAAAGTAAGCAATAAGCCAATACTAAACAAAAAGGAACGAGAATGTTTTAACATGGATTTTAATTTCCTAATAACTTAACTAATTCAGCTTTAAGCAAACTACGTGAGATTTTGATACTACCTTGTTGCTGATATTTTTCTACATCTAAAGGGAAATAGATTATAGGTTGTTTAAATTTTTCTATTCTATCTGATAACCAAATTTTTAAATTTTCTACCGCACTTTTAAATTCATAAGCGGGATGAAATTGAACCATCGCAACAGGTCGTTGCCCAAATTCGGGATCGTCTTTGGGTAAAATAAACACTTGAGCGACGGAAACATGACGTTGAATACATTTTTCAATATCTTCAGGTTGAATATTCTCACCGCCAGAAATAAACATATTATCTAAACGCCCTAAAATAACTAGTTCATCATCAAGCCATTGTGCTTTATCTCGAGTCTGAAACCACCCTTGAGGATTAGTCAATGATTGAATATGATTTTCTATCCAATAACCACTGGCAAGCCCTGCGCCCTTCAACCATACTTCTTGATCTACCAATTGATATTCACGGCCTTTCAACGCTTGACCAACACCAACCTTTCCATCACTTTTTTTAGCAAATACCGTAGATGCCATCTCCGTCATACCATAACCAGAATAACACTGAATATCAAATGACTTAAGTTGAGAAGTTAAATCAACTGGAATTTGTGAGCCCCCTAATAAAATATGTTTAGTATGATATTTATCAATTTGGGATGCTGAAAGATAAGTTAACAAACGCTGTAACTGTGTTGGTACTAAAGAAACATGTGTTGCATGTAATACTGAAGCATAAAAATCACTTCCTGCTAAATGTAATTCAGCGCCTACATTCAACCAACGCCAAATTACACCTTGACCAGAAACATGATACAAAGGTAAGGACAATAACCAACTATCTTGGCAACCAAAATGCATTAATTCACATACGCCTTCTGCATTTGCCAAATGAGCATTAATATTATGCACTACTGCCTTAGGTAAACCTGTTGAACCTGATGTTAGCGTGAGAGTATATCCCTCGTTTAAGTCAAAACTGCGGTCAGTTTCAGAAAAATTTTGGGTTAATTCAAGTCTGTCTAATTGGGAACTAAAAAAAAGGCAATAAGTTATTTTATTAACTTTACATAATTGGCTAATTTTTTCCGCTGTAAAAGCAGGATTAAGCATTAATACTCGTAATCCTAATTGTAAACCTGCTAAATAATAACATACTATATCTAGGCTATTTTTGCCACACAATGCAATGCCTTGCCCAGGCTGTAAGGAGTGATCTCGCAATGTTTGTAAAGCACATTGAATACGGCTATTAATCTGTTGCCAAGTAAAAACTTCGCCCTGCGAAAAATCTCGCAAGGCGATTTTATGTTTAAACTGTTCTAATTCAGCATATTGCTGCCAAAGAAAACTCATAATTAATTTGCAGTAAAAAATGGTCTCACTTGATCGATCAATTGTTCTGGCAAATGCATAAACTGCATTGCACGCTCCAACATCAACATTTTACGTCCACTATTAGTATTGGTGATTACCCAATATGGCGTATCAGGAATTTGACGAGGCTTAGTATGGTTACCCGCAGCTAACAAAGTTGCCTCATCACGAGCAAAATAAGTCCGTGTACGACCTTGCGAAGTTTCTTGCTCTGTAGCCTGAGCAAAACTTTCAGGGTTAGTACGATAAAGAACGGACAAAATAGCTAAAAAACGTACGACAGCCTTTGACTCTTCTTGAAAACTTTTTGAATCTAACAAATTCTGAACTTTAGTCACAACCTGTTGAATAGATTGTTCTGATTGTTTTTTTGTTGTCACTTTCACCGGTGCTTCAACAGCCACCTTAGAATCATCTAGCTCATGAGCTTTTTTGCTCAATAACGCTTTTTCTGCCACTATTGTCTCTTTCGGTTGAGCAAAATCAAGAGCGGTAGAACTTACGCTAGATGAGGATAAATTTAGCAGCCGACGTAAAATATCAGAGGCACTTTCACCAATTGATTGTGTCTGACTCGCAATATATTGATAAAGTTCTTCATCTACTTCAATAATTTTCATATTATCTTCTCTCAACAAATGACTTGATCCAAGACGGAATTTTTATCATTATAACCATTTATTTACAAATACTCTATGCAAAAATTATCAAACTATGCAATTACTTAATCATAACTTTCATCAACTAAAACAACCTGCTAATTCACAAACTATAGTCTTTATTCATGGTCTATTTGGCGATATGAATAATCTTGGTGTAATTGCACGTGCCTTTAGTGAGAATTACAATATTTTGCGCATTGATTTACGTAACCATGGACATAGTTTTCATGCACCAGACATGACCTATGATGTAATGGCTAAAGATGTCATTGTTCTCCTTGAATATTTGCAAATTACACATTGTATTTTAGTAGGGCATTCTATGGGCGGAAAAACAGCTATGAAAGTTGCAGATTTACGCCCAGATCTTATTGATAAACTGATTTGCATTGATATTGGACCGATCGTCTATGGACAAGGTTGGCATGAAAATGTATTTGCTGGATTAAATGCTGTAAAACAAGCTGAAGCTCAATCTCGTCAACAAGCCAAACCGATTTTAGAACAACATATTGAGGATCAGAGCATCATTCAATTTATGTTAAAATCTTTTGATGCTAGTGCAACTGAAAAATTTCGCTTTAATTTGACCGCACTTTATCAAAATTATTCCTATATTATGGGCTGGAATCCTGTCTATTTTGATAAGTCTACACTCTTTATCAAAGGGGGCAATTCTAACTACTTATTACCAGAATACACTCAGCAAATTCTACAGCAATTTCCTCATGCAACCTCATTTACTATTGCTGGCTGTGGGCATTGGATACATGCAGAAAAACCCCACTTAGTAATAAGCACAATAGAACGATTTTTAGCATTAAATTAATCGGTAAATCCTATTTAATTTGTATGGATTTTATGATATAGTTCGACATATTTTCATAAAGAAGAAAATCATTCTCAAGGTGAGAATGATTTGTTCTTTGATAATTTCAGTGATTTGAAATATGGCAAAACAAGACTCAGATTGTATAACTTTAGATCTGTTCGCTAACATTCCGAAAGTTGGACGCCCTAAAACAAATCCACTGAGTCGCGAACAACAAATCAGAATTAACAAACGTAATCAACTTAAACGTGATAAATCTAGTGGTTTAAAACGAGTAGAATTGAAATTACATACTGATTTAGTTCAGCAATTAGAAGATTTAGCATCTCAACTTCGCCTTAGCAGAGCGGAAGTGATTGAAAAAATTTTACAAAATTATTTTAGTATTGAAAAAAATAGGTAAGAAAAAGAATGGCTATTGTTGGTTTATTTTATGGCAGCGATACAGGCAATACAGAAAATATTGCTAAAATGATCCAAAAACAATTAGGTAATGAATTAGTTGATATCCGTGATATTGCAAAAACAACAAAAGAAGATATCGAAGCATATGATTTTCTAATGCTTGGCATTCCTACTTGGTATTATGGAGAAGCTCAAGCAGATTGGGACGATTTCTTTCCTACTTTAGAACAAATTGATTTTACAGATAAATTAGTAGCCATTTTTGGTTGTGGAGACCAAGAAGATTATGCTGATTATTTCTGTGATGCAATGGGTACAGTGCGTGATATTGTTGAACAACGTGGAGCAATTGTAGTAGGTAATTGGTCAACAGAAGGCTATACATTTGAATCTTCACGTGCATTAATTAATGATAATACATTTGTTGGTTTATGTATTGATGAAGATCGCCAACCAGAATTAACCAATGAACGCGTAACTACTTGGGTTAAACAAGTTTACGATGAAATGTGTTTAGCAGAATTAGCTTAACCATATGGGGAGAATAAAATGTCTGAAGAAAATATACAACTATTAAAAAAGGCTGGTTTAAAAATTACAGAGCCTCGTCTCACTATTTTAGCCTTAATGCAAGAACATAAAATGCAACACTTCTCTGCTGAAGATGTATATAAAATTCTTTTAGAAAAAGGCGAAGAAATTGGTTTAGCAACGGTATACCGTGTATTGAACCAATTTGACGAAGCTCACATTTTAACTCGCCATAATTTTGAAGGTAACAAATCAGTATTTGAGCTGGCTCCAACAGAACACCATGATCATATTATTTGTGTAGACTGTGGTAAAGTTTTTGAATTCAATGATGAAGTCATCGAACAGCGTCAACAAGAAATCAGTAAAGAACATGGTATTAAATTACAAAATCATAGCTTATATCTTTATGGAAAATGTTCAGATATTGAGAAATGTGGTAAATGACTAAATTAGAAAATTGAAGCCCGATTTATTCGGGCTTTTTTTACAAAATTATTTTAGAGAAATGATGCTTTTTGTGCTATAATTTGCCTAATTTTTCATAAGAAAATTAGGATATGTAAATGACTGAATTAGTCCAAGATATAACCCCTGTTAGTATTGAAGAAGAACTAAAATCTTCCTATCTCGATTATGCAATGTCTGTTATTGTCGGACGTGCATTACCTGATGTGCGTGATGGTTTAAAACCAGTTCACCGCCGTGTTTTATTCTCTATGAATCAAAGTGGCAACACTTACAATAAAGCTTATGTAAAATCCGCTCGTGTGGTAGGTGATGTTATCGGTAAATACCACCCTCATGGAGATAGTGCGGTATATGATACTATCGTGCGTATGGCTCAGCCATTTTCACTTCGTTATATGTTGGTCGATGGTCAAGGTAACTTTGGTTCAATTGATGGCGATGCCCCTGCTGCAATGCGTTATACTGAAGTGCGCATGCAAAAAATCACACAAGAATTACTTACTGACTTAGATAAAGAAACCGTTGATTTCTCGCCTAACTATGACGGCAAAGAAATGATCCCTGACGTATTACCAACAAAGATCCCCGCTTTATTAGTAAATGGTTCTTCTGGTATTGCTGTTGGTATGGCAACCAATATTCCACCACATAATTTAGGTGAAGTCATGGATGGTTGCTTAGCTTACATGGATAACGAAAATATTAGTATTGACGAATTAATGCAGTTTATTCCAGGCCCAGACTTCCCTACTGCAGCATTAATTAATGGTCGTAAAGGTATCGAAGAAGCTTATAAAACGGGTCGTGGTAAAGTTTACGTACGTGCAAAAGCAAGTGTAGAAACTAACGATAAAGGTCGTGAACAAATCATCATTACTGAAATTCCATACCAAGTCAATAAAGCCAAATTAGTAGAAAAAATTGGCGAATTAGTTCGAGATAAAAAAATTGAAGGTATCAGTGGTATCTTAGATCTTTCAAGTAAAGAAGGTATCCGTTTAGAAATAGATATTAAACGTGATACTGTAGGTGAAGTCGTTTTAAATAACCTTTATGCATTAACGCAAATGCAAATCACCTTTGGTATTAACATGGTAGCATTAGACCATGGACAACCAAAACTTTTCAATTTAAAACAAATTATTGAGGCTTTCGTAAAACACCGTCGTGAAGTGGTTACTCGACGTACTGTATATGAACTACGTAAAGCGCGTGAACGTGCTCATATTTTAGAAGGCTTAGCTATTGCTCTCGCCAATATTGATCCTGTTATTGAACTTATTCGTGCTTCGAAAACTGCGGATGAAGCTCGTGAAGCATTACTTGCTCGTTCTTGGAATTTAGGTAACGTTGCCCCAATGTTGGAAGCTGCTGGTGTAGACTCATCTCGTCCAGATGGCTTAGCTGCTGAATTAGGTGTACATAACGGGCAATATTTCTTATCTGATACTCAAGCTCGTGCTATTTTAGAATTGCGTTTACATCGTTTGACAGGTTTAGAACATGAAAAAATTGTGGAAGAATACCACGAAATTCTTGTTCAAATTGGTGAGTTGATTCATATTTTAACGAGTGCGATTCGCTTAAATGAAGTGATTCGAGAAGAATTAGAACTTGTCAAAGACACTTATAATGATGCACGTTGTACTGAAATTACTGCGGCATCAGGTGATATTAACCTTGAGGACTTAATTGCTCAAGAAGATGTTGTTGTAACACTTTCTCATGAAGGTTATGTGAAATATCAACCACTTGCTGATTATGAAGCTCAACGTCGTGGTGGTAAAGGTAAATCTGCAACGAAGATGAAAGAAGAAGACTTCATCGAACGTTTATTGGTTGCCAATACGCATGACACAATTCTCTGTTTCTCAAGCCGTGGGCGTTTATACTGGCTAAAAGTATATCAATTACCAGAAGCAAGTCGTGGCTCACGTGGACGTCCAATCGTCAATATTCTTCCTTTAGAAGATAATGAACGTATCACTGCAATCCTTCCAATCGCAGGTTATGATGAAGATAAATTTGTGGTTATGGCAACTGCTGGCGGTATAGTGAAGAAAACTGCCTTAACTGAATTCAGCCGCCCTCGTGCAAATGGTATTATTGCCGTGAATTTACGTGATGAAGATGAATTAATTGGCGTAGATATCACTGATGGTTCAAATGAAATCATGTTGTTCTCATCACAAGGCCGTGTAGTACGTTTTGCAGAAACTGCAGTTCGTGCAATGGGACGTACGGCAACGGGTGTTCGTGGTATTAAACTTGCCTTAACTAATGATTTATCTGATGATGAAAGTGCGGTAGAAATTGAAGAAATTTCTGATGATAATGCAGAAGAATCTTTAGATCTAAATGTTGATAAAGTGGTTTCATTAGTCGTGCCAAAAAATGAAGGTGCGATATTAACTGCGACACAAAATGGTTACGGTAAACGTACTCAACTGGCTGAATATCCAACGAAATCACGTAATACTAAAGGTGTAATCTCAATTAAAGTCAGTGAGCGTAATGGTAAAGTTGTGGCTGCAACGCAAGTTGAAGAAACAGATCAAATTATGCTGATTACTGATGCAGGGACTTTAGTTCGTACTCGTGTAAGTGAAGTAAGTATCGTCGGCCGTAATACTCAAGGTGTGCGTTTGATCCGTACCGCAGAAGAAGAACAGGTGGTAAGCTTAGAACGTGTTGCTGAAGCAGAGGAAGATTTTGATACTGTTGACATTGATGTCTCAGAATAAGATTCTAAATCTAATAAATATCATCACTCAAAAGGCTAGTATAAACTAGCCTTTTTCTATCATAAAAGTGCGGGACAAATTTTTAAAATTTTGACCGCACTTTTAGCGCAATTTATCTGCCAGTAAAAACTGTAGTACTGAATCCATTCTTAAATGAGGAATAATATCACCATTTTCTAGATGCTGTGGTTCAAAATGATCAAATTCAAAACGTTGCGTTTCCCAAAAATCAGCACTTGGTAATTTACTTGGAACTGAACCAGGATAGATTGTAATCTTTTGTTTATCTCTAGAACGAACACCTTGCACCGCTTTTATGCTCTTACCATTTTGATTCACAATAACTTGTTGAGTCGCACGAATTGCAGCTATCGCTGTATATTCTGTTTCAATACCTTCAAATTCTGCATGACGCCCACCATCTTGTACAAGTTGACGCATTAAACTGACTAAATTAGGCAATTGATCAGTCGTAATATGATCAGCTTTCGTAGCAATAAACATTAGTTTGTCTATCCGTGGTGAGAATAACCGATTAAGTAAAGTACGTTTACCATAGTGAAAATTCTTAAAGAGTTGTTGTAGCCCTTCTTGCATATCTGTAAAGGCTTGATGACCATGATTAATTGGTGTTAAACAATCTGCTAAAATAACTTGCCGATCAAAATTGGCAAAGTAATTTTCATAGAAACCTTTTACTATTTTATTGCGATAATAGTCGTAACGTTGAGTTAATATACTAAAATAACTATTTGATTTACAAGTATTTCTAAGATGATGCCATTGTTGTTCCGATAAATGAGATAAAGGAAAAAATTGTAATGCAGGAGCCCCTTCTAATTCACCTGGAAGCACAAAACGACCAGGCTGAATAAAATGCAAACCTTGTGCCTTACAAGCTTGTAAGTAATCGGTGTAATCTTTCGCAATTTGAGCCAACATATCTTCATTAGCAATTGCCGTTAAATCCAATTTTTTGACTTTATTCAACCAAACTTGTGAAAGCTCAACACGTCTACCTTGGTATATGTGCGCTTGTTCCATTGACCATTTTTGATAATTTAAATCTAATAAAGGTAAATCTAATAACCATTCTCCAGGATAATCAAAAATATCCACATATAATGTCCCCTTTTCTTTAATGTGGCTAAGAATTCCTTGATTATAATATCGAATAGCTAAACGAGTTTCGCTTACTCCACGTGTTGACTCTGGCCATTTAGGGGGTTGACTCATCAGAGCATTAAGATTACTTTCATAATCAAACCGAGGAATACTCAAATTCACTTGAGGTATACGCTTCACACCCACAATATTTTTATTACGTACAGCTTCAAACAATGGCAGATGTTGGTTTGTGATACCATCAATACTCGTTAATTGATTAATTAAGCTAGTAATAAAAGCAGTTTTACCACTTCGACTCAAACCTGTAATCGCAATACGCAAAGTTCGATCTAAACCACGATTAATAAATTGATTTACTTCTCTTTGAATGCTGTGAAACATATAAATATTTTTCCCAAAATGTATCAATAAAAAATGTCAGATGATTTATTCGCAATCTTATAAAATGCTTTAAAATACCGTTTTTCCCTGAATTCCAATAGATTAAAGATAGCCAATTTCATCAATATATTTTAAAATTCCCCTATAATTTATCACGAATAACTTTGATATGCTTATTAGAAAAATTGCTTTTATTCATTTTCTGTTTCTTTTTATTAGCTTACCATCAATTGTATTAGCTGCACCTCGTGTACCTGAAGAATTAACAGAAAATGGACTAGTTTACTGTACACATAGTTCTGGCTTCTCATTTAATCCGCAAACTGCGGATGCAGGAACCAGTATGAATGTAGTCACAGAACAAATCTATAATAAATTATTTGAAATCAGAAATAATAGCTCTCGACTTGAACCATCGCTTGCTGAATCTTATAAAATTTCTGAAGATGGTAAATTAATTACTATTCATTTGCGTAAAGGGGTTAAATTCCATAGCACACCTTGGTTTACACCTAGCCGTGATTTTAATTCAGATGATGTTGTTTATTCCTTAAATCGTGTTTTAGGTCATGATACTTCATTACCTGAATTTGATAACAATAATGAAGAAAATAATACTAACCGCCAATATCAAATTTTTCATGAGCTAGCTAAAAAAACAAGATTTCCCTATTTTGATAGCATAAAGCTCAATAAAAAAATTGAAAAAGTTACCGCACTAGATCCTTATACCGTACAAATTCAATTATTTGCACCAGATGCATCTATTCTGTCTCATTTAGCCAGCCAATATGCTATTATTTTCTCTCATGAATATGCACTTCAATTAAATTCGGATGATAATTTAATTCAATTAGATTTATTACCTGTAGGAACAGGTCCATATCAATTAAAAAATTATTTTCGTAACCAATATATCAGACTTATCCGCAACGAAGACTATTGGAATAAAGAAGCTAAAATTCAAAATATTATTATTGATTTATCACCAGATCGCACAGGACGTTTGGCAAAATTCTTTAATGGAGAATGTCAAATTGCTGCCTTTCCTGATGTCAGCCAATTAGGTTTATTGCGTCAAGATGGAGAACGTTTCCAGACAACATTAACAGACGGTATGAATTTAGCCTTCTTAGCATTTAATTTTAAACGTCCACAAATGCAAGATATTGAATTGCGTAGAGCTATTTCTCAAGCAATTAATCGTCATCGAATTATTAAAGATATTTATTACAACACTGCAAGTGTTGCCAATAGTATTATTCCAAGTGTTTCTTGGGCAGGCATTGCGGACAATCCAACATTTGCTTACGATTATTCGCCAGTCAAAGCTCGTAAAGTTCTTGCTAATCAAAAACTCACCTTAGAAATGTGGGTATTAAATGAAGATCAGGTTTATAATCCATCCCCGATAAAAATGGCTGAACTTATAAAGTATGATCTAAAACGCGCTGGAGTTGATGTAAATGTGCGGTTAATTTCGCGTAATTTTTTAATGGAACAACTACGTAATAATAATGAAAATTATGATCTTATTTTAGGTGGCTGGCTTGCTGTTAGCCTTGATCCAGATAGCTTCATGAGACCTATTTTAAGTTGTAGAACAACAAATGAAATTACTAACATTTCTAACTGGTGTTCATCAAGTTTTGAAGAAATTCTTGATCGAGCATTGATTAGCCCAAATCCCAATTTACGTGCTATAGATTATCGTCTTGCAGAACAGCAAGTTTTATCTGAATTGCCGATAATCCCAATTGCCAGTGTAAAACGGATTTTAATATCTAATACAAAGGTTAAAGGCGTGAGTATGAACCCATTTGGTAGTATTTCATTTGATAAACTCTCCTTAGAAAAAGGAAATAAAAAATGATTTATTCTTTATTACGCCGCATATTTCTATTTATTATTATCTTATTTATTTTAAGTTTAGTTAGTTATACTATTTTCATGCGGGATCCTGTTAATCAAGTCTTTGCTGAACCTTATTTTTATTCAGGTTATTTAGTTTATGTAAAAAACTTATTACAAGGTGATTTTGGAATAACATACAATGGTGGTGATTCCCTACTGACTCTGATTCTTACTGTGCTTCCTCCCACATTAGAATTATGTTTCTTTGCTATGTTTTTAGCCCTTTTATTTGGTTTACCTTTAGGTCTGGCTGCAACGTACCTAAATAAAAACTCATTTGGTAAAACGATCAAAGTACTTTCTTCTTTAGGTTTATCCGTTCCGATTTTTTGGATCGGACCACTATTACTCTATGTCGCTGCGATTTATCATTGGGAAATTTCTGCTGTAGGTCCTTTCAATTTACTCTATGAAATACCCACAATCACAGGATTTACTGCTATTGATGTGTGGTTTATAGATGAACCTTATCGGATCAAAGTTATCCAAAATGTATTCCAACATTTAGTTTTACCAACTTTAGTACTATCCATTTCACCGACCATGGAAATTACGCAATTTGTACAACAACGGACAGAATATATTTTGTCACAAAATTATGTAAAATTATCACTAACCCAAGGTTGGTCTCCATGGAAAATATTGACCAGATATATTATTCATAACACATTACCCGTTCTTATTCCTCTAATGCCTCGTTTAGTTACATTTGTATTAGCACAAAGTATGTTAATTGAGGGAATTTTTGCGTGGCCTGGGATTGGTCGTTGGATGATGGATGCTGTTGCACAACAAGATTATAATAGTATCTCTGCAGGAGTAATGGTTATCGGCTTATTTATTATTTTAATTAATCTATTTGCTGATATATTAACATTCATTCTTGATCCATTTAATAAGAAGGGCTGGTATGCAAGATAAAGAGCCTTATGAATTCCGTAACACAGAAGCTGTGAAAGCTATCTGGTATATTTTTCGACGTTCTCGAATTACCATGTTTAGCCTTTATGCTTTCATTGGTTTAATTTTATTAGCGATACTTAGTCCATTCATTACACCTTACAACAGTAATACACAATTTATAGGACAAGAACTTATCCCCCCATCTTGGTTTCCAGATGGTGAAGTCATCTATTTTTTTGGTACTGATGATATAGGACGTGATCTTCTAAGCCGTTTAATTGCAGGTGTCACATATACCTTTGGTTCCGCAACAATTGTCATTATCTTTACAGGAATTTTAGGTGGCATATTAGGCATCATCGCGGGAATGTCTACAGGAATAAGATCAAGAATTTTAAGTCATTTTCTTGATGCTTTCTTATCAGTCCCTATTTTATTAATTGCTATGATTATTGCAACGCTCATGGAAGCAAGTCTATTCAATGCAATGCTAGCTATTTTTTTAGCTTTATTACCGCACTTTATCCATGAAATTTATCAAGCGATTCAGCAAGAGTTAAAAAAAGAATATGTACTTATGTTACAACTAGATGGTTCATCTAATATAGAATTATTAAAAGAAACTATTTTGCCAAATATTAGCGTACACTATATTAAAGAACTGACACGTGCATTTGTTGTTGCTATTCTTGATATTAGTGCTCTTAGCTTTATTTCCTTGGGTGCACAGAGACCTGCTCCTGAATGGGGAGCGATGATTAGAGATTCATTAGAACTCATTTATCTCGCACCTTGGACTGTGATCTTACCAGGTATTGCAATTATAACTTCTTCTCTCATTGTTATTATTCTAGGAACAGGCATAAGTAAAGCCATTGAAAAATATTATAAATAGGTACAAATATGGCATTATTAGATATCAGAAACCTTAGTATTGAAGTTGATACGCCAAATGGACGAATTAAAATTGTTGATAATGTTGATCTCACCTTAAATGACGGCGATATTTGTGGACTCGTTGGAGAATCAGGCTCAGGAAAAAGTATTATTGCAAAAGTCATCAGTAATTCATTTAAAGATAGCTGGATTATTACTGCCGATAGATTTCGATTTAACGACATAGAATTACTCAAACTAAGTCCTTATAAACGTCGTAAATTAGTCGGCAAAGAAATTTCAATGATCTACCAAGAACCACTTACTTATTTAGATCCAAGTAAAAAAGTGGGCAAACAAATCATCCAAAATATTCCCTCCTGGACATTTAAGGGTAAAATTTGGCACTGGTTTGGGTGGAAAAAGCGTCGTGCAATTGAATTATTACATCGTGTCGGGATAAAAGATCATCAAGACATTATGAATAGTTATCCAAATGAAATTACTGAAGGTGAAGGCCAAAAGGTTATGATTGCTATTGCAATAGCTAACCAGCCTCGATTACTTATTGCGGATGAACCAACTAATTCATTAGAACCCACGACACAGCTACAAATATTTAAATTACTCTCCAGTATGAATCAAAATAATGGAACCTCTATTTTATTAGCTAGTAATGATATTTCTGGAATTAGTGAATGGTGTAATACTTTCACTGTACTTTATTGTGGACAAAATGCTGAATCAGGGCCAAAAGAAAATATTTTAGAAACACCACATCACCCATATACGGCTGCATTATTACATTCAACACCAGATTTTACTCAACCATTACCATTAAAAAGTAAATTAAATACTTTAAAAGGAACTGTACCATTAATAGAACAAATGCCTATTGGTTGTAGATTAGGCCCACGTTGTCCTTTTGCACAAAAGAAATGTATTACAAAGCCGCCTTTACGTCATATTAAACAACATGAATTTGCCTGCCATTATCCACTTAATTTATTGGAAACAGCACCTCGCAAAGAAAAATATATAATGAGCCCATTAACATTAAGCTCTGAAAGTAAAATTAGTTAAAAGAGGAAAATATGAGTTCATTATTACAAGTTCAATCATTATCTAAGTCTTTCGGGCGTAAATCTAGACTGTTCGGTAAAAATGATGTTAAAGCTGTGCAAAATGTTAGTTTTACTCTAGAAAAAAAGCAAATGCTTGCTATTATTGGCAAAAATGGTTCTGGAAAATCAACCTTGGCTAAAATGATTGTTGGCATCACTGAGCCAACTTCAGGAAATATATTGTTTAATGGTAGTTCTCTTGTATATGGCGATTATCAACGCCGAGCGAATCATATTAGAATGGTATTCCAAGACACGAATAATGCATTTAACCCGAGATTAAACGTGGGGCAAACCTTAGATGATCCGTTAAGATTGCTCACAACATTAAATGAAAAAGGCAGAAATGAACGTATATTTGATACATTATACTTAGTGGGGCTATCAGCTGAACATGCTAATATTCCTATTCACACACTAACAATGAGCCAAAAACAACGTGTTGCTCTTGCTCGTGCAATCATATTGGAGCCTGAAATTATAATAATTGATGATGCTATTGGTTTTCTAGATGCCTCCGTAAAAACGCAGCTAACGAATTTATTACTAGATTTACAAGAAAGATTAGGACTTTCTTATATTTATGTAGGTCAACATTTAGGCATTATCAAACATTGTGCAGATCAACTGTTAGTCATGGATAATGGGGAAATGATTGAATATGGTTCAACTAGAGAAATTCTTACTCATCCCCAAAATGATATAACAAAACGCTTAATTGAAAGCTATTTTGGTAAGCTACTTACTGATAGTTCATGGCAAAATACACAAACTTAGCCTATAAAAATATGCTGATATATCTATCTAATATGTATAAAACTAATTGAGGGACGCTTTGCTAGATTAGCCTATATATCTCTCTATCGCCTACATCAACAAAAACTACATGGTTGCTTTAAAACGGGTCTTATTATTCTTATTGGTCGTTTAAATCGCTTTATCCGCCCATCATTAAAACTACACTAAAACGACAAAATAGAGCTTATGCTCTCTTTTTAATTTTAATAGATAAAAGTGCGGTATCACATGCTAAAATTTTTATTAATCATACGAGAGCCTTTTTATATCCAAATAGCAACA
>NZ_AJSX01000023.1 GCF_000262245.1 Pasteurella bettyae CCUG 2042
GCTTATGATTTAGCCAATACTAAAGTCAGTAAAAGTGGTGACACTATGACTGATGTATTAATATTTGACACTAAAAATTGGGCACAGACAAAATACACAACGCAAGGAGGTATCTGGCGCTTTGAGGTAGCTCCTGCTGGCGATCTTGCCTCAAATACAGCAAGATTTAATTACGTGTTTGTTGATAACACTGGCGCCGAAAGATCGCGCATCGCATTTAATCAATCGACAGGCACATCAATTGTCGCGTATCAAGGCTGGGTGGGTGATAATTATCTACCATTATCTGGTGGCTCATTAAGAGGCGAATTGTCATTACCGACACTCAAAGTCACCGCTAATAATACTGGCAAAGGCATCGAGATTGGCGATGACGCTATTGTTGCTGACGTAAAATTATCTAATAGTGTTGGCATTGTCGGTAAACAACAAGCCGACAAGGGATATATTAGTTTCGGCTACAATGCAGCAGCAAGTAAGCCACTAGCCTATATAGGCTATGACGGCAAAAAATTACATACGAGCGATATATTGTATCAAGGTAATACCAAGTACGCATTAGTGACAGATATCCCTAA
>NZ_AJSX01000024.1 GCF_000262245.1 Pasteurella bettyae CCUG 2042
AACTACTGGGGATGCACCTTGACCAAAACGGTAAGATAAACCTAATGCAACAGAACCAATATCTGGGTGATAATCTAATTTTTCACCATTTTCATCTTTTAGACGACCAACTTTAGTGATCCATTGATATTCTAAACGTAATGCTAATTCAGGAAGAATTGCATACTCTAAACCGCCCGCGAATACAGGAGATGTTTTTAGACTATGAGAATGTTCAGTACCATCCGCTGACATATCTTTTTTATAATCGGAACGAATTAATGCTGCACCTACACGACCATAAATATCTAAGTTATCTAATACAGGATAGCTTGCTTTTAAGCTTAAATGTGCACCGTGAGTAGTATGTTTACCAGTAGTATTATCTAAAGAGCTTTTAGTTTTTAAACGACCAAAATCATCATAACCTAACTCAACAGCTAAGTTATCAGTTATTTGATAACCACCAAATACACCGTAAGTAACATGGTTACGATTGACTGTATCTCCATTCTCTTCATCTTTTAATTGATTTACACCGTGATGGAAAGACGCCCAACCAGCTTTAGCACCAGCATAGAAAGTATTTGCCTGTGGTGCTGCTTGTGCTATTGATGCTGCGGCTAAGCCCGCGATAGCTAATGCGATTGCAGTTTTTTTCATTTTGATGATCCTCTTAAATATTTTAGTCATCTTATTTTAGAAATTTATCAGCTAATAAAGCTGAATGAACACACCCGTGCTCATACCTTAATAACCAAATCTTGAACTACTTTCTCAAATTATTTAGTTTTAAGATTCACTTTTTAGGCTATTAAGTTTGTCGAAGATATACTTTTTAACAAACTCATTTCCTCAATAATCAAAGTCTAAAGAAGCTTAAAGTTATTTGTATTATCGATCATAACAACATAAAATCAATCATTTTTTTTAATAATGCTATTTTTTAAGCAATAAAAATGAAATAAGCGCTCTTTTAATACATTGTTATAATTAATTTTTATGAAAAGAAAGAATGAAATTAGAGGCTTTATAGAAAATAATAAAAGATAGAAAAGGCCTAAATAAAATTTAGACCTTTTATAAAAAGTTAAGC
>NZ_AJSX01000025.1 GCF_000262245.1 Pasteurella bettyae CCUG 2042
CTAATATTTCCTAAAAGAGTGCTATAAACATGTGGTTTATAGCACGTTGTTTTACAAAAATTATTTTTTACGCGCTTCGATAATTGCTTCAGAAATATTTTTCGGAGCTTCTGCATATTTCAATGGTTCCATTGAGTATGATGCACGACCTTGAGTTTGTGAACGAAGGTCAGTTGCATAACCGAACATTTCTGATAATGGAACTTCAGCATTGATTTTTACTGCAAAATCAGTTGCTTCTTGTCCATTTACCATTGCACGACGACGGCTTAAGTCACCAATTACATCACCTACATATTCAGGAGGCGTTTCTACTTCAACTTTCATGATTGGCTCAAGTAATACTGGGTTTGCTTTAGCGAACGCTGCTTTAAAGGCAATTGATGCCGCTAATTTAAATGCTAACTCAGATGAGTCCACATCATGATATGAACCGAAGTGTAAACGTACACCTAAATCAACTACTGGGTAACCAGCTAGAGGACCAGATTTAAGTTGTTCTTGAATCCCTTTATCAACCGCAGGAATGTATTCACCAGGAATTACACCACCTTTGATTTCATTAACGAATTCATAACCCGGACCTTCAGGATCTAATGGATATAGGTCGATAACTACATGACCATATTGACCACGACCACCAGATTGTTTCGCATGTTTACCTTCTACATCGTTTACACGAGTACGAATAGTTTCGCGGTAAGAAACTTGTGGTTTACCAATGTTTGCTTCCACTTTAAATTCACGTTTCATACGATCAACGATGATATCTAAGTGTAACTCACCCATACCAGAAATGATAGTTTCACCTGATTCTTCATCAGTTTTAACACGGAATGAAGGGTCTTCTTGCGCTAAACGACCTAATGCTAAGCCCATTTTTTCTTGGTCAGCTTTAGTTTTTGGTTCTACCGCAACAGAGATAACTGGCTCTGGGAATTCCATACGTTCAAGAATAATTGGTGCATCTGATGCACATAATGTATCACCAGTACCTACATCTTTTAAGCCGATTGCTGCTGCAATATCACCTGCACGAACTTCTTTGATTTCTTCACGTTTGTTAGCGTGCATTTGTACAATACGACCAAAACGTTCACGTTTTTGTTTAACTGAGTTGTAAACTGTTGCACCTGATTCAACAACGCCTGAATACACACGGAAGAACGTTAAGTTACCTACGAATGGGTCAGTTGCAATTTTGAATGCTAATGCTGCAAATGGTTCATCATCACTTGCATGACGTTCACCTTCAGTTTCATCTTCATTAATACCTTTGATTGCAGGGATATCTACTGGAGATGGTAAGTATTCAATTACTGCATCAAGCATAGCTTGAACACCTTTGTTTTTGAATGCAGAACCACAAGTTACAAGAATAATCTCGGTAGCTAATACACGTTGACGTAATGCACCTTTAATTTCTTCTTCTGTTAGCTCTTCACCACCTAGGTATTTTTCCATTAATTCTTCTGATGATTCAGCTGCTGCTTCAATCAGGTTGTTACGCCATTCTTCACAAGCTTCTAGCATATCTGCTGGAACATCTTCATAAGTGAAAGTCATACCTTGGTCTTCTTCATTCCAGTTGATAGCTTTCATTTTGATTAAATCAACTACACCTTTGAAGTTATCTTCTGAACCGATTGGAAGTTGTAAAGGAACTGCATTCGCGCCTAAGCGAGCTTTTAATTGTTCAACAACACGTAAGAAGTTTGCACCAGTACGGTCCATTTTATTTACGAACGCAATACGTGGAACTTTATATTTGTTAGCTTGACGCCAAACTGTTTCTGATTGTGGTTGAACACCACCTACAGCACAGTAAACCATTACTGCACCATCAAGAACACGCATAGAACGTTCTACTTCGATAGTGAAGTCTACGTGTCCCGGAGTATCGATAACGTTGATACGGTGTTGATCAAATTGTTGAGACATACCAGCCCAGAAAGCTGTAGTCGCAGCAGATGTGATAGTAATACCACGTTCTTGTTCTTGTTCCATCCAGTCCATTGTTGCAGCACCATCGTGAACTTCACCGATTTTGTGGCTAACACCAGTATAGAACAAGATACGCTCTGTAGTAGTTGTCTTACCCGCGTCAATATGCGCACTGATACCGATATTACGATATCTTTCAATAGGGGTTGTACGAGCCATTATTATTACCTTGTTTGGGGTTTAATATTAATTTTTTAAATATGGGTAAGGCTCCACCAAAGATGAAGCCTTGAATATATTTTGCTACGCAATTACCAACGGTAGTGAGCAAACGCTTTGTTTGCTTCTGCCATACGGTGAACATCTTCACGTTTTTTCACTGCTGCACCTTTGTTTTCTGATGCATCAGATAATTCATTAGCTAAACGTAAAGCCATTGATTTATCACCACGTTTACGTGCAGCTTCAACGATCCAACGCATACCTAATGCGTTACGACGTGCTGGACGAACTTCTACTGGTACTTGATATGTAGAACCACCAACACGACGAGATTTAACTTCTACGGTTGGACGTACGTTTTCTAATGCTTCTTCAAATGCAACTAACGCTTCTTTATTAGTACGTTGAGCAAGTGTTTCTAAAGCACCATATGCGATTGATTCTGCGATAGATTTTTTACCATCTACCATTAATACATTAATAAATTTCGCAAGTAATTCTGAACCGAATTTCGGATCTGGAAGAATTTTGCGAGGTTCAATACTACGACGACGTGGCATTGCTATTTCTCCGTTTTTATCATTCAGGATATCCAAAACTCATCTAGTGCGATAATTATCGCCGTTGACTGGAGTTTATGGTTTAAATATTTAATTTAGACGTTTGGCCTTACTTAACGGAGTTCCATTAAGCTTTAGGACGTTTAACGCCGTATTTAGAACGTGCTTGTTTACGATCTTTAACGCCTGCGCAGTCTAATGCACCGCGTACTGTGTGATAACGCACACCTGGTAAATCTTTAACACGACCACCACGGATTAACACAACACTGTGTTCTTGAAGGTTATGACCTTCACCGCCGATATAAGAAGTTACTTCAAAACCGTTTGTTAAACGAATACGACATACTTTACGTAATGCTGAGTTCGGTTTTTTAGGAGTTGTAGTGTACACACGAGTACACACACCACGTTTCTGCGGGCAAGCCTCTAATGCAGGAACGTTGCTTTTTACAACCTTTTTCACACGCGGTTTGCGTACTAGTTGGTTGATTGTTGCCATTTAATAAGCTCCAGTTAAATATGATTCATAATAGAATTGTTTAGTTAAATCTGTCCTGATACTAGAACAGACACGGAATTTTAGACTTGAAAAGAAGATATGTCAAGGAATAGTCAGTTGGCTTATTAAGATAAGTTAATTGGTTAAAGTGCCAATTGAGGATAATATTGTTCTGTTAAAGCAACAAATTGAGAAAGTGTTAGTTGTTTGATGGTAGGCAGTGTGGTTTGTATGATCTCTGTTAATCCTCTAGCTTGAATATCTATTTCTAATAAATAGATTTGTTGAGCATATTGAGATAGTAATTGCGGATATTTTACCGCAAGAATTACCGCACTTTGCCAAAGTACTACGGCATCATTTGGGGTGATTTGAGAAAAATAATTTTCTAATTCTGTTTGACTGTAATGTGATTCTGAAAATGTATATAACATATTAAAAAGTAATGATTTTTTCAAATTTCTGAAGTTTCTGTAAAAATAAAGTGCGGTCTATTTTTTCGCAGTTTATAACTAGTGCTTGATTTATGAGTCCTAGATCATTTAATGATTCGCTACAGATATAACGCTGCTCTATATCATATAAATCCAGTAATTTAAATCCACTTATAAAATCTTTTTGTAGAATGATTTCAGGCTGTTGATGAGGTAGTAAATTTAACACTCCGTCATCAATAAAGAAAACAGCAAGTTTATTTTCATCACAAAATGCACTGGCAGCTAATAAGGCATCTAAGCCTTCTCGACTAATTGTCGAACCATGAGGGCTGTGTCTAAATACAAAGGCGAGTTTCATAAGCTAATGACCCTATCTGCTTCAAGTACTGCTTTGCTAAATTCACCAAGCCCTGCTAAAACAAATCCTTCTGCAAGGTTACTTGTTTTACCATCAAAGGCAGTAAGTTTGTCGACGATTCCTCGTCGTTGTGAGGCCGCAACGCATAAATGTAAAGGCACATGATGTTCTAGTGAAAGCTTTTGCCAGGCTTTGACTAAATTGAATTCATCGTTTGCTGGATAGGCCAAGGCATTGCCATTTGATACGCCTGCTTGAGAAAAGAAAATTTGCGTAATTTGATGACTTTGAGCAAGTAATTCTTGGGCAAGTTGATAGGCAAGATAAGCACCTTGTGAACCATATATAGGCTGTCTTACTGATAATACATAGCGCATTAGCGTTGGTCATCCTGTTTGATTTGACGGATATAAAGATACACAGTATGACGAGAGATATTTAAGCGTTCTGCCACAAGATTGATTGCATCTTTAATATCAAAGATTCCTTTTTCAAAAAGAGTAATAACAATTTGACGATTTTTATTATTATTTGCCACTAATCGATCGGCAGTAATTTCCCCGATGGTATTTTCTACTGTTTGCAAGACTAGGTCTTCTACGGAACTTGCAAAATTATTGGCGTTAGCCACAGTATGTTCTTGCGTTGGAATAAAGGCTTGCATGAATTGCGAAACAGGCACTTCTAAATTTAGATTAACGCATAACAATCCAATGATTTGTTGTTTACTGTTACGAATTGCCATCGTGGCGGACTTCATTAAACCATTATTACCTTTATGACGAGTAAAATAAGGTTTTAACTCAATGCCATGCTCCATAGTTTGTAGAGATTGTAAATCTATTTCGGTTAATGTCGCACCTGCTTGGCGATTGGTGTTATGCCCGTTAACAATATATAAAGTAGAATGTTCGGGATCTTCTAAAGAATGTAATACGATTTCACAATGGCTTCCCATCAATGCACTTAACCCATCAATAATGGCTCGGTAAGAATTTAGGATTGCACGATCTTCGTCAGTAAAAGCTCGCTTGATATTTGTCATCATATTATTCTCGAAAAGAGTACCGCACTTTGTTTATCAAAGTGCGGTGTATTTTTTATTATTTTTTCTCTGCAATTACATCTAAGACTTCAACATCAAAATGTAGTGTTGAATTTGCTGGAATTTGACCTAATTCTTGATCACCATAAGCAAGTTCAGCAGGAATCACTAATTCAATTTTGCCGCCTTTTTTGATTAGTTGTAAACCTTCTGTCCAACCTGGAATAACTTGATTAAGCATAAATTCTGCTGGTTGATTACGTTCTACTGAACTATCAAAAACAGTACCATTAGTTAGTTTACCTGTGTAATGTACTTTTACAGTGTCAGTAGCTTTAATAGGATTACCTTCACCTTCTTTTTCAATACGATATAAAAGACCTGATTTAGTTTCTTTCACACCATCTTTTTTCTTGAATTCAGCAATAAATTTTTCACTATCGGCTTTTGCTTGTTTTGCTCGAGCTTCAGCTTTAGCTTGAGCAGCATTTTTTAATTTTTCATCCATTCCTTTTAAGGTATCTACAACATCTTGATTCGTTAAATCAATTTTGCCATTTAATGCATCTGCAACACCGGCTAAAACTTTTTGGTTATCATAAGTGAAGACTTCTTTTTGTGCATCCACTAGGCCTTTCAAATCATTACCAATTAATACGCCAATTGCATAAGATGGATCTTTTGCTTGAGTATTATTTGTTTGAGGAGCTTGAGCTGTTTGTTTAGCTGGCTCTGCAGCTGCTTGAGTTTCTGCTTTTTTATCATCTTTACAAGCTGAAGTTGCTAATACAGCACTCACTAATAATGCGATTGCCGTAATTTTTTGAAATTTTACCATTGAATATGTCCTTTGGCGTGGATAACCACGCTGTTTGTTTTATGAATTTATAACTAAATAAATAGGTTTAACCCCAAGTTTTGTATAAAATAGGGTAAAGCCAATTTTATTATTGTACAACATTTATTTAGGATTACTATGCAAAACTCATCAAAATTAGAACAACGAATAGCAGAATTGGAAATGAAAATTACTTTTCAAGAAGGGGTATTAGAAGAACTCAATGAAGCGCTTGTACAACAGCAATTTATGATGGATAAAATGCATTTTCAATTACGCCATTTGGCAAATAAGTTGAAAGATATGCAACCTTCTAATGTGGCAAGACAATCGGAAGAAACACCACCGCCTCATTACTAAAAATTTGCCAAAAAGAAACCGCACTTTAGCTTTTAAAGTGCGGTTTTAATTTTTATGATCTGTTATCGATTAGTTTTTAGAAAAAAATGCTTCTAAATCATCACTACCACCGATGTATTGACCACCGATGAAAACTTGAGGAACAGAAGTTTTACCTGTGATTGCACGAACAGAAATAGTACTTGCATCTTTGCCTAAAACGATTTCTTCAAAAGTATAACCTTTAACTTTTAATAAACCTTTTGCTTTAGCGCAGAAAGGACAACCAGGTTTTGTAAAGATAGAAACAGAAGGTTTTGCAGTCCAATCAGGTTTTAAGTATTTGATCATGGTATCTGCATCAGATACTTTGAATGGATCGCCTGGCTCTTGTGGTTCAATAAACATTTTTTCAACTACGCCATTTTTAACAAGCATAGAATAACGCCATGAACGATTACCGAAACCTAAGTCTTCTTTACCAACCAACATACCCATACCACGAGTAAAGTCGCCATTACCATCTGGAATCACAGTGATGTTTTCAGCTTCTTGGTCAGCTTTCCATGCGTTCATTACGAAGGTATCGTTTACAGATACACAAATAATATCGTCAACACCTAAGGCTTTAAACTCACAAGCTAACTCATTATAGCGTGGTAAGTGAGTAGAAGAACAAGTTGGTGTAAATGCTCCTGGAAGAGAGAATACGACTACAGTTTTGTTATCAAATAGTTCGCTTGTTGTTACATCAACCCATGCATCGCCTTGACGAGTACGAAAAGTTACTTCTGGTACATGTTTACCAGTCATATCTGCTAAAGCCATTTTTTTCTCCTATTAAATTAGAAAGTTAACTTATTAACGGGATGGATTATAGATAAAATTATGGTATAGTTACAATCAATTAATTCTATCCTTTTAATCGTTTTTTTCTATGACGAGGCCAAATGAATATTCGTGACTTAGAATACTTAGCAGCCCTTGCTGAGTATAAACACTTTCGACGTGCGGCAGATGCATGTCATGTTAGTCAACCAACTTTAAGCGGACAAATTCGCAAATTAGAAGATGAGCTTGGCATCACATTACTGGAACGCACAAGTCGTAAAGTCTTATTTACTCAGTCAGGTCTTATTTTAGTCGAACAAGCTAAAAAAGTCTTGCGTGAAGTGAAATTATTAAAAGAAATGGCAAGTAATCAAGGTAAAGACATGACAGGTCCTTTACATATGGGCGTGATTCCAACAGTAGGACCTTATTTATTGCCTTATATCATGCCAATTTTTAAAGAGGCTTTCCCTGAATTAGATCTTTATTTATATGAAGCTCAAACTTCAAGTTTATTAGATCAATTAGAATCAGGGCGTTTAGATTGTGCGATTGTAGCGAGCGTACAAGAAACAGAAGCCTTTATTGAAGTGCCTATTTTTCATGAACGTATGTTATTAGCCGTTTCGGATATTCATCCATGGGCAAAACAAAAACAAATTAAAATGAATGAACTTAAAGGTCATGAAGTATTAATGTTGGATGATGGTCATTGCTTACGAGATCAAGCTTTAGGTTATTGTTTTACTGCCGGAGCTCGTGAAAATTCTCATTTTCAAGCAACCAGTTTGGAAACATTACGTAATATGATTGCCGCAAATGCGGGCATGACATTAATGCCTGAGCTTGCCGTTCTCAATGAAGGTAATCGTGATGGTGTTAAATATATTCCTTGTATTGAGCCAGAACCTAAACGTACGATCGCTTTAGTTTATCGTCCAGGTTCACCACTTCGTAATCGTTATGAACGAGTTGCGATGGCTGTAGGTAAAGCGGTAGAACCTATTTTGTCAAAAGAAGGTAAATAATATGGCTGGTGTGCGTGCAATTCAAAAAGAGAGAACCCGCCGAGCTTTAATTGATGCGGCTTTTAATCAATTGACAGCTGAAAAAAGCTTCTCTAATTTAAGTTTACGTGAAGTGGCAAGAGAAGCTGGAATTGCACCCACATCATTTTATCGCCATTTTAAAGATATGGATGAATTAGGCTTGACGATGGTTGATGAGGCAGGATTAATTTTACGTCAGTTAATGCGACAGGCACGTAAGCGTATTGAAAAAGGTGGCAGCGTCATTGTTATATCGGTAGAAACCTTTTTCGAATTTATTAGCCATAGTCCAAATGTGTTTCGTTTATTGTTACGTGAAAGTTCAGGGACTTCACAAGCTTTTCGTACTGCCGCTGCTCGTGAAATTAAGCACTTCGTAGATGAATTAGCAGAATATTTAATGATGACTAATGACTATTCTCAATATGTCGCTTATGTGCAAGCGGAAGGTATGGTAACGATTGTATTTACTGCGGGTGCCAATGCTTTGGATATGGGCAATAAAGAGCGAGAATTATTAACTGAACGAGTCATTTTGCAATTGAGAATGTTAGCAAAAGGTGCACATTATACCTTGGAGAAGAGTTTAAAATCTTCCGCCTAAAAAACTGCGGTCTATTTTTATAAAATTTAATTGATTAACCTTTTCAAATAATTAGGGATAAATATTATCCGTTGATAATCTGTCGGTATTTTGACTAGCTTGTCTTCCTACTAAAGCGAGGCTGAACACATATCCATAGCTTGAGTACACAATTCTCATAAAATCTATTACAATATTACATAATTTGATAAAACAAGAGGGATAAGATTATGATTATCGTAACTGGTGGCGCTGGTATGATCGGTAGCAATATCGTTAAAGCATTAAACGATATTGGTCGTAAAGATATTTTAGTCGTAGATAATTTAAAAGATGGCACAAAATTTATTAATTTAGTGGATTTAGATATTGCGGATTATTGTGATAAAGAGGATTTTATTTCATCTATTATTGCTGGTGATGATTTAGGTGAGATTGATGCTATTTTCCATGAAGGTGCTTGTTCAGCAACCACGGAATGGGATGGCAAATATCTCATGCACAATAATTATGAGTATTCAAAAGAGTTGTTACATTATTGCCTTGAGCGTGAAATTCCTTTCTTTTATGCCTCATCTGCGGCAACTTATGGCGATAAAACAGATTTTATTGAAGAACGCCAATTTGAAGGACCATTAAATGCCTATGGTTATTCAAAATTCTTATTTGATCAATATGTGCGAGCTATTTTACCTGAAGCGCATTCCCCTGTTTGTGGTTTTAAATACTTCAATGTTTATGGCCCACGTGAGCAACACAAAGGCTCAATGGCAAGTGTGGCATTCCATTTAAATAATCAAATGTTAAAAGGTGAAAACCCAAAATTATTTGCAGGGAGTGAACATTTTATTCGTGATTTTGTTTATGTGGAAGATGTCGCCAAAGTGAATATTTGGGCATGGCAAAATGCAATATCTGGTATTTTCAATCTTGGCACAGGTCAAGCAGAGAGTTTTAAAGCAGTGGCAGAAGCGGTGATCAAACATCATGGTAAAGGGGAAATTGAAACTATTCCATTTCCTGAACATTTGAAATCTCGCTACCAAGAATATACACAAGCAAATTTAACCAAACTCCGCCAAGCTGGTTGTGATTATAAATTTAAAAATGTTGCTGAAGGTGTGGCAGAATATATGGCTTGGTTAAATCGCAAATAAACCAGATATAACAGTTTGAATGAAGACAAAGTGCGGGTAAAATTATGAAAATTTTCACCGCACTTTTTACTTTAGGAATTGGGTAAGTATGAATATTTTAATTATTGCACCTTCGTGGGTCGGCGATATGATGATGTCGCACAGCCTTTATCAAACACTTAAACAACAGTATCCCAATTGTGAGATTGATGTGTTAGCGCCGAACTGGTGTAAGCCCTTGCTCGCTCGAATGCCAGAAGTGCGTAAAGCCTTGACCATGCCTCTTGGGCATGGTGCCTTTAATTTAATGGAGCGTTATCGTATTGGAAAATCTTTGCGTAATCAATATGATATGGCAATTGTATTACCGAATTCATTGAAATCAGCCTTTATTCCTCTGTTTGCGAATATTGCGGTACGACGTGGTTGGAAAGGTGAAAGTCGCTATTTGTTGTTAAATGATTTGCGTACAAATAAACAAGATTATCCGATGATGGTTCAGCGTTATGTGGCGTTAGGTTATGAAAAAAGTGCGGTGCCTAATGCAGAAAATTTACCAATTCCAACGCCTTATTTACAGGTGAATACAGATCAGGTGGCGGATACTTTAAAAATTTTTGAAAAACAAACCGCACTTGCTGAACACCGCCCTGCTATTGGCTTTTGTCCTGGTGCAGAATTTGGTCCTGCAAAGCGTTGGCCTCATTATCATTACGCTAATTTAGCTCATCAACTTATTGAAAAAGGCTATTCTATTCGTTTATTGGGGTCCGCAAAAGATGAGCAAGTGTGTGAACAAATTTGTCATGCATTGCCTGACAATTTACGTGGTTACTGCATTAATTTAGCTGGACAAACTGAACTGAATCAAGCGGTAGATATTATTGCCGATTGTGTGGCAATGGTGACCAATGATAGCGGATTAATGCATATTGCTGCTGCAGTTAATCGCCCTCTGGTGGCGTTATATGGACCAACTAGCCCGCAATATACGCCACCATTATCAGATAAGGCGGTGATTATTCGCTTAATTGAAGGCGGTTTAATTAAAATCCGTAAGGGTGAGGATAGTGCAGAAGGCTATCATCAGAGCCTAATTGATATCACGCCTGAGATGGTGATGGAAAAATTGAACACTCTTCTTAGTTAAGCATTAGTGTAAATAAATATTGGATTGAATGTTTTTCAATCAGCTGATGGCTGAATTATTGTACTTTATACATTAACTAGTTCAAAATACAGCACTATTCACAAAGCAACGGTTATTGAAATAAATAACCGTTTTCTTTGAATAACCCAAATTCAATACTTTTTACTTGGTTTTAACTTTATTGATTAATTTTATGAATACTCAAGACTTTATGGAAACTAAGTTACCAGTGATGGTGACTAATATATTACGCATCATTTTAAGTACAACGGTGATTATGTTGGCAGTGATTGATTTAGTTGCAGTACTCAAAGTGATTTATGGACTCAGCATCATGATTTTTACCTCTGGCAATGTTGTACCTGCTGCCTTTGCAGAACAAATTGTGATGTTCTTTTTATATTTCGGATTTTTGGCGCTGATTTCTCAATATTTTAAAAGTGGCTATCATTTCCCACTGCGATATTTTATTTATGCGGGAATTACTGCTATGTTGCGTTTGATTATTGTCGATCATGAAAGTGCGGTAAATACTATTTTATTTGCAGGGGCGATTTTATTAATGGTAATTGCACTCTGTTTAGTTTTTTATTCAGATAAACTTAAAAACTTCTAACCAGATAATGAAAGTATTGATTGTAAAAACATCTTCCATGGGAGATTTATTACATACCTTACCAGCCTTAACTGATGCTCAACAAGCTTATCCAGATATCCAATTTGATTGGGTGGTGGAGGAGAATTTTGTTGAAATTCCGCAGTGGCATCCAGCGGTAAAAAATGTGATTCCAGTTGCGATTCGTCGCTGGCGTAAGCATCCTTTTTCCAGTGAAAATCGATGTCAATGGAAAGATTATCGTCGTTTATTGCAATCTACAGAATATGATGCAGTAATTGATGCGCAAGGCTTATTGAAAAGTGCTTTTTTGGTAACACGTTTAGCAAAAGGGAAAAAGTTCGGTTATCACTTTTCTTGTGCACGAGAAGCTGTGGCATCATTTTTCTATGATCAAAAATTTATTATTCCCTATCAGCAACATGCGGTGGAACGTATTCGTCAATTATTTGGTAAAAGTTTAAATTATACGCTGCCACAAACCCAAGCTAATTATGGGCTTACTCAGCGTTTTGCTGGTACTTCTTCTCTACCTTATGTGATTTTTATTCATGCGACAACCAGGGCTGATAAACATTGGCTCGTGCAGGAATGGATTAATTTAGCAAACAAGTTGATGTTAAATTATCCTAATTTGCGTATTTATTTACCTTGGAATAATGAAACAGAGCGAGCAAGAGCTGAACAGATTAAAAGTGCGGTATCAAATTGTGAAATTTTGCCTAAATTATCTTTAACCGAATTAGCAAAATTTATTGCCCAAGCGAAAGCTGTGGTATCCGTAGATACTGGGCTGGCTCATTTGACGGCAGCATTAAATAAGCCGAATATCACACTTTATGGGGCAACGGATCCTTTATTAGTTGGCACTTATGGTTTACATCAATATCATATTCAACAACAGAATATGGCAGCAATTAAAGCAGAAATGGTTTTTCAACAGTTGAAGAATATTATTGATTCGGATTGAGTCGGCAAACCATGTAAACAAGAATAGTGCGGTAGAATTTTGAAAATTTCTACCGCACTTTAGTTTAGAGAAGACTAAATAATTCTAGAGAATTGTTGACGTCTAGCAAGTTGTCTCGAATAGCTATCAAAACACATACAAATATTTCGAATCAGTAAGCGTCCACGAGGCGAGACTTGGATAGTTGTTTCATTAATTGAGACTAACCCATCTTTTTCAAGAGGTTTAAGTAATTCTAAATCTTCAGCAAAATGGGATTGGAAATCAATATGATATTGTTTTTCAATGGTTGTCCAGTCAAGTTTAAAATTACAGATCAATTGTTTGATAACATCACGACGTAAACAGTCTTCTTCGCTCAACACTAGGCCTTTATGTAATGCCAGTCCAGTGGCATCGACATCAGCATAATATTTTTTCAATTCCTTTTGGTTTTGTGCATAAGTATCGCCTAATAGACTGATTGCTGATACACCTAAACCTAATAAATCATCATCTTCTTGGGTGGTATAGCCTTGGAAGTTACGATGCAATACACCATTTTGTTGAGCAATGGCTAATTCATCTTCAGGTTTGGCAAAGTGATCCATACCAATAAATTTATAACCTGCATTGCCTAAAGTCGAAATAGTTTCTTGCAGAATTTGTAATTTAGATTCTGGTGGAGGCAACATATGATCTTTAATTTTTGCTTGGCCAGGGAAACGGCTTGGCAAGTGAGCATAGTTAAATACACTTAATCGGTCTGGATTTAAATCAATGACTTTTTTCAGCGTAAACAAGAAACTTTCTGGAGTTTGTAAGGGTAAACCGTAGATTAAATCAAGATTAGTGGATTGAAAACCGAGTTCTCTTGCTTTTACCAATAGCGCACCAATAAATTCTTCATCTTGTTCACGGTTAACTGCTTTTTGTACCTCTTTATTGAAGTCTTGCACGCCCATACTGATGCGGTTAAATCCAATTTTTCGCAGATGTTCCAACATCGATAATTCAATTTCACGAGGATCCATTTCAATACTAATTTCGGCATTAGCATCAATATGAAAATGGGTTTTTAGCATATCCATTAAACGTGAAGATTGTGATTCAGATAAATAAGTTGGCGTACCACCTCCCCAGTGAATCTGAGTGACATTACGGTTAATAAATAATGGAGCACGAGTTTTGATTTCTTGTTCTAAATAATCAAGATAAATATCTGCTTTGTGCTGGTGGCGAGTAATCACTTTATTACAGCCACAGAAATAACAAAGTTTGTGGCAAAATGGAATATGCACATAGAGCGAAAGCGGACGTTCAGGATAACGTTCTGCTGCCGCTTTAAAATCTTCATGAGTATAATTTTCATGAAATTCTAAAGCGGTTGGATAAGAGGTATAACGGGGCCCTGATTGATTGTATTTTTGAATCAATGCTAAATCCCAAATAATTTCAGACATAAAATGTTTCCCCACAAAACAATATGTTACTGTTTTCGTTTTTGATAATTTTCAATATCAGATAATAACTGAATAAGCTCAGTTTTTATTTTTTCTTCTAATTCAGCTTCAGCACTTTCACGTTCTAGATCTAGTTTCATGCGTTCATTTTTTTTCAAATTTTGGCGTGCTTCATGCGTTGGCATCTCTTTGACCACATGATAGAGTTGGTCCATTGCTGGATAAGCTGAAAGCGTTTTTTGTCCTAAAGGGTCTAGTAACATTTTTAAACGAATAACCCCTTCCGAGTGATTACAATCGTTGGTTTGCATCGCTTTAGCAATGATAATAATACTTTCTTGAATACGATTGATACGATCTTGCCGTGCTTTTGCAAATAATCTTTTTTGTTTATTTAATTCACGTAGGACATGAATAGTGTAACCTACCATGATCATAATAATGATGATGGCGAGAATAGAAAGAATGTAAGTCCAGCTCATAGGTTATACTTATTTAAATTGATTAATATCTATTTTTTCGAAGGTACGAAGCAAATCATCCTCGTTTTCTTCTTCATCTTCAATGCCTAATTCATCCATTAATTCAGCAATACGATCTAAGCATTCATCTACAAATTTTTGATCAGCAGCACTGATAGACTTACCTGCATCAAGTTCATCTAATAATTGATTTAAACATTCATTATTTTCTAATTGTTCTAACTCAAGCATTGGATCGAGTTTTTTCGTTTTTGCTTTTGTTGGTGGAACACTCATAGGTTCAATAGTTTGACCTTTTTCAGGGTTATTAACAAACTCAACGATTAAAGGCACCTTTTTACGGCTACCTAAACGAGGGTCACGTTTTTCTAAATGTTGAGAGTGATTATTTTGCGTTGAAGTACTATGGCGAGAACCTGAAGATAGACCTTTATGTTTCTTCTTTTTTTTATCTTCACGTGCTTTAGCATCTAATTCATAACGCGTTAATTTTTTACTCGGACGAGTCAAAGCCATCATTGATTCAGGCTTTTTATCTGTTTTACGGGTTGGCATAACATCAACCACGTTACGGCTTTTCTTTTGACGAGACATAGCGTTCCTTACATTCTTAAATATTGAGGGCGAATTGTATCATTTTAGAGCAGCATTCTCACTAATTCTTTATCATTTACCTCGGATAAGGTAGTGAAAATGACTGAATAAGCGTAAAAGTGCGGTTAAAATTTTCTAAAATTAAACCGCACTTTAGAAGGTTAAAAATCAGCAGGGCGCATAAAGGTCATTTGTTCTCCTGTAATCGGGTGTTTAATGGTGAGGCTTTCTGCATGTAAACATAATCGAGGAGACATGGCCCTGGCTTGTGGATGAGAATAAAATTTATCTCCTAAAATTGGGTGACCAAGTGCTAACATATGCAAGCGTAACTGATGAGAACGACCTGTAATAGGGGTGAGTTTGACTCGAGTTGAATTATTAGGTAAGCGTTCAAGTACTTCATAATGCGTCACTGCACGTTTGCCTCGTTCAAAGCAGATCATTTGGCGAGGACGGTTTTCCCAGTCACAAATTAGTGGAAGATTCACGCTGCCTTGATTTTGCTCTAAATGTCCCCATACCAACGCTTCATAAAACTTTTTGGTTTCACGTTCACGAAATTGGCGTTTTAATTCACTATCCGCTGTTTTACTCATAGCAAATAACAAAATGCCACTGGTTGCCATATCTAGGCGATGAGCAGGTTCACAGAAACCGTATTTATCTTTCACACGAGACATTGCACTGTCGTAATACTGTGGCTGATTACCAGGTACGGACAGTAAACCGCTGGGCTTATTGACCACTAAAATATGATTATCGTGGTAAACAATATCAAGCCAAGGTTTTGTGGGTGGATGGTATTCAATTAATGCCATAGTAACTCATGTGTTGGTAAATAAGGGGCGTATTATACAGAATTTTTCAAAATCTGACCGCACTTTTTATGGTTGTAAGATGAGAACAGCGCAGAAGATCTCACGCTCATTTATCAAGTAACTTAACAAAAATGATTAATCATTTTAGTCAATAAATCTCGAGTAGGCTCGATAAATTCACTGGAAAGAAATTCATCGGGTTGATGAGCCTGTTCAATTGAGCCTGGGCCTAACACTAGGGTTGGGCAAAGTTCTTGGATAAATGGTGCTTCTGTGCAATAGTTGACGATATCACATTTTTCGCCTAATAATTTTTCGATGACTTGTACGACTTGTGCGGAATGTTCACATTCATAACCTGGAGTCGGTTCATGCAAGGCTTGAATAGATATGCGATCGCCCCATTTTTCAAATAATGGAGCAAGGCATTCTTGTAGCATTTCATCAAGATCTTCTAAACGCATATGAGGCAATGGACGAATATCAAAATGTAATTCGCAGCAGCCACAAATGCGATTAACCGCATCACCACCATGAATAGCGCCTAGATTCATGGTGGGGTAAGGAATTTCAAAACCTGCATGATGGTATTTTTGACGCAGTTCATCACGCATTTTCATAAGATAGCCAGTGGCTTCATGCATAATTTCGATGGCATTAATACCTTTTGCAGGATCACTTGAGTGCCCACTACGCCCCATGACACGCACTGCTTTACCAATATGACCTTTATGGGCACGTACTGCACGTAATGAAGTTGGTTCACCAATTAAAGCACAATCAGGGCGAATATGCGTATGTTTAATAAACATACGTGTGCCTAACATCGTAGTTTCTTCATCTGCGGTGGCTAGAATACGTAAGGGTTTAGTGAGTTTAGTTAAATCTATATGACGAATTGCATCAATCACAAAGGCAAAGAAGCCTTTCATATCTGCGGTCCCTAAACCATAAAATTTACCCTCTCGTTCAGTGAGTTTAAATGGATTACAGCTCCATAATTCTTCATTGCAAGGCACTGTATCTGTATGACCTGCCAAGAGTAAACCACCTTCTCCCTCACCATAAGTTGCTAGTAAGTTATATTTGGCTCGACTATTTTCCACTGGCAGAATTTCGGTTTTGAACCCTAGTGTATCTAACCAGTCTGCTAAAAGTTCAATGAGAATTTTATTTGATTGATCAAATTTTGCTTCAAGAGCACTAATGCTAGGAATAGCAATGAGTTGTGAATACATATCAATGAATTTAGGCAATTGTTTCATAGAGACTATCCAAAAATAAGTTGATTTATAAATAATTATGCAAAATAATAGCATAAATAATCATATTTAACAGTAAAATAATATTATATGAGATAAATCATGCAAGCCAATGTGATGCCTTATTTTTAGAAAAAATGAGTTGAAAGACAACTTGCATAAAATCAATATTAATCATATTCAACTATTCGTGACTTGAGCAAAAGTTTAATCTCAGCTGCGAAAAATCTGTCAATATTGGCTATAGCGAGAATGATATATTAGGATAAATGATAATATGAAACCATTAGTAATTAAACTGGGTGGTGTGCTATTTGATAGCCTTACTGCGATGGAAAATTTGTTTTCAGTATTAGCGAATTATCAACAAAATTTTGAGCGACCATTATTGATTGTTCATGGTGGTGGCTGTTTGGTGGATGATTTAATGACGCGTTTACATTTGCCCGTACGAAAGAAAAATGGTTTACGTGTGACGCCAAGCGATCAAATTGATATTATCGTGGCAGTGCTAGCTGGAATTGCAAATAAAAAATTAGTTGCTCAGGCAGCAAAATTTAAATTAAATCCAGTGGGATTATCGCTTTGTGATGCTAATTTAACCAAGGCGACTCAGTTTGATCCTGAATTGGGTCATGTTGCAATGGTGGTACCCAAAAATCCAAATTTGTTGAATAATTTATTAGCAGAAGCTTTTTTACCCATTATTAGTTCAATTGCTGTGGACGATAATGGGGCATTAATGAATGTTAATGCAGATCAAGCAGCGACAGCAATTGCTGCTTTGATTGATGCAGATTTAGTTATGTTATCTGATGTCGATGGCGTACTTGATGGTGATCATCAATTGATTCCTGAATTAAATTTAACGCAAATTGAACAATTTATTCAGGATAATGTTATTACAGATGGTATGATTGTAAAACTGAATGCTGCAAGTGATGCGGCTAGAATTTTAAATCATGGTGTGGATATTGCTAATGGAAAATATCCTGAAAAATTAACCGCACTTTTAGCTGGTGAAATTATTGGTACACGTATCAATCCATGATGAATAACGATGGTAGGTTTTAACCTAGCATGAAAATAGATGAACTAGAAAGGAAGAGATATGGCACTTTGGGGTGGACGTTTTACACAAGCGGCAGATCAACGTTTTAAAGATTTTAATGATTCTCTACGCTTTGATTATCGTTTAGCTGAACAAGATATTGAAGGTTCGGTGGGCTGGTCAAAAGCTTTAGTTAGTGTAGGTGTGCTAACTGTAGATGAGCAACAACGATTAGAAACCGCACTTAAGGAATTGTTGATAGAAGTACGTTCAAATCCACAAGCAATTTTGCAAGATGATGCAGAAGATATTCACAGTTGGGTGGAAAGTAAGCTTATTGATAAAGTGGGTGATTTAGGTAAAAAATTACACACTGGGCGTTCACGTAACGACCAAGTGGCACTCGACATTAAAATGTGGTGCAAAGCACAAGTGACTGAATTGCAATATGCGGTACGTGAGCTACAAGCAAAATTAGTAGAAACCGCTGAAAATAATCAACATGCAGTCATGCCTGGTTATACCCATTTGCAACGGGCACAGCCGATTAGTTTTGCTCATTGGTGTATGGCTTATGTAGAAATGTTAGAACGTGATTATAGTCGTTTAGCTGATGCTTATAATCGAATGAACGCTTGTCCATTGGGCAGTGGTGCGTTAGCAGGAACAGCTTACCCTGTGGATCGTGAACAATTAGCTCAAGATTTAGGGTTTGCTTTTGCCACTCGTAATAGCTTAGATAGTGTATCAGATCGTGATCATATCATTGAGTTACTCTCAATCGCCTCGCTAAGCATGGTGCATTTATCTCGTTTTGCCGAAGATATGATTATCTTCAATAGTGGTGAGGCAGATTTTGTGGAATTATCCGATCGTGTGACTTCGGGTTCCTCATTAATGCCACAAAAGAAAAACCCTGATGCTTGTGAGTTAATTCGTGGTAAAGCAGGACGGGTTATCGGCGCATTGACAGGCATGATGGTCACGGTGAAAGGCTTGCCCCTTGCTTATAACAAAGATATGCAAGAAGATAAAGAAGGTATTTTTGATGCCTTAGATACATGGCACGACTGTTTAACCATGGCAGCATTTGTGCTTGAAGATATTCACGTAAATGTTGAACGTACTCGTGAAGCCGCCTTAAAGGGTTATTCCAATGCAACAGAACTTGCTGATTACTTAGTGGCAAAAGGTGTACCATTCCGCGATTCTCATCATATTGTGGGAGAAACGGTGGTATATGCGATTAAAGTACATAAAGGCTTGGAAGACTTAAGTATTGAAGAATTCCGTCAATTCAGTAACGTGGTGAATGAAGATGTGTATGCTATTCTTTCATTACAATCTTGTTTAGATAAACGCAGTGCCAAAGGCGGCGTGTCACCATTACGAGTGGCTGAAGCCATTGCAGAGGCAAAAGCTCGTATTGCAACAACATAGCAATTTAATATAAAAATGCCCTTCAATAGAAATGTTGAAGGGCGTTTTGATTTTTAAGTTAAAGAAAAGTGCGGTAGGATTTTAAAAAATTTCTTAATATACAACCGCACTTTTATATCAATAACAAATTAAGGCGTTAACCATTCTTCGACTAATTTATCAGTGATATTTTCATGCGACCACATACTGCCTAATTCAGGCAGTGGATATTTACTGTGGTTATAACCCACTAAACGGAAAAAATCAAAGGCAGCATGAGGATAGCCATTAACTAAAAAGAAGGCTTGATTGCCATCTTCACTCCAACAGATTTGCACTTGGCGCGGCTCATGCAAACTTTCAATCCCACTTACATTGTACACCGACAAACTGTCTACTATTGGTTGGGATTCTTGCATGTTAATTGCATAAAAATAACCTGTTTCACCATCATCTTCAAATACTACTGCCAAATGCTCATGTTTAGTCGAGTGTACGCCAAGACGTTTTTGCTGACCAATGATATGTCGATCTTCTAAAACTAAATGTAACATGCTATATCCTTATTTATTTTAATCGAATTGAGTAATCCATGGTTTATTACTATGGTGTGCTTGGAAACATAATTCAACTTGTGCAGGGGTATTCTTTTCCTCTGCCATAGGCGGAAGTTCATTTAAGCCAAAATAAGCTGAAGCGATAGTTTCGCTATTGGGCTGAAATTCACCACCAACTAATTCACACATGACAAAAGTTTTGAAAACAGCATAAGCAAAAGGAGGATTGTGGGGTAGTGACAATATTTGCATAAGGAAAAAGAAAAAATTTGGTGGGAAAAAATTGGCTGAAGCCCCTGTTTATGGGG
>NZ_AJSX01000026.1 GCF_000262245.1 Pasteurella bettyae CCUG 2042
TTAAATAATAGAAGGAACTGTTATGAATAAACATTGTTTCCGTGTTGTTTTCAATAAAACCTTACAACGCTTGGTGGTTGTTTCTGAGCTAGCAAAATCAGAAGGAAAATCTACTGAGAAAAAGAATTTTAGTTTTCCAAGCATAACGGTTCGACTAAAAACACTCGTATTCAGCTTATTTTGTGCACTGGGTTTTGTATCATTTTCAAATTTGGCACTGGCGGATGCCTTAATTATAAGAGCCGACAAAACCGCCCCGAAAACCCAACAACCGATTATCCTTTCTACCGCCAATGGCTTACCTCAAGTAAATATCCAAACCCCAAATGATAAAGGCCTTTCCCATAATAAATATTCACAATTTGATGTAGCTGAAAAAGGGGCAATTTTAAATAACAGCCGCACCAACACTTCAACTCAATTAGCAGGAAACATTACCGCTAATCCTTACCTTGCTCGAGGCGAGGCAAAAGTCATTTTAAATGAGGTGAATTCCAGCAAACCAAGTGTAATGAAAGGCTATATGGAAGTGGCTGGTAAAAAAGCCCATGTGATTATTGCCAACCCAAGCGGATTACATTGTGATGGTTGCGGTGTGATTAATGCCGACCGAGCGACCTTTACCACAGGAAAGCCAGAGGTTAACAATGGTGTGGTGGAGAAATTCCAAGTTGAGAAAGGCAAAGTGACTATTGCGGGTAAGGGCTTAGATAACAGTAATGTAGATTACACGGAAATTCTTGCCCGTGAAACCCAAGTGAATGCGGGAATTTGGTCGAAAAAAGAAGCCAAAGTAATAACAGGTAAAAATACTGTTAAGCGTTCAGATTCCGACAATAATTTGCAAATAATCAGTACCAAACAACCGCTTGCAGATGAAAGCCAACCGCAATTTGCCATTGATGTGGGCAAATTAGGTGGAATGTATTCAGGTAAAATTTATTTAATTGGCACAGAAAAAGG
>NZ_AJSX01000027.1 GCF_000262245.1 Pasteurella bettyae CCUG 2042
AAAAATTTAAAATTTTTTTTGCTTTTGCATATTAATCAACCAATTTAGATTGTTTTGTGCACAGATTACCAGTAAAGTAATTCATTATTTACTCTATAATAGGTATAAGAAATGAAATATAAAAATATTATTGGCTTAGGTGTAGCTGGGAATTTTGCTGGTCATTTAGAGCAAGCTGGAGAAGCTGCGGACTTTGTTGCTGTAAAAACTGATGAAAAAATCCAACCTAAAGCAATCTTCCCTTTTTATGTACCCTCTGAAAAAGCAGGTTTCTTATCCATTTATCCTTTAAGTTCAGATACGCTGTCCCCCCTGGTGGTGACTCAGATAATCTTCAAATTGAACCTGAATTGGCCATTCTATGTGATATCGTCTATGAAAATAATAAAGTGGTTAATTTAATACCCTGTGCATTTGGTGCTTATAATGACTGTTCTATTCGTCGTCCAAATGCAAATAAAATTTGTGAAAAGAAAAACTGGGGAGCAAATACTAAAGGTCTATCAAACACCTTGTTCACATTAACAAGCTTTAAAATAGGATGCGAAGCAGATCAATATCATATTGCCTGTTTTCATGAACGTAATGGTGAAACTAATGTATATGGCGTGGATAGCCCTGTGACTGGCTATAGTTATTTTCACGAAAAATTGCTTAATTGGATTATAGATCGTATGAATATTCAGCCAGATCAGGGGCCAATGAACAATATTGCTGAATTAATCGCTTTGGCTAACTATCCTAAACAAGCGATTATCAGCGTAGGTGCAACTCGTTATACTAAATTTGGTGAAACACATTATTTACAAAAAGATGATACCAGCATTGTTGTGGTGTATAACGCTAATAGTTATACACCACAACAAATTGAAGATATGGCAAAAACTAAAACTTTCCCGAGTGATGTTTCTGCATTGATCCAGAAAGTTATCTAATCTTCAATAAAAGTGCGGTAAAATTTTTTAAAATTCCACCGCACTTTTATTTATCTATAATATAGTAGCTACCTACCTTTTCTCAACGACACTTCACCGCCATTAAATTTCATGATTTCGCCAGATTCTGTTTTAATAACAATGTAACCTCTCTCATCAATGCCTTGATTGACTCCGACAATAATCTGTTTATCCGTAATGATATTAACGAGTTCATTAATAGCAAAATCCATTTCACTCCATTTCTTACGAAAAGTTTCGTCTATTCCATGCCGTTCAAACTGGTTTAAATACTGATATAGTTTATTAACAACCTGAATAACTAATTGATTGCGATCTAAGTGCGGTAGAGATTCACATAATTCTGCCCAAGGTTGATCAATAAGATGCTCCTGTTTAGGCAAAGACAAATTAATACCGATTCCAACAATTACATTTAATAAACCATTTTTTCGATTAGCAATTTCAATTAGAATTCCCGCCAATTTACGCCCCGATAAATAAAGATCATTGGGCCATTTTAAATTTATTGTATTTGCCCCCGCACTTTTTAATGCATCCGCAATCGCCATACCAATCACAAGGCTTAACCCATCTAAAGATTTTCTAGGATCAAAGGTCCAATAAAAGCTCATAATTAACTGACCTGCAAAAGGTGATAGCCATTGACGCCCTCTTCGACCTCGCCCAGCTGTCTGGTGTTCAGATAAACATAAATCGCCTTTTTTTAATTCATCCAAATGTTCAATAATATATTGATTAGTCGAATCAATAATCGGTTTAATAATCACATTGCTTGGTTTTAATGCCTCAGATAAACGGCGTTGATCTAATAAATCTAATTGAGGAATTAATTGAACATCATTTAATGAACTATGAAAATGGAGGCCTTGAAATTGTAATGTTTCAAGTTGATCGAGTAAGTCTATTTTTGAAAGGTTTAAAAGTGCGGTAAGTTCTTCAAAAGAATGCGGCTGCCCATCCGCTAAAACTTCTAATAAGGTAGACATAAATTCCCTCAGTAAAAATTTAATTTATCTTTGTATCATACTTTTAATAGAAACTGAATTTTTTTTTAAATTTTATTTTAAAATGATTTTGAACCCTGTATAATACGTCCGCAATATTTTTTAACTTAACCTTATAACAAAGAGAGATATTGCAATGTTACGAATCAAACAAGAAGCCCTCACTTTTGATGACGTTCTTCTCGTCCCTGCACACTCAACTGTGCTTCCAAATACCGCGGACCTTTCTACTCAATTAACCAAAACCATTCGTTTAAACATTCCTATGTTATCAGCGGCAATGGATACAGTTACTGAAGCAAAACTAGCTATTTCTTTAGCACAAGAAGGTGGCATTGGTTTTATCCATAAAAATATGTCTATTGAACGCCAAGCAGATCGAGTGTGTAAAGTGAAAAAATTTGAAAGTGGGATTGTTTCTAGTCCTGTTACTGTTCGTCCGACTGCAACATTAGGCGAATTGGCAGAAATGGTGAAAGAAAATAAATTTGCAGGTTATCCTGTTACCACTGAAAATGGTGATTTAGTGGGAATCGTAACTGGTCGTGATACACGTTTTGTGAGCGACAAAGATACATTAGTTGCTGATGTCATGACACCTAAAGAACGCCTTGTCACAGTAAAAGAAGGCGCTGCTCGTGAAGAAATTTTTGAATTAATGCACCAACACCGTATTGAAAAAGTATTAGTTGTTGATGATGCCTTCAAATTAAAAGGTATGATTACCCTAAAAGACTTCCAAAAAGCAGAACAAAAACCTAATGCTTGTAAAGATGAATTCGGTCGCTTACGTGTGGGCGCTGCTGTTGGAGCGGGCCCTGGTAATGAAGAGCGTATTGAGGCATTAGTTGCTGCGGGCGTAGACGTACTTTTAATTGACAGCTCACATGGTCACTCTGAAGGTGTGTTACAACGTGTGCGTGAAACTCGAGCTAAATATCCTAATTTACCAATTGTAGCCGGAAACATCGCTACTGCTGAAGGGGCAATTGCCTTAGCAGACGCTGGAGCAAGTGCGGTGAAAGTAGGTATTGGCCCAGGTTCAATCTGTACTACTCGTATCGTAACAGGCGTGGGCGTGCCACAAATTACAGCGATTGCAGAAGCTGCTGAAGCATTAAAAGATCGTGGTATTCCTGTGATTGCTGATGGTGGTATTCGCTACTCTGGTGATATTTCCAAAGCGATTGCGGCAGGTGCAAGCTGTGTAATGGTGGGTTCAATGTTCGCAGGTACGGAAGAAGCACCAGGGGAAATCGAACTTTATCAAGGCAGAGCATTCAAATCTTACCGTGGAATGGGATCTCTAGGTGCGATGAGCAAAGGCTCGTCAGATCGTTATTTCCAATCGGACAACGCTGCTGACAAATTAGTGCCAGAAGGCATTGAAGGCCGCATTGCTTACAAAGGTTTCTTAAAAGAAATTATCCACCAACAAATGGGCGGATTACGTTCTTGTATGGGCTTAACAGGCTGTGCCACCATCGAAGAACTTCGCACCAAAGCGCAATTTGTGCGAATCAGCGGTGCAGGCATTAAAGAAAGCCACGTTCACGATGTGACCATTACCAAAGAAGCCCCGAACTACCGTATGGGCTAAGCTATAATAAGCGGTTAGATTTTACAAAATTTTTAAGCAATTTAAGCACTTGCATATTTAGTTAGGAGAATAAATCAAATGAAAAAATTAATTTTACTTTCAGTGGTATTTATGATTTCAGCTTGCGCAAATGATTGGTCATCCAGTGGCGTACCCGATATGTATGAAGGTCAGTCCCAAGAAAGCGTACTGAAAGCCTTACAAAAAAATAATTGGGTCATCAAAAAACAAATGACAGATGAACGTGGCGATCTATATTTAATTGCTGAAGGAAAATCAACTAAGCAGTTTCAAAATATTTTTGGTGCTAGTTGCCGACAAGGCAAATTTGCAATCTATAAAAAAGAAGGATTACAAGTTCTTGATACCTCTGGATGTGAAAATTCAGAGAAATGATTTACTTAAAGAGAAAACCAATGAACAACATTCATAATCATAAAATTTTAATTTTAGACTTTGGCTCACAATATACGCAGCTGATAGCACGCCGTGTGCGTGAAATTGGGGTTTATTGCGAGCTTTGGGCTTGGGATGTCACGGAAGAGCAAATCCGTGAATTTAACCCAACAGGGATTATTCTTTCAGGCGGCCCAGAAAGCACCACTGAAGACAATAGCCCACGAGCCCCTGAATATGTGTTTAACGCTGGCGTACCTGTGCTTGGCGTGTGCTACGGTATGCAAACCATGGCAATGCAGTTGGGCGGTTTAACTGAAACGTCCGATCATCGTGAGTTTGGTTATGCATCGGTTCAACTACAAAGTGCGGACAAATTATTTGAAAAATTAAATGATGATGTGACCGCTTGCGATCCAAAATTAGATGTTTGGATGAGCCATGGTGATAAAGTGACTCGCTTACCTGCTGGCTTCCAAGTTACAGGTGTTACGCCAACTTGTCCGATTGCAGCAATGTCAGATGAAAGCCGCCGTTTCTATGGCGTGCAGTTCCACCCAGAAGTAACCCACACCAAAAGCGGTTTAGCATTATTAACTAATTTCGTGGTAAATATCTGTGGCTGTGAGCGTAACTGGACACCTGAAAACATTATTGAAGATGCAGTAGCTCGCATTAAAGAACAAGTAGGCAATGATGAAGTGATTTTAGGCTTGTCAGGCGGTGTAGATTCCTCCGTAACTGCACTGTTATTACACCGTGCTATCGGCAAAAACTTGCACTGCGTGTTCGTGGATAACGGCTTACTCCGCTTAAACGAAGGCGATCAAGTAATGGAAATGTTCGGCGACAAATTCGGCTTAAATATTATTCGTGTGAATGCAGAAGATCGTTTCTTAGACGCTTTAAAAGGCATTGATGAGCCTGAAGCAAAACGCAAAACTATCGGCAAAATGTTTGTTGATGTATTTGATGACGAAAGCAAAAAACTCACCAGCGTAAAATGGCTGGCTCAAGGCACGATTTACCCTGATGTGATTGAATCTGCCGCAAGTAAAACGGGCAAAGCACACGTAATCAAATCACACCACAACGTTGGCGGCTTACCAGATTATATGAAATTGGGCTTAGTTGAGCCATTGCGTGAGTTGTTTAAAGACGAAGTTCGCAAAATCGGTTTGGCGTTAGGTTTACCAGCAGAAATGCTAAACCGCCACCCATTCCCAGGCCCAGGCTTAGGCGTGCGTGTGCTAGGCGAAATCAAAAAAGAATACTGTGATTTATTACGTAAAGCAGACGCAATTTTCATTGAGGAACTCTACAATTCAGGCTGGTACTACAAAGTGAGCCAAGCCTTTACTGTGTTCCTACCAGTAAAATCCGTTGGCGTAATGGGCGATGGTCGTAAATATGACTGGGTGGTATCACTGCGTGCGGTAGAAACCATCGACTTTATGACCGCACATTGGGCTCACTTGCCGTATGATTTATTAGGTAAAATCTCCAACCGCATCATCAACGAAGTCAACGGCATTTCCCGCGTGGTGTATGATGTCAGCGGAAAACCCCCTGCAACGATTGAGTGGGAATAAACTTTATTAAAATAAGCCCTTTTTAGGGCTTATTTTTGTTATATTGAAAATAATTTTTCTCGAATATATTTTAAATAAAAACCTATATCAAGTAATTTACTTTTTAATAATAAGTCAAAAAATTACGTTTAATAATACAAGTGTTGTATTTCGCAGTACTATAATCACATCATAAGGTAAGATCATTAAACCCTTGTTGTAGCTCCCTTTTTCATTTCGCAGTGCTATAATGGGATGCTAAAAAGCCTTGAAATACAGCGTTTCAAGGCTTTTTTCTTACATAAAAAATAGCACTAAAACAGCAAAAGTTGGTTGGAATTAACCTTTTTTTCTTGCAGTTTTTTCTCACCAACCAGAATTTCCATATTGGCAAATTGCTTTTCTGTGATAGAAATACAGCGAATTGCTCCTTCTTCAGGCAAATGTTCAACTAATCGTTTATGATGTTTTTCCATTGAATCACGACCACGCACAAGACGTGTGTAAATGGAAAGTTGCAACATTTGGTAACCATCTTTCAGTAAAAATTGACGAAACTGGTTGGCGGCACGCATTTTTGCCTTGGTTGTGACAGGCAAATCAAATAACACAATCATACGCATAAAAACATTCTCACTCATATTGATGCTCCGCAAGTGGTAAAATTCCAGGTAATTTTAGCAAATCACTATTTCGACTTATCAGAGCAGCTTGTAAAGAACTTACCGTTCGATCTATTGCCGTTAAAGCATTAACTTTTTCTTGTTTAAACAGTAGCTGATAATTCAGCACCTTAATTAAACACTGTTTTAACGTAGGTGATAAATGAAAGGAGAGTTTATCTTCATTGGCGAGCTTAACCACAAGCAAGTCTACCAATGGACGAAATGGTTCGATAAAATCGTCGGATAAATTAAAGGCATTGAGTTCACTGCGATGAAATAAGCCAATTTGCGGTAACCAGCCATACAGTACTAATGCCCTAGCCACCGCCGAACGCATAACCGTATAGCCATAATTTAAGGCACTGTTTATTGCATTTTCATCTTCCGTACGTTTAAATCCTTTACCAAATAAAGTTTGAAAATAAATGACCGCACTTTGAGCCTCTAAATTCTCCTTATCGCCAGATTTCACTTGTTCAGCCATTTTCAATAAGCGGTCAGATTCTATCTGAAATTTGCAAATTTTCAGCACGCTGGCTTGATTACGGATTTTCTGCTGTACAATCGCCTGCCATAGTTGTTTTTTCTGTGGCAAACTCGCATCTAGCTGTAATTTTAGCGTTTTTAATTGCCGATGATATTGATTAAACGGCAACCATTGTCCGCAAGGCAAAAATTGCTCATCACACGTTAAAAGCGTAATGCCATACAATCCAAAAGCAGACAATAACGGAATGGTAATCACGGTTTCCCGGCTTTCCACCACCACAATCGCAATATCTTCCAACGGAACAGTAAATTCATTGCCTTCCTGTTGAATTAACATCTGATTTTGGTGCAGAGATAATTTTCCACCTTTGCTAATTAGAATACTACGCCAAGTCATAGATTATTCCTTAAATACAAAAATCCCCACACTCGTAAAAGTGTGGGGATTGAATTAACGCACATTTTGTCGTTTAGTTAGACGACAAGGACGGATATTTTTGCCGAGTTCATCGACTTGGTATTTTTCAAATGATAGAGCTAATTTCACGCCAATACGATAAATCCCTTGTTTTCCTTTGGATTTTTCTAAATCGTGTTCTTTTATGACAATAGCTCCTGTTGCTCAATCTAAACCACCATAATAACCAAAGAATTCTTCTTTTTTCAATTTTACTTTGACAAGATCATTTGGATACATAGTAAAGATAAATTGATAACTTTCATCCATTTCAAGCCAATCAATTTCATCAATATTAGCAGTTACTGCCTTATTCGGTAAAATCCCTTTCGCTACTTGCCAAGTATAAATCGGTACAAGAAAGTATTTTCCGCCTTTGGTAAAGACATCCACTCTCACCATCAACGCATTATCCGCCACGCCATTGCCATCACGTACGAGAACTCCTGATTTTTGCACTTTTTTCACACGAACTGCTTTGACCAATGCTCCACCTTTTTTATAAAACGGCTCAATAAAGGCTTTGGCAGGATCGTTACCAAATAGCTCTAAGCGTTCTTTTAAGGCTTCATACAATGCCAACTCACGTTCACGATTGACCATATTCTCTAAATCAGCTAGTTTCAGTTGCGTTAAAGGTACTTTTAACACGCTAATCCCTTCATCTAAACGTTTCGCTGATTTAATGGTTTCCATATGCCCTTGCCCTGTCATTTTGCGAGTAGGCATTCTCGACACAAACAACGGTTGCACAAATTCGTGATTATATTGCGGGTAATCAGGCAAACGATTTTCAAGTTCTAATTTAGGATTCTCACTAAAAATACGAATCTCTACATTTTCTTTGAAAAACTTCCAAGGTGTAGGAAAATACAGAGGAATAATTTCACCTGTTTCACGATCAATACGTTCACCACTAAATACATTACCCTCTTCATATTTCACAAAGCGAGTAATTTTTTGCTGCATTGCCACCGTTGAACAAGCAATCACCACTGCATCTAAGGCATGATGGCGATCGTTATCATCTCGCACTTTCTGTAACCCCCAACGTCCACGCAATAATGCCGTAATTTGCCCATTTGAAGCAAACACTTTGCGTTTACCTTTACCCGTCAACAACATATTATCAGCAATAAAATTACACAAAAAACGAGCCACATAACGAGTGTCGTTTAAATTCCGTTCAATAAAGCTTTTTTCATCTAATTTATGACTTAAAATATGTTGTTTTTTCCTATGAGAGAAACAGCAGGTTTGTACTCGAGCCACAAAATCTTGCCAACGTTTACTATTATTTTTGCCATCTAACCATTCATAAGGTGTTAAATTGCCTTTATTCTGGTTTTCATTGGCAAGCATACTTTGTTATTAAAGCTGTCATCCCACGTACGAGAAAAAGGCAGGGCGTGATCCACTTCCACATAGCCTTTTTCCAACAAGCGATTAGGATCAAATGATTTGCCTGAATATAAACATTTCGATTGTTGCAACTCATACAAACGCAATTTCAAAATGTCTTTACCTTTTGGCTCGCCGACAAAATTCGGGAAATATTCTTTGAATTTTTTCACCGCACTTTCACGCTGTTCGCGGTTTTCTTCTTGCTGTTTTTCCAGTTTTTTACGATCTTGATAGGATTTGCCCACTTTACGCCCTGTTTCAATATGAATACGAGCAGGCGAGCCGTATAAACGCACCACCGCATTGATCACTTTGCGGGCTTGGGTCAGTGTGCGTAACACTACAGGATTGTGGATTTCATTAGCTGGAATGGCAGGCAACAAACGGCAAGATTCTGCTGATTTTTTACCATAATGATCGCCATAAACTGCTGAAACCGCTTCATCATAACGTTGCCCCTGTAACATCAATGGCAAAATTTTCTGTAAGGCTTTGAGTGAAAGCTGAATAAATTTATCGAAATTCAGATTTTCCAATAACACGTTCAATACCTTTTCAGACAATTTACCGCCTAAATAATGACTAATATCATCATCGGTTTTATATAGCGAAAATGCCGTGCCGATTTCATCAAGCAACGCAGAATCATTTTTAAGCGTATTCCATTCGTCTTTTAAATCTGCCCCATCCAATGCCTTACGAATTTGGTGGTAGGCTTTCATTTCCATTAACGTGGTTTTACTTTCCACCGTTTTTTTATCTTCGCCTTGATAACGCACACCTTTAAAAATTGCTTCATCAGACAATTTTAACAGTGTCCTAACTTGAGCATAAGTGAGTTTCGCTTTTTCATAAGGCTGATCGAGCAAAACAAAACGCTCGCTATCAGTTAAAGCTCGCTCCGCTCCTTGTTCTAAAATGCGTAAATTGTTCAGTTTCGTCAGCCACACAAAACGCTCGGCAGAGTAGCTATTTTTCGCTGCTTTATATTCGGTTGGCTCAAAAGTACATTTCCCCAACATTTTTAAAATGGCTTCACCTGCCAATGCTGGCTTTTGCCACATTAAAAGTGCGGTCAAATTTTCCAATAATTTTGAAGAAGTGTGCAGATTGCCCAATTCGGTTTGACGTTGAAATAGCAATTCCATTTCCGCCAATAAATCCAAACGGCTAAAGGTGTGCGTATAATCCCCACGCTGATTGCGAATATGCCCATCCTCCGCTTGGAATTTATGCACTGCAATTTCCGCTGGCGTACGATATTCGTCCGTCTGCAAAATTTGATGATTGGTCACTACACCTGACAGCAACGCCCCCAGTTCCTTATTTTCACTTTTGCTTTCATTTTTGCGTTGCGACAAATAGCCACGACGTTTCAATAAATGTAACAATACTGCTGCCCATTCTTGGCGTTCTAATTTGTGATCTAAACCTTTTACACGAAGTTGCCAAACATCGTTTGGTAAAATCTCATCAACTGAAAGCAGAATATTTTCAGCTTTAAGCAAGCGTTTCGCCTTTTTAATCCGCGCAGCACGGCGTTTCACTAAACGGCGAGAAGAACGAGCCAAACGACGAGCTAACGCCAAACTTTCGCCTGTTTTTGCTACTTCAGCTCGCTCAAAAGTACGCACGCCCACATCAATTAAGCGAAGCGGATTTCCCTGCTCATCAATCTCCACTACAGCCCAACCCACAGATCCTATTCCTAAATCTAGACCTAAAATATAGTTTAATGGTTTCAACATATTCATTATTCTCCCACTCATTAGAATTGAATATTATAGACTCTACTTTTACCATAATATCAATAGAAAATATATTGACTTTCAGCTAGTGCCTAGATATTATTTTCCCGTTGTAATAGCACTGCGAAATGAAAAACGTTGTTACAATAAGAGAAAAATTTCTCGCAACGCTCTGCCCCTTGGACTTCGGTTCAAGGGGCATCGTTTATAAAAAAAGCGAACATATTTGTTCGCTTTTGTTTAGTTTTTATTTTTAGCAATCTTGTTTACCATATTGCTCTTGTCTAAGCATTGCTCTCACTGATGCATCAAAGTTTGCTAATACTTGGTCTGCATCTGCTGAATCTTTGCCTTTAGCGTCTAAGTAGAATTTGATTTTTGGTTCTGTTCCAGATGGACGCACAATTAAGCGACTTCCATTTTCTAACATAAATACCAAAATATTATTTTGGCGTTCAGTTTTTAAATGATCGAGTGCTTGTGTAACTTTGAATCCGCCAATTTCAGTTGGTGAATTGTTACGAAGTGCGGTCATTAATTTAGAAATTTCACTAAGATCACTAACACGAATTGAAATTTGTCCGCTCACATAAGCACCAAAGGTTTGATTAAAATCTTCCATATAATCTAGAATAGTTTTACCTTGATGTTTTAAGTAACGAACTAAATCTAAGAACATAACGGCAGCTGAAATACCATCTTTATCACGAACTTTATCAGGATCCACTAAGTAACCTATTGCTTCTTCAAAGCCAAATAGCAAACCTTTTACTTTACCAATATATTTAAAGCCTGTTAGGGTTTCTTCTGAGTCTAAATGATATTTTTTAGCAATTTCTGCTAAGGCTGGTGAGGAAACTAATGAACAAGCTAGCACACCTTTTTTATTTTGTGCATGATATTGTTGAGCTAAATACCAACCAAATAAGCAACCTAATACATTACCATGTAAACTTTTCCAATTGCCTTGCGCATCAGGGATAGCGACTGCCAAACGATCCGCATCTGGGTCGTTAGCAATAATGAATTCTGCATTTTTCTCTTTTGCCACTTTAATCGCTAAATCCAATGCACCTTTTTCTTCTGGGTTTGGAAAATTCACGGTTGGGAATGTGCCATCAGGATAAATTTGTTCTGGCACTAATTGTGGTTGAGGTAAACCCGCTTTTTCAAGCGTTTTACTTAATACTTCATAGCCTACACCATGCATAGCCGTATAAACATAATTAATCTCAGATGATGGCTGTTTTGCTAAGGCGGCTGTTTTTTCAATATATGCATTCACCACTTCATCATCTAAAACAACAATATTTTGACTGCGAGGTAAATCAGCAATACTTCCTTCCGCTACTTTATTAATTAATGCTGCAATCTCTTTATCTGCTGGAGAAACAATTTGTCCACCACCATTTTCTTTACCTAAATAAACTTTATATCCATTATCATCTGGCGGATTATGGCTTGCCGTAACCATAACACCTGCTGAAGTGTTCAAATGATTAATCGCATAAGCTAACACAGGTGTTGGTAATTTACGAGGTAATAAATAGGCTTTTACTCCTGCACCAGCCATAATTTCAGCCGTGTCACGAGCAAAAACATCCGAATTTTTACGTCCATCATAACCAATCACAATAGATGGTTGTTTATCGTATCCTTTAATATATTCAGCCAAACCGCCAGCAGCTTGTGCGACTAAAACACGGTTCATCCCCATAGAACCTGCTTGTAAGCGTCCACGTAACCCCGCAGTACCGAATTCCAAACGTCCATTAAAACGGCTTTCTAATTCAATTAAAGCTTGTTCATCACCTAGTTTTGTTTTTTCAATTAATTGAGATAATTCTGCACGAGTTTCACTATCGGGATCTTGTGCTAACCACTTCTCAGCAATATTTAAAATAGTTTTCATCGTTCTTCCTTTCGTTTTTGAACAAATATGAGTAAAAATGTTATTAGCCTATCGGAAAATAAAGAAAATTCAAATGTTTTATTATACTTTTCTTTTCTATTTGTGATCTATTTCGCAAGCAAACGGTTGCTGGTATTTATATGAAAAATAAAAGAAAATTTTGCCGAATAAGACCGCACTTTTATTTCATCTCATAATGAGTAAAATAATCCTAATTGAAGTCTAAAATTTTACCCTATCAATTAGAGAATAAATATCATGCAAAATTTAATAAAAAAAGCAATCAATAGATTTTTACGTCAATCCATTAATCAAAAAAATCGTCAACATCTGACAAACCATGATATGACTGTAATTTCCAGTAATTGCAATGGTGCTTTTATCTTGCATGATTTAGGCGAAAAATTTAATTCGCCTTTTGTGAATTTATATTTAGAACCTGCTGATTTTATTAAATATTTGCAAAATATTGATCATTATATGCAAGCTAAATTAAATTTTGTGGCTTCCGATAAACATTATCCTGTAGGGAAATTAGAAGATCTAACGATCCATTTTATGCACTATCATTCTGAAGATGAGGCAAGTCGTAAATGGATAGAACGAACTAAACGGATGAATTTAGATAATCTTTTTATTTTAATGACAGATCGTGACGGTTGTACTTATGAGCACTTACAAGCCTTTGATGCACTGCCGTTTCCAAATAAAATAATATTTACTCACAAAAAATATCCAGAGTTTGCATCTTCACTTTATATACCTGGTTTTGAGCATCAATCACAAGTAGGAGATTTGTTTGAATTTTCAGGTTGGAATGGTAAAAAATTTTATGACCAGCTAAACTATGTCAACTGGTTCAATACAGGCAAATATCAAAAATAGCAATATTCTTAGTCATTTTCTTTGCTATAAAGGCAATGAAATTTTATAAAATAATTTGATTTAATAGTGCGGTATAAAAAACTAAAATTTTCTGTTTCGCTACCGCACTTTACCAATCTGAAATTACTCTACAGTTTTTTGATCCATATCTATATTTAATTGCCCAATTTTATTGAGATAGGAGTATCATAAAACAGTTGATTTTATATTGAGAGTTAAGCTATGCCAAAATTACCTAAAATTGTTGTATTAACTGGAGCGGGTATTTCAGCTGAATCAGGAATCCGCACCTTTCGCTCTGAAGATGGGTTATGGGAAGAACATCATATTGAAGATGTTGCCACACCTGAAGGTTATGCCAGAAATCCTCAGTTAGTGCGTGAATTTTATAATGGTTTACGTCATAAATTATTTGATCCTAAAATTCAACCGAATGCAGCACATCTTGCACTCGCAAAATTAGATGAAAAATTCGGCGATAATCTGCTAATTGTTACACAAAATATTGATAATTTGCATGAACGTGCAGGCTCAAAAAACGTTATTCATATGCATGGTAGTTTATTAGAACTTCGTTGTGAGCATTCAGGCAAAGTGTATGCGTGGGAAAAAGAATGGACTGCGCAAGATAAATGCACTTGTTGCCATACTCCTCAACCTTTGCGTCCTAATATTGTATGGTTCAATGAAATGCCTCTGGCAATGGATCGTATTGATGAAGAAATTCGTGATTGTTTATATTTTATTTCTATTGGAACCTCTGGAAATGTATATCCTGCCGCCGGTTTTGTACAAGAAGCTAATTTCAATGGTGCTAAAACTATTGAATTGAATCTAGAACCTAGTAAAGGTCGAGCAGCTTTCAGAATTGGTCACTACGGGCCTGCCACTGAAGTTGTACCTAAATTTGTCGAAGAAATGCTTTTTTTATATTGCTAATTTGTTCATAGTCAAAGTGGATAAACCTCATAAAAAATCACAGATTTTTATACCAAAAGAGCGTAAAATAAGTCTCACATTTGCACCACTATAAAAATACTGGTAAAGTGCAATTATTATTTTGTGTTAAGGATATTGAGAACAAAAATGAGTCAACAAAACCAAACTGAATATTTAGATTTTGAACTACCAATTGCTGAACTTGAGGCAAAAATCGAATCATTACGTTCTGTGACAGATAAAGATAATAAAATCGATCTTAATGATGAAATCAAACGATTACAGAAAAAAAGTAAGGAATTAACGAAGAAGACTTTTGCTGATTTAGATGCATGGCAAGTTTCTCGTATGGCTCGCCATCCTAATCGCCCTTATACCTTAGACTATATTTCTCGTATTTTCACAGAATTTGAAGAATTGGCTGGTGATCGTGCTTTTTCTGATGATAAAGCTATTGTTGGCGGGCTAGCTCGTTTAGATGGGCGCCCAGTAATGGTTATTGGGCACCAAAAAGGTCGTACAGTAAAAGACAAAGTGTTACGTAATTTTGGCATGCCTGCACCTGAAGGCTATCGTAAAGCATTACGTTTAATGCAAATGGCAGAACGTTTCCGCTTACCAATTATTACCTTTATTGATACCCCAGGAGCTTACCCTGGTGTAGGTGCTGAAGAACGAGGACAATCTGAAGCAATTGCTCGAAACTTACGTGAAATGTCAACGTTAACTGTGCCAGTTATTTGTACTGTTATCGGTGAGGGTGGTTCTGGCGGTGCCTTAGCCATCGGTGTTGGTGATAAAGTTAATATGTTGCAATATAGTACTTACTCTGTTATTTCTCCTGAGGGCTGTGCTTCAATCCTTTGGAAAAGTGCAGAAAAAGCTTCAACCGCAGCAGAAGTCATGGGATTAACTGCAAGTCGTCTAAAAGAATTAAATCTAATCGATAATATTGTTCAAGAGCCTTTAGGTGGTGCACATCGTCATTATGATGAAATGGCTAAAGCCTTAAAAGAGCGTATTTTAAATGATTTAGAAGAATTAGATACACTTGATAAAGAAAGCTTATTAAAACGTCGCTTTGAACGTTTAATGAATTATGGTTACGTATAACCAGCTATTATAAGATAGAGCAAAAAGAAAACGGTAAGATTTTGTCTTACCGTTTTTTATTACGTGCTGATAATTATAAAATTGAGACTAAAGTGCGGTAAAATTTACAAAAATTTTCTATTTCACTACCGCACTTTTTAAATTAATCCACCATAAAACAAGCAATACGACTGCCATCTGGATAGGTTTTTAATACTGGCTGTTCTTGTCGGCATTTGTCTGTTGCTAAACGACAACGAGCATGAAAAGCACAACCTTTTGGCGGATTCAATGGACTTGGTAGTTCCCCTTCCAATTTAATACGCTCTGTGCGTAACTCAGGCGATAATCTTGGTGTAGCGGAAAGCAAAGCTTGAGTATAAGGATGACGTGGATTTTGGAAAATAGACTCCACAGTTCCTTGCTCGACACAACGCCCTAAATACATCACCATGACTTCATCAGCAATATGCTCTACCACAGAAAGATCGTGGGAAATAAACACATAAGATAATCCCATTTCATGTTGTAGATCCATCATTAAATTTAATACTTGAGCACGTACTGAAACATCTAATGCAGAAACAGGTTCATCTGCAACGACGATATCAGGTTGTAGCATTAATCCTCGAGCAATAGCAATACGTTGACGCTGACCACCAGAGAACATATGTGGATAACGATCATAAAATTCTGGACGAAGCCCTACTTTAGCCATAATTTCTAGCACTCTTTTTTTCCGTTCTGTAGCGGAAAGATCAGTATTAATGACTAAAGGTTCTTCTAAAATTGTCCCAATTTTCTTGCGAGGATTCAGTGAACCATAAGGATTTTGGAAAACAATTTGAATTTTTTGACGACGTAATTTCTGTGTGGCTTTATCATTCACTAAAAAATTTTGCCCGTTATAAAACAATTCTCCTGCTGTTGGCGTTTCGATCATCGTTAAAAGGCGACCTAATGTTGATTTACCACAACCAGACTCTCCTACCACAGCTAAAGTTCTACCACGTTCTAGACGGAAAGAAACACCATCTAAAGCCTTGACCATTTGAGGTTTAGCAAATAGCCCTTTCTTCACTGGATAATATTTTTTAAGTTTGACAGCATCAAGCAATGGTGCTGTTTGATTCATTTGCTCAGTCATTGCTTGGTTCTCCTTGTGCATTTAATGGTGTATGGCATTTCACACGAGCTGAATCTAACTGTCTTAATTCAGGCTCTACTTGACGACAATGATCTGTCGCATAAGGACAACGTGGATTTAACAAGCAACCTTGCGGTCTATCATATTTGCCAGGAACTACACCAGGCAAAGAATCTAAATGAGATTTACCTTCTGCAAACTCGGGTAAGGATCTTAATAAAGCTTGAGTATAAGGATGCTTAGGTGCCTTGAAAATTTCATCTGCAATTCCTTCCTCAACAACTTGCCCGGCATACATCACAATAATACGATGAGCTGCCTCGGCGACTAAGGCTAAATCATGGGTTATCAGCACTAATGCCATATTTTCTTGTTTTTGTAAGCTTAATAATAAATCGACAATTTGTGCCTGAATGGTAACATCTAATGCAGTTGTCGGCTCATCAGCAATTAACAGTTTCGGTTTACACGCGATAGCCATAGCAATCATTACCCGTTGTGACATTCCTCCAGATAACTGATGTGGATAAACCTCTAATCGTGATTCAGGGGCTGGAATGCCAACTTGTTTGAGTAATTCAATTGTACGTTCACGACGTTGTTTTTTACTTCCACCTTGATGTGCTTTTAGTGCCTCCATAATCTGATAACCAACGGTATAGCAAGGATTTAAACTGGTCATCGGATCTTGGAAAATCATTGAGACTTCCGCTCCCACTAATTTCCTTTTTTGTTTTTCGGTTAAGCTTAATAAATCTACGCCATCAAATGAAAGAGACGCTGCTGAAACACGTCCAGGATAATCAATTAACCCCATAATAGCTAAAGAACTAACAGATTTACCCGATCCTGATTCACCTACAATTCCTAATATCTCACCATTATCAATGGAATAACTAATACCATCTACCGCTTTAAATGGTATGTTGTGATCGCCAAAATGGACAGAAAGTTGGTTTACATTTAATAATGACATCATCCTCTCCTTACTGTTTTAATTTTGGATCGAGTGCATCACGTAAGCCATCGCCCATTAAATTGAATGCTAATACGAGAAGCAAAATAGCAATACCAGGAATCGTCACTAACCAGTTAGCTGATTGCATAAAGCTACGAGCTTCTGCCAACATTGTACCTAGCTCTGGTGTAGGAGGTTGGGCGCCAATGCCTAAAAAACCGAGTGCTGCTAATTCTAGGATAGCATTGGAAATTCCCATGGTCATTTGCACAATCAGTGGAGCCAAACAATTAGGTAAAATAACGATAAACATTAATCGTAATACACCTGCACCAGCAACTCGAGATGCCATTACATAATCACGATTTTTTTCATTCAATACAGAAGCACGAGTTAATCTCACATAACTCGGCACTGAAACTATTGCGATGGCAATTGCTGCATTAAATAATGAAGGCTCAAGTATGGTGACTAATGCAATAGTTAATAATAAACTTGGAATAGCCATCATAATATCAACCATGCGCATAATCATGATATCAACCATGCCACCGTAGTAGCCTGCTAAAACGCCAAGCAAAATGCCAAGTACACAAGATAAGACGACAATGATCAAGCCAATAAATACCGACAATCTTGCACCATAAATAATGCGAGAAAGAATATCACGACCAATATCATCTGTTCCTAATAAAAATGCACTGGAACCTTTTTCTAACCAAGCAGGTGGTAACAATAAGGCATCTCGATGTTGAGCAATTGGATCATAAGGAGAGACATATTGTGCGAATACACACACAAAGAAAACCACAGCAATAAAAGCCAATCCAATGACGGCACCTTTATTCTGTTTAAAATAATACCAAAATTCCTGTAAGGGCGTTTTAGGTATAGGTGAAATTATTTCAGTTGCCATTAAAAGATCCCACAAATTCTATGAATTATGGCGGATACGCGGATTTACCACGCCATAAAGCACATCAACAAATAAATTTACAACAATAATAATCGTAGCAATAATTAAAACTGAACCTTGTAATACAGGGTAATCACGAGCATTAATAGCATCAATGATCCACTTGCCAATACCCGGCCAAGAGAAAATATTCTCGGTTAATACTGCTCCTGATAAAAGCTGTCCAACAATTAAACCAACAACGGTCACGACAGGGATCAATGCATTACGTAAAGCATGGATAATGACGACTCTTGTGGTGCTTAAACCTTTTGCTTTTGCTGTACGAATATAATCTTCCCCCAATACTTCCAACATAGATGAACGGGTCATACGTGTTACCACTGCAAGAGGGATAGTACCTAAAACAATAGCAGGCAAGATAAGCGATTTAATCGCCGCTACAAAAGCTCCAGGTTCTCCTGAATTCCAAGTATCAATCAACATAAATCCTGTATCAAAATCGATCCAAAATTCATCGGATAAACGACCTCCAGCAGGTAGTCCAAAGAAATCAGACACATAAAGAATTAGAATTAATCCCCACCAGAAAATAGGCATTGAGTAACCTGTTAAAGAAAGTGCGGTGACTGAGTGAGATATCCAACTATCCTTCTTTACTGCAGCAATGACACCAAGAAATATCCCTACAATCAATGACCACAACAAAGCAAAAAAAGCTAATTCAACTGTTGCTGGAAATAAAGTAAAAAATTCTTTTAATACGGGTTCATTATTTCTAAATGACTGACCAAAATCGCCCTGTGCAATACCTTTGACATAATTAAAATACTGCTCTGCCAATGGTTTATCTAAGCCCATTTGTGACATCATTTGTGCATGAACAGCTGGGTCAACGCCACGCTCTCCCATACGAATTTCCACAGGATCGCCTGGAATTAAATGGACTAAAGCAAACGTAATTAAAGTAATGGCCAAAAATGTAGGGATAACCATTAGAATACGTTTGAGAACAAATTGAAACATAAAAACTTCTCGTTAGGTTTTGTTATCATTAAGATATGAAAGTGCGGTCAAAATTTGAAAATTTCTATTTGATAAAAAAATATCAAATCAATTTTCATCAACAAATTTTGTGATTTTATACCGCACTTTTAATAGCATTATTCAGCTAAACCAACACCATAGAAGTTATGTAATGCAAAAGGACTCATTACATAACCTTTTACTTCTTTACGAATTGGTTCATAGTTCACAGAATGCACAATGGTGATCCAAGGTGCTTGTTCTTTGAATAGAACTTGAGCTTGTTTATAAAGATCTGTACGCTGTGCTTTATCTGAAACTTGCGCCGCTTTAATAATTAAAGCATCAAAGTCTTTATTACAGAATTTCGCATAGTTAGATCCTTGTGCGACGGATGCACAATTTAATAAAACACCGAAGAAATTATCAGGATCGCCATTATCACCATTCCATCCCATGAAGCCAGTTGGATGTTCACCATCACGCATACGTTTCAGATATTCACCCCACTCATAGCTTACAATTTTGCTCTTCACGCCGACTTTTTCCCAATCAGCCTGGATCATTTCAGCTGCACGACGTGCATTAGGATTGTATGGGCGAGAAACTGGCATTGCCCAAATTTCAGTTTCAAAACCAGCTTCTAAACCAGCTTCTTTTAATAAAGCTTTAGCTTTTTCTGGCGAATATTCATAATCTTTAACCTCATCGTTATAGCTCCACATGGTAGAAGGGATTGGATTTTTAGCTACCGTTCCAGCGCCTTGATATACCGATTTAACAATGGCATCTTTATTTACCGCATAGTTCAACGCTTGACGAACTTTGATATTATCAAATGGTTTTTTCTGAACGTTAAAGTTTAAGTAGCCAATGTTTAAACCTGGTTGTTCTAGCATGGTTAAATTAGTATCCGCTTTCATTTTTTCAATATCTGCTGGATTTGGATATGCCATAACCTGACATTCATTTTTTGCTAACTTAGCTGCACGTACCGTAGCATCTGGTGTAATTGAGAACACTAAACGATCTACTGGTGTTTTGCCTTCCCAATAATTTTCAAAGGCTTTATAACGAATCGTAGAATCTTTTTGATAAGAGACAAACTCAAAAGGCCCCGTACCTATAGGTTGAGCATCAACTTTTTCTGGTGTTTTTGCTTTTAGCATGGCATCTGCATATTCTGCTGAAAGAATTGAAGCAAAATCCATAGCCAAGTTAGCAACAAAAGGCGAATTAGGAACGTTTAAAATAAATTTAACCGTATAGTCATCCACTTTTTCCACTTTATTGATGATATTCGCCATATCCATACCTGCAAAATATTCATATTGACCACCAGATACTTTGTTATATGGATTATTTTTGTCCATTTGACGAGAGAAAGAAAAAACAACATCATCAGCATTGAAATCACGTGTTGGTTTAAAATCTTTGTTACTGTGAAACTTCACACCTTTACGCAAATGGAAAGTGTATTCTTTGCCATCTTCTGAAATATCCCAACTTTCAGCTAGCGAAGGAACCACATTAGTTTTACCTTTCTCAAAAGCTGTTAGGAGGTTATAAATGGCTTGACCAGATGCATCAATACTGGTGCCATCTGTGACCAATTGTGGATTAAAGTATGAAGGTGAAGCTTCAGAACAATACACTAAGGTTTTAGAGCCAGCTGAAGCTCCCATTGACACTGCTAATGCAAGTGCAGATAGAGTAAGTTTTGTTAATGTTTGCATAATAATTTTCTCATAATTAAAGGAAGTTAAACGATTGCTTAATGCAAGATAATATTACAAAAAGGCGAATTAATAATCTATAGGATCGTTCTTTTATTTAACAAAAGAAAGGAGCATTGAAATATTATTCAATTTATTTATCTCAAATTAAGATAAATTAACGTTTGAATATCCCACAACATTAAATAGATTGTCGCTTAAAAGCAACTACGCCATCAATAATTAATAACACAATGGCAATCGTTAAGCAGAACATTAACATATAAGAGTTAGATTGTAAAGACTCTCCGATGATGAAAGAGACAATTAGCATAGATAAAGGTTCTAAATAGCCTAATAAACCTAATAAATTGATAGGAATAAGTTGGCTACACAGAATGTAAAGAATTAATGCAACACCACCAACGAGACCTAATAAAAATAACCAAAGATAAAAATTGGCATTTTGTGCATAAGAATAACTTAGATCTACTTGTGCAACAAAATAAATACCAGAAGGAATAAGAATCAGCATTTCTAATAAAAAAACTGATAAGGTTGCCAGTTTGAATGTTTTTCTTAAGCCAAAATAAACTGGGTAACCAATGCAAACTAACGCACTTTCCCAAGAAAATACGCCAGTTAAAATAACTTTGCTCAGGACGCCAATAGCTGCGAATAAGATTGCTACTTTTTTCCAGCGAGAAAGGCGCTCTTTATAAAAAACTTTACCAAATAACACCATGACTAATGGCATTAACAAATAACCAATAGATACATCTATCGCCTTACCATTATTCGGTGCCCATAAATAAAGCCACATTTGTATCCCCATCGATGTTGCCGTGATAAGCACGATGATAATTAACAGGGGTTCCGTGACTAGCCGCTTAAGCAGTAAAACAAATTCTTTTTGTTGGTTAAGCAAAATTAGTGCCAATATAACAAAAGGGGTCGTAACAAACAAACGCAATCCATATAAACCTTCACCTGATACAGGTTGAATCAAGGTGGCAAGGAAATATACTCCACCGAATAATAGCGAAGAAATAATGGAATAAATAATACCTCTAATCATGTTAAATCTTTTCTAATTTGGCTAAATGAGCAATCAACCATTTGATACCCTGACCTTGGAATGCAATTTGTAAGCGAGTATTGTTGTCTGAACCTTCAACATTAATCACCGTCCCAATTCCAAATTTAGCATGTTTGACTTTTTGACCAGTTTTCCAATAATCTTGGCTATCAGCAGAAATTTTCACAGAACCGACCGCACTTTGGTTGTAAGCACGAGTCACCGTACCTCGTAAACGCACGGACTGGATACATTCTTCAGGCAATTCATTAATAAAACGAGAAGGAATATGTCTTTCTTCTTTTCCATATAAACGACGGCTTTCTGCATAACAAATTGTCAATTTTTGTTTTGCACGAGTAATTCCGACATAGGCTAAACGACGTTCTTCTTCTAGACGACCTGGTTCTTCTAAAGACATAAAACTTGGGAAGATGCCTTCTTCCATGCCAACCATAAATACACGAGGGAATTCTAATCCTTTGGCTGAGTGTAATGTCATCATTTGTACGCTGGATTGATGAGGCGAAGCTTGTTCATCGCCAGCTTCTAAAGAAGCATGAGTTAAGAATGCAGTCAAATCTGTCATTTCTTGTGCATCATCAGGTTTGATAAATTCACGGGTAGCCGAAACTAACTCTTCCAAGTTTTCAATACGAACCTCTCCTTTTTCTCCTTTCTCTTGTTTATACATTTCATATAAACCTGAGTGCTTAATCACAAAGTCTGTTTGCTCAAACAATGGCATTTCTGCGGTTTCTTCAGCTAATGAATTAATCAACTCACAAAAACGCTGTAATGCGGTAGCTGCACGACCAGCTAACTGATTTTCATGAATTGCAATTTGTATAGCTTGCCATAAAGTAATTTCACGTTCACGAGTTAAGTTACGTAAAATATCTAAAGTTCGATCACCGATACCTCTAGTTGGCGTATTAATTACACGTTCAAAAGCTGCATCATCTTGGCGATTTGCAATTAAGCGTAAATAAGCTAACGCATCTTTGATTTCTTGACGTTCGAAGAATCGCATTCCTCCGTAAATACGATATGGAATTTGTGCCCGAATAAGTGCTTCTTCAATCACACGTGATTGACTATTGCTACGATATAAAATCGCTATATCATTGAAGCAACCACCATCTTCTAACCAAATCTTAATTTGAGAAGAGACAAAAAGTGCTTCATCTAATTCATTAAATGCGGCATAAATTCCCACAGGATCGCCTTGTTCACCATCCGTCCATAAATCTTTACCTAGGCGGTTATTATTGTTTGAAATTAATTGGTTGGCAGCCTGTAGAATATTGCCTGTAGAACGATAATTTTGCTCTAAACGAATGGTTTGAGCTTGATGGAAATCATCAAGGAATTTTTGAATATTTTCGATTTGTGCACCACGCCAACCATAAATAGACTGATCATCATCCCCAACAATCATTACATTGCCTGTTTCACCTGCTAATAATTTGATCCAAGCATATTGAATTTTATTCGTATCTTGAAACTCATCCACCAATATTTGCCCAAAGCGTTGCTGGTAACGTTGCAGAATCACAGGTTTCTTGAGAAATAACTCATAAGCACGTAATAAAATTTCAGCAAAATCCACCAACCCCGCACGATCACAAGTATCTTGATAAATACGATAAATTTTAATACATTCTCGTTCTTGGCGATCATTATGATCATCAATTAGGTTTGGTCTTAAACCCTCATCCTTTTTATTATTGATATACCAGCAGGCCTGTTTTGCTGGAAACATTTTCTCATCATAATTATGCAATTTAAGTAAACGCTTCATTAGACGAAGTTGATCCTCGCTATCCATAATTTGGAAATCTTGTGGCAAATTGGCATCCACATAATGAGCACGTAATAATCGATGAGCAATACTATGAAAAGTACCGACCCACATACCTGATAGAGAATGAGAAGAATGGGGAGTTAATGTTGATTCAATACGATGACGCATTTCTGCTGCGGCTTTATTTGTAAAAGTCACCGCCATAATACTACTTTCAGAAACGCTTTCGACAGCAATTAGCCAAGCAATACGATGAGTTAAAACTCGAGTTTTTCCACTTCCCGCACCTGCCAACACTAAATAGTTACCAAGCGGTGCAGCTACAGCTTCACGTTGCTTATCATTTAAACCATCAAGTAATTCTGAAATATCCATTATTGCCCACTACATTTTGCTGTTTATTTTTACAGGGGATTATAAGGGTTATATATGCTTTGTCAATGTAATGAGTCAACCCTATTTACAATTAAGAGAAAAGGTTTTATATTGTTCCCCCATTAGTCGGGGTGCTGAAAAATCGGCTGAGAAATACCCGTGAACCTGATACAGTTAACACTGGCGTAGGAAACTAATTATCCACATTTTTCTCTTTCGTTTATGTGTTGGCTTGTTTTCTTTTAATTAAGGAGCAATTCAATGACAACTCATTCAATTTTATCTATTCATAAAATTTTTCTAAAATCTACCGCACTTTTTATCGGTGCTATAAGCCTATTACCTCAATTTGCCCAGGCTGAAGGTAAATTGAATATTTATTGCAGTGTGCAAAATACCGCTTGCGAAAAAATCAGCCAAGCATTCGCTAAAAAATACCACGTAGAAACCCAATTTGTTCGTAATAGTACAGGAACAACATTAGGTAAAATTAAAGCAGAAAAAGACAATCCTCAGGCAGATGTATGGTATGGTGGCACCTTAGAACCTCATTTACAAGCAGCTGATTTAGGCTTACTTGAAAAATACCGCTCACCTAATCAAAAGCAAATTTTGCCACAATTTAAACAATTAATGGAACAACGAGGTGAATTTTCTTCAATTATTTACTTAATGGAATTAGGCATTGGTATTAATACTCAAAAACTTGAAAAACTCAATATTAAAAAACCACAATGTTTTAAAGATCTATTAAAACCAGAATTTAAAAATGAAATTCAATACCCTGATCCTCGAGTCTCTGGTACAGGTTATTCATTTCTCACGACCTTAATCGCACTTTGGGGTGAAGATAAAGCCTTTGAATATCTGAAAGCACTCAATAAAAATGTGTCTCAATTTTCAAAAAGTGGTTTAGCCACAAACACCTTAGCATCAGGAGAAGTAGCTATAGATATTAGTTTTATGCATAGCTATATTCGTGAGCAGGAAAAAGGTGCACCAGTAACAGGCGTTTTACCTTGCGAAGGCATTGGTTATACTTTAGGTGCCAATAGCATTATTAAAAATGCTCGTAATCTTGAAAATGCGAAATTATTTACCGACTGGGTTCTCACGGCCGAAGCACAAGAAATCCCTTGGCGTGAAGCTAATTCTTATCAGCTACCAGCCAACATTCATGCACAACATCATCCTAAGGCAAGTGATCCATTAAAATTGCAATTTATTGATATTGATTTTTTACATTTTGGTTCAGATCAAGAAAGTAAAAAGCTAATTGAACGCTGGACGAAAATGAGTCTATCAGAACAATAACTAAGGCTATAGGGCGGATTAACGAGATCTGCCCTTTACATAGCTCAATATGTCAATCGCTCTTTTCCTGTATAAACTGTAGCTCGTCCTTCCCTAGCAAATCCAATTAATGTGAGATTACTCTCTTCAGCCATTCTCACAGCTAAATCAGTTCCTGCTGAAATTGCAATGAGCATTTCAATGCCACAAGTTGCTGCTTTTTGTACCATTTCATAACTTGCTCGACTTGTCACTAACACAAATCCCAGAGGTTGATTATTCTTCGCATGCCAGCCTAATAATTTATCCAAAGCCACATGACGTCCAACATCTTCACGAATAGCCAATAACTCGCCTTCTAGAGAGAAGAAGCCCGCGGCATGAGTAGAACCTGTTTGCTTACCCAATACTTGGGCATCATGCAAAATTGTTAAGCATTGATCTAGTTTATTTAAATCAAAGCTAAAAGTGCGGTCTAATTTAGGTAATTTTTTAGTCACTTGTTCTAATTGCTCACTGCCACAAATCCCACAACCTGTACGTCCAGTCATTGTACGGCGTAAATCTTTCAGACGAACGAAACAACGAGTTGCCAATTCAATTTGAACCTCCACTCCATTACAAGTTTCTTCCACATCAATACCATAAATATCTGAAGTTTTATCAATAATCCCTTCAGCTAACGAAAATCCTAATGCGAAATCTTCCAAATCTTGAGGAGTTGTCATCATTACTGTATGAGAAATACCGTTATAAACCAATGCTACAGGCATTTCAATCGCTAAGCACTCCTCTTTCTGTACAAATTCTGTGCTTTTTTGTATATTATTTTCCGAATGATATTTATCAGAATGTTTTGTAAATGTTAAATTTTTGAAAAAATTTATTGTTCTTTTTGTGATCTGAATCAACTTTTTTCCTCCAATTAACCTTATTAGTTATAGATTTAAATAGAAAATAAATGTATTCTACACTAGATTTAAAGCTTTACTCATTGTTTATATTTTTTGGGAAGCGATGTAATCAAATTCATTCTCATTAACATTACGAATGAATAATTGTAGAAACGCAATTCTTACTTTTTATTAACATTTACTTATACAAGTAAAATCGTTAAAGCAGGTTTTTATCGTGTTACTACGTTTATCCATTTTTGTTGTTAGATGAATGAGTTTACTACAAACTATTATTGTTTTGAGGATTATCTATGCAGGTCACAAGAAGAAAGTTCTTTAAGATCTGTGCAGGTGGTATGGCGGGGACATCTGCTGCAATGTTAGGTTTTGCACCTACTTCAGCTTTAGCAGCACCTCGTGAATACAAATTGTTACGTGCTTATGAAGCACGTCAAACCTGTACATACTGTGCGGTAAGTTGTGGGATGTTAATGTATAGCACTGGGAAACCATCTACAACATTAAATGGCTACACTGGTTCTAATGTCCGTTCTAAATTATTCCATATCGAAGGCGATCCTGATCATCCAGTCAGCCGTGGTGCATTATGTCCAAAAGGCGCGGGCGCATTAGACTATATTAATAGTAAAAGCCGTGCACTATATCCTGAATATCGTGCCCCTGGTTCAGACAAATGGCAACGCATTTCATGGAAAGAAGCAATTACACGTATTGCTCGCTTGATGAAAGATGACAGAGATGCAAACTACATTGAAAAAAACTCAGAAGGTCAAACGGTTAATCGTTGGACTTCAACAGGTATCTTAACTGCTTCAGCAATGAGCAACGAAGCAGCGCTTATTACTAAAAAATGGGTTACCTCGCTGGGAATGGTCCCCGTGGGCAACCAAGCGAGTGTTTGACACGGACCAACGGTAGCAAGTCTTGCTCCATCATTTGGTCGCGGTGCCATGACTAATAACTGGGTTGATATTAAAAATGCTAATCTTATTATCGTCCAAGGCGGTAATGCGGCTGAAGCACACCCTGTTGGTTTCCGTTGGGTAATCGAAGCGAAGAAAAATGGTGCGAAATTAATCGTTATTGATCCTCGATTTAATCGTACTGCAGCAGTAGCCGATCACTATGTGCCAATTCGTTCAGGTTCAGATATTACCTTCTTAATGGGGGTGATTCACTATTTACTTGAAAACGATAAAATCCAGCATGAATATGTCAAACACTACACTAATGCCTCATTTTTAATTAATGAAGGTTTTAAATTCGAAGATGGCTTATTCTCTGGTTTTAATCAAGAAAAACGTAATTATGATAAATCTACTTGGTCTTACCAATTAGATGAAAATGGTAATGCAAAACGTGATATGACCTTACAAAATCCACGTTGTGCTATTAACCTATTAAAAGAACACGTATCTCGTTATACACCAGAAATGGTTGAGCAAATCACAGGTGTAAAACAAAAAGATTTCTTATATGTATGTGAAGAAATTGCTAAAACATCTGCGCCAGATAAAACAATGACTCACTTATATGCATTAGGCTTTACTGAACACTCAACGGGTACTCAAAACATCCGTTCTATGGCAATGATCCAGTTGCTTTTAGGTAATATTGGTATGCCTGGTGGTGGGATTAATGCTTTACGTGGTCACTCAAACGTACAAGGTACAACTGACTTTGGTTTATTACCAACCTCATTACCTGGCTATATGCGTTTACCAACAGATAAAGATGCTACTTTCGAACAATTTATCAATGCAATTACACCAAAAGATATTGTTCCAAACCAAGTGAATTATTATCATAATACATCAAAATTCTTCGTTAGTACAATGAAAGCATTCTTTGGTGATAAAGCAACTAAAGAAAATAGTTGGGGCTATGACTATGTTCCGAAAACAGATCGTTTATATGATCCAATGACACAAATTCAAATGATGTTAGATGGTAAAATGCATGGTTGGATTTGTCAGGGCTTTAACGCATTAAATTCATTGCCAAACAAAAATAAAACTGTTGAAGCAATGAGTAAATTGAAATACTTCATTGTATTAGATCCATTACAAACAGAAACTTCAGAGTTCTGGAAAAATTTTGGTGAAGCGAATAATGTCAATTCAGCAGATATTCAAACTGAAGTATTCCGTTTGCCAACAACTTGTTTCGCTGAAGAAGACGGAACTATTGTAAATTCTGGTCGTTGGGTACAATGGCATGAAAAAGCCTGTGATCAACCTGGTGAATCATTACCTGATGTTGATATCTTTTCAATGATTCGTGAAGAAATGCATAATTTGTATAAAAAAGAAGGTGGTCGTGGTATAGAACAATTTGAAGCGATTACTTGGAATTATGCCGTACCACATTCTCCTCAAGCAGAAGAATTAGCCAAAGAAATTAATGGTTATGCGTTAGAAGACTTATATGATACCAACGGTAACTTAATGTATAAAAAAGGCCAATTACTTTCTAGTTTTGCTCACTTGCGTGATGATGGTACCACCTCAACAGGTAACTGGATTTATGTAGGTCAATGGACTGAAAAGGGTAACCAAACAGCTAATCGTGATAATTCTGATCCTTCTGGATTAGGGGTAACTTTAGGCTGGGCATTTGCATGGCCTGCAAACCGCCGTGTTTTATATAACCGAGCATCATTGGATATCAATGGAAATCCTTGGGATAAACACCGTCAATTAATAAAATGGAACGGTAAAAACTGGAACTTACATGATATTGCGGACTATGGCGCAGCACCTCCAAATGCAGATGTTGGTCCATTTATTATGTCTGCTGAAGGCGTTGGACGTATATTCTCATTAGATAAAGTTGGCGATGGTCCTTTCCCTGAACATTATGAACCAGTGGAAAGCCCAATTGATACTAATCCATTACATCCAAATGTGGTGGCAAATCCAACAGTGCGAATTTATGACTACGACCGTGGATTTATCGGTACTAACGATAAATTCCCATATGTATGTTCAACATATCGTATTACAGAACACTTCCATAGCTGGACTGCTCAATCTGCGTTAAATATCATCGCTCAACCACAACAATTTGTGGAAATTGGTGAAGCATTAGCTCAAGAAAAAGGCATCCAAAAAGGTGATATGGTTAAAGTAAGTTCTACACGAGGTTATTTAAAAGCCGTTGCCGTAGTAACAAAACGTATCAAAGCATTACAAGTTGATGGTAAAACCGTTCATCAAATCGGTGTACCAATTCACTGGAATATGAAAGCACTTAATGGTAAAGGTAATCCTGGTTTCTCACCAAATAACATCACACCATCATGGGGTGATGCCAATACCCAAGCGCCTGAGTATAAAACATTCCTAGTGAATATTGAGAAAGTGGGGGCATAGCATGAGCTCTGTATTAACTCAAGATATTATTAAAGTCTCTGCGACATCTAGCATTACTCCACCTCCTCAGGCTCGTAGCCATAAAGAGGAAGTTGCTAAACTAATTGACGTAACCACCTGTATCGGCTGTAAAGCCTGTCAAGTGGGTTGCTCTGAGTGGAATGACATTCGTTCTGATGTCAATGCGCAATGTGTAGGTATTTATGACAACCCTGTTGATCTAAATGCTCAAGCATGGACAGTGATGCGTTTTAATGAAGTGGAAGAAAATGATCGCCTTGAATGGTTAATCCGTAAAGATGGCTGTATGCATTGTGCAGAACCTGGTTGTTTAAAATCTTGTCCTGTACCAGGTGCAATCATCCAATATGCAAACGGGATTGTTGACTTCCAATCAGATAAATGTATTGGCTGTGGTTATTGTATTGCAGGTTGTCCATTCAATATTCCTCGTATGAATAATGAAGATAACCGCGTTTATAAATGTACACTTTGTGTTGACCGCGTTTCTGTAGGTCAAGAACCAGCTTGTGTAAAAACCTGTCCAACAGGTGCTATTCGCTTTGGTAGTAAAGAAGAGATGCTTCACTATGGTGAACAACGTGTGGCAGAACTTAAAACACGTGGTTATGAAAATGCAGGTATTTACAACCCAGAAGGTGTTGGTGGTACTCATGTAATGTATGTATTGCATCACGCCGATAAACCTGAATTATATTCTGGTTTACCAAAAGATCCAAAAATTGATCTAAGCATTACACTCTGGAAAGATATCTTAAAACCAGTTGCGGCAGTTGCAATGGGTGGCTTAGCATTAGCTGAAATTGCTCACTATGTTGGTGTTGGTCCAAATGTCGAAGAAGATGTTGAAGATCATAGCCATCTGTTTGAAGAAGCAGATGCAGAGCAAGAACATAAACATTCACATCATGAATAAGGTGGCAGATAATGAGTAAAATTGAATTTACAAATGATACTAAAATTAAACGCCATGGTTATCTTGCGCGTGTAAGCCACTGGTTCTTAGTGATTTCGTTCTTCATGACGATGTTTACTGGGGTTGCTTTCTTCTTTCCTGATTTCTCATGGTTACATGAAATTTTAGGGACACCACAATTAGCTCGTGCAATTCACCCATTTACGGGTATCATTATGTTTATCGCATTTATTATCCTTGCATTTATTTATGCAAGCCATAATATTCCTGAATGGAACGATATTCGTTGGTTAAAGGGAATTGTTGAGGTTTTAAAAGGCAATGAACATGATGTTGCCTACAATGGCAAATATAATCTTGGGCAAAAAATGCTGTTCTGGACATTAAATTTGGCCATGATTACCTTATTAGCAACAGGTATTATTATGTGGAGAAGATACTTCTCAGGGTATTTCTCAATTACCACATTACGTATTGCTATATTACTCCATTCTGCAAGTGCATTTGCTTTATTCACAGGTATTCTCGTGCATATGTACATGGCATTCTGGGTAAAAGGTTCCATTCGCAGCATGGTTGAAGGCTGGGTAACTGTTCGTTGGGCGAAAAAACATCACCCTAAATGGTTTAACCACGAAATTAAACCACATATTGAAGATTATATTATTGAAGATAAAAAACCAGTGAAAGAATATCACTAATTGTCCTGATAGCTAAAAAGTGCGGTTCAAAATTTTAAAAATTTAGACCGCACTTTTATTTACTTAAGCACGTTTTAAAAGCGTTTTTAACTAAATAATAACCGAATTCTAGAGAACATTATGAGTATCAAAATTTTATCTGAGTCAGAAATTAAGGAAGGTGCTAAATCCTACCAAGCACCTGCACTATTATTCTCAAATCCTAAAAATTTATATCAACGCAGAGCTAAACGATTAAGAGAGTTAGCAACAGAACATCCTTTAGCAGACTATTTATTATTTGCGACCGAAGTAGTTGAAAGCCAATTAAATGTATTAACACAACATCCTATTGCTCAAGACCCGCAACTACAAAATATTCAAGATACCATTCCATTGAATGCGAAGACCTTTGCCAAATCAGGTGAATGGCTTGAATTATTCAAAGCATTACTGGTTGAAATCAAACCTAAAGCTAGTGATTTAGTATTAGCAACTATTGAAAATTTAGAAAAAACCAGTGATAAAGAATTAACAGAATTAGCCGATCGCCTGCTAAATGAAGAATTTAATTTAGTCAGTTCAGATCAAGCCGTATTCATTTGGGCGGCATTATCTCTTTATTGGCTACAACTTGTTCAACAAATCCCACATCATAGCCATTTAGAAAGTAATGAAAACTTACACTATTGCCCTGTGTGTGGCTCTGCCCCTGTGTCTAGTGTGGTTCATTTTGGCTCATCACAAGGTTTACGATATTTACATTGTTCACTATGCGAAAGTGAATGGAACGTAGTGCGTGCTCAATGTACCAACTGTAATCAATTTGGCAAGCTCTCAATGTGGTCATTTAATCAAGAATTAGCAGCAGTAACAGCCGAAAGTTGTGAGGACTGCGGTAGCTATCTGAAAATATTATTCCAAGATAAAGATGCAAATGTAGAAGCTGTTGCCGATGACTTAGCCTCTATCTATCTAGATGTGGAATTAGAACAAAAAGACTTGGCTCGCAGTGGATTAAATCCATTTATGTTCCCGGCTCAAGAAGTGTAATCTTTTCATTAAAGTGCGGTGATATTTATAAAATTTCACCGCACTTTTAACTATAACACTTGCTATACCATTCTGAATATATATCATGCAATTTAATTAATTGTTTAAAAAATAGAAAAATATTTAAATTCCTGTTAGAATTCCCCATTCCTTGTTTAATTGGTCATTAAATATGATTAAAAACTTACTTTCTGTTTTGTGTTTTTTGCCAGTGATTGCAATGGCACAATCTTATGTTGTATATGATTTCACTCATGATAAGATTCTCGAAACACATTCACCAGATAACATTCAGCCTATTGCTTCGGTCACCAAACTCATGACAGCTAATGTTTTCCTAGAAAATAATAGAAATCCTAACTGTACTACTACGATTTCCGAAGAAGATTATGACTATATTAAAGGAACAAGTTCGAAATTACCTAAAAATACACCTATTTCTTGTAACGAATTATTAAAAGCCATGCTAGTGCATTCTGATAATTATGCTGCTCATGCTCTTTCCCGCAGTGCAGGAATGAGCCGTATGCAATTCATTCAAAAAATGAATGAAAAAGCTAAAGCACTTGGTATGACATCCACTCATTTCACCGACAGTTCAGGACTATCCAGCACAAACGTCTCCAGTGCCATGGATCTTGTTAAATTAGCAAGATATTCCTTAAATAACTCTAAGATCCAAGATTTATCAAATACTCGAGCCGCCTATATTCGAGCCGGCAGAAATAATGTTTTTATGAAAAATACGAATAAATTGGTACGTGATGAAATTTTTGATGCTGCATTAAGTAAAACAGGCTATATACGTGAATCAGGTTATAACTTAGTATTTGTTAATAAACACCAGTGCCACCATTCAACCATTGGGGTAATTAGCTTAAATAACACTAGCTCTGCATTTCGTTCTACCTTTACAAAAAGTAAATTAGAACAATATGGCTGTTTGGCACTAAACAATAAAGATTTTAATCCTACTGATGATTTTGATGAAGGTTATGATGAAGAAGGATTAGCGCAGCTAATCAATAAAATCAATTAATCATATCCAAATAACCAGCAATGGCCTTAACTTTTACCAAGTTTATTTCTTCCTTATTTTGTCAATTTATTCAATATTATGATATAGATCACAAAACTTCTATCTAGATAGCAAAATAGCTATTTTTTTATTGTTGCAAGATTGTTGCAAATATAGAATTAGTAAAATGCTAATTAAAAATGCAATAACTATTTTTTACTATTTAAGGATATAACCTATGCTTTCTCCACAAATATTAATTGTTGAAGATGAAACCGTCACAAGAAATACATTAAAAAGTATTTTTGAAGCTGAAGGCTATGAAGTTTTTGAAGCTACGGATGGTACTCAAATGCATCGCATTATTGAAACTAAAGAAATCAATCTTGTGATCATGGATATTAATTTACCAGGTAAAAATGGTTTAATGTTAGCTCGTGAATTACGCGAAAAAACGAATACTGCGCTTATGTTTTTAACAGGTCGCGATAATGAAGTTGATAAAATTCTGGGATTAGAAATTGGTGCTGATGACTATATTACTAAACCCTTCAATCCTCGTGAATTAGCGATTCGTGCTCGTAATTTATTGCATCGCACTATGGCTGAAAATGAAAAATCACTCCCGGCACATATTGATGCATATCATTTCAACGGATGGACCTTAGATATCAATAAACGTGCATTAATTAATCCAGAACAAGTGGAATATAAACTTCCTCGCAGTGAATTTCGTGCCATGCTTCACTTTTGTGAAAACCCTGGCAAAATCCAAACTCGTGAAGATTTATTGAAAAAAATGACTGGACGAGAATTAAAGCCTCAAGATCGTACAGTAGATGTGACAATTCGTCGCATTCGTAAACATTTTGAAGATCATCATGATACACCAGAAATCATTGCGACAATCCATGGTGAGGGCTATCGTTTCTGCGGTGAAATTGAATAATGTTCTAAACCACTAAAAAAGTGCGGTAAAATTTTTGAAAATCTTTACCGCACTTTTATCTTACTTAATCAGTAATATCGGGAGTAACTGTATCAACCACATCTACCGCAGTGCCAACGACAGTTCCAGCAGCTGAAGCAATGATACAACCACTTAAACTACTGGCCATTATTCCTACTATCAATACCCTAATTAATATTTTCATAAAGTACAACCTCAGCAATTACTAAAGAATAAATCATATTATTAAAGGCGCCATTCTAATTAGATTAGACTGAATTGCAAGTGAAAAGGTAAATCACTTCTAAATACTTGCCATTTGTACATTACTCAGATATTCGGTACAATTCATAACATAGTATTCAATCATTAATTCATATTCACATGACAAAGAAAAAAATTAAACCTGGCTCAAATACTATTGCTTTAAATAAACGAGCAAGACATGATTATTTCATTGAAGAAGAAATTGAGGCGGGACTTTCATTACAAGGCTGGGAAGTTAAATCTATGCGTGCAGGAAAAGCAAATATTAGTGATAGCTATATTATTTTCCGTGATGGCGAAGCCTATTTATTTGGTGCAACAATTCAACCGCTGAGTGTAGCTTCTACCCATGTAGTTTGTGATCCCACTAGAACTCGTAAATTACTCTTAAATCAAAGAGAATTAGCTTCTCTTTTTGGCAAATCCAATCGTGATGGCTATACCATCATTGCCCTTTCCCTCTATTGGAAAAATGCTTGGGCAAAAATCAAAATTGGTTTAGCTAAAGGTAAACAGCAACATGATAAACGTAACGATATTAAAGATCGTGAATGGAAAACACAAAAAGAACGCATTATGAAAAATGCAAATCGAGGTTAAACGCCTAAAAAAACGTATCTCATCAAGATACGTTTTTTATTATTCAAAAATCTTCTTCAACTCTGCCAACATTAATTGTTGTTCTGCTATGGAAGGATTCTGTTTAATACTGTGTTCTGCTTTATCTTGCAAATGTCCATTAGGCAATACACGAGCCACATATAGAGACATTGATAATACAGATAATACTTTTTGATGTACTTCTATCTGCGCTTTTAATTGTTTAATTTCTTGTTGTAATGATTCAATTGTTAGCTGTTCTGAGATAAATCTAGCCTTAATTACATATACTTCTTATCATAATCTTATTTAAGATTAGCTATCTTGATTGACAAATTAACCTATTGGATAAAATACATACTCATCAGATATTCAGAACATTTTAATCAATCTGGTAGCAAACACTTATAGCATAAGTGTCGTCAGACTAAAGTAGTTTATTTATTTAATTATTGTGTTCAATTAATTTATTATAATATGCTAATAAAGATAAAAACTGTTGTTCGATTTTCTGTCTAAGCAATAAGTCATCTTTATTTTCTGATAAATCACTTAAATTTTTTTCTAAACTATCAATTTTATCTAACTCTTTTTCCATATTATATAAAGCGGTTTTTAAATAAGAAATTGTTAATCCCTGTTTGTTTTTTTCTGCAAATAATAATTCATTCTGTAAATTCTCCAACCTTTCTCTTAATATATCTTGTACTAATGATTGTTTACCAAGAGCTGCATAATAAGATAACTTTTCCTCCCACTTAGATATGTCATCTGTTGATGAATAAAGCATGATTTTTTTGCTTGGTATATACCATATAGTGGAGTATTGATTGTTTCTTGTAAATTATCTGCTTTTTGGTTTATAATCTTATTAAGAAGAGAGATAATAATAGCTCCAGCAAAAAAACATAAAATAGAAAAAATAGGAGAACTATGAAAAGCCTGTCCATTTGAATCTGGTATTATATTCTCTTGATTTTTTCCACTATCTAATATTAGATTTTCATTTATGTCTATTTCAGCAGTAGAAACATCCTTATTCTTCGGCACTCTATTTTCTTTTGATGTAATAATAACCAAACTATCATTATTTATCTTATATTTTTCTTCTTTAATTTTATCCTGAATAAAAGACAATAAATTATTCAAGTTACAAGTCTGCTTATGTGAAGCTAATAATTGCAATATTATTGACAACGATTTTTCTAGCAAAATAAATTTATCTATATCCGTATTTTGGTAAGTTAATTTATAAATATCATCGCTTATCTGTCTATTGAACCAGTTAAGAATAGCCACCCTTGAGCCTAATGCTTGGGGATAAATAGTCTCCCAATGATACTGTAGCAACTCTGACAATTTTTTTATATTTTCAACAAGTAGATCGTAATTATTTTTTGTTTTCTGCTCAGCTATAATAAAATAGATGAAAGTATACAAATCGACTTTGGAGTATTACAAACAAGGTAAGGATTCTTCTCAATAACTTAATCTCTTGAGAAAAAGGCGAGTTTTATAAAAAACGCCCAGCTTTATTGCTGGGCGAATGTTCTAGGAGGTTTTATTTCAATGAAATTGCTAATTTTTTACGGCTTTTGTTAAACGAGATTCAGCTTGTTTAATCCATCTATCACTACCAGACGCTTCCCAGTTAATACTAACTGTATTATTTCCTGTGTTTTCAAGAATGACTTCAAGATAGTTATCTCCCAATGAGACACCACGAGAATCTTCATCATGACCAAAAAAGCCTGATACATGATAAAGTGTACCTTGCACTGTATGATAAACTTTACCTGCTCGATCATCTGTTTCAACAGGTCTAAATCCAAATTCACGTCTTACTTTGATAAATAGCTTATCAATATTTTGGCGAGAAGTGAAACTTCCATTATTACTATGAATAGTTACGCCATTATGGTTTACCGTCGTATTACTCGAATTAGAACCATAAATACTTTGATTAATTTGCCCAGCTATTTCACCTACCTTTGTGTTAATAGCATTGAGTTCTGCACAACCCGCAGTCGCTAAAATAGATACTAATAATAAACTTTTCTTTAATGTATTCATGATCTTAACTCCTTAAAAGTGGCCCATAATTGGAAGAATCACTTTATTTAAATATTCTGCTTAACTCTGGACGACTGATTTGTGAAATTGTTAAAACTGCTGAGAGAATTTCTTGACAACATTCACAACTCTGTATGTAATCTGAACTCTCAAGATGAGAATTTATCAGAGCAGTCCAATCTTCTGGGTAAACTAACCCATGAATTTCAGTGATGAACTGTTTTATATTTTCTATAGGAGCATTCTCAACCCAATTTTCTAGCTCAACCTGATAATTATGCAAAACTTGCAAACGTGTTTGAGGAAAAGTCATATATCCTGCCGTCATTAGTGTTTTAGGTTGTATTCATTTAATCAGTAATATTGGGTGTGAACAATTTTTTATTCTTTTTTATACGGAGAGATATATGAAATGGAAGAAAATTAGAATTGACTTTACCGAAACAGTCAAATGTCAATTTTGCGCAAGGATGATTACCTCAGGAAAAGGTATTGTTGTTCAAGACGAAATGGGAAATCTGGCGTTTTCAGGACCGTCTTGTGCTCAAAATAGGAACGGACCAAATATAGTGAACCCTAAAGAAAAAGTGATTGATATTACAAAAGGCTGTGTTTTACAAGAACCGAACAAGACATTGTCAGGTAAAGAACAAAACAGCACTGAGCAAGATAATTTCACTTCAAAGCATGATAATGAAGTTCACGATTACTTAGATGTTAATGCTGTAAAAGCATACTTGATTTTGAGATTTGAAAAACTTTCACATTTAACCTCCATATTAAAATCTCGAAAATTAAATGAAATTTATCAGAATTATAAGCAAACAGGACAAATATCTTCAGGTGATGAAAATTATTTGCGCACGATTATGTATAGATGTATACATTCGGCATATACTTATCAAAACTTACAAGCGGTTTATGCCGCTGAATATTGGTTGAATTCATTCATTGAACATCATCCTGATAACGATTTGACTTTCATAAGTAGTACGTTAACACAACTTAGAAAAAAACTTACTCTAACAGAAAAGCAGATTCTAGCTATAAATAACTGGTTTAAGCATTCTGATGGGAAGATGGTGAAATTAAAAGCAAATGCTTTTGTAAGAGATGTATAGATATTTAGGATGGAGTCCACTTATTTAATTACGCTGGACCAACGTAAAGCTAGTTTGGAACTCAGAACGGAATGTCGTCATCAAAGTTATTTATCGGAGGCTCCATTTGATTCGATACATTAGCAGGTTGATTTTGTGTTGGAGCAGAGGATGTTCCATTATTACGCCCACCTAACATTTGTAGTACATCACCTTGGATTTCCGTGGTATAGCGGTCTTGACCATTTTGATCTTGCCATTTACGGGTACGTAAACGACCTTCTACATAAATCTGTGAACCTTTATGAAGGTACTGACTGACCACTTCAGCTTGACGACGATAAAACACAATGCGGTGCCATTCAGTTACTTCACGACGTTCTCCTGTTGTTTTATCCGTCCAGCTTTCACTTGTTGCAACACTGATATTTGCAACTGCTTCGCCATTTGGCATAGTACGCAATTCAGGTTCATTACCAAGATGCCCGACAATAATGACTTTATTGATGCCTGCCATTGTATTTACTCCTTCAACAAATCAAGTACGACCTATTAAACTTGATTTACACAAAGAAAAAAGCATTTAATTAAAATTCTGTTGGAATGAATTTCTAAAATGTGAGTCGCTTATTTAGTCACCAATAGTAAAGGTATTTTCTTCGTTAAGGTAAGGGGCTTGTCCCCTTACCTTTAAAAGGCCTTTTAATGCAGGGATTACATACCTAACTTTTTCAGGCTTTACATACCTAATTTTTCAGGGATTACATCACAGAGATTGTTCAACTTTTTCAATTTTCGAAGCACACTCCGACAACTGTCGCAAAATATAATTGAAGATCGAAACCTGCATATTGACCAAAATACGATCTTTTTCCACTGCGACAAGCTCATCACGTAGAGATTCTGATACATTTTTATTACTTAGTAAGGGCTGCCAAACGGTTTCACCAGTTCCAGTATGATTCATACTGCGCCAGCGCAAAAATGTTCCACCTGATGATGAAGACTTATCCTTAATCATAAAAATTGGCAAAGTTTGTAATTCACTCGATTTCACTCGTTGAACCATTTCTAACTGATAATCCATAAAAACTGTACGTGCTTGATGAACTTGCTCAAATAAAATTTTGTAATCTGTTCCAGTTTCTAAATGACTGAATAGCTGTTTCAGTACATTATTTACATCTGTATTTTTAGCTAGTTCACGATACATATCTTCAGAAATTAATCCCATATAGCAACCTATTCATGTTTTGTATTTGTTGTAACCTGGCTTTCAACGGATTGTTCATTCTCATCCGCTAATAACGAATTATGACGAATAAAAGGCGCATAATCAGCACGTCGTTCGCCTGTTAGTACATAATCGGGCACTTCATAACCCATTCGCTTAATTGCAGCTTGATAGCGTGCATTTTTGTCTTGAGCATCTTTACGGGTAATACCTGAATGTTTGTAGTTTTCAATCACGCCAAAACATTTGCGCAGTAGGACTGCGCCTGCTTCTAGCCATTCTTGAGCATCCGCACGAGTTAATAACGCAATATGCGCAGCTGTCATTGTTACTCGGGCTAAATTATCAAAATCACCTAGAAGATAGAGTAACTGGTAACCTAATTGAGAGTTGACATAAATAGGATAGGAGATTGGTGATACATTGGTACAACGCTCAAACTCAATACTTTCGGGTAATCTATCTGCATAGATACCAACAAGTTTATTGACTAATTGTTGCATTTCTTGGCGATAAAGTAGTACTTTTTCTTCAAAACGCAGTAGATAATCATCAGCATACGGATCATCTTGTGCTGCATCTTGTTGAATTTGTCCAATGAGTTTTAAAGCATTAGGCATACTCAAAATAGATGACTGAGTAATTTTACCATTTTCGTCTTTTATGGAATTTCTTCCTGTCCATAATTTATGTGCATATTGGGTATGTAAGGTAAATTTGATCTCACTACGTAATGGACCAAGTTGAGATTCAGGTGTAGTTGTCATAGTTAATACTCCTATAGATTATTTCTGTTTAAATTTTGCTCACTGTGTACACTGTACACAGTGGTTATTTTTTGTTCTCTGGAAAGCCCCTTTCCAGTGATTATTTTTTGCTCACTGTAAACACTGTTTACAGTGGTTGTTTTTCATCCAAAACTAATTAGAGCAAAGTTGCATTCGTAATTGTTTCATTTGACTGACTAATTTCTCTCGCTCAGTCGGAGAGATTTTTTTCGGTTGTTCAGTTTCTAGTGTATTGGGTTTATTTGCTACCACGATGTGTTTTACAGGTTCTAGGTTACTTGCCATGCTTTGTTGACCAAGCTCAAAATAGTAAGGTTTAAAAGTCCCTTGATGTGCTTTCTGTATCAAGGTATACAAATACCCACTTGGCTTTTTCACATCTTGTTTTTGGATAATACGCTGTTGAGCCTCAAGTAGAATGGCTTGGCATAACCCTAAATCTAATCCATTCATCGCTTGTGCTGCCATATTTTTCTCTAATGCAGAAAGTGATATTTCTGCTGGCCAAGTCAATTCGTCAGATTTTCCAGTACAGTACTTATTAATATATAAAGTACTAGTACTGTACTGTTTTCCTGACTTCCATTTTGGAAGTCTGTCTAAAATCAATGAGTTAGCTTCATTTTCATCCCTAACTTCCATTTTGGAAGTTAGGCTTTTAGGTGATTTTTCCCTGATTTCCACATTAAAATCCCTGACTTCCATTTTGGAAGTTAGGATATTTTCTTGGATATTTTGTAGTTTTTCTTGTTGTGAAGTCTTTGTTTGTGATTGAGTAATTCGTTGCTGATACTCTCTATAACGCACTTGCATACTTTCAAGATGTGAAACATAGTGCCATTGTGTTTTATCAGAAAGTAAATGCTCAATAATATGGTTAGCCACGCTGTTTACAATACCATCGTGATGTTTTGCGCATTTTTCTAAAAAAGTTAGATAGTCATCATTGAGCTGAAGTGCATCTAAAATCGGGATGGGTTCATCATGTAATAGATAAACATTTCCCATAACGTGTCCTTTCTCATTTCTGACAGTTTCACATAATGTCAACCAACGAGTTAAGCGTAAAAGATAGAGCGTTTGCGTAATTGCTTTGTCTGAAAGGCGACTATCAGCATACGGTTTATCGGATAATAATTTTCCTAATACATCATAAGATGGAAAAAGCCCACCTTGAAATTCTCGGGCATTACATTTAATCAATTGCCATGCAAATTTTGCTCTTGGTGTTAGATGCGGATCATGTAGTAAACGTGTTGGTACAGTTTCGTGTTGATTACCAAAAAAGAGCAACCCGTGTTCTGTACGTTTATTATCTGGTTGTGTTATCTTCATTTTTATTCTCCAGACAACATAAAGAGTTTTTTTCTTGCGCTAATATGTCGTAGTGGTATAATTGCATCAGATTATTTCCATAGAGTCATAGATGGAAATCTCCGACCCCAAAGATAGAGGTTTAGGCTGTTTTCGGTTTTTTTCTTTCTAGTTATTTTGCCATTCACAAACTAACTTCCAAACAACGGTTAAGTTCATATTGCTTTCTTCAGCAATAAGGCTTAACAGTTCTAATCCTTCCAATGAATAGAGCGTGTCTATTGTTGATTGATATTTCTTCCATAAATTCCAAATCAACGCTTGCTCTTCATCCGTGGCTGCCGCTTTTCTGCCCATTTTCTCTTCTTTACCAAGTAATTGACGACGAGCTGATACGGCAGAAGTGGATAACCCAAAGTATTGATTAAGCATTTCTATGGATGCGCCAAGCAAAAGTGCGCGATCAATAACCTGTTGCTCTTCTGCATTTTCTTGAGCTACTGCAAGGAGCTTCCAAAAAGCATCATGATTGATCTCCACTTTGGCAAATTGCACAGTAGAATGACTGATGTAAAATAGCTCATCTAATGTAAGTTGATTAATTGCTTTCAGTTCATCTTCTGAAAAGCCTAAATTTAGGCAAGAACGTACATTACCTTCTCGTAGATTAAGTAATACATTGGCTAATAAGGCTTCATTAATGGTTGTTTGCTTAATCATGGCTGAGCTCCTTGGCGTAAATGACGTACAACGCGAATAAGTCGAAAAATTTTAACTAAGGTAATATCATCTATCACTGAATTTAGTTGTTGGTTAAATAAAAAGTGGCTTTCTAAAGTACAGCTTGTTGATTGTGAAAAATCGTTTGTCTGTAACATAGAAAGCAGGTGATAAATAAAGGTGGCATAAGATGGAAGAGAACCGTTGCTTGGCTTCATTCGATAGCTATAATCCACAGGCGTTTTGATAACGTGTTCCACTAAATCTTCAATATTCGCAGTCTCTGCAATATCTAATGCTAAAGAATAGGCTTCCGAACGATAGTTACGTGCAGGGTAAATCTGCCAAATATCTTCAACAGGTTGGCGACCACAACAGGCAAAAGATAACCCATTTTCCATCGCACGTTTTTCACGTTGATCTTGAATACTCATACCTGGTGTTAAACCAAAGCCTTGTGAAATCTGTGTTAATAGCTCTGAATTAACATCTTCATTTGTTTCAATAGTCGAATCATTAGTTTCGTCAAAGAAACTCATCTCTTGTGAGGCCACATCTTCATCAGAATGTTCTGTTTCATTCTCATTTAAAGAAGAAGGCGTTGTAGGAGTTACAACTGAGTGATTTTCAGTAGATGCGTTTTTTTCAATATCCTTAGGCATCACTGGTTTTGTTTTTACTGTTTCCTGATGCTGTGTAATTTGCTCAATGCTATGTTCAACATGGTTTTCTATTTCATGTTGTTTGGCTGCAATTTTCTTAAATTTTCGCTCATCAAGATCGATTTCAAGATAAAGTGATTCGTAGGTTGTTTTTCCTTCAAGTAAATCAGCCATCTGTGTAATTAACTTATCTTGGAAATCACGTGCTTGAAATGGTACATCCTCATTACAACTTGTAAGCGAGCTTGCCCAAATCTTCTCAAAAGGTGTATCCACTTCAAGGTGATAATGATGCCAAACTTCATCTGCGTTATTGCGAATAGCCAGTAACTTATCAATTTGAGTATGACCCAACCCCTTGAATAGCACATCGGGAATATATGGATAGAGATAAGTCACACAACGTTCCATTTTTAAAATCAAAGCATGGGAAATGATGTAACCATCTTTCTCTAATTCCGTTGATAACTCACGGGCAGATAGCGATTTTTCTAATTTTTTCTCGTAATATTCTTTCGCCTGTAAAATACCGAGTGCTTTTTCAATAAAAGACAAATCGGCACGTGTGTCATTTTCAATTAAATGACCGATCAAGATATTCAGTTCAGCTTCAACGCTGTCTGCAGAATCACCTTGCCAAGGTTTATATTCACAACTGATGGACCAATATTTTGGATCTTTGGTTTCAGTGAATAGCTCTTTTAAGGCTTGAATACGTGTATTCCCACCGTCGGCAATAATATAAAAATCCTCCCCAGGGCGACGTGTAATATTCGGCTTATGATCTAAACCACGACGACGAATAGATTCTTTAATCATCTCAAAATTAGGATTACGTGTCTTACGAGGGTTGTGTTCATAAGGACGTAATTTATCTAATGTCACCGTAATGTATTCCACTTCTGAGTTATAATGACTTGGTGTTACCGTTTGATATGATGGAGATACATTTGCAATTGGGCTAATATTTAAATTTCGTGCAATGGCAGCCGCTCTTTTTTCATTTTTTGTCATGTTTTTATTCTCTCTAATTGTTCGTTACTGCTAGATTTTCAAAGAGCGAGTACTCCCCTTTAAATCGAGTAAATACTGTCTTTAACGGACCATTGCGTTGTTTTCCAATAATGATTTCTGCAGTACCTGGATAGTCTGTTTGTTCGTTATATACTTCATCTCGATAGATAAATAAAATGAGATCGGCATCTTGCTCTAAAGAACCTGATTCACGCAAATCAGCATTCACAGGGCGCTTATTTGATCGTTGTTCTAAACTGCGATTCAGCTGTGAAAGGGCGTATATAGGGCAACCCACTTCTTTTGCTAAATTTTTTAATGTTTGAGAAATCGCTGTAATTTCTAAATGACGATTTTCATAGCGATGTGAACCTTGCATTAATTGCAGGTAATCAATAAAGATCGCTGCGGGTTTGCCATATTTACGAATGTTATAACGAACTTTTGAACGTAATTTTTGTGGTGTTACCCCACTCTCATCATCAATAAGTAAGCGATTTTTCCATTCTTTTAAAATACTCCCCATAGCAAGAGAAATTTTTGCCCATTCATCTTCACTCAATTGATCTGCTTTACGTATAGCTTGCAAACTCACACGAGCGCGCATAGCTAAGAAACGTTGCATAATTTGCTCAGCAGGCATTTCCATGCTGTAGAATTGAATAGGGAGATCTTTAAACTTCTCTAAAGTGTGATACGCAATTGTTTGACAAAATGCGGTTTTTCCCATCGAAGGTCTTGCACCAATTACAATAAAATCTCCCGCCTGACCACCTGTAGTCACTTCATCTAATTCCTGAATACCTGTTGGCGTGCCAGTAACAGGATCGGCATTCTGAGCAGAAGACTCCATACGAAGAACTACTTTTTCTAAGGTTTCATTCAAATCAGCAACGCCTTTTGTTTGTTTCAATAAAGTTAAATCAGTGAATTTTTTTTCTATATCCTCAAGCAACGCTTCTAGATTTTCGGCAGATTTTCCCGTTTGCTTCTGTGTTTCGCTGATGATATGCTGCCCCAAAGTAAACAACTGACGGTGCTTGCTAAATAGTGAAACAATGTCAGCATAAGCAAGAATATTAGCAGCACTAGGTATATTTTTAGACAGTTCAGCTAAATAGGCAAAGCCACCAACCTCTTCCAATATGCCTGAACTTTTAAGCATTTGCTCTAGTGTAATAAGATCAATGGGTTGATTAAGTTGCGCCAATTTACTCATATGCTCAAAAATCACTTTATGTGCATAATTGTAAAAATCAGTAGGACTAAGTTTTTCAGCTACATCGTCCCATCGGTCATTACTAATTAATAAGCCACCAAGTACACCTTGTTCAGCCTCGATAGAATAAGGAAGATTTAATAGTGTTTTCATTCTCTTACTCCTTATCCATAAAATGGCTTTGAGCAAATTGAGGCAATAGCAATGAACACAATTTTTGGATAGTTTTATATTCTGCTTGATTCTGTTTATAAACTGGGATCGAGAATGTTGCTGCTTCACGATAAGCCACCTTATCTGGTACAGTAAAATCAAGTAGTGTTTTAGACTCATCAAATTCTGTAGCAAATAATGTATGCAGATGTTCTGAAACAAATTTCACATCATTGGTATGATCAACACAGTTAAGAACTGCTTTTAATGGAGGAAGTTTGAAGCCAAAATTTGCAAAAGTTTGCAAATCCTGATACATACCCAACGTGCCTCGAATAAATTCTTTAGCAGACAAAATATGAGGAAGAATAGGACAGAAAAGGACATCTGCAGCCAATACAGACATATCTACGGTAATATCACGCGTACCTCGAGTATCTACAATAACCACATCATAACCTTCAATTTTGCTTAAAAGTAAGCTAAAACGAAGTGCACCATCAGGTGAATCTCGTAACATTGGGCTAATTTTGTTTGAAGGGTCATTTGACTGAATTAAGTCAAGGTGTGAAATTTTAGTTTTAGAAATAATGTGAGAAGGCTCTACGTCTCTAAAATGTAAAAACTCATAAGTACCACCTGGAGCTTGATAAACTAAGGCATAATAAGAACTAAGGGTAGGCTGAGTGTCAGTATCAATGAGAAGAGTTTTAAGCCCATGCTCAGCACAAAATGCACCAATATTAGCAGCATTTGTACTTTTTGCTGAACCACCTTTGGTTGATGCTACAGTAATAACGAAGGACTTATTTTGCAAAAGATCCATAATTTACTCACTTAACAAAAAATTTAACGTTAAGGAGTATTGGCTTGTAAGGGAAGATATCTGAGATGGTGCCTGAGGTCGGACTCGAACCGACACGATTATTCATCGGCGGATTTTGAATCCACTACGTCTACCAATTTCGTCACTCAGGCTAGGAGTGTTTTTCTATATTTTCCTAAATTCTACCAAATCTTTTAGTTCTACGCAACGGATTTTGAATCCGCTGCGTCTACCAATTTCGCCACCCAGGCAAAACGAGTAAAATCTATAACTCGCCGGTTATTATACGGAGATCTTGTTTTGTTGCAAGAATAAATTCTAGATTTATTATTAGCTGCTTTAAATTTCAACAACTCTATAAAAAAGGCTATATTTTTATAGAAAGTGCGGTCTTTTTTAAAGAAATTTTAATCTCGTTTTCGGCTGAGTAACCACCATGTAATGACTAAGAATAAAGCACTTGGCATTAATGCTCCCATAATTGGTGTCACATTATAAACTAAACTCAGTGGTCCAAAAATTTCATTCACTACATAGAATAAGAAACCAAAACAAATTCCTGTCACGATACGAGCACCCGCAGTTACCCCTCGTAATGGACCAAAAATAAAGGAGAGTGCTAATAACATCATTACCCCGACAGAAATAGGTTGGAATAATTTACGCCAATAAGTTAATTCAAACTTTTTACTATCTTGTCCAGTTTCTTTTAAAAATGCGATGTAATTAGATAATCCCGAAATAGATAAAGATGTCGGTCTTACCGAAAAAATGCCTAATTTATCTGGTGTTAATGAAGTTTCCCAATTTCGATTAACAAAATTACTGTTTTTTATTTCATCTTTAGAAATTTGTGATTCATTAACTTGTTTTAATATCCATTTACCCTTTTCATAACTTGCGTTATTAGCATGACTAACACGTTGCAATTCACGTTTATCATTAAAGCTATAAATATAAATATTTCTGAGTTGCCCCCCATCTTTGACTTGTTGGACATAAATAAAATCATTACCGTCCTTAGCCCATACCCCATTTTTCACAGAGAGCATTTTACCTCCAGCAAGGGCTTTTGAACGCATATCTCGAGCAAACTGTTCAGTTTGAGGAATCCCCCATTCTCCAATAACCATTGTGATCAACACAAGAGGCAAAGCAGTTTTCATCACTGCCAAACCAATTTTTAAACGTGAGAACCCTGCTGATTGCATTACAATTAATTCACTTCGGCTAGCTAAATTACCAAGGGCAATTAATGCACCTAATAAAGCTGCCATTGGGAAGAATGTTTCAATATCTTTCGGCATAGTTAATATTGTATAGAGTACAGCTTGTAAACTATCATAAGTGCCTTTACCGACACTACGAAATTGCTCAACAAATTTAATAATTGCAGATAAACCTACCAAAGTCAGTAATGTTGCAAAGATAGTACCTAAAATACTTTTACCAATATAACGATCTAATGTATTCATCATATTCACTATCCTTGTACTCCTGATTTTCTACTAAATAAGTGACGAATCTTATACATAAATGCACTATCCCAGCCATTCAATACAAGCCCTAAAATTAAAAAGGCAATATTAACCAGTGGCATCAGTATGCTTGCATTTAATTTATTAGCATCACCAGCAGATTTCAGTGAACTGAGCAATAAAAAATAGATTAAATAAAGTAACAATGCAGGTAAAATCTTAGCAAAACGCCCCTGTCTTGGATTAACTCGGCTGAGTGGTACTGCTAATAATGCCATGATTGGCACCGCTAAAATCAAACTAATACGCCAATTTAATTCTGCCTTAGCAGCCATACTATCAGAAGCAAATAATTCTTTAATACTAAGTTCAGATGTTTCGACTTTGTTATCTTCAGCGGCTTGATAACCTAGGTAAGCTTGATAAGAGTCAAAATTTGTAATCCGAAAATCGGGTAATGCAGCTGAGCCCTCAACTCGTTGGCTATTTTCTAAATTTAAAATTTGATCACCATTAGGTAATGATGTTAATTGACCTTTTTCTGCCACCGTTACAGATGGTTTAGTATTGCCTTTCTCTTTAGTTTGAAATAAATAAACATCCTTGATTTGATTGTCTTTAATTGTATTAATAAATAAGACAAAATCATTATTATGAGATGCCATAAACTGTCCCGCAGAAAGTGCTGACATAGTTGGATTAGCCTTAGCATCATCAATAATTTGCGCTTGTTTTTGAACTGCCCAAGGTGAGATCCAAAGCACATTATAAGCTGCTAAAGTGGCTGTCAATAACGAAAGTAAGACTACTGTCTTAATTAAAATACCTTGTCCTACACCACAAGCTTTCATCACAGTAATTTCACTTTCTGCGTACAAGCGACCTAGTGTCAATAAAATGGCAATAAATAAGCATAACGGTAACATCAGTTGAGCCATCGCAGGCATACCTAATCCTAGTAATGAAAGTACTAAATCTGCGGGTACACTCCCATTAGCGGCAGAACCTAATACCCGTACCAACTGTTGAGAAAAGAAAATGAGTAATAAGATAAACAGAATTGCAATCTGGCTCTTAAAAACTTCTTTGGTTAAATATTTAGTTAAAATCACATTATCGCCTATATTTTTCTTGCAATTTATATAAAACAGGTTAATTTAAAACATTCAAGCTTCTTAATTATTAAGCCATATAATAACGTATTTTTGCGTTTAAAACAGTAAAAATTAGGACACATATAATGAATTATTCAGCACAATCAATCTCACTTGAACAAGCACAAGAAAGTATTATTCTTGCTATTTTCGAAGACAACTCTCTCCCACTATCAGCAAAAAAAATTGATAAAAAATTAAATGACCAGATTACTGATGCCATAAAAAATGGTGAAATTTCAGGGAAATTAGGACAAATTTTAATATTACGTAACTGTACCCAGCGTATTATTTTAGTGGGTGCGGGTAAACAAAATGAAATCACTGAACGACAATATAAACAACTGATTGCCAAAGCTATTCAAATAGCCAAGGAAACTATTGCTACTACCATTATTAATGCTTTGACAGATATTCAAATCAAAGATCGAGATCTTTATTGGAATATTCGTTTCGCTATTGAAACTATTGAAGCTAATGAATACATATTTGATCAATTCAAAAGCAAAAAAGTAGAAAAAAACTCAAACTTATCTGAAATTATTTTTTACGTAGAAAATAATACTGAAAAAGCGCAACAAGCAATTCAACACGCGACTGCCATTGCTTTAGGTGTAAAAATGGCACGAGATATTGCAAATTGCCCACCAAATATATGTAATCCTGTTTATCTTGCTAATCAAGCTAAACGTTTATCTCAACGTGTTCCTTTAATCAAAACTAAGATTGTAGGTGAAAAAGAAATGGCTGAACTAGGTATGGGGGCTTATTTAGCTGTCTCTCAAGGTTCAGAAAATGAAGCTCAGCTTTCTATTATGGAATATCGTAATCATCCAAATCCTAATGCAAAACCGATTGTTTTAGTAGGCAAGGGTTTAACCTTTGATGCAGGTGGTATTTCTTTAAAACCCGCAGCTGATATGGATGAAATGAAATACGATATGTGTGGTGCTGCCTCAATTTTTGGTGTAATGCATGCTGTAGCTGAATTAAAATTACCATTAAATATTATTGGTGTTATGGCTGGCTGCGAGAATTTACCTGATGGTAAGGCTTATCGTCCAGGTGATATTCTCACCACCATGAGTGGATTAACTGTTGAAGTACTGAATACCGATGCCGAAGGACGTTTAGTATTATGTGATACATTGACTTATGTAGAAAGGTTTGAACCAGAATATGTCATTGATATAGCAACTTTGACTGGTGCCTGCGTAGTAGCTCTAGGTCAACATAATAGTGGATTAATTTCTCCACACGATGATTTAGCTCATAACATTGAACAAGCTGCACAGCAATCCTCCGACAAAGCATGGCGTTTACCTCTTACTGAAGAATATCAAGAACAACTTAAATCTCCATTTGCAGATTTAGCCAATTTAGGAGGACGCTGGGGTGGTGCTATCACGGCTGGAGCATTTTTATCTAACTTTACTAAAAAATACCCTTGGGCTCATTTAGATATTGCTGGCACAGCTTGGTTGCAAGGTGCGAATAAGGGAGCTACAGGACGTCCAGTTTCCTTATTAGTACAATTTTTATTGAATCAAGTAATATAAAAATATAAAAGGAGGTCTTAAACCTCCTTTATGGTTAAAATGTGCGGTTTAAATTAAAAAAATTTTTTCAATATGTACCGCACTTTTACTAACTTAGCGGTCTACGTCCAAGAAAAGAGTGGGTCAAGGTTGTACCATCCACAGTTTCAAGCTCGCCACCAACAGGAATGCCATGTGCAATACGACTGACTTTGATATTATATTGATTACATAATTCAGCAATATAATTTGCCGTTGCATCCCCCTCTACCGTTGGGTTTGTGGCAAGAATAACCTCATGAAATGATTCTTCTTGTAAACGTTTTTGGAGTAAATCTAAACCAATTTCTCGTGGACCAATGCCATCTAAAGGAGATAAATGTCCCATTAATACAAAATATCTTCCTGAAAACTGCCCTGTTTGCTCAATAGCCTGAATATCAGCAGGCATTTCTACCACACATAATAACCCTGAATGCTGACGTCGAGGATTTTTACAAATATTGCACTGTTCTTCCTCTGTAAAAGTACGACAATGCTGGCAATGACCAATTTTTGACATCGATTCAGTTAAAGCAATAGCTAAACTCATACCACCTTGACGATCTCGTTGTAAAAGATGATAAGCCATACGCTGTGCTGACTTAGGCCCTACGCCAGGTAAACAACGTAAACTTTCAATTAAATTTTCTAATAAAGGACTGCTTTGCATAAAAATTCTAACCTAGTAAAAACAAACCGCACATAAAAGTGCGGTCTAAATTACAACATTTTTTAAAATGGCATTTTAAAACCAGGAGGAATTGGCATACCTGCTGTCACTGAAGCCATTTTCTCTTTATGTAATTCTTCTGCTCGACGAGCTGCATCATTAAATGCCGCAGCGATTAAATCTTCTAGCATCTCTTTATCGTCTTCCATTAAAGAAGGATCGATTTCGATACGACGACAATTATGAGCACCATTAATGGTAATTTTAACTAAACCAGCACCAGATTCACCAGTCACCTCAAGCTGAGCAATTTCTTCTTGCATTTTTTGCATACGCTCTTGCATTTGCTGAGCCTGTTTCATTAAATTACCTAAACCACCTTTTCCAAACATAATTCTCTTCCACTAGTTTACTATTAATAATCAAATAAAAAGTCCGCCTCATATAAAGCGAACTTTCACTAATTTCATATAAAACTTATTCAGCCTCTATTTTTTTAAGGCTAAAACAATTGAATCACCAGCAACAACCTGACCGACTTTCTTATCCATAGCGCTAATTTCATCCATATTAGAAATAACCACTGGTGTCAAAACAGATTTTGCTTTTTGCTCTAAAAATGCTAAATCAAATTCAATAATTGTCTCACCACGTTTTACTGATTGACCTTCCTGAGCAATACGCTTAAAGCCCTCACCTTTAAGTTCAACAGTATCAATACCAAAGTGAACAAATAATTCAACACCATCAGTAGATTCCATGGAAAATGCATGGTTTGTTTCAAAGATTTTTCCAATTACACCATCAACGGGAGCAACAATTCTGTCACCATTTGGACGAATTGCAATACCATCGCCTACGATTTTTTCAGAGAAAACGACATCTGGAACATCTTCAATATTCACAATTTCACCTGAAAGTGGTGCATAAATTTCCACATCTACAGATTTAGTGTTTTTTGAGCCAAATAATTTGTCAAATAAACCCATTTTCTATTCTCCTGACTGATAACTTTTTCGGCATTTTACATGAAAAACATCAATTTGTATCTAACTTAATTGTTTTTCTTCTAAAAAATTCACCACTAAGTTTTCAATTTCTGCCGCAGTTGGTAATTGAAGCGCTTTATCAGCTAGCACCTTAACTTCAGAAAAATTAACATTACGCACTAATTTCTTAATACGAGGGATAGAAATAGCACTCATGCTAAATTCATCTAATCCCATACCTAATAATAGCAGAGTGGCTTTTTCATCACCAGCTAACTCACCACACATCCCCGTCCATTTACCTTCAGAATGCGATGCATCGATTACTTGTTTAATCAAACTAAGAACTGAAGGTGACATCGGATTATATAAATGAGAGATCATTTCATTACCACGATCAACTGCTAAAGTATATTGTGTTAAATCATTAGTACCAATACTAAAGAAATCAACTTCTTTCGCTAAGAAACGAGCATTCACTGCAGCGGATGGCGTTTCGACCATCACGCCCACTTGAATAGACTCATCAAATGCTTTACCTTCAGTACGTAATTCTTGTTTTAACGTCTCAATAACCGATTTTAATTCACGAATTTCCTCTACTGAAATAATCATCGGGAACATCACAGCTAATTTACCAAAAGCTGATGCACGTAATACTGCTCGCAATTGAGTGGTGAGAATTTCACGACGATCCAAAGCAATACGAATTGCACGCCATCCTAAAAAAGGATTCATTTCTTTTGGTAAATTCAGATAAGGAAGTTCTTTATCTCCACCAATATCCATAGTACGTAATACGACTTGACGACCATTCATTGCTTCAACCACTTCTTTATAAGCAATAAACTGTTCTTCCTCTGTAGGAAGTTGAGTACGATCCATGAATAAAAATTCTGTACGATATAACCCTACACCTTCTGCGCCATTGCGTTCAGCCCCATCGCAGTCACGAATCGTACCAATATTCGCCACAACCTCAACTTGTTGACCATCTAAGGTAATTGCAGGTAAATCTTTTAATTTAGCTAATTCCGCTTTTTCTTCTGCTAATTTATGTTGTTGTTGTTTTAATTTATCAACGAGGCTTTGTTCAGGATTCACATATACAAGGTTATTAATGGCATCAAGAATTAAATAATCACCTGTATTAATTTGTGCTGTTGCAGTATTAGTCCCAACAATTGCTGGTAATTCCAGTGAGCGAGCCATAATTGATGTATGTGAAGTTCGACCACCAATATCTGTCACAAAACCTAATACTTTATCTAAATTTAATTGTGCAGTTTCAGATGGTGTCAAATCATAAGCAACTAAAATAGCTTCTTCATTAATTTCACCTAAATCTACAATTTTCATGCCTAAGATATTTTTAATTAAACGATTACCAATATCACGAATATCGCCAGCTCGTTCTCTTAAATATTCATCATCAATTTCTGATAATATTGCAACTTGTTGTTCAATCACTTTACTTGCTGCAACTGCTGCATTGACTTTGTTATCACGAAGATAACTAATGATTTCTTCTTCTAATTCCTCATCTTCTAAGATCATTAAATGGCCTTCAAAAATAGCGGCCTTTTCTTCACCTAATTTTTTTTCAGCACGATCTCTAATGGATGTGAGTTGCTCAATGGCAGCTGAACGTCCTTCATAAAAACGAGCTACTTCCGGCTCAATCTGATCTTCAGAAATCTTATGCATATCAAGAACAATTTTTTCTTCTTTAAGAACTAATGCATGACCGAAAACAATACCTGGTGAAGCTGAAATTCCAGAAATCATGTGTAACCTTCCGATAATAATCTAATTAAAAATACTTATGAAAATAGATATAACATAGCCATACAACACCTATCTTATTATTTTTTATCACAATGAATTCTAAAAATAATAAAACTCTATTCTATGGCTATGAATAAATTATTCTAATGTAGGAATTAATGCAACTAAGTGTTCAACCGCTTTTTGTTCATCTTCCCCTTCAGCTGAAATAGTAATTACAGTACCTTGAGTTAAGCCCAATGTTTGTAATTTAAATAAACTTTTAGCGCTGGCACTTTTACCGCTAGACGTCACAGTTACCTCAGATGCAAAGGCTTTTGCTTCTTTTACAAATTGTGCTGCCGGGCGAGTGTGTAAGCCGTTAGCCGCTGTAATTTCAACATCTTTTGAATACATAATTTTACCTCTATAAAGTATATTGTTAATTGTGAATAGGGTTTTAAAAAGCAAGCCAGTTTAGTAATTGCTTGTCATAAATAAAAATTTGGTAGCGACAATAAAGTCAGTAATGTAACTGATTTTAATTAATAGTTCAAAATAAATCTTATCTAGTATTAAGATAATTACTAACTAATTCAAGTTAAATCCAATGAAAACTTGAGATAGTTCACATTTTTAGAGAAAAACTTATTTTTTTAAATAAAAAGTAACAATTTATCAATAAAATTTATTTATTTGTAGCTATTCATCAACAAAATGACGCTGAGATTTATTTTCTTCCCTACTTAACAGTAAGCGGTGATAATTTTCAAATCTCACTGGATGAATTTTACCTTGCTCTACGGCTTCTCTTAAAGCACAGCCAGGATCAGTTAAGTGTTTACAATCTCTAAACTTACATGTTCCTAGCACATATTGAAATTCTCGATAACCTTGAGTAATTTGATCAGGTTCTAAATGCCAAAGCCCAAACTCTCTGATTCCTGGCGAATCAATAAGTTCCCCACCTTGTGGTAAATGATATAAACGAGAGGCAGTTGTAGTGTGTTGACCCAACCCAGAAGTTTCACTAATTTCTCCTGTCTGAGCATTCACTTCAGGTAAAATATGATTGATTAAGCTAGATTTACCTACCCCTGATTGACCGACAAAAATAGATATTCCTTCGCCTAAAAGTGCGGTCAATTTTTCCATATTTTTTCCAGAAGTTGCGGAAATCATAAGTGTTTGATAGCCAATATTTTGATAAATATTAAGCTGTTCTTCCGCTTCTTGCCATTGTTGTTCTGTGAGTAAATCCACTTTATTGAGGACAATAACTGCTGGAATATTTGCATTCTCACAAATAACCAAATAACGATCGATAATATTTAAAGATAAGCTAGGAAGTACTGCGGATACAATAATAATACGATCAATATTAGAAGCTATCACTTTAAGTCCATCATAATAATCAGGACGAGCAATTTCATTTTTACGCGGTTTAATAGCTTCAATTACGCCACTAATACCATGGAACTTTTCATGCCCTTGACGCCAAACCACATGATCACCAACAACCACATTTGCTAAAGTGCGGCGTAAATTACAACGATAAATTTCACCTTGCGAATTCTCAACGTCTGCATGCATTGAATAACGAGTAACCACAATACCATCTTGAGTATCACCTAGCATTTCATCTTGCCAATCAATTTCTTTTTTTGATTTTCGATGATGATGTTCTAATGTTTTAGCATTATTTGAATGAATTCGACGTTTTTGATTTTGAGTTAATTTACGTTTAGCCAAATAGAAATCCTTAAAGTGCGGTCAATTTTCGTATAATATAGATAAACTGAATTTATATAGGATACTCCAAATTATGCAATTAGATAATCAAAATCTGATCTGGATTGATTTAGAAATGACAGGATTAGATCCTGAACAAGAACGAATTATTGAAATCGCTACAATTGTGACCGATAAAGATTTAAATATTTTAGCAGAAGGTCCTGTTCTCGCCATTCATCAATCAGATGAGTTGCTTAATAAAATGAGCGATTGGTGCATTAAAACTCATACAGAGAACGGTTTAGTTGAACGAGTTAAAGCAAGTAAATTAACCGAACGTGCTGCAGAATTACAAACACTTGATTTTCTAAAAAAATGGGTTTCTAAAGGAGTTTCGCCTATTTGCGGGAACAGTGTTGCTCAAGATAAACGTTTTTTATTTAAATATATGCCTGAGTTAGCAGATTATTTCCATTATCGCTATCTAGATGTAAGTACATTAAAAGAACTTGCTCGACGTTGGCAACCTGAAGTATTAAATGGATTTGAAAAGAAAGCTACCCATCTTGCTCTCGATGATATTCGTGAAAGCATTGCTGAACTTGTCTATTATCGAGAACACTTTATTAAATAAGCAAATCTATGCTTAATAACTAAGCAAGCTCATCTTTTTTCTAAATTTGAGCTTGCACCTCATCAAAAAATTTGTATAATACAGCCCTATCACTCCTTGTGATATGCGGGAATAGCTCAGTTGGTAGAGCACAACCTTGCCAAGGTTGGGGTCGCGAGTTCGAGCCTCGTTTCCCGCTCCAATTTAAATCTAGATGATAGATTTATCAAACTAATTAAATTCGCAATAAATACCTGACAATTTGTCTAATTTAGTACTTATTGCAAAGTTAACTAGTAGTGCGGGAATAGCTCAGTTGGTAGAGCACAACCTTGCCAAGGTTGGGGTCGCGAGTTCGAGCCTCGTTTCCCGCTCCAATTTTCTCCTTATTCGATTTACTCGATCTTTTCATAATTTATCCTTTAGATAAATTATTTATTTTTTATTATATGTTATGTCAACGGCTGATATTCTCAGCCGTTATTTTTTTGCATATTTCCTATTTTACATAGAGTGATAAATCTAACTTATCCTTTGATCTAACATATTTCAGATATTTTCTACATAATTCAAGAAAAGTGCGGTAGAATATTCCACTATTTTAACCTTTTCGATTTGGATATTCATGACGACACATTCTCACTACAGACAATATATTGCAGATGAAAATGCGATGTGTGATTTTGGTAAAAAGTTAATTCATGCTATTTGCCAATTGGATAATGATAACTCTGTAGTACTGTATCTGAATGGCGATTTAGGTGCAGGAAAAACCACCTTAAGCCGAGGCATCATTCAAGCTTTAGGACACCAAGGCAACGTTAAAAGTCCAACTTATACTCTTGTTGAAGAATATTACTTACAAGACAAAACTATCTATCATTTTGATCTTTATCGACTTAGTGATCCCGAAGAATTAGAGTTTATGGGCATTCGTGATTATTTTAATAAAAATACGATTTGTCTTATTGAATGGACCGAAAAAGGGGCTGGCTTGTTAGCTAAGCCTGATTTAATTGTGAATATTGAATATGCTGAAACCGCCCGTGAATTAGAACTTATTGCTCAAAATGCTCGGGGTGAACAAATCATTACATTATTAACAAAATAATTTGAAGTACAGTTTAGCATTATGAAACGATTTTTTACTTTTATTGTGACAGCCCTTTATTTAACTATTAACCAAGCTTCCGCAGCGGTTTGGACTATTGCTATTGATCCTGGTCATGGAGGTAAAGATCCTGGTGCTATTAGTCGCACAATGGGAATGTATGAAAAAAATGTTACCCTCTCCATTGCCAGTGAATTGAAATCATTTTTAGATAAAGACCCTAATTTTCGTGCCGTATTAACTCGTCGTGGAGATTATTATATTTCTGTTCCTGAACGTTCTGAAATTGCTCGTAAAAATAAAGCAAATTATCTCATTTCTATTCATGCTGATTCTTCAACCAATCCTGAACTAAAAGGCGCTTCAGTTTGGGTATTATCTAACCGCCGAGCAAATGATGAAATGGGACAATGGTTGGAAGATCACGAAAAACAATCGGAATTACTTGGTGGAGCTGGCTCAGTATTATCCAGTAATAATGATGAGAAATATCTCAATCAAACGGTACTTGATTTGCAATTTGGACATAGCCAAAGAGCAGGTTATGAATTAGGTAATAGTATTTTGCGTAATTTTTCTAAAATTACAGATTTAAGTCGAAGTGTACCACAGCATGCAAGTTTAGGGGTTTTGCGTTCTCCTGATATTCCATCCGTATTAATCGAAACAGGTTATTTATCTAATATTGGCGAAGAAGCTAAATTAAGTTCACCAAGTTATCGTAAACGTATTGCCTATATTATTTATCAAGGTTTAGTCGACTACCGTAATCGCAATACAAATTCTGATACGAATACCACTTTCAAACCAATACCTATATCAACAGATAATAGTAATAGCGATAGTAATAATCAAAAACAAGCAAAGGAAAATATTGCTGATAGTGGTATTCGACATAAAGTCGCCTCAGGTGAAACTATTGCCAAAATAGCACAAAAATATCATGTCAAATCTGCTGATATCGTGACATTGAATAAATTAAAACGCCAAGATCTTTATATTGGCGAATCAATTAAAATTCCTGGTTTGTCACAGAATCTAGCCAAAGAAGAGACAAAACAAGAAAACAATCAAAAACAGGAGAAATCTTCAGATAATAATCAAATAAATTCTGATAATACTTATATTGTAAAATCAGGTGATACGCTATATAGCATTGCTAATAAATATAAGGCGAAAGAATCAGAATTACTGGAATTAAATAAACTCAAAAATAGAAATGCCTTATTTGCAGGTAAAAAACTTAAAATTCCAGCAAGTGCTAAGCCAATAGAAAATGCCGAACCAGAGAAACCAAAAGATATTGTTCAAAACCTACAAAAAGATAAAGTAGAAAAATCGACGATTCGCTATCAAGTCAAATCTGGTGATAATATTTCTAAATTAGCAGAAAAATTTGGTATTAAATCTAGTGAAATTATTGAATTAAATAATCTTAAAGGTAAAAATTTATTAGTCGGGGCTATCATAAAATTACCTGATAATGCTAAAAATGTGCCATCTGAAGATAAACCACAAACTAAAAATACAACAGAAATAAAACAAAACAATAGTAAAAATACTAAATCGGAGAAAGGTTCGGATAAAGCCACTACAAAAACCTCAGAAAAAACTAAAACAACGGATAACAATAAAAAATCAGTTAAAGCTGAAAAAGTAAATAATAATGTTCAATCAGTAAGCAGCACGAAAGTAGAAACTAATACGAATAAAGCTACTCATTCAGATAAAGTGAGCAATGCTTCGAAAAATAAAGTTGATAATGCAACTAAAACTAAAGTCACCGACAAAAAAACTGAGTCAAAGGCTAAAGTGCCTGTTATTGAAGCTCAAAAAGCGACATCAACTAAAACAGTAATGAAGAAAAAGACGACGAATAAAAATAAATAGGATTTATTATGCCAATTCATATTTTACCACCACAACTGGCTAATCAAATTGCTGCTGGCGAAGTTGTCGAGCGTCCAGCCTCTGTGGTAAAAGAATTAGTTGAAAATAGCCTTGATGCTGGTGCTTCACGTATTCAAATCGATATTGAAAATGGTGGAGCGAGCTTGATTCGTATTCGTGATAATGGCTTAGGTATTCCAAAAGACGAACTCGGCTTAGCCCTAGCTCGTCATGCTACCAGTAAAATCGCGAGCCTTGAAGATCTTGATGCAATATTAAGTTTAGGTTTCCGAGGAGAAGCCTTAGCAAGTATTAGTTCAGTATCACGTCTCACTCTTACCTCTCGCACAGCAGAACAAAATGAAGCATGGCAAGTATATGCTCAAGGTCGAGATATGGAAACCACGATTCAACCGGCTTCCCATCCTGTGGGAACCACTGTTGAAGTTGCTAACCTATTCTTTAATACACCTGCCCGCCGTAAATTTTTACGAACAGACAAAACCGAATTTGCTCATATTGATGAGGTGATTCGTCGGATTGCCCTTGCAAAACCACAAATTACCTTTACGCTTACTCATAATGGCAAAACAGTGCGTCAATATAAAAGTGCGGTACAAATTTCACAAAAATTAAAACGTGTCGCATCTATTTGTGGTGATGATTTTATCAAGCAAGCCCTACAAATTGATTGGAAACATGATAGTCTTCACTTATCTGGCTGGATTGCTTTACCTCATTTTCATCGTTCTCAAAATGACCTTGCTTATAGCTATGTAAATGGACGGATGATTCGAGATAAAGTCATCAATCATGCTATTCGTCAGGCTTATGCAGATTATTTAAATAACGAACAATATCCTGCATTTGTGCTTTATCTAGATTTAGATCCGAATGAGGTTGATGTCAATGTACACCCAACCAAACATGAAGTTCGTTTTCATCAGGCTCGCTTAATTCATGATTTTATTTACCAAGGAATAGTTAATGCATTAAATTCTGAGCAAGCTGATTTTGCTCAATATGATGTTCATTCTGAAAATAATGCTCAAGTCCAAGAACCCCAAGCTAATTGGCACATTTCAACAAATAAGCCAAATCGAGGGGCGGCAGGTCATAATATATTTGAATCCGCTAGTTTAGCTAAACAAAATACAAAAGCTTATTCTGCTACCGTGATGAATGATGAGTCTCCTCGTTCCAACACCTTCTCAGCAAAATTTTCTGAACATAAACCGCACTTTTGCAGTGAAAAAGTCAGCAAAACAGAACAAAAGATTTATGCTGAATTACTCAGCTCAGTACCTGAAAAACAAAGTATTCAAACTGATATGGAAATATCCGCTGAAAAAAATATAAGTAAAATTTCTGTCCCTGTAGAAACTGTTAGCAGTCAAGTATTAAGGGCATTAGCACTAGTAAATAACAAAGCTTTACTGTTACAGCAACAGCAGCATTTTTATTTATTACCGTTAAATAAACTACAAAAAGTAAAATTTAAACTTTCATTGCAACAAGCACCCATTGAAAAGCAGCCATTGTTGATCCCTATTCTATTCAGATTAAGTGAATCTCAAGTTACAAGATGGCAGGCACAAAAGTATTTGTTTAAACAAATTGGACTCGAATTTACAGAAAATTTAGCCCAAAACCGCATTACTCTAAATGTCGTACCCAACTGTTTACGCCAACAAAATCTGCAACGTTGTGTGATCTCTATATTAGAAAATGAACTGCTAGAAATTTCTGAGTTTTTAACCGCACTTTGTGAACAATTACAACTTGCAGAAATAACTATCTTTGCTGATGCAGTAAATCTTCTCACAGAAGTGGAAAGATTAACAAAAATGAGCGGAACAAATGAACTCTCAACGCTTTTCATTCCTGTCGATTTTAATTCCTATTTAAACTAATTATTTGTTTTATTTATAAACTCCCAATAAAAAAGGCAATTCATCATAAATTGCCTTTTCGGTTATCTAACCTAAATTAGTATTGGAAGCCTACTCCTGCTCCTGCAGAAACGTCTCCTACTGTATTAGCAGTACCTGTAAGTTTGATAATTACTTTACCATTATCTGATGCTCTAGACCAGCCTACCGCAACAGCTGATTGATCTTTATAAGCACCTACAGCTGCAGATACCATTGACTTACCTGAGGTATAAACTTGTGGTAAAGACATTCCAGCTGCGGCATTTGCTCCAATACCGCGCATTTCTTTACGAGTGCTACTAACTTTAGCTTCAACATTACTTACTCGATTATTAATGTTACGTACGCTATTATCAATTTTAGTCACACGTTGATCCACTGCGTGTAATTGACTACCATTTACTGCATCTTTAGAAGTTGCAGAAATTGTACCATCAGCAACATTAGTAATTTTCTTACTACCTGCATCTATACCTGATTTAGTTACACTTGGACCATTTTTAATAGTTACACCATTGGTTGTAACTTTTGTATCACCAACATTAACTTCTTTAGCATTAACAGTTTCAGAATTAACCACTTTAGCAGTTACCGAATTAACTTTAATATCTTTATTTAAACCAACTTTATATTCTTTACTGCCTAAATTATTAGGTTGGTTGGTCACATTAATATTATTATCACCCGCAACTACAGTTTCTTCTTTATTTTGACCACTTGCTGAAGAACCTGGATCGCCTTTATCTCCTTTAGCACCTTTTTCGCCAGGAAGACCTTGGTCACCTTTATCTCC
>NZ_AJSX01000028.1 GCF_000262245.1 Pasteurella bettyae CCUG 2042
AGTCGTCAAGACACGACTGAAACACTACGCCAAATTAAAGCGCACAACGACACATGGCGAGCAATTTGTGGGGGTGAGAATGGAACTACACATTAACGGCATCATGGTGTTTAACGCGTTGGTATCTATTGCGGTATTTTTTATCGGGCTTTGGTTTAAGCGCTTAGACAGTGAATTTAAACAGCTGCATGACGAGGTCGACCAGGTGAAACGGGATTATCTCTCGAAAGAAGTTTCTAACATCGTCAATGAGAACGTGATGGAAAAATTAGATGCTATCACTAAACAACTTAACTCAATCACCGAAAAACTCGACAGAAAGGCGGATAAATAATGTCGGCAAGAGAACAAAAACGGTTGGAACAGAAAGCCGAACAAGCCAAAACCAACCAAAAGTTAGACCAAATTTTAGATTTAACCCGTGAAGTTAGTCGCAAAATCGACAAGCTGGACGACCGCGTGGACGATATTGACGCACGTTTAAAAATGTTGGAAACCCGCATGGATAAATTGGGCATTAAGTCCGTGATGGCTGGCGGTTTAGGTGGTTTGGTTGTGTCGGTTGGCTTTGAGCTAATCAAAGCAAAATTCGGGGGCTGATGATGGCACACGATGAAAAAACTAAGGCGTATGTGCGCCGTTACTATGTGTTTGATTGTCTGACGCTTGAACAAGCGGCTGAAAAAGCCAAAGTGTCCTACAACACGGCACGCCGCTGGAAGAAAGAGGCGGAAGCACGTGGCGACAATTGGGACACGGTGCGTGATGCGAACACCATGGCAAGTGGCAAAGTAGAAGACGTGGCGCGCGGTATGCTCACCACGTTTGTCATCTATTTTGAGAAAACCATGGAAGAGCTACGCCACGCCGAAGAGTTGCCGGTGAGTGAAAAGGCGAAGTTGATTCAGGGCTTGGGTGATAGCTACTCGAAAATGGTGGCAAGCAGTAAGCGGTTATTGCCGGAAGTGTCGGAACTGGCGACGGCAATAAAAACCATCACGATGTTTGGTGATTATGTGCAGGCGAATAAACCTGAGCTGATTAATGAGTTTGCGGACTTGTTGGATGGGTTTGGGAAAGCCTTAGATAAGGAATTTAAAGCATGAAACTATTAATTTTTCAGTTGCCATCACTTGCAGCCATTATTTGTGCATTCTTATTGTTAAGCCAAGGTATTAGTGGTTGGGGATGGTTTTTATTTATTGCTTTTTGCTAGAGTAACTTATGAAAAGTAAAGAATTGTTAGCGGAATTAAAAGCCTATTCGGATAGCCTACGGCAAAAAGTCGAGGCGCAGTTTGAGGGCTGGGATGATTCCCTTTCGGCTATCAGCGAACGACGCAAGAAGGTGTTAGATCCTGTTACAGGCTATGACTTTTTTGTGTCGAATTATTTTCCACATTATGTGCGTTCGGCATCACGTTCGGATTTGCACAATTATTTGTTTGCCGAACTCCCTGCCGTATTACAAGCGCCTAAACCTATCAATATGGCAACTGCTGCGCCACGTGGTGAGGCTAAATCCACTTTGGTGTCGCAGTTGTTTACGCTTTATTGCTTGGTGACACAGCAAAAACGCTATGCACTGATCGTCATGGATAGTATCGACCAAGCCTATCCAATGCTGGAAGCGATCAAAGTGGAATTGGAATTTAACCAACGCCTACGTATTGACTTTCCGGAGGTGGCAGGACAAGGGCGCGTATGGCAAGCGGCGACCATTATCACTAAGGCTAATCAGAAAGTTCAGGTGGCGGGTTCCGGCAAGAAATTACGTGGTTTGCGCCATGGGGCTTATCGTCCTGATCTTGTGGTGTTGGACGATATTGAGAATGATGAACAAGTCCGCAGTGCAGAACAGCGTGATAAGTTGCACGACTGGTTGAAAAAGACCGTGCTCCCATTGGGCGCAGCAGGCGATAAATTGGACGTGGTGTATATCGGAACTATCTTGCATTACGACAGCGTATTGAACCGCACTTTGAGCTCCAAAGCATGGAAAACCGCCAAATTTAAAGCTTTAAAGAAAATGCCCGACGACATGGCGTTGTGGGACAAGTGGGAGGATTTTTTCTTAAATGAGGGCGAGGCGGTTGCAGACGCTTTTTATCAGGCTAATCAAGCTGCAATGGATAAAGGGTCAGAAGTGAGTTGGGCTGCGCGTCCGTTACTTACGCTCATGAAAATCCGTGCTCGTGATGGCCATGCGACTTTTGATTCTGAATATCAAAATGACCCGTTGAGCAGTGATGACGCCATCTTTGCCAATGCCATTAAATACTGGACGGAACTGCCGTCCGATTTGATTTATTTCGGTGCGGTTGACCCATCACTCGGTAAAGCTGGTGCAAGTCGAGACCCATCAGCGATTTTAGTGGGTGGTTATCAGCGTGCCACAGGTAAATTGTATGTGGTTGAAGCAGCAATAAAAAAACGATTACCGGATTTAATCATCGAGGACACTATTCGACTGCATATTCAGTATAACTTCCTTAAATACGGTGGCGAATCTGTTCAATTCCAGGAGTTTTTGAATTCTGAAATTGTAAAACGTTCAGCGCAACGAGGTCACCCAGTCCCGGTTGTGCCAATAAAGCCGAACACAGACAAAATGTTAAGAATCGAAAGCTTACAGCCACATATGGCAAATGGACTGATTTTATTGCACCCGTCACAGACGACTTTAATAGCTCAACTACGGCATTTCCCAAAAGCCGATCATGATGATGGCCCAGACGCACTTGAAATGTTGTGGAGTCTAGCAAGGAAGTATTCCGCCCCGATTGAGTGGATAGGCTTAAACGATGAAGACTTGGGGCATGATGAATTTGAAGCGGAAGATGACTTATATAGCATTTGGCGAGGTTAAACATGAAATTTTGGGAAAAATTTAAGATATTGATGGGGGCGAAAACCGAGCCAACCCAAACCGATGAAGCAATGGTAACGGCTAATGGGCGCGTTTTATCCGATCACCCAAGCAACCGCATCACCCCGTCAAAACTGAAAAGTATTTTAGAAGACGCGGAAAACGGCGACATTACAGCACAGCACGAATTGTTTATGGACATCGAAGAACAAGACAGTGCCATCGGAGCGAATATTCAGACGCGCAAACGGGCGATTTTGACGCTGGATTGGCGCATTGCTGAACCGCGTAATGCAACACCGGCGGAAGAAAAACTGCAAACCGAAATTGACGAACTATTTTATCAATATCCGAACTTTGAAAACTTGCTGATGGATATGATGGACGCGGTAGGTCACGGTTTTTCTGCGTTGGAAATCGAATGGAAACTTGAGGGCGGTAAGTACATTCCGAATAACTTTATCGCCCGCCCGCAGTCATGGTTCAAACTAGATAAAAATGACAATCTCTTGTTAAAAACCCCGAAAAATGCCATGGGTGAACCTTTGCGTCCGTTCGGCTGGGTGGTGCATTCGCACAAATCCCGTTCCGTGCAACTAGCGCGCATGGGGTTATTCCGTACACTGGCTTGGCTTTATATGTTTAAGCATTATTCTGTGCGGGATTTTGCCGAATTTTTAGAGCTTTACGGCATGCCGATTCGTATTGGTAAATATGGCGCAGGTGCAACCAACGAGGAAAAACGCACGCTATTACGCGCCCTTGCGCAAATCGGACATAACGCCGCAGGGATTATGCCTGATTCTATGACTATCGAATTGCATAATGCGGCAAATACTGGTGCTGGGTCGGCAAATAACCCTTTCTTGCAAATGGTGGACTGGTGCGAAAAATCCATTGCCCGCCTGATTTTGGGGCAAACGCTCACATCAGGTGCAGACGGTAAAAGCTCAACTAATGCCTTGGGCAACGTGCATAATGAAGTGCGCCGTGATTTGTTGGTGTCAGACGCAAAACAAGTGGCACAGACCATCACACAGCAAATCATCCTGCCTTATTTGCAGATTAACGTTGATCCGAATATTGCATTACATCGAGTGCCCTATTTTGAGTTTGACACCAAGAAATACGATGATTTAAGCACTTTTGCTGATGCCATCCCTAAACTTGTGAGCATTGGCGTGCAAATCCCCGAAAAATGGACGCGCGATAAGCTCGGTATTCCGGAAGCGCAAGACGGTGAAGTGGTTTTAAAAGCCGTTCAAAGCGATGTTAATCCCGATTTAAAAACACCGGGGAAATCTACCGCACTTTCAGCCCACGTGGTGGGTTGTCAGTGTGCCGGTTGTTCGGGTAAAGGTGCGCACGTGGCGTTGTCGGCAGTCAACAAGGGCGAAACGGAACAGGATTTGTTGGATAACAGTTTAAACGAGGCGTTAAATGTGATTGACTTTAACCGCCAATTAGACCCAGTGGTGCGTCAATTAGCAGTCATATTAACCGCATGCAACTCCTATGAAGATGCAAGTGATAAATTAGCCGAAATTTACCCGGATTTAAATAACGCAGAACATCAACGTTATTTGACACAAGCCGTCTTTTTGTCCGAATTGTTGGGAGTCAGCAATGCCAAGCGTTAATTTCGTTTTGGGATTAGAACCGAAAAAAGCCATTGAGTTTTTAAGGGATAAAAAGGCCATATTAGGGCATTTTGATGAAGATGCTTTAATGGATAGCGCTCGAGTAAAAGCAACGCGTATCGCCAATTTATCCAGCCTTGAGATGAGTAAAGACATCTACCAGTCTTTAGTTGATGCACAGGCACAAGGCTTACCTTTTAGCGAGTGGAAAAAAGGAATTTTTGAACATTTTAAGAAAAAAGGATGGATTGCCGGGTATGACAAAGAATATTTGCTTGCAGATCCGAAAACCGGTGAATATTTTGGCTCACCACGTCGATTAGAGACGATTTATCGCACCAACATGCAATCTGCCTATTCTTCTCAGCGCTATGCCGAAATGAGAGATAACGCAGATAATCGACCTTATTGGCAATATTCGGCAGTAAATGATGATCGCACCCGCCCAAGTCATTCTGCTATGCACGGTTTGGTTTATCGCTATGATGATCCATTTTGGGCGACATTTTACCCACCCAACGGATTTAATTGTCGATGTTCGGTCATTGCATTAGCCGAGCGTGACATTAACCGCCGCAATCTGGTCGTTGGGGATAGCACAGATCGTTTGATTGATTACGACCGAAAAATCAATGCCACCACAACGGAAAAAACGACCGCATTTAAATTGTCAGATGATAAATGGATTATTACGGATAGAGGCTTTGATTACAATGTCGGACGAACCGTATATAAACCTAATTTATCGCTTTATCCTGAATCATTAGCACACCAATTTGCTAAACGTGAAATGGGCGGCGAGTGCTTTAAATTTGATTTTAAACAGTTCGAAAAAGAATTCTCGCCTTATGTTGATGATTATAAAAAGCTAAAAGGCAAAAATGAGCGTGAGGCATTTTTAAACCCGATTCGAGAACGGTTTAAAATGGACTATAAATTTATTGCTGGTGTGTTAAACGAAGATACCAAGCGGCAAATTAAAACTGATTTATCCACAGTTTGGCTTTCGGATGACTCATTAATTAAACAAATTGCAAATCGTTACGGGCAAGATTTTGATTTTGATGACTATGCGCGGTTGCCGGACGTGTTATATAGCCCTGACAAAATAGAGCAAGACGGTAAAAATACGTTTAAATTTTACAAAGAAGTGGATTCACGGCGATTGATAGCTGTCATTAAAGTGCTTAATGGTAGCAATGAGATTTACTTGACATCGCAACACTTAGCAAGTGATCGACAATGGCGAAAAGCGTTTAAATAGATATGTCGCCCGGTGGGACTCGAACACCCCCACACATCAATCCCTGCTCCAATAGCATTCGTTCGCAGTTTTCGAGATTCGCTGCTACGGGCGACTAGAGGCACTATAACATGATAGAAGTAAAAATCAACAACGAAAAAGAACTTATCCACGCATTATCACAATTAGCGCAACATGTGAAATATAATGCGCCGCTTATGCGTACGATAGCTGGTACAATGCAATCTGCAGTTGACCAAAACTTTGAAGCCGGTGGGCGTCCTGCTTGGCTTGGTGTGAAAAGTCGCCCTGACGGAAAACCATTGATTGATAGCGGTGCATTAAGAAATAGCATCCATTCCAGTTGGGATAACAACGAAGCGCAGGTTGGGACAAACCTAAAATATGCGGCTATCCATCAATTCGGCGGAAAAACCAGTCCGCATAAAATCAAACCGGTCACTAAAAAAGCCTTGGCATTCGGAGGAATTGTCAGAAAATCAGTAGATCACCCAGGAAGTGATATTCCTGCCCGCCCATTCTTGGTTTTAACACCACAAGACGAGGAGGATATTTTAGAGGATGTGCAAGCCTATTTTCGGAGTGTAGTTAAATAAAACATAAAACCGCCCTAAATCGTGCGTATTTGCATTTTTATGATTGTAGGGGTGATTTATCGAATTAAATTTTTTAAAACGATTTAAAAGGATTTAAAAAGGTTTTAAAAATAGTTTAAGATTAAATGCAACATCCAATTTCATTTTTTCAAAAATTCTAACCTAGAGGGGAGTGAGGAAGTCACTCCCCTCTTTTCATTTTTTCCAATCCGTTATTCTGTTATCCGCTATTAAAGAACGAGGATAACAAACGATGCACATTAAGCCGATTGCGTTAAGTTTCGCGCTTAACAAAAAAACAAATGGGCGTATTCAGTTGTTCCCCTTTGGTCGTTTTTATTCGCAAGATGGACGCACCGAAGGTGCAGGAGGCTGGTATGTAGATGACACTAACGGCTACGCTTTGGCTGAAGATATTAATCAGCTAAAAATTAAGCTCATGATCGACTACGAACATCAAACCCTATTTATTGAGAAAAACGGCAAACCTAACCCTGCCGCAGGTTGGATGGAAACGGCGGAGTATATTTCCGGTGAAGGCATTTTTGTCGATGTAGATTGGACAAAAAAAGCCCATCAACAAATTCGAGACGGGGAATATCGTTACATTTCGCCTCTGTTTTTGACTGAGCCGGACGGCAAGGTAACGAAAGTGCTGAATGCAGCATTAACCAATCGCCCTGCTTGTCATGACTTGGCGGAAGCTGTCGCCTTCTCATCCCAATTTAATCAACATCAACACAAAAAGGACAATTCCATGCTGGAGTTATTACGCCAATTATTCGGCACGCCGGAAGCGACCGAAGACGAAATGAAACAAAAACTGACCGCACTTTCTGCGGCTAAGGGCGACAGCCCGGTGGCACTCAGTGATGTGTACGGTAAGTTAAAAGAAAAAGACGGTGAAGTCGTCGCTTTAACTGCGAAAGTCGGCGCAGAGCCTGATCCGAGCAAATATGTGCCGTTATCGGCAATGAAAGATGTGCAAGACAAACTAAACGCGTTAAGCGCGCAAGTGCATGGCGATAAAGTCAATGACTTGATTCAAACGGCATTATCTGACGGGCGTTTATTGCCATCACAAAAAGAATGGGCGGAAAAATTAGGTAAATCCGACATTACGGCCCTTTCTGATTATTTAACTGTTGCAACGCCAAATCAAGCTTTAGCAGGCGGTCATCAAGCGAACGAAGACCCGAATAAAGGCAATGTGGTGGCATTAACCGCAGAACAACAAGCCGTAGCCAAAATGCTTGGCATGACAGATGCGGATTACATTAAAAAATATCAGTCTCAGGAGGCTAAATAATGTCAATCAATAAAGCACAGGTGTTAAACCACATCACAGAAGCCTTTCGTAAAGAATTTATCAAAGGCTTAGAAAACCACCCTACTCAGTGGGCAAAAATCGCTATGGAAATTCCTTCCACAACGAAAACCAATACTTACGGATTTTTAGGTAAATTCCCGAAAATGCGTGAATGGGTTGGCCAACGTCAAATTCAAAGTATGCAAGCGCAAGGTACAAGCATTACTAACAAAAAATTTGAATCAACCGTCGGCATTCCGCGCGAAGACATTGAAGATGATCAGGTCGGTCTATATGCGCCAATGATGCAATTAGCGGGTCAATCTGCCGCCGAATTACCTGATGACGAAGTATTCAGCTTGTTGAAAAAAGGTAAATCTACGCTGTGTTATGACGGTCAGAACTTCTTTGACACAGATCACCCGGTGTTTGAGAAAGTGGACGGCACAGGCAACAGTACCACTCAAGTGAACTTAACAGTGGGGACAGATAACGATTCGCCAACGTTCTATATCGTGGATGCCCGTTTGCCGATTAAACCGTTAATCTGGCAAAAACGCACCGCACCGGAAATTGAGCCGAAGTTTGACCCGGCAAAATCCGAACACGTCTTCATGGAAGATGAATACTTATGGGGTGTGCGTGCCCGTGGTGCGGCTGGTTTCGGTTTTTGGCAATTAATCCACCGTGTGGAAAAAACCAAATTAACCAAAGAAAACGTGCAAAAAGTCATCCAAACCATGAAAGGCTTGAAAGGTGACGGTGGCAAAGCATTAAACATTCAGCCGAATTTAATTTTGGTTCCGACCAACCTTGAGTATGCGGCAAAAGAATTGTTTAAAACTAAACAAATCAACGGCACAACCAACATCCTCGAAAGTGAATTGGAGGTGCTCGCCTCTCCATTCATTAACGAATAACCAAACGGGCGGGAAACCGCCCTAGGAGTTAATTATGGCTAAGAAAAACCAAAAAGACGAAGTAGCGCAAGACGTGCAAACAGCACCGGATGAACAGGCGCAAACCCAAGTCGAAACCGGTGAGGATAACGCTGAAAGTGCGCCCAAAAGTGCGGTAGAAAAACACGATGAATCAGGCGACAAAGAAGGGCAAGTGATTGTGCCTATCGGTTATTCGGTGAAATTGCGTGAAATCCATCCGCAAGCAACGTATGGGCGTTGCGGTTATCGCTTTAACAAAACCGATGCGGTTTACATCGCAGCGGATGACTTAACGGCTGAACAAACTTTAACGCTTGCGGAAGACCCTTGGTTAGAGCTGATTCCGGTGTGTGAGGATTAAACCATGTATGCAACGGTAAAAGATTTTGTTTTACGCATTGGCGAGTTTCAGACAATCCAGCTGACTGACCGTGACCGCGAAGGCGTGGTGAATGAAAGCGTGCTGACCATTGCGCTATCTGACAGCACAAGCCAAATCGACGGTTATTTAAGTGCGCGTTATCGCTTACCGTTGCCGACAATCCCGCAAAACTTAACCCGTATTTGTTGTGATCTTACCCGCTATCGTTTGGCGAGTATGTCTGAGGTAACGATTACTGACGAAATTATCACGCGCTATAAATTGAGTTTAAAAGAGCTTGAGGACTTGGCAGCAGGAAAGATTTCGCTTGGTATTGACATTGAAGATGAGCAACAAAGCGACGGCAATGTGGTGATGTTTACCAATCCGAACAATAGGATTTTTGGCCGTGATAACCGAAATTGAAAATGCACTGGTTGACCGCTTGACACGCGGCTTGGGACAGCTTGCTAATACCGTAAAAAGCTACGGTGGTGAGCTGGACGACGAAAGCCTTGGAACGGGGCGTTTGCCTATGGTGTTGGTGACGTTCGGTGGCGCACGAATTGAGCCGATGACGGTGCGAGGCAATGCGTTTCGCACCACCGCCAAGTTTGTAGTGATTGTGGCAGTACGCTCATTGCGTAGCAATCAAGCAGCACGACAAGGCGGTGTGGACAAACGAGAAATCGGCGCAAATCAGTTGATTTATGCAGTGCGCCGCTTGCTGGACGCGCAACGTTTAGGCGGATTGGTGAAACCGTTAAAACCGTTGGCGATTCGGACGTTGTTTAACAATGCGCAGTTTCGCACGGAGAAAGTCACGGCGTATGCCATTGAGTACGAGGCTGCGTTTGATGATATCGCCCCGCTGGAAGACGGTTTGTATCCGGAAAAAACACAAGACCCGGCTAACCCTGATTTTGTGTTTACCCATTATGCGGCCGAACTCTCCCCGGCGTCACCAATCCTTGAACATGTGGACGGCAAACTGTATGACCCGAACAACAATGCCGAGGTCAGATTTAGTGTAAAAACAAAGGATAAAACATGATTGTAAAAGCAGCCCCCGGGGTGAAAGTCCCTTTAGAAAATCAGCCGTATGCCTACATCGAGCAGGAACCGGTTGAAGTGGAAAATACGGTCTATTATCAGCGCAGAATCGCTGATGGCGACTTAATCGAAGTGCAACCAACCATCAAGCAGAGAGGTGCAGGCAATGACTAACATTGAATTTGAAAAAATCCCGAACAGCTTACGCAAACCGGGGGTTTATACGGAGTATAACGCCAAAGGCGCGCTAACTACTCTGCCGACTAACGAGCAAGAAGTGCTAATTGTTGCGCCGATGATTGGGGGGACAACCGCATTTACTCAGCCGTTACGCGTGTATTCCGATCTTGATGCCGCAACCGCATTTGGTGCCGGATCATGGGCGCATTTAATGACGCGCATGGCCATTACCAACAACTCCTTGATCCGTTTATCTGTGATGGGTTTGGCGGATAGTTCCTCCGGCGTGTCGGCAAGTGGTCGTTTGGCTTTAACCGGGACGGCAACCAGCCAAGGTGTTATGACAGCAACGATTGCCGGTGTTGACTACAAAGTTGCCGTAGCAAAAGGTGAAAAAGCCAAGGATGTTGCCGCCCGATTAAACGCTGTGATTAACGGTGCGACAGATTGCCCGGCAACGGCATCTGTGAGCGAAAGCACGATTACGCTTACGGCTAAATGCAAAGGTGCCATCGGAAATGAAATTAATTTAACTGCTACAAACACGGCTAAAGACATGACATTGTCCGCAACCGCTTTTGCCAACGGCGCAGAAAATGCGGATTTAGCCCCTGCATTAGCAAGTGTTGCCGGTACGCATTACCACGTCATCATTTCGCCGTTTGCGGATGATAAAAATGCCAAAGCCTTGCGTGAGCATTTAGAATCCGTGTCTGCGCCACTTGAGAAAAAAACTGCTATCGGCGTGCTGGCATGGCGTGGCAGTATGGCGACCGGCACAACGTACACCGAAAAAATCAACAGCGAGCGTGTCACTTGTGGTTGGTACAAAGGCGCGATTGAATCCTGTGCGTTAATTGCGGCAGGTTTTGGTGCGGTGATTGCAGGCGAAGAAGACCCGGCACGTCCGTTAAATACCCTTGAAATTAAAGGTTTAACGGAAGTTGACCCGACACAAACCCCGTTATTGACCGAAGCGAATCAAGCGTTATATCACGGTTTAACCCCGATTACCGTTGTAAATCATCGTGTCCGTATTATGCGTGCGATCACCACTTACACCAAGTCGGCAACCAATACGGATGACCCGAGTTACTTAGATTTAACTACCATCCGAACCTTGGACTATACGCGCAAAGCCATTGAACAGCGCATTGAGTTGCGTTTCCCTCGCGCCAAGTTGTCTAAACGTACACCGGACAAAGTGCGGTCTGAAATCCTAGATGTTTTATTGCGTTTGGAAAACGAAGAAATCTTGGAAAACGTGGCGCAGCATAAAGCGAAACTGTTGGTGCAACGCAACGGTGTTGACCCGAACCGCTTGGATTGTGTCATCCCGACTGATGTGGTGAACGGATTGCATGTTGTTGCTAACCGCATTGATTTAATTTTATAGGAGGCATAGATGGCTCAAGAATTCGCCAGTCTTGGCATTGTCGAAGTGGACGGTCAAGAAATTGAACTTACCAAGCTTGATGTAAAAACCGTAACAGGCCGCAAGCCTGTAAAAACTATTAACCGTAAAGGACGTGTGAAAGGCTTTGCCAAAGGCATTACTGAATATACGTTATCTATAACCGTTGTTGTGCCGTTAAACGCGGCAGAGCCTGATTGGGATAACGTGACAGATGCCAAAATCACGGTAGAAGAAGAAAACGGTAAACGAATCTCATACATCGGCTGTTTTACTACCGAAACCGGCACAAGCTATACCGTAGATAGCGAAGAAGTACGCGATTTGCAAATGGTCGCCTTAGACAAGGTTGAAGAATAATGAAAACCCGTTTGAAACTTGGCGTACTGTATAACGGCACGCTACATCATGACGTGTTAGTCAAGATTTTGACCGTGGGTGGCGAATGCCAAGCGGCGGAAGTTATCAGTGACCTTGGGTTAAGTGACAAAGAGACGTTAAGCACCGCAGAACAAATGCTGGTTGATTTGGCGTATTTGGCGCAACAAGTCGAGTTTGACGGCATTCCGCGCGAGGCAGTGACTCCGGCATACTTGCTCGATAATCTTGCCACTGATGATTACGTGTTGATTAACAACGAAATCAATCAACTGCGAAAAAAGCGCATGGGCGTTTCGGAAGACCAAGAGACGGCAAACGAAGCGTAAAACGGCGCAATGTCAGCGAGGTTTGGCAGGCGTATGAAAACTACCGCTCGGCAACGATTTTACTGGGTAAGTTTGGATTTACCGCGCAAGCCGTCTGGGATATGTGTCACGCCGAAGTTAGCGCATGGATTAACAGCTATTTAGCGAGCCAAGGCGCGAAAACCCAACACAACACCGATGAAACTACGACGTCCTATGTTTTTAAGCGTCGTAAAAATAAGGGGGCGTAATGCCCCTTTTTTATTGCTGTTAAATTACGTTTAAACAAGGTTTAAAAATGGCAAATATGGATCTCTCTTTAACACTCAAAGCGAAAGACTACGCCAGTAGCGTAGTAAAAAGCGTTGAAAACAGTGTTAGCAAATCAACCAAAAATATTGAAAACCAAGCTCAACGTAGCGCTACCACGCAACAAAGAGCGGTGCGCCAAACGGCACAAGTAACAGAACAAAGCTACCGCCAAATCCAACAGGCTGCGCGCAGTCGCGAAACTATTGGCGTGCGTAGTGAACGTAGTATCCAAAACGAAATCAACCGCACCCGAGCAGCATACGACCAATTAAAACGCAGTGGCATTGCTTCTGGTCGCGAATTAGACCGTGCCGCTATGGCGACGAAACGCCGTATTGCGGAGTTAAATGCAGAAATGGGCAAAGTGTCCATGGGGCAAAAGTTTGGAAATGTGATGCGCGTAGGTGGGGCGATGGTCGCTGGGGCAATTGGTGTGAAAAATACGATTGCGCCGGCACTGAATGACAAAAAACAATGGGACAGCAATGTCGCCGAGGTCGCGCTAACTGCGTTTAACGATAAATCTGCTGAATATATTCAAACTGAGGGCTTTGCAAGAATTAATAAAGCCGTGCTGGATACGGTAGAAAAACATGGTACGGCTGACCAAGCATTGCAAGGTTTGGATGGGATGTTAAAAGGCGGCATGAGTTTTGACGAAGCCGTAGCGAATCTGGATGTCGCACAAAAAATGCAAATTGCCGGTAATGCTAGCGGTCAAGATGTTGGATCATTAGTGAAAACGTTAAGCGATTACGGTTTCAAGGGTGATGATTTAAGTAAAGCGCTTGAGATGACATTACAGTCAGGGTACGAGGGAAAATTTGAAATTTCTGACATGATTAGCAAATTGCCGTCTATTTTATCCACGGCAAAAAACAATTCCTATTCCGGGATTGAGGATTTTAAATTTATTCTTGCTTGGTTGCAAAGTGCAGCAAATAAAGCCGGCTCTAATGACGAAGCTGCAACTAATGTTACCAATGCATTAAATAAACAAACAGCCGCAGATACCGTAACACGACTTAAAAAGTTAGATCACCCAGCCTTAAAAGGCAAAGGCATTGATGTTGAGCAATCCATGCTGGAGGGAGCCAAACGAGGTGACAATCCGACCAAAGTGCTGATTAAAATTGTAGATGAAATGCTGAAAAGCGACAAAGAATACCAAGCATTACGCAAAAAATTAGCGCAAACCACCAAAGATACGGAAAAACAAGAAATCCAACGTCAGCTTGATTTAAAACGCGGCTTTTTAATTGCCCAAGTTATGCCGGATACTCAAGCAAAAGCAGGTTTGATTGCCGCCGCCGACAAAGAACAGGTAGAACCTCATATTGAAAAATTAGATCAGAATAAATTAGGTCAAGGCATTGATAAAGCTGTGGAAATTAAAAATTCTACAGCTGCTGCAGTGGAAGCACGGGCTGAATCGCTTAAGTTCATGCATGCTCAATCCCTACTAGGCAATGTTAATGAAGCTGGTAAAGCCTATGATCAGTGGTTTATTGACAATATGAAAGACCATCCTGAATTAGCTGGTGCAGCACAGGTGGCAAGTGTTGCCGGAACTGCCGCAATGTACGGTTTAGGTGGTTATATGGTTAGTGGGTTGGGCGGTTTAGGTTCAGGGGTAACGACTACTACGGGAGCAGGTCTGGCTACTGGTGCAAGTAAGGCAGCTAAAATCTTAAGAATTGGTGGTGGCGCCACGTTGGGGTTAGGGGTTGGAGCACTTGTCATGGCAAGTGATAACTATGTGTATGCAAAAGCCGTTGAAGAAGCGCAACAGGAAAAATTTAATGCAGAAACCAAAGATTCTCAACAGGCCTTTTATTCAGCAGCTTATCCAAGCAAATCGGTGTTTCAGTATGCCCCACCTGTCCCAGCGCCTGAAAAGTCAGTTTGGTCTTTAGCAAGTGGCGGCTATGCACTTGGTGATGCCGCTAAACGAAAAGAAATCGCCGATGAACGTTTAAAGCGAGGCACATTAACACAAGATGAATATAACCGTCGTGTGCAAGTGCCCGACTATAAAGCCGAATTTCAGCAGCTTGGGAATACGATTACCGAAGGTATGAAGCAAGCGGTGGAAAGTCAGAACTTTACTATTCAGAATCAAATTCGCGTGGACTTAGACAGTCGGACGATTGCCGAAAGCACGTCCGAAAACCAATATCGCGAACTTAAACGGGGGTAAAAATGAAAGGTTGGACAATGCCAATCCAGCAGGCATCTTATCGCGGTGTGCGATTTGATGTGGTGAGTGTGGATGATAATTTAGAACGCGCCACCATTACGCACGCATATCCGTTTGTGAATGGCGGCGACATTGAAGATTTAGGTTTAAATCCGCTTACCATCCAACTGCAAGCCGTGTTTTATGGTGAGGGGTATTACACCGATTTTAAGAGATTTTTATCAGCCCTGGAAAAACAAGGTGCGGCGGTGTTGGTGCATCCGATTCGCGGGCGGTTGCAAAATATGCTTTGCACCTCGGCTTATTTTCATCACGAAGCAGATTTTGTGGACTATGTCACAGTCAGTCTTAGCTTCCAAGAAGCCACACCAGCAAAACCGATCTTCTTGTTTAACTTTTCTGTGCTTGGCTTGATTGATGAGTTATTAACCGAGCTCGAAGATTTGGTGGATGATGCATTAGAGCTATATGGCACCTTTATGGAAGGAATTTCTTTTGCCGCTAATGTCAAATCACGTTTATTAGGCTCATTCGGCGCGCTTTACGGCTGTTTTGAACAAGTGCGTGATTTGTTTGATATGGATAAGAAAAAGCACGTTATTTCCGCCAATACACCATCATCAAAAGACGCATTCAGACAACAAGGTGGCAATGCCGTGCGTGAGATGGCGGGCATGATTCGCGACGGCTTAACGGCTATTGCTAACCGTGATGACTTAACCGTGCGTGCGAAATTTGATGAAGTTACTCGCACCGTGAAAGACCTGTTAGAAATTGCACCGAATTTAAGCAATGGCAAAAACAGCAAGTCTAACAAATTGAAATCATTAACCTCATCTTTGACTGCGCAAGATACGAAAGAGATGTTTTGTGCTATCCAGTTGCTGACCACGGCTAATGTTCTGAAAATCGCTACCCAGTTTATTGAAGATGATTCGTTAATCCCATCTGAAATTGATTACATTGTGACGGAATCGCGCTTGCAAGCATTGGCGGCGTTGAATACCGTGCGGGCGTTAGTGCAAGCGGAGCAAAACGCCATGACATTACATTACGTTAAAGATGATTTTGGTTTGATGTCATTAAGTGCGAAAAAACAAACAGGCGCAAGACAACTGCAAACACCGAACACGGGGCTTTATACACAGGCTTACAACACAGCAGAAAAACTGCGTCAACAAAGCCACAAATTGACTCAGTTAGCCTTGGCGGCAATTAACCGCAAACCGCCTTTAATTATTCGTAGAGTCGAATTTGATAGCACGATTCAGCAAGTGGCGCACGCGTTTTATGGCGACTACACACGTGCAAGCGAGTTATTGCGTTTAAATCCACACATTCGTTACCCAAACTTTATTTCCCGTGGCGAGGTACTCAATGGCTATGCAAAATAACGGCTACCCGTTTAACAATGAGATTGTGGTTGAGATTGATGGTAAACAGCACAAAAACTGGAAAAGCTACGACATCGACAGCGATTTTTTAATTCCTGCTGACGCATTTAGTTTTAATGTTGGCGTACCATCAGATAAAACCGTGCTGGAGGATTATTCCGGTAAAACGGCAAAAGTGCTGATTAACGGTGAATTGGTACTGACAGGCATTGTTGACACGACACAACATTCCATTTCAAAAATGGACCGCACTTTTAGCTTAAATGGGCGCGACAAAGCGTCTATTTTAGTGGATTGCTCAGCGCCGATTACCAATGTTAAAGGTTTGATGGTGTTAGATGCGATTAAAAAAATCGTGGAGCCGTTGGGCATTAAAAAAGTGGAACTTAGGGCGGAATCTAACCCAACCTTAGACAAGGTGGACATCGACATTGGCGAAACCGCGTGGAATGCACTAATTCACTGCGCCAATTCGGCGGGGTTGCATGCGTGGTTTGACCCTGCCGGTACGCTGATTGTCGGCGGTGCGGATTACTCTACGCCTCCGGTGGCGACATTGTGTTGCATGAAAGACGGCAAGCGCAACAATTTCACGCAGGCAAGCCTGACCACCGATGTATCCCAAAGCTTTTCAGAGATCACTTTTTTGGCGCAACGGCACGGGCGCAGCGGTGACGACAACAAGAACGATCTGAAATGGGTGTTTAAAGATGACGCCATTGAGACTTATAAGCCAAAGACCGTGATTGTGCCGGATGTAGAAAACTTGGAAGCCCTGAAGAAATGGGCGAAAAAGTACATTACGGACAGCATTTTAAACAGTTTTACTTTGACGATTACCGTGCCTGATCACAAAACCCAAGATGGCGTTTTGTGGACGCCTGGGCAAAGGGTGCATGTTATCTGCGAAGAGTACGATATTGATGCTATTTTCTTTTTGATGGGGCGCCGTTTTATGTTGAGTCGTACAGGGGGTACAACCACCGAATTACGTTTAAAAGAAGATGGCATTTGGACACCCGATGCATATGCTAAAAAATCCGAGAAAGCGCGCAAACGTAAGGGGAAAAAAGCTAAACGTCCAAGTGCATCCATTTATGAGGGGACTTAGGAATGCAAAGATTAGGAAAAGCCATAAGAGAACACACAGAAACCGCCTTGGGCGCTGTTCGCCAAGCCTTTCGCGGGACGTTGAATTTAGTCAAAACTGCGGACAATATTCAAAAGGTGCAGGTGTCGGGGTTAGCAGATGAAACTCTACAAGACGTTGAGTTAATGCAACAATTCGGCCTCACATCCGTGCCGCCCGCGGGAACGCAAGTGGTGGTATTGCCGATGGGCGGGGAGACAACCCACTCCATCGTGATTGCCACGGAAAACGGTTCTTTTAGGGTTAAAAATTTAAAATCGGGCGAGACCGCTGTTTATGACGAAAGCGGAAGCACAATTATTTTAAAACAAGGTCGATTAATCGAAATTGATTGTGATATATTAAAAATAACCGCCACCACTAAAGTTGAGATCAGTAGCCCGATTGTTGAGACAGACCATGTATTTACTGCCCAAGGTCAAATCAACGGCAACGGTGGCATGGCTGTTCAGGGCGGTTATGGTGCATCATTTACGGGCAACGTAACACAAACAAAAGGTAGCTTTACTACTGATGGTGATGTGACTGCTAACGGCAAATCCCTTATTAATCACACCCACCGCGGTGATAGTGGTGGTGTGACCGGAAAACCTCAATAATCAAACGAAAGGCGGTGTGGAACTCTCTCCCCGCCTTTTTCTTTCCCCTTTCTTTTACTCTGTCAGCATGGACAGAGAAATCAGCCCGCTTACCGGGGACTATACAAATTCGCATATCAGTACACTGCAAAATGCTGTGTATATCAGATTAACTACGCCATTAGGCTCGTGGTGGGCAAATGGGCGTGTAGGTTCTCTGCTCCATACTATTCAACGGGAAAAAGACTTAAGCCGTGTTGGCATGTTGGCGCAACAATATGCCGAAGAGGCGTTACAGCCGTTAATTGATGACGGTCGCGCAAGTGAAATCATTGTAACGCATGAACAACCGCACAACGGCAAAGTGCTTCTTTCAATATCTGTGACCGACAGCCGGGGCGAACAATTTACTTTTAAACACCCCGTAAACGTCATTTAAAAGGTGTTTAAATCGTGTTTATTGTGCCCACACTTGAAGAAATCCGCGAAAGTCTGTTACGGGATTATCAAACGTATTACCCCAATGCCGACACGTCCGAAGACAGTGACGCTTATGCGCGTGCCAGTAGTTTAGCAGCGTGCGCGGAAGGGATTTATGCACATCAAAAATGGCTAATTAAACAGTTTTTCCCCGACACTGCTGACACTGAATTTTTAGAAAAATACGCAGGATTGCGCGGTTTGCGCCGTCGCAACGCCACTTATGCAGCAGGCAAAGGTGCCACTATTAGTGGCAATCCTGATGCTGTAATTGCCATAGGACTACAAATCAAAACCGAAGATGGGCGTTTTTATGAGACAACCGAAAGTGCGGTGATTTCCTCCGGTGGCACTGCGGTTGTTGCGGTGCGCTCCCTTGCTACTGGCGCGGTACAAAACATTAAAATTGCTACAAAAGGATCGTTTATGGCGGCGCCAGTTGGCGTGAGCACGGATGTTGTATTAAATGATGTGGTTGGGGCGACCAATGCCGAAAGCGATAGCTCATTGTTGGAGCGTTTGCTTAATAAAATCCGCCGACCCGCAGCAGGTGGCAATAAATACGATTACAAAGACTGGGCGTTAGAGGTGGATGGCGTTGAACAAGCGTATGTTTACCCGCTACGCCGAGGGCTTGGCACAGTAGATATTGCGATTACGGCCGATAATGGCGTGCCAAGTGATGACACGGTGCGTCGAGCGCAAGCTTATATTGATGACGAACGCCCAGTAACAGCAAAAGAAAGCAAAGTCGTTAAACCTGATGTGACAAAAGTCAATTTTAATATCCAGGTTAAAATTAGCGGTGTGGCATTAAATGACATCAAAACGGCTATTCGCAATGCTCTGACTGATTATTTTAACGGTTTGATTCCTGGCGATGACTTGATTGTGTCGCAATGCGAAGCGGTGGTGAGTGATTTAATCGGCGTGGTTGACCGCCGTTTTGTTGCCCCGAATACCAACCGCAAAGCGGATGTTATCAACAAAATCGAATGGTTCCGCCTTGGTGATGTGAATGTAACGGAGATGGCCTAATGCAACATGCTAACGTGCTAAAACAGCTTTATCCGCCGGTAAGTTACAACATCAACGGAGAACATTTTATCGCACAATGCGAAGTGGACGGCAATGCGTTTGACCGTTTACAACAAAGTGCGGTGGAAATTTTAAGCGTTATCGAACCAGCCACATCAAACCAAATGTTAGCCGATTGGGAACGCATTTGTGGGATTAAAACGGATTTAAGCAAGTCTTATCAAGAGCGCGTTAAACGCGTCATTGTGCAGTTAAATGCTGTTGGAGGGTTGTCCATTCCATACTTCGCACGCATTGCCGAAAGTATCGGTTATCAGATCCAAATTAAAGAGTTTTCGCCTTTACAAAATGACCTGCCTAATCCCGGTGACTTGGTGCAATTTCGCAATGAGCCGCGTGATAGCTTGATTTATATGTGGCGGGTGACGGTGTTAAACGGTGACGACAATATTGTGTATTTCCGTGCGGGTAGTTCGTTTGCCGGCGATCACTTGGTTGAGTTTGGTGATCCGATTATTGAGGAGTTTTTTAGAGACTTAAAGCCAGCACACACCTACTGCTATTTTGCGTATCAATAGAGAGATAAACGATAAATGAAAACTTTATTACCTGAAATTAATTCCGCCGACAAGCGCTTTCACGCGGGGAATCCAGCAACTGGCGAGCAAGGCACACGTGTGACAGACACGTGGCTGAACGACGTGCAAGACCGTGTGCGCGACGTGCAAGCCGAAGCGCATTATGTGTTGGGAAAAGCGGGTTTTAAACCTGTAGAAAATAAGCAAACTCAGCTTTATGAGGCTATTGTTAAGATTATTGATGATAACCGTAAATCCGCCAGCACAACGCAAAAAGGCGAAGTGTGGTTGACGAGTGATACGGGGTTGGACAGCGAAGAACTAGGATTAACAGCTAAAGCTGGTAAAGCACTAGCACAAGGCATCGCCATCTTACGCCTTGCGCTGAATAACTACATCCCAAACAGTAAAAAATCCAATGCTGTGGATAGTAATAGTGCTGACACAGTAGCAACGAGTCTTGCAGTTAAAACT
>NZ_AJSX01000029.1 GCF_000262245.1 Pasteurella bettyae CCUG 2042
TTTGCTAGAAAGAAGAAAATGTTGGGTCATAGTATTGAGATCACACCTTGATTAAACTAAAATATGAAACATTATTCATATTGATTGTGCATAAAATATCACAATCATTTACTTTTTTCAATAGGAATGTGAAATAGTGTGCATATCAGAACGTTTAAAACAGGTCTTAGATGCTAAAAATATGACTGTTACTGAGTTTTCCAACGTAACAGGGATCTCATATCGTTCAGCGATGAATTACTTAAATGAAGGGCGTGATCCTAATGTTGATGGGTTAATTAAAATTTATGAAGCACTAGGGATTAGTATCACTTGGTTGCTGACTGGTGAAGGAAAAATGTACCGCAGCTTGCCTAATGATGAATTAGAAGCAAAAGAACAAGCCCTTATCAATCACTACCGAATGATGTCGAATGATATGCAAACTGCGTTTGATGTATCGTTTAAAGTGTTATCTGAAATGCAAAGATAATCATAAAACCGTACTTTTGATGAGAAAAAATGTTATTTTTGCGATCTAACTTGAAAAATTGAAACGCATTTCTCGACAGAAATCACCTAATTGCTAGAGTTACCTACTTATTGTTTATTTATTAGCAGCATAACAAGAGTGGCTTGCTTGCTAAGCAACTTTAACACTGTTAAACTAGGAGGTAGGATGTTGAGGGATGTTAAAATGCGCTATATCGGTTCTAAAAAACTATTATTACAGCATATTAAAAATATGTTGGATAAACATACTAATGGAACAGAAGAAACTTTCTTAGATTTGTTCGCAGGTACAAATACTGTTGGGCTATTTTTTAAACCTTACTATACTATTTATAGTAATGATTTGCTTTATTTTAGTCATATCAATGCAAAGGTTTTAATTGAGGGCAATTCTCGTCCTACTTTTGAAGGATTAAAACAAATTGGCATTAATGACCCGCTATCATATTTAGCAGATACCCCTATAAATCACTTACCTATCGGATACTATGAATCTAGCTATTCTCCCACTGGGGATGCTATGTATCTTACTGTGGAAAATGCTAAAAGAATAGATTTTATCCATTCAACATTAGATTCTTGGAAAAAAGATGCTTATGTAAATCAACAAGAATACTTATATCTTTTAAACTCACTTATTGAAGCTTTGCCATCTGTTAGTAATATCACTGGAACTTACGGCGCTTATCTGAAACATTGGGATAAACGTTCTTTAAACAAGTTAGATTTAATATTCCCATCTGTTATAGATAATAATCGTCCTAATCGTTCATTTAATGAGAATGCTAACGAACTAATAAAAAAAATTAGCGTCGATATAGCCTATATTGATACGCCTTATAATAACCGCCAATACGCTTCAAATTATCATTTATTGGAAAATGTAGCTAGACATACTAAGCCTACTTTAAAAGGTAAAACTAAAATTTTCGATTGGAGCCAGCTTAAAAGTGATTTTTCAACAGCAAAAAGTGCTAAAAGTGCAATGGAAGATTTAATCTCAAATATTGATGCTACACATATCTTATTAAGTTATAACACTGAAGGCATTATTCCAGAAAAAGAACTATTGGAATTATTAAAGAAATATTCTATAAATAAGCATGTTGAATTAGAAAGAATACCATATAGAAAGTATAAATCAAAAAATAAACCGTTAGATACTGAATTATGTGAATTACTATTTTATATTCAAAAAAAACCTTTTAAAGAAAAACAAACTATACCTAATTACGAAGAATTTAAACTAACTCAAGATTATTTTCCTCAAAAAAAGTTGGTAAAAAGTCCATTAAATTATATTGGAGGGAAGTATAGATTATTAAAACAAATTCTACCATTATTTCCTAAAAACATAAAAACTTTTGTTGATCTATTGAGTGGTGGAGCTAATGTTGGCATTAATGTTGAAGCTGAGAAATATATTTTTAATGATATGAATTATCTTATTAATGATATGTTCAGATTATTCCAAAAAATGCCAATAGAAACTATTCTATCCTCAATTGAGTATAGAATTAGTCAATATCAATTAAGTAAAACTAATGAAGAAGGATTTCTTAAATTTAGATCAGATTATAATAACAACCCTAATCCTCTTGATTTATATGTTTTATCTTCATTTAGTTATAATTATCAATTCCGATTTAATAGCAAAATGCAATTTAATAATCCATTTGGTAGGAATAGAAGTAGCTTCAACGAAAGGATGAAAGAAAACTTATGTTACTTCACTCAACGCTTGAAAGGGCTTAATGCAACATTTACCGATAATTTTATTCATGAATTTGATATAAGTGAACTGAATACACAGGATTTTGTATATCTCGATCCTCCTTATCTTATCACAACAGGTAGTTATAACGATGGAAATAGAGGATTTCAAGACTGGAGTGAAGAGCAGGAATTAGAAATGTACCAAGTAATACTTAGATTAAACGAAAAAGGTATTCGTTTTGCTTTAAGTAATGTTTTAGAGCATAAAGGTAAAAGCCATGATATGCTGAAAGACTTCATTTCGAAACATGGCTTTAAAGTTCATTACTTAGATTTTCATTATGGTAATGCTTCATATAACACTTCTAAGCAGGAAAGCGTAGAAGTGCTCATTACAAACTACTAACTATGCAATATTGAAGGTGCGAAAACAATTTCTTGATTCTTAAACGAATCTATGAATTTCTCAGTTGTTAAATTACCTTTAAGAACAGAATCTGCCCCTAACAGTAGCTGTTCAACGCTAAGTGCTGCACCTACTGTTTGGGTTTCCTGTGCTGTATAGCTAAGTTGTTCGTGAAATTTATTCACAAATACACTCGATACCCATAAAAAGTAAAAGTTATTTGCAGGAATTGATGTAGGAAAATGTTCCCACCATTTCGTTGAGTTTCTACTTGGATCTCGACGTTTGTTATCTTCGATATAACGTATCATTTCATCGGCTTGAGCAATGCTTTTCGAATATCCATCTGCATAAGATTTTGTATCAACAATGACCCCAAATTCTGGCATATACAAAACGCCATCAGGTTTGCGAGCACCACCCAATATACTGGCATTGATTTTATATATATTTTTAAATAATTCCATTGTAATAAGCTCAAAATCCCTACTGCGTTTACCATCCCTAGCAATTTCAAGAAGTTCTATATATGAAAGTGGCAATTTAGTTTTTTGTAAAAAAATCGCTTTTTGCTCTTCTATTACTTTATCGCGTAGCTCTTCTGTTAAATTTAATTTTGGAATAGAAAAATCACAAATTTTATCTAGTAATCTAAACTTATTGTTTTTAAGCTCTATACGTAAACCAAATAATCTTAAACCATCAATATCAGATAAAAATATATCCTCTGGATCTTGAAAGCCATTATTTCTCATTTCAGAGACTAAATTTTTAAATGAAATAGTTGATATTAATAATTTTACAATATTAGCACGTCGAGACCTTATGTAATCCCTGTTATGTCCATCGGTGGCAAAAAATTCCCACATAATGAATTTTTCAATACGCTGATTGCTAGAATGCCCTATTGAACGGTGTAAAGCTATGATTCCTCTGCCAGTAATTTTATATCCTTGAAGACTTTCTTCTTGTCCATTTTGAAATTTTCTTTTCACTTGTTTTGTTTGGACAAAACCGACATTTTTTAACCAGTTACAGATTCCACGGGCATACTTATCACTTGTTCCTTCAATATCCGATTTAATTTTCTTTTTCTCAACAGCTGATGAAGATGCAAGCCAATCATACATAATATCTTCATTATATGAAGTAAATCCCTTTTCACCACGGAAACCTAATTTAGAACCGAGATAATACTTTGTACAATAATCACCATTCTCTTCTAACAACGATAGAATCTGAGTTGCAGGTGGATACGCAAGTAAAGCTGTTCTTAGTATATCTAATTCTTGTTCTTCATCATTGGCTTGTGAAAAAGCTAGACCTTTTTCAGTGATACTAAAAGTATCTTTTTCTCTATCTACTTTGATAAAATTAAAACTAACAGCCCATCTTAGAAAACCATCGGCGCTCCAGTTATCTATCCAAGTTTTCCCTGTCGATTTTATTTGCTGTGGCTCGATACTAATTTGAATAAGTGCATCAGCTACTGCATCTTTTCTTGATGAAGGCGGTTTACCTTGTTTGTTTTTAGAAGTTCCTACCAATTCAAGGTAAGTAAATTCATTTTCATTATTAATTAACTTATCTTTCAAGTTATTACGAATTACTTCATTATAGATTGAGTTAATTAAATTATCCTTTAAGTTTTGATAATGCTGTGATGCAGTATCAAAGATTTGAACTACCTTTTTTAATGATTGAAAAGACGATGGATTTTGAATCCAGCCATAGGTTCTAATTTTCATAATGCACTCGCCATTAGTTACAAACAAATGAACTATATATAATAGATATAAATTTATAAATACCGTAAGATAAAAAGAATAATAAAGAAATAAAGAGTATTCGATATAGGTGTCTTTGTTTTAGAAGTAACTTACTTATTCTATCTTTATCTTCTTTCCATTGTTCTTTTAACTTTTCAGGAACCTTCCCTTTTTCTTCAAATCTATCTACATCTTGTCTAAGATTGTCTAAAATCAATTTCTGATTAGATAATCCATATCCGCATATTAAACAATATATAATGAGGGCAAGATAGATAAGCCAATTATCACCTGATTTTAAAGCTGATGGTACGGCAGTAAGAAATGGTAATCCTAAAAATTGAGGAAGAACTTTACTAATTGTGTCATTGATTTTTGATACAAATTTTTCTGTATTTTCCTCTAATTTTTTAACAAATTTCTCATAACTAAAGTTTTCTAAGTATAAAGCATATTGTGCTTGTACTGATTCACTTATATGTTGAATATTCTGAATTACATCTAACAAATTAGCCTCTTGTGATAAAGAATCTGATAAGACAAAGGCTAAAATTGATTTCTTTTCATCTATATGGCTACTGGTGGACTCATCATTCATCCATTCTTGAAAGTCGGTAATCAGTTTATGCTTGCTGATGTCAAGATTTTTAATAATCTGAATAAACTCACTTAATTTATTTGTTACGTCAATGGATAATTCAAACGTCTTTTTACTAAAAAATATAAGTTTTTTATTTACAACATCTGTATATGAATCCATTAAAATCAGTTGTTGCAAAAATTCTTTAACAACTTGATAGGATTCTAAAATAGAGATATTTTGATCAAATGAAGCAATGTTTTCAGATTTTATAAAATAAGGAGATTGAGAAAGTAAAGTATTATTAAATTGAGCTATGTCACCTTTTATTAAGTTTTCTATTTTGTCAAAAAAACGTCCAAATTGAAGTTTAGGCGTTCCGAAAGTGAGGTTAATCACCATATCAAGCTGAGGTGTTTTGTCAGATGTTAATGCAGTATTATCGTAATTTTCATCAGATAATAATTGATTAAGCAAATTTAACTCTTCTTCTGTTTGAATATAAAAAGCACGCATATCTGAACCATTTACAGGTTCAGAACTACGATAAATTTGTATTAAATCAGAAAAAGTTACGCTCATTCGTTAAATGCTTCTAATAATTCAGGTGTTGGGTTATGTATAATGATTTTACCATTTTCTCGAGTAATATCACCTTCTGACATCGCATTTCGATCAAATGATAACCGCCAATTTCTTGTTTTTCCTACAAAAGTAACTAATCGTTTAAGTGAAACTTTATCTGGCGTAAATCCATCTTGTACACCATGTTCTAAATCACTTAATTTTTCTTGTAAAATCTGCGGATTGCTTGGACAGACTCGATTAGTAAACTCCTCAGTATTAAATGATCCGCCATTATTACTAATATCTGTTAAATAAGATTTTATATCATTAAAGAATGCTGTTTTTTGCTCTAACTCATAACCTTGTTCACGAGTAAATTCTTCAAGCAAGACTACCAATTTTTTAGTTTCTTCTCGTGCAACAAGAGCATCGTTACAAGATAAAAATTCTTTAAAGTAAACAGATACATCACCTTGTCCTTTAAGGAAACTAATATAACGAGTTTCATTTGCTTGCCAAGCAGTTAAATCAATACGTCCAGCGTATTTGAGATGCTCAATATCCAGCATTTCATTTTCTAACATTTCCCAGTTTTGAGCAGAGAAACCAACACGGTCAGCTAAAATGGCAATTAATAGGTAATTGCTGTCTTGATTTTCATAATGCGCGATAAATACTTTTCCACCTGTTGCAAAAGGTTGGCTTTGAATCTTTACTAGAAGAGTATTCATCATTCTTACTGTTAAGCGTTGAAAGTTATCATTTCCCAAATAATCATTTAAGAATCTAGGCATTGGGAAATTGTCTTCATCACTATCAAATGAACCAAACCCTTTACCTGCTCGTACTCTATATGCTTTTGTTAATGTTTCTAAGAAATTGTGATGAGCTTCATTTGGGGTAAGAGGACTAGGGTTAAGCTCTAACTTAGCTTCACCGTTTTGCTCTTTATGTAAGATGTGGTAAGTAATATGTCTTATTGTCATAATCGTATCTTATCTTGCCATGAAAAAATTGAGGTTTCATTGCATTATAAGCTAATTTAAAAACATATTAACTAAATAGTTAATTAAAAATACTAAAAGGTAGGTAGTAAAATAAGATATCCCCTCAAAGGAATTGTTTTACTTGACGAATCCGTAATTTAGGATTACATTCAAATCTCATTCTTTAGGGAAAAACTCCCTCCGAGAATGACTACAATTTGCCAACGAAATAATTATTTTGCCTTTAGCTTCCCTTAAAATGGGGAAGATAGATAAACCGCAAAAATTGAGCATCTTGCACATTATGGGCGAATGCTGCAATGAGTTTATCTAGGCACTTAGTTCACAAATTTTCTTGTGACAGTACGGTATTCGAGGCATAAACGCTTTGAGCCGACTTGAGATTTTCAAGTGGGCGATTTTTTGTATCTGACGTTTAGCAAATTTCGAATGCCTTGTACTACACAAGGAAATTCGCAATGGCTCAACATTATTTACTTTCAAGCAAATCAAAAAACATCAATTTAAAAGATATTTTACGCCTTACAGAAGAAAATGCTTTTCACCTTTTAAAAACTCACCGTTGGGGAAACCCTGATAATGTTCGTGATGTATGCTGTCCGCATTGCGGTATTCGCCACGAAGCCTATTTCCTTGCTTCTCGTAAACGTTGGTGCTGCAAACATTGCAAACGCCATTTTTATATTACGACAAATACAGCCTTTGCCTTTCATAAAGTTGATTTGGTCGATATTCTTGCTGTCATTTTAATGATGGTAAATAGCTCAAAAGGCATTAGTGCGATTGATGTTAGTCGCCATCTTAATTTGAACTACAAAACGGCATTTGTACTTTGTGGGAAAGTTCGCGAAGCCTCATTTAAAACACGCGATTTAAAGCCATTGTCAGGCGAAATTCACGAAGATGGAATGTGGATCAACTTTACCTTGCGTCCAACTAATTTTCGTAAAAACAATCATAAACAACGTCAAAAAGCCGATGAGAAAGGTCGCAAATATCCTAAATTTAGAACGACTAAACGTTGTCTATTCGCTATTACACAACGTGCTGCAAATGATAGTAATATATCTGGAGCAAATCGTACCATTGTCGCAATGGATTACACCGAAAATGCTGATACCGTTTTTGCATTAAATCAACGCTTTGTCAAAGCAGGCAGTGATATTATGTGTGATGAAAACCCTGCTTATAAAAGTCTTGATTTTCATTACACCCGTTGGTCGGTGAATCATCAAGAGGCTTATAGTGCGAAAGGCGTAAATAATAACCTTGCGGAATCCTTTAATGCCAGAATGCGCGACTTAATGCGTGGCACACACCATAAAACCGATAATAAATATGCCTTACACTATGCCAATCAAGCTGCATTCTTTTCAGATAATCGCCGAGAATCTAACGGTAAACTTTTTGAAGATGTCCTCAAACGTTGTTTATGGGTTCTGCCATTTAAAGAATGGGTTGGTTATTGGCAGGGAAATCATCGTGAAGGTGAGCTTCTCGGTATGAAAGCTTTTGCACCTAACGAAATTTCATCACAATACTTTAAGCGACTTGAAGAACAAGCTGCATACGATGAAATTCTGATGGCAGCATAGAATCGTATAGGCGTTAATAGACTTAGATAGAATTATATAGAAAGAAATAGCTTACCTGAATGAAGGTTGAGCGGAATAGCTATGCCTTGAGTTTAAAAAAATGGAAATTTAATGTGAAAATTGCGAGGTTGAAGTTAGAATTTTAG